>DATBDJ010000001.1:0-17821 GCA_036269995.1 Candidatus Udaeobacter sp.
CGCAATTATCACTATCCTTAGCGCCGCGTGTCGCCGCGACATGATGGATCAGCCGAAGGCAAAAACATTTTCGGCAAGCAGCTTCTTCAAAAACGGCACAAACGCGCGTCCAATTCCGCCAAATACGGTCGCGCGCGGCGAGATCCGCTTGGATCAGGCGTTTTACACTGGCATCGTGAACGGCGTTTACGTCACCCAATCACCGGTCAAACCGAGCCGCCAGTTGATGAGGGACGGGCGGGAACGCTACGACGCATTCTGCGCGGTATGTCACGGTCGATTGGGAGACGGCCGCGGTATGATCGTGCAGCGCGGATTTCCCCGGCCGCCGTCATTTCAGGTCGAGCGGTTGCAGAACGCGCCGTTGGGGCATTTTTTTGACGTGATTACGAATGGTTATGGAGCAATGGGTTCATACGCAACGAAAGTGGAGCCGCGCGAGCGGTGGGCCATCGCCGCGTACATTCGCGCATTGCAGCTGAGTCAAAACGCGAAGCCGTCGGACTTGCCTGTTGATGAGCTAAAGAAACTGGGACAAACACCGTGAACGCGTTGACGGCGATACCGATCAATCGTGCGCGGTACCTGGCTATGGTGATCGGAGTAATTTCGATAATCGTCTGTGCAGTCGGATTCATTTTCGATCGACGCGCAGCTTTTGTTTCATACCTGTTCGGATTCCTTGTCTGGCTCGGCGTCGCCCTCGGATCTTCGGGATTTTTGATGATTCATCATCTTACCGGCGGAAATTGGGGCTATCCGGTGCGGCGATTTTTTGAGGCGGCGATCAGAACCATGCCGGTTCTTGCGGCGTTGTTTGTGCCAATCCTGTTTGGATTGCCACAGCTCTATCCATGGGCAAACGAGGCAAACCTTTCCGTAGACAAGATCTTGCAACACAGGCAGGCCTACATGAACGCGCCGGGATTCATCATCCGCGCCGCGATGCTGTTTGCAGTTTGGATTGCGGGCGCACGGTTGCTCTGCAAATGGTCCACGGAACAGGATGCCACGCGCTCTTTCGAGCCGACCATTAAACTTCGTAAGCTCAGCGGGCCGGGCCTGGTGATTTATCCGCTCACGATGACCTTCGCATGCGTTGATTGGGTGATGTCGATGGAAGCGGATTGGTACTCAACGATCTTTCCGCTCCTGGTGTGCGTGGGCCAAATGCTAAGTGCGCTGGCGTTCATCATCATCCTTGTGGGCTGGCTTGGTCCGCGCACAGCGCTGCACGAAATCATTTCCAAGGAAAGCTTTCACCACTTGGGAAACATTTTGCTCACGTTCACGATGACTTGGGCGTATCTGGCGTATTCACAGCTGATCGTCATCTGGTCCGGGGACCTGCCGCATGAGATTAGCTGGTATCTGCACCGGATCGCCGATGGGTGGCGTTGGATCGCCATCGTGCTTCTGCTCTTTCATTTTTTCGGGCCATTTTTTCTTTTGCTTTTTCGACAGACAAAACGAAACCCGCAAGCGCTGATTGCAATCGCCGCCGTGGTCTTCGTTACCCACATCGTTGATGTATGGTGGCTGGTCGCCCCATCGCTTTATCAAAACGGTTTTTACGTTTCATGGGTCGCGCCTGCGGCGCTGATCGGCATAGGTGGAATCTGGCTTGCCGTCTTCCTGAAAAACCTGGAGACGCGGCCGCTAGTGCCCCTGAATGACCCGCGATTTGCAATCGCAGTTTCAACGTGAACGCCGGACACGAACGACGAGATGTGGATGTTGTTTCGCTTTTCGCGCTGGCTGTCGCATTATTCTTAAGTGGAGCCCTCATTTGTGGCGGCATATGGGGCCTTATGCGTTTCTTGACAGCGAAGGAGCGCGCGCATGACGTGTCGGTACGAGCAGCTTCAACCAATATGGCCGGCGCATTTCCACCGCCGCGTCTCGAGGCCCAAAGTTCAACCGCATTGGAGCAACTCCGCACAAACGAGGACGCGTTCTTGAATTCGTACGGCTGGGTGGACCGCACCGCAGGCACTGCACGCATACCCATCGATCGCGCCATGCGATTAATTATTGAACGCGGGTTGCCCGATGTCGGTGCCGGACAAACGCCTCTTCAATTAATGCAGTCGCGTCCGCAGCAAAACGCGCTCGCGCCAGGTGGCGCGCCCCAATGAAAACGAGCGCACTCCTCCTTCTTCCCGTGTTGCTACTGATGAGGGAAATGTCCGCGCTCACCCCGCAGGATCTGCGGCAAATCACTTTTGATCAAAACGTCAATCAGCAAATCTCTCGTGATCTGAGCTTCCGCGACTCTGATGGAACGACGTTTCAGGTGGGGACGCATTTCGGGAAACGACCGACGTTGCTCGTGCTCGGCTATTACCATTGCCCGATGCTGTGCACGTTGATCAACAACGGTTTGATCGAGGCTCTGCAGGAGCTTCGCCTCGATGTGGGAAAAGATTTTGATGTCATCAACATCAGTGTCGATCCGCATGAGACCCCCGCGCTCGCCGCGGCAAAGAAAGCGGAATACCTGAAGCGCTACGGCCGATCCAATGCCGAAAACGGCTGGCATTTTTTGACCGGCGACAAAACATCGATTGAAGAAATCGCTCGCGAAGCTGGTTTTCACTTTGCCTACGATCCTGCTTCGGGCGAATACGCGCATCCGAGCGGCGCGATTGTGCTGACGCCGCAGGGAAAAATTTCGCGCTACTTCCTTGGTATAAACATCAGTCCAGGGGAACTGCGGCAGGCGATTCTCGCAGCTGCGACGGATCAGACCGGCTCGGTCATCCAGCGGCTGGTGCTCCTCTGCTATCACTATAATCCGATTACCGGCAAATATGGCGGCGTGATCATGCTGCTGTTGCGCGCAAGCGGCATTGCCACCGTGCTCGCGGTGATTGCCTGTGTTGTATTCATGTCAACGCGCAGACCGGCCTCGGCGCGCCACCTCTCTCCATGAGGAGATCCCATGGACGAGTTTCGTCTTTTTCCTCCACAGGCTTCGCCAGTTGCCCACGAAGTGGACTGGCTGTTTTTCGCGCTGACCGCGATCACAATGTTTTTTTGCGCAGTGGTGTTTCTGCCCATTGCGTTCTTTTCCATCAAATATCGTCGCGGTTCGCGAGCCGATCGTTCGCATCCGTGGAGTAAATCGCTGTTGATGGAAAGCGGCTGGACTGTTGTTCCGCTTGTGATAGCCATGGGCCTCTTCAGTTGGGGGGCCATTCTATATTTCCACATTGAAACGCCGCCGCGCAATGCGTTGCAAGTGCAGGTGATCGGCAAACAATGGATGTGGAAGCTGCAACACGCCGAGGGCAAGCGCGAGATCAACGAACTGCACGTGCCGGTTGGCCGCACGGTGTCGCTCACAATGACGTCCCAGGATGTCATCCACAGCTTCTTCGTCCCGGCTTTTCGAGTAAAACAGGACGTCGTGCCGGGCATATACACCAGCGAATGGTTTCAGCCGACTGTGCCCGGGCAGTATCACATCTTTTGCGCGGAGTATTGCGGCACAAACCACTCGCGAATGATCGGCCGCGTCGTCGTGATGGAGCCGATTGATTACGAGAAATGGCTGAACAGTGGCGAACCAGGCGAAGCGGTGGCGCTGGCCGGCGCGCGCCTCTTTCGCGATCGCGGCTGCAGCGGATGCCATGGGGCAAACTCCAAATTTCACGCGCCGCGGCTTGAAGGCCTTTATCGCAAACCCGTCCCGCTCGCCGACGGCACGTTCGTAAATGCAGACGACCAATATCTTCGCGATTCAATTTTACAGCCGGGAAAACAGATCAGTGCCGGTTACGAAAACATCATGCCGAGTTACGCCGGCCGGCTCAGCGAAGAGGAAATCATGCAACTGAACGCGTATCTGAAGTCGCTCGGTCAGCAGGAGGCGCCATCGAAATGATCACCGCAACCGAGATCGACATTAAGACTCAAGGCGACATGGCGCCGGAAAATTACCTGAGCGTCGATCACAGCATTTCCTCCTGGTTGCTCACAAAAGACCACAAACGCATCGGCATCCTGTATCTCTGGACAATCCTGTTCTTTTTTGTCATTGCCGCAGTCGCGGCAGCATTGATGCGGATTGAACTGCTAACTCCGCAGGGAGACCTGGTCACCTCCGACACTTACAACAAGCTTTTCACTATCCACGGTGTGTTGATGGTTTGGTTCTTTCTCATCCCGTCCATTCCAGCCGTGCTCGGAAATTTTGTGCTTCCGCTGATGCTCGGTGCCCGAGACGTGGCGTTCCCGAAGCTCAATTTGATGAGCTGGTATCTCTTTGTCGCGGGCGGCGCGCTGGCGCTCTGGTCCATTGTCCGCGGCGGAGTCGATACCGGCTGGACGTTTTACACGCCCTACAGCACGACGTACGCGAACACGCACGTCATTTCGATGGCGGCCGGTGTGTTTGTGGCGGGCTTTTCTTCGATCATTACCGGAATAAATTTCATGGTCACCACGCACAAAATGCGCGCGCCCGGGCTTACGTGGTTCCGGTTGCCACTGTTCGTCTGGTCATTGTACGCAACCAGTTTGATTCTTGTGCTCGCCACACCCGTGCTGGCGATCACTCTCGCGTTAATGTCTGTAGAGCGGTTCTGGGGCGTTGGAATTTTTGATCCAAAACTCGGCGGCGATCCAATTCTATTTCAACATCTCTTCTGGTTCTATTCGCATCCTGCGGTTTACATCATGATTCTGCCCGGCATGGGCGTCATCAGCGAACTGATAACCTGTTTCGCGCGTAAGCGCATTTTCGGTTACGGCTTTGTTGCAGCGGCCAGCATGGCCATTGCCGTTCTCGGATTTCTTGTTTGGGGCCATCACATGTTCGTCAGCAGCCAGTCCATCTACGCGGGAATGGTCTTTTCAATCCTGAGTTTTCTGGTGGCGATTCCCTCGGCCGTAAAAGTCTTCAACTGGACAGCCACCCTGCACAAAGGATCGATCCATTTCACAACTCCGATGCTGTATGCGCTGAGCTTCATCGGGCTCTTCACGATTGGGGGACTGACAGGCCTGTTTCTGGCGGCGCTTGCCGTGGATGTTCACGTTACTGACACCTACTTCGTAGTGGCACACTTTCACTACATCATGGTCGGGGGAATGGTCACTGCTTTCATGGGCGGTCTCCACTATTGGTGGCCCAAGATCACTGGCCGAATGTATCCAGAATTGCCCGGCAAACTGGCTGCGCTCACCACGTTTCTGGGATTTAACCTGACTTTCTTTCCGCAATTTCTCCTCGGGTACCTGGGAATGCCACGCCGTTATCACACTTACCCGGCGGAGTTTCAGGCGTTTAATGTGCTTTCAACAGCGGGCGCTTCAATTCTGGGGATAGGATATTTGCTGCCGCTGGTCTATTTTATTTGGGCGCTAAAAAAGGGTCGTGTTGCCGGACCAAACCCGTGGCGCGCAACTGGATTGGAGTGGCAGACGCCTTCGCCACCGCCGGAACACAATTTTATTAAAACGCCGATCGTAACCGAGCCGCCATATTCGTACTCAGCCGAAAAGGATGCGGATCTCAATCTTGCCAGTATCTGAAGGTAGGGCGCGACCGCCGGGCGCGCCGCGGAATTGATCGCTATGGAAGCAGCCAGCTTGCGGTCACAACCTCTCGTCGAGCAGCAATTTGACGACATCAAACAACAACGCGAGGCAGCGAAGCTCGGGATGTGGATTTTCCTTGCCACCGAGGTGCTCTTTTTTGGCGGCCTGTTTCTGGGCTATACCGTTTACCGCTTCACCCATGGCCAGATCTTCGTCGAAACGAGTCGCAAGCTTGATGTCATTTTGGGCGGCACAAACACAGCCGTCTTGCTTGTCAGCAGCCTGCTGATGGCGCTCGCGGTGCGCGCGGCAAAACTGGACCAAAGACGTTTGCTCACAGGGTTGCTAATCGCCACGGCAGTGCTGGGCGGCGTGTTCATGACAATCAAAGGCGTCGAGTATCACAAAGATTACGTGGATCATCTGGTCCCCGGAACACACTTTCAATGGCACGGCAACGAGCCGCAGACTGCCGAACTATTTTTCTGGATCTATTTTGCCATGACCGGGCTCCACGCGATTCACGTTACCGTAGGGATCGGCATTATACTGGTCCTGGGGCTGCTTTCCGGGCTTGGAAAATTTTCTCATGGAAACCACAACACGGTTGAGGTCGCTGGGCTGTACTGGCATTTCGTTGATATCGTCTGGGTCTTTCTATTCCCGCTGTTGTACTTGGTAGGCCACCGCTGATGAAATATTTCTCCAAATTGGGCGTTGGATGTCGGGCGTTGAGTGTTGGGCGTTTTCGCTGTTTTCCGGCGCGCCCGGCGGTCGCGCCCTACCATCCCGCGCGCTCGTAAATGCAAGAAATTGTTCAACCAAAAATCTACCTGCGAACCTGCCTCGCCTTGCTGGGGTTGCTCGCGCTGACTTGGACCGTCGGCTATGTCGATCTTGGTCCGTTTAATCTTATCATCGCGCTCGCCATCGCGATGACCAAAGCAATCCTGATTGCGCTCTTCTTTATGCACATCAGAGGAAGCAGTCCGCTTTTGCATTTCGCCGCTGTTGCTGGTGTCATTTGGCTGCTCATTCTCATCTCGCTGACTCTGAGCGATTATTTCACCCGCGGCTGGGTCCGAATAGGTCACTGAGTTTATGGCACGCGATTCGGGCTCCGCTGGCGATCTAAATACAGAACGCGCCTCGCATATGGCTATCTCCCAATTTCAGCGGCAGCTCGCCCGAATGGAGGAGCTAATAAGCGCGCTGAATGAGCCTAACGATTCTGCAGTCTCCCGGCAGGCACGGGAGCTCGTGCAGACGCTCCTGCAATTGCATGCCGACGCGTTGGAACGAGTGCTGCAAATGATTCACGAGAATTCTTTGAGCGGCCAGCAACTGATCGACCGTCTTGCCGAGGATCCATTAATCTCCGGTTTTCTGGTGCTTCACGGCCTCCATCCGCTCGATTTCGAGACACGGGTGCGACGGGCGTTGGAGTCCGTGAAGCCGCGTCTCGCGCTGCACGGGGGCGACGTCGATCTTCTAAATGTAACCCCTGAGGGGGTCGTGAGGCTGCGTTTGGAAGGAAATTGTCACGGTTGTCCGTCGTCTCGCGCGACTCTGAAATCGTCGATCGAAGAAGCGATTTACGCGGCGGCCCCGGACGTGACCGCGCTTGAAGTGGAGGGCGCGGTCGATCGCGTGTCTGTTCCCTCCGGATTCGTACCGAAATTCACCGAATGTCCAGATTCCACCATCAATCGCGAAGAAATAGCAGCAGGACTAAATGTATGAACGAACCACCTAAACCGATTCACGTCCCCGGAATGCGCAGAGGAGAAGAGGAAGCGCTGGAAGAGCACGAGCCCGGTCGCGGGGAAGATCGCAAGTATTATCGGTCCGCGCGTGATTCCACCGGCATCAACCCGGGGCATCACGGTCCCATGCACCCAGACATGCCCAGCATTCCGCCGGCGTAGAACACTACGTGCCCGTGTCGTCGTTAGAAGCGCTGCGCAGATTTGCCGGCGCACCTCGCACAAAGGGTGTTGCAGAAACAGAACGGTGCGAGTTGTGCAGCGTCTCGCTTTCGCAGCAGCACAGGCATCTATTGGAAATTGCATCGCGGAAAATCGTTTGTGCGTGCGATGCGTGCGCGTTGCGCTTCCAGGATGTCGCCGGCGGGCGATTTAAGTTAGTGCCGCGCGACGCGCGTGCACTGACCGATTTCAACATCAGTGACTCGGAATGGGAAGCGCTCGCCTTGCCCATCAATCTGGCGTTCTTTTTTTACTCCACACTTTCCGGCAAAATGACGGCCATGTATCCAAGTCCCGGCGGCGCGACGGAATCGCTCCTGCCGCTGACCGCGTGGGAAACGCTAGCCGCCAACAATCCGGCGCTGCGCCAGATGCAACCAGACGTAGAAGCGCTCCTTGCAAACCGCGTAAGCGATAAGCGCAGATATTTCATCGCGCCGATCGACAGGTGCTACGAATTGGTCGGAACGATTCGCATGCACTGGAAAGGTTTGTCCGGCGGGGAAGAGGTCTGGCGCGAGATCGACAAGTTTTTCGCAGAGTTGCAGCACAGCGGATGAAAATGACGAATGACGAAATAGTGACAAATGACGACGCTCGAATCCCCCGATCGATTCTGGCTGCATCATTCGTGATTCGACCTTTGTTATTCCTTCGTCATTCGTCATTCGGATTTCGTCATTTTCCTCATGCCTGATCTCGCTTTCAGAGTGCTCGGCGTGGAAGCTGCCGAGCGGGGGCTGGCGCCGTTGCTCCATTTCAAGCTTGAGATCGTCAACAATACACCAGCGGAAGAAATCCAGAGCGTCATGCTGCACGCGCAGATCCAGATTCAATCACCACAGCGCGCTTACGCGGTCGCTGAAAAAGAGAAATTGCGTGAATTATTCGGCAAACCGGAAGATTGGGGGCAGACATTGCGCAACAAGCTTTGGGCGCATGCGAACTGCATTGTGCCCGCGTTTACCGGCAGGACCGACGCCGTTCTCGCTGTCCCCTGCACGTTCGATCTGAACGTCGCGGCGACAAAATACTTTTACGCCATCGAAAACGGTGAGGTGCCGCTGCTGTTTCTGTTCAGCGGAACGATTTTTTATTCTGATCGCGACGGGCGGCTTCAAATCCAACGGGTTTCCTGGGAAAAGGAATGCGAATATCGAATGTCCATTGCTGTATGGCAGGGAATGATGGATCGGCATTTTCCCAACAGCGCATTCCTCTCACTCGAACGCAGCGTCTTCGACCGGCTCTACGAGTTCAAACGCCACCACGGTTTCGCCACGTGGGAGCAGGCGATGGAGCGGTTGCTGGCGCAAAGCGACGGGAAGGAACAATGACTAATGACGAATTAATGCCAAATGACGAAAATGAAATGGCGACAACGCAAACGCGCCGTGGTTTTCGTATTTCGAGCTTTGTCATTCATTCGTCAATCGGCATTCGGGATTCGTCATTTCAGCCATGAATCGGCAATTGCTCGATAAGATCGTCAACGCCGTTCTCTACGAGGGTTACATTCTTTATCCATATCGCGCCTCGTCGAAGAAGAACCAGCGCGAGCGATTCACCTTTGGTCGCGTCTATCCGAAACAGTACAGCGAAGGACAACACGGACGCGAGCCATGCATGATGCAAACCGAATGTCTCATGCGCAATGAGTCGCACGACACGACGCTCGAAATCACTGTGAGATTTCTGCAGCCTCTGGCACGCGAAACGGACAACGAGCTTTGGTTAGAAGCCCTTGAGCGCGAAGTGAAACTCGCGACAGTGCCGTTGAACGATCCGGTCGCGCACTCGCACGCGTTCGCATTTCCAGCCGCCCGGTCGATAGATGGCGCGACAGTGCGGCGCAACGAGACGATTTGCGGCCGCGTCGAGTTCCAGCCGCAGATCGTCGATTCAGGCGTCGCGAAAATCAGCGTCCGGATTTTCAATGAAACGCCAATGCCCGCCAGAAAGATCGACAATCAAAATGAAGCGCTGATGCGCACCTTCGCGTCCACGCACACGATTCTGCACACGCCGGAAGGCGAGTTTATTTCGTCGCTCGATCCGCATCCGCAGTATCTCGAGTTGGTCAAAACCTGCCAAAACATCCGGACCTGGCCGGTGCTTGTAGGCGACAAACAGAAGCACGAACGTGACACGATGCTTTCGTCGCCAATCATTTTGTACGACTATCCGCAGATCGCGCCGGAGAGCGCAGGCGATTTGTTCGATAGCACCGAAATCGACGAACTCCTGACTCTGCGGGTGCAGGCATTGACCGATCAGGAGAAGATCGAGATGTGCCGAGTGGACGAGCAGGCGCGAAAAATTCTGGAGCGAGCCGAGAATTTGCTTCCGGGGCATTTGTTGAAGATGCACGGTACACTTCGAGACGTAGAAAAATCGAACGAGGAGTTTTTCAACCCTGCGCAGCGCCAGGAGGGCGCAACTGTGCAAGGCGTAACATTGAAGGCCGGCGATCGCGTCCGAATTCACCCCAAACGCCGTGCTGATGTCATGGACATGGCGCTTGAGGGGAAGATCGCCGTTATCGAGGCGGTAGAAGAGGATTTGGATGGGAACATGCACTTCGCGCTCGTACTGGAAGATGATCCGGGCCGCGACATCGGCATGATGCGCCACATTGGTCATCGATTCTTCTACCGAGTGGACGAAGTGGAGCCGATCGCAGGCACCGCGTCGGCTGAATAGCAGCACATTCAGACCCTCAGTTTTCTTAAAACCTCACAGCGCATGCAATGCGTTGTTTTCTATTGGAATCAATTCGGGAGGCATCATGCGTAGAGAAGGAGTAAGAAAAGCGATCAACGACCGCTCGGCACGAAGACAAAGCACGGCCGGCGTCGGAATGACTACGAAAGGTTCAACTGGACGACCGAAAGCTAGTCCGCCTGGCGCTCGGCGTGGCCACACCAGAGAGAACCAGACAACAAGCACTAATGTGCCAAGCGAGGTGCCAAAGAATTTTCTTAACAAGTTGGGCGAAATGCATAAGGCAGAAAAGGAGCTGACGCTGGCACTGCCGCTGGTTGCGAAAGCTGCAAAGTCCAGGGACCTGAAGACGCTGTTGCGCATTCATCTGAAAGAAACAAAAGGCCACGTGCAAGCTCTTGAGGATGTCGCCACATCGCTCGGCAGCGAATTGCCATCCAAAAGTTGCAAACAAATGACGAAGCTAATCGGAGGAGGCGTGAAAATCATCGCGAAACGCCTGGTCTCGGGCAACAAAGACCAGGAGCTGATCGGAGCCGGCCGCAAGATCGAGCAGTTTGAGATCGACAATTACACTCCTCTAATCGCTGAAGCGGAAAGGATGGAGTTTACGCACGAGGCGGCGTTGCTGACATCGATTCTGAACCAGGAAAAGCTGGCAAACGAATTGTTGAGAGCGCTCGGGCAGGGAAAAGGTCCACTCGATAAGCTGGTGAAGAAGGTCAGTCTCGAACATGCCGGCGGCGCGATGCCTGCGAGCAAAGCAGCGTAACCGCACAACGGATCAGCGGGCAGGGAGAGCGTTAGGCCGCGAGGCCGCTATAGACGCAAAGCACCGTCGCATTCATGGCACGTTACAATGTCGTCCTGCGATACGGCCGGCTTCGACGACGTGCTTGAGGCGATCGGCAACGAGGCCAAACGCCAGCGAAAATCTGCCCAAATACCGGCATTGCGACCAGCCATCTCAGCGGATGCGATCTCGTTTAGTACGCACATCATTCGGGCACGAGCGAGCAATGCACGACTGGGTAGACCAGAATATGTGGATCGTATTACAACGACATCTCTTGGAGGAAGCGCTGGCGGCGAGGCGTTGAGGCATGCGCATCCTAGTCGCGGGAATCGGAAACATTTTCTTCGGCGATGATGCATTTGGCTGCGAGGTAGCACGGGAATTGGCCAAGCGACCGTGGCCGGATGGCGTCCAGATCGTTGACTTTGGAATCCGCGCTTACGATCTGGCGTACGCCATCATGGATGGCTACGACGCGACGATCTTGATTGATGCGGCGCCGCGCGCCGAAAAACCGGGTACGGTTTACCTGTTGGAGCTAGATCCGGATAAGGTCGAAATCGCCCAAAGTGAAATCGCAGACGCACATACCCTGACTCCAGTCGGAGTATTACAAATGGTCCGCGCCCTCGGTGGTCGGCCGAACAAACTGTATCTTGTCGGGTGCGAGCCTGCGCGGCTGGATGGGGAAGGTAAAATCGGTTTAAGCCGGGAAATCAGTGACGCTGTACCCCTGGCGGCGAAGATGATCGAGAATGTTGTAGCCGATTTAGTCAGCACTACTCCGGTCCAAAAATTTCATGCAATCCATCCGACGACTGACGCGCGATGCTTTAGAGATGGATTGTAACTCGCGCTGTACACTTCGTCGTTCGCCGTCCGCAGTGTCATCGCGGATTCACTGCGCAGCGCAGCCGTTGCTATGCCTATGAAAAATCTCTTCACATGCAAAGCGAGGGAGGCCATCGTGCCCGACCACGCGATGTGTCCTGGTAACATTGCTTGGAGGTTCGTCGGCGGGGCGCTCCTGCTGGCCATTATTGTTTTAATCGTGCGCGAGGTTCCAGCCATAGTCCGGGAGCTTCGAATCATGAGAATGTAATCAGGGAGGGAAGCAAGTATGAAAACGCCGCAGATCAATGCTGACCATCAGCCGGCGGTAAAGGAAATCCACGTTGTCTGGATGACGACTGGACTGGGATGCGACGGCGATTCGGTTTCAGTAACCGCCGCATCGCTGCCGAGCATTGAAGACGTAGTGATGGGCGCCATTCCGGGTTTGCCCAAAGTGCATTTGCACAACCCGGTGTTGGCTTACGAAGTCGGCGATGACTTCATGAAGTACTGGTACGATGCTGCCGCCGGAAAACTTGAGCCATTCGTTCTTGTCCTGGAGGGCTCTGTTCCTAACGAAAAGATCAAGAAAGAAGGCTATTGGGCGGCGATGGGCACTGATCCGGCGACGGGTCAGCCGATTACGACCAACGAATGGCTCGACAGACTCGCGCCCAAAGCGACGGCGGTAATCGCCGCAGGCACGTGCGCCACCTACGGCGGCATTCACGCCATGGAAGGAAATCCAACTGGCGCGATGGGTCTGGCGGATTACCTCGGGTGGAATTGGAGATCAAAAGCGGGTTTGCCGATCGTCAATGTTCCCGGTTGTCCGGTGCAGCCGGATAACATGATGGAGACATTGCTTTATCTGCTTTATCAAGTCGCGGGACTCGCGCCGCTGATTCCACTGGACGATCAACTGCGGCCGACCTGGCTTTTCGGCAAAACCGTTCACGAAGGATGCGATCGCGGCTCGTACTATGAGCAGGCTGATTTTGCCAAGGAATACGGCTCACCCAAATGCCTGGTGAAAGTCGGCTGCTGGGGCCCAGTGGTTAACTGCAATGTTACCAAGCGCGGTTGGATGGATGGCATCGGCGGTTGCCCGAATGTCGGCGGCATTTGCATCGGCTGCACGATGCCCGGATTCCCGGATAAATTCATGCCCTTCATGGACGAGCCACCGGGGGCGACATTTTCCAGCACGGCCATCGGAGCCTATGGAGGGCTCATCCGGATGTTGCGCGCAATTACCAACCGCACCCTGAACAAGGAGCCGAAATGGCGGCATCCACGTCCGGTGCTGACCACCGGCTACGATGCGAAATACTACTCAAACGGTCACAACTAATTCGGAGGAGTTGTTATGGCAGAAGTCCTGACTGAAACCAAACGAGGAACTTCCGCTCCCGGCGGAAACATCGTTGAGATGAACTGGGATCCGATTACCCGGATCGTCGGTAGCCTTGGCATTTTCACCAAGATCAACTTTGACACGAAGAAAGTAGTCGAATGTTATAGCACCTCCTCGATCTTCCGCGGCTACAGCATTTTCATGCTGAACAAGGACCCGCGCGATGCGCATTTCATTACCAGCCGCATCTGCGGAATTTGCGGCGACAATCATGCGACCTGCTCCTGTTACGCGCAGCAAATGGCCTATGGGGTAAGACCACCAAACCTGGCCGAATGGATCGTGAATCTCGGCGAAGCTGCCGAATACATGTTCGATCACAACATTTTCCAGGACAATCTCGTCGGAGTCGATTTTTGCGAGATGATGGTGAAGGAAACGAACCCCGGAGTGTGGGAGAAGGCGCAAAAAACCGAAGCGCCGCACGCGAAAGATCACGGTTATCGAACGATCGCCGACATCATGCGGGCGCTGAATCCATTTGAAGGCGAGTTTTATCGCGAGACGCTGCAAGTGAGCCGCTACACGCGCGAGATGTTTTGTTTAATGGAAGGCCGGCACGTTCATCCATCAACTTTGTACCCCGGTGGCGTCGGCACGGTGCCGTCGATCCAGGTCTTCACAGATTATCTCGTCCGGCTCACGAAGTACGCCGAGTTCATGAAGCGCTGCATCCCGCTGCACGATGATCTATTCGATTTCTTTTACGAGGCGCTGCCTGGCTATGAGCACGTGGGCGAACGCCGAATCCTGCTCGGCTGCTGGGGATCGTTCCAGGACCCCGATGTCTGCGATTACGACTACAAAACGATGAATGAATGGGGCAAGGCAATGTTCGTCACGCCGGGCATCATCGTCGATGGAAAACTCGTCACCAACAATCTCGTCGATATTAACGTCAACATTCGCATTCTTCTTGGCTCCTCTTATTACGAGGATTGGGCGGAGAATGGAAACGGCGAAGTATTCGTGACCCACGATCCGTTAGGCAATCCGATCGATCGCCGGCATCCGTGGAACCAGACGACAATTCCGAAACCGCAGAAGCGCGATTTTGCTGGCAATTACAGCTGGGTCATGTGCCCGCGCTGGCTCGATAAACGCACCGGCGATCATCTTGCGCTGGACACGGGCGGCGGTCCGATCGCGCGGCTTTGGTCGACGGCGCTGTCGGGACTCGTCGACATCGGCTACATCAAGGCGCCCGGTGATGGGACTGTGCGTATTCGTTTACCAAAAACCGCTACGAAACCGGACGTGGAATTCACCTGGCGCATTCCGAAATGGAGCAATGCCATTGAGCGTGACCGGGCTCGGACCTATTTCCAGGCGTATGCAGCGGCGTGCGCCTACTATTTCATCGAGAAAGCAATGGCCGACGTCCACGCCGGCCGCACCGCGACATTCAGACCTTTTAAAGTTCCAAAGGAAGCGATCGGCTGCGGATTTCACGAGGCGGTGCGCGGTGTGCTGTCACACCATCTCGTGATCCGAGACTACAAAATTGCGAATTATCATCCGTATCCGCCAACGCCGTGGAATGCGACTCCGCGTGATATCTATGGAACGCCGGGGCCATATGAAGACGCCGTGCAAAACACACCGATCTTCGAGGAGAACGGACCCGACAAATTCAAGGGCATCGATATCATGCGCGCCGTGCGGAGTTTCGATCCTTGTCTGCCTTGCGGCGTCCACATGTATCTCGGCGACGGGAAAGTGCTCAAAAAAATGCACACGCCGACCGGGCTTGCAGGGCTCGCAAAATAAAATTTGGTAGAGCGGTCCGCACCGGGCGCCGAAACGATGCCATTGCCAAAATGATCAAACTTGAAGCGCAACCAGACGAGATCTACGACATCGAGCTGGAGCACAGTCTGCTTGAAGCGAACGAGAAACTCGCGACTGAAAATCGCGCTCTGTTAGACAGCCATGGAACGACGGCAATCGATTTCATGGGAGCCATTGGTTCGGGTAAAACGACGCTGATTGCAAAGGTCGTCGAAAAATTGAAAGCGGAATTTGGGGTCGTTGTTTTCAATGGCGATGCAACGACGAGCAACGACGCAGACCAAATCGAGCAGCTCGGGGTGCCTGTCGTTCAGATCGCCACGATTAACGGTTGCCACTTGGACGCCAATCTTGTCGGAAAAGGCCTGCGCAAAATCGATCTCACCAGGACAAAACTGATTTTCATCGAAAACATAGGCAACTTGATTTGTCCGGCCGAATTCCCGCTGGGCTCCAAAGCGCGCGTAGTCGTGGTGAGCGTCACCGAAGGCCCCTGGATGGTTCGCAAACACCCGCACATGTTTCTCGGTGCACAGGTCATGGTGATCAACAAGATCGACATGGCAGAAGTGATGGGCGTGAGGGTCGAGGCGCTGACAGACGACGTCCACACGCTTAAGCCGGACATAAAAGTCATCCCCACGAGTTGCAAGACGGGCGAAGGGATTGATCGCGTCGTAGAGACTTTATTGGCCCTCTGAAATGACGAATGCCAAATGACGAACGACGAAAATCTAACAAGTCGATTTGGGATTCGTGCTTCGTCATTAATTCGTCATTCGTCATTCGAGCTTCGTCATTTCAACCATGCATGAGCTTTCGATCGTTTCGGGTTTAGTCGAAAAGCTCCTCGAATTTTCCACCAAGCATCCAGACCGCACGATCATTGAAGTGCGGCTCGATATCGGCGAATTGAGCCACATCGATGCGGAACAACTCAGCTTCTGTTACGAGTCGATTGCCAAAGAGACGCCGTTGGAGGGGAGTACCCTCGCGATTACGAAAGTGCCCGCGCTCGTGCATTGTCCGCACTGCGCGTATCGGGGCCGGCCCGATTGCTGGAACGATGCACTCGCAATTGCGCCGATCGTAACAATGCGTTGTCCGCGCTGCGGCAAAGCCGTCGAGGCGGATCAGGGCCACGAGTGCGCGATCAAATCCGTTCGATTCATCGAGACACACGCCGCGCCAGTTTGATGATTACGCTTACTTCCATTCTCGCGTTGGGCTTTTTCCTGGGCATGCGGCACGCCACCGATGCAGACCACGTGATTGCCGTATCAACGATCGTCAGCCGCGAACGCGACATTCGCCGCGCAGCCATGACCGGCGTGTTTTGGGGAGTCGGGCACAGCATAACCCTGCTTGTCGTCGGCGGTGTGATCGTTTTATTCGGTCTCGTTATTCCGCACCAGCTCGGGTTGAGCCTGGAACTTTGTGTCGCGCTCATGTTGGTCGTGCTCGGTGCTGTCAATCTGCGTGTTGCCTTCCGCAGGTTACGCGCAACATCGACCGCAACACCGCAGGAGAATCACGAACAACCGCATCGGCACGGCGACTACGTTCACTCGCATCCGCACGGTGACGAGCCGGACAGCCACGGCCATGCCGAGGAATCTGTGCCGCCCGCGCGTTTGGATCGGCTGTTTGGTCGCTTAAAATTTTATCGCGCGCTGCGTCCGACAATCATTGGCGTTGTGCATGGCCTTGCCGGCTCCGCCGCCGTCGCTTTGCTGCTATTGCCAATCTTTCGGGAGCCGCTCCTGGCAGTGATGTATTTGGTGATTTTCGGCGCGGGCACAATCGCCGGCATGATGTTGATCACAACGGCCATCGCTGTCCCTGTCAGCTACACCTCGCGTTTTGAATTTTTGCACCGATATCTCGGCGCCGCTGCGGGCGTAGTTAGTCTGAGCTTCGGAATTTTTCTCGTTTACGAAATAGGCTTCGTGAACAGGCTTTTTGGTTAGAGGTATGGAAACAGTTGTTAGTGCGCCGAAAAGCGTTCGCAGGGCGCGCTCTCTGAGCACGCCGCAACGTTTAAAGCTCGTGGTGCGCGGCGCCGTTCAAGGTGTCGGTTTTCGACCATTCGTCTATCGATTGGCAGCCGAATTGAAGCTTCGCGGCTGGGTCTCGAACAGTACGGAGGGTGTTTTTATCGAGGTCGAAGGCATGCGGGATTCGCTGCGCGAATTTCGTGATCGCCTGCAAACGGAGAAACCACCGCGGGCAATAGTGGAAAGCATCGAATCCGCCTATCTGCAGGCGATTGGGTACGACTCGTTCAATATGCGCGAAAGCGAACAGCGCGGACACAAAACCACCCTGATTCTGCCAGACATCGGCACCTGCGCCGATTGCCTGCGCGAGATTCTCGACCCTGCAAATCGCCGCTTTCGGTATCCGTTCACCAATTGCACCAACTGCGGACCGCGTTTTTCGATCATTGAAGCGTTGCCGTACGACCGCGCAAACACATCCATGAAAACATTCGCGATGTGCACCGAATGCGAGCGGGAATACCATGATCCGCTAGACCGCCGTTTTCACGCGCAACCGAATGCGTGTCCAAAGTGCGGGCCGCATTTGCAATTCTGGCACGAGAACGGCAATGCGCTTGCAGAGCGGGACGACGCACTGCGGCAGGCAGCAGAGGCAGTTCGCGCAGGAAAAATACTCGCGCTCAAGGGTCTTGGCGGATTTCAACTGATCGTCGATGCGCGC
>DATBDJ010000002.1:0-24744 GCA_036269995.1 Candidatus Udaeobacter sp.
GGTGAGACGTCATTCGGGGAGATGTGACGAAACTTCTCACCAATCACATCTCACTTTTTGCGAAAATCTTCGCGACGCGAAGATTTTCTCTACCCGAGCGCTTCGATTCTATTAAGCAAGTCTTTCTTGCTTGTGACGCCGGTGACCTGGTCGCGCAGTTGGCCGGCCTTGAAAAACAGCAGCGCCGGGATAGCGCGAATGTTGTATTTGAGCGAGAGACTCTGATTTTCGTCCACGTTCACCTTCGCCACTTTGACAGAGCCGGCTTTCTCGCGCGCAATCTCGTCCAGCACCGGGGCGATCATCTTACATGGACCGCACCATTCCGCCCAAAAATCGACAATCATAGGCTTTTCGTCCTGCGTCAGTTCACGGTCAAAATTCGACTCGTCCAGCTTGATAACAGTAGAGTTTTCCATGGCTCAAGAAAGATAAGTCCAAATCTGGATAAGCAAAATCAGAGCACAAAGGCCGAGCACTATCCACCACAGGAGGTTTGAATTTTTCTCGGTAGCTGCAAGCGGAGCAAACTCGTGGTTGGGAGTCATATCCGACGTTGGCAGATGCGCGTTCTTCTCCTGAGCCGGAGTTCGAGACACTGCGGTTAGCGATGAAACACGCGCCGTTTCTGTTTTTGGTTCGAGCGGCGCAATATCTGGCTGCAGCGGAGCCATGGACGGCGGATCGGCTGACCGAAGGAATTGTGGTGACGCCACTTCCCGGGCATCTCGAACGGGCAACTGAATGCGCACCGTTTCGCGTGTCTTTACACCCGCCGATTTGTCTTCAGTCAGAAGCGGCGGGTGAAATCGAATAGTGTCGTCCAGTCGCTGATTGGGATCCGCCATGCGGCAACAAATGAATGTCGACGACAATATGCTCGAAAACCGCGCGATTGTCACGACCAACCTAGGGCGCTCGCAGTACGTCAGCGACAATTGTAAGGCGTCTGTGGCAGACGCCATCAATGGGTTTCGCAGAACCAAGTCGGCCCCGAGCCGAGCGAGGTGGACCGGGAGTCAAAGGAGGAAACGAGCGGGAGCGAGTGAGTCAAACGCCCTGCAATTCGCCATTGGTCGTTAATACACGACTAAGCGACCAGATCGTATCCGCGGCTTCCGGTAATTTTCCGGCAAATAAAGTCGCCGACTCGCGCGGCATTCGATAAAACGACGCGACAATCGACGTCCGGAGCGTCGCCTTCAGTTCGGGCGATGTGCGGCTGATCAACCAGTAACTTGAGGCGGCTTTCAACTTTCGCGCGAGCAAGTTCGTGCGCGATTTCTTGCTGATCGGACATGGCCGCCGCGTAACGCGCATTTTTAATTTTCGCAGGAATTTGCCCCGGCAGTTTAGCCGCGCGCGAGCCTTCTTCCTGCGAGTATTTGAAGATCCCAAGTCGGTCAAAACGAGCGGCGCGAATAAAATTCAGAAGGCTCTCGAATTCGTCTTCTGTTTCGCCGGGAAATCCGACGATGAAAGTCGTCCGCAATGTGACACCGGGTATTCCAGTCCGCAGCTTTCCGATCAAAGTCTCGATGTGAGCGCGCGATGTTTCGCGTCGCATCCGGTTCAACATTGACTCCTCGATATGCTGTAGAGGGATGTCGATATAGCGCGCGACCTTGTCGCACCCCGCGATAGTCTCAATGAGTTCATCGCTCCAATGCGCCGGGTGCGTGTAAAGCAGGCGCACCCAGAATTCGCCTTCGATGTTCTGAATGCTGCGAAGCAGCGCTGCGAGCGTTGGTCCACAGCTGGAATCAACCGGCTGACGCGGCCCGGCTTTTTTGCCCCACAAATCCATGCCGTAATAGGTTGTATCCTGACTGATCAAATTGATCTCGCGAACGCCTTCACAAACGAGCGCCCGAATTTCCGCGACAATGGATTCTGGAGCGCGGCTGCGATGTTTGCCGCGCATTTGCGGTATTACGCAAAAGCTGCACGGGTGATTGCAGCCCTCTGCGATTTTCACGTAGGCAAAATGTGCCGGCGTCAGCCTGAACCGGGGAGTATCGTAATTCGGAATGTACGTCGGGCGCGTGTTTGCGAACGCAAGATCGAAATCGTCGTTTTCGGAATTAACGCCCAACGCCGAACATCCAACGCCCAACTTCGAAGTATCTGCATTGGGCGTTGGGCGTTGGATGCTGAGCGTTGGGCGTTTGCTTAAAATCTTTTCCACAATCGCCCCCAACTCACTGACCTGATTCAGACCCACAAACGCATCGACCTCCGGCATCTCGTGGCGCAACTCGTGCGCGAATCGTTGCGACATGCAACCGCTCACGATGAGCTTTTGCTCCGGTCGTTTGTTCAAACCACGTTGTTGATGCGCTTCCAGAATAGCTTCAATGGACTCCTCCTTGGCGGAATCAACGAATGCGCATGTGTTGACGACCAGAACGTCAGCGTCCTGCGCGCGTGCTGTGACTTCCATGCCGCGTTGTAAAACACTTCCCAGCATGATCTCTGCGTCGACCAGATTTTTGGCGCAACCGAGGCTGATCATGCCGACCTTCGGCTTAGTGGAAGAGTCCATCGCCTTCGTTCTCATCATTATTTCTTTAGCTGCAAAAACGTCCAACGCCGAACATCCAGCGTCCAACGTACAATTGTGTGCCTTCGACGTTGAGCGTTGCGTTGAGTGTCCGGCTTTTTCTTGAATTTTCTCACGCCGTCAGTTGACGGTTACGTCCTGGTCGCCTTCTTCAAGGGCCTCGCCGTTCTTCGTGATTTTAACGGCCTCAGGATCGAGGACGCGAATTGAGATACGTTTTCCACGGAATTCGACCGGGCCGTCAGACGGCGAAACCCATCGCTCGAACGCCGGGTTACCGCTCCCGTCGCCCACAGTCACTCTGACATACGTTCGTTTAACTGGCCGAATGGCAACGCGATTCTGTTCTCCTGATTCTGCCTGAGGCGAATTCGCTGGCTCTTGTGTCTTCGCAAGCTCTTCATGAGTCACAGGTTTGGCACGACGCACCTCCGGCTCATTCGGCATCATGGACGCAGGCGCAAACGCGGCCGCCGCGGCAGTCGGTGCAGGGGAAACGGTGGGCGCGGCTGTTGAAACGGCGGCAACGGTGGCAGGCGTCGCTGACGCCTGAGGAACGTTGCGAGCGGAAGCAGGCGACGCGCTTGGCGATACCTTCGCCGTCGGTTGGTCCCCTCGCCCCGGCGCAAGCCGCTGCACATTGAGAATTAACTTCATCACGGTAAAACCGATCACCAGCACAACGATTCCAACAATAAGCGGCATCGGCGAGACGCGATTGCTATCGCCCCCGCCGCGGCTCCGAACGGGCCGGCGAGGAGCGACTGGCGCGCTGACTGGCTTCTCAGGTCGATTTTCCTGGAGATATGAATATCCATCGACCGTTACGCGTTCCGAATCTTCAAACGCGTCCAGGTACGGTGTAACATCAACGTCCAAAAATTTCCCGTAGATCAGCAGGAAACCTTTCGCGTACGCCAGACTTGGAAACTGCGAAAAATCGTCCGCTTCGATCTCCGCCAGACGGGCTGGCCGGATCTTCGTCATTCGCGCTGCTTCATCGAGCGAGAGATTTCTGGCACGTCGCGCTTCCTGAAATTTTTTTCCGAGGCCTTCTATCGTCATGAACGAGAAAATGCCGGCTAAACAGCAGCATCGAGATCGACCAGAATCTCGCGTGGTTTGGCGCCTTCGCCGGGACCCAAAATACCGCGCTGCTCAAGAATATCAACGATACGCGCAGCGCGGGTATAGCCGAGTCGCAAACGTCGCTGAAGCAGAGAAGTGGAAGCCCTTTTTTCCTGGCGAATAATCTCCAGACATTTTTCCACTAGTTCTTCGTCTTCATCCGTCACCTCTTCTTCCGGCGCGGCAGTTGATTGCAGCTTCTCGTGCATCACGGTGTCGAAGACAGGCGGGCTTTGCTTTGAAACAAATTCTACCACGCGGTGAATTTCATCGTCCGTCACCAGCACGCCTTGCGCACGAATGAGGCGCGAAGCGCTGGGCGGCAGGTAGAGCATGTCGCCTTGCCCGAGCAAACGATCGGCTCCGTTTTCATCAAGAATGACGCGGCTATCGATCTTCGAAGCGACCTGGAATGCAATGCGGGAGGGAATATTGGCTTTGATCACTCCAGTGATAACGTCTGCGCGCGGCGTTTGAGTGGCGACGATCAAATGAATTCCAGCAGCGCGCGCCATTTGCGTGATACGCGCAATCGCCATCTCGACATCTGCCGGCGCGGTTTGCATTAGATCTGCGAGCTCGTCAATGATTACGACGATGTAAGGAATTTGATCTGGGATTTCGTCCTCTGTAGCTGGCGTCGGTGACCCCGGCGCAGACGAATTTGTTTCCTCCCGGCCGGGATCATCGCTCCCGGCTACAGGTTTTTTCTTCGGGCGTGCGTTGAAGCCGACAATGTTCCGCGCACCGACGCGGGCAAACATCTTGTACCGCTGTTCCATTTTTTCAATTACCCAACGCAACGCGAGCAGCACCTTTTTCGGATCCGTCACAATCGGGATTTCCAGATGCGGCAGCGAACTGTAGGCCTGCATCTCGACCATTTTCGGGTCGACGATTACAAAGCGAATTTCTTCAGGGGTGAAACGAAAGAGCATGCTGGCAATCAGAGCATTAATGCACACGCTTTTCCCGCTGCCAGTGGTGCCAGCAACCAGCAGATGCGGCATCTGTGCCAGGTCTGTAATGATCGCCTTCCCGTAAACGTCCTTGCCCAGCGCCAGCGGAATTTTTGCGCGTGTCTTTACTTCCTCCCAATCCGGCGACTGCAACATCTCGCGCAGCGTTACTGTCACTTTTCGCGTGTTAGCAAGTTCGATCCCGACGGTGTCTTTACCGGGAATTGGCGCCAGAATGTTGATTCTTTCCGCGCGCGTCGCGCGAGCAAGATCACGCTCAAGGCTCACAATCTTGTCCACACGCACACCTTTCGCAGGATAAACTTCATAGCGCGTGATCGTGGGGCCTTTTGTGATGTCGCCCGGCGCGACGGCAATGCCGAATTGCCCAAGCGTGTCGATTAACACCTTTTGCACCTCCTGCAGCTCGGCAGGATCGGCGGCTGCGCGCCCTTCGAGGCTGTGTTCGTCGAGCAAATCAAGGCGTGGCAAAGCGTAATCTTCCCAACTCGAAGCGGTGCTCTCGACTCTTGGATCCAGCTTTGGTTTTTCTGAACTCGCACGCAGTTCAGCAAGAGACGGTTTTCTCGCAGCCGGTCGACCTTGATCAGCGGGTAGCGCGGTCGTATCAACAACTCTTGGCGTCGGACGGTTCGCAAGTTCCTCCGGCAAAATCGCCGCGGCGGCGACGGGTTCAGACAAAGGCATGCCTTTCTTTTTCAATGCCTTTTCATACATCCGGCGCTCCTTCGCCAGCTGCTTTTCCCTGATTTCCAACTGCTCTTTCAGATCGGCTTTTCGCAGCTTGTGGCGCAATCGCCATTCGCCGAGTGTGATCGCGAGCCGTCGCCCGGCATTGGCGCCCTCGCGAATAATATGAATCGGGCGCAGTCCCGTGACTAAAATCAACGTCGTAACATAAATCCCAAGCAGAAGAATCATCGAACCAACCGGGCCGACCGCAACGCGGAGCAGGCCGCGATGTTCATCGGCTAACCGATACCCGATCAGGCCACCAGCACCTTGAATGTCGACTGGCACTTTCAAGCCGATCAAATGGGTGATGTCCCACAATTGGTCGAGACAAGCGCCGGAGATAATGAACAAAACGATCCAATGGATTCGGTGCGTCACCTGCAACCGCGGGTAAAACAGTTTCGCCGCACCAAACCCGAGTAGAACTGCGGCCAGTAACAGCGATGCGAAAACTCCAATCAACTGATAACAAATTCCGGCCACAATCGCGCCCACGGGCCCAATGAAATTTTGAGCAGGATGATTGGCCGGTGAAATGTGGCTAAACCAGACCCACGACGGTACGTCCTTTGGCGTGTAGGAAATCAGCGCAAAGAAGAGCAATGTGCCGGCAAAAAGCAGGACGAGCGCGAACACCTCGTTCCAAGCGCTATTTCTATCTGTGCGGGCCACCGCGTTGGATAGTAACTCCGCGGCGGCGTCTTTCAATGATTTGTAGAGGTGCTGTTGCCAAGCACCTGGCGTTTGGCACAAACGCCTTTACAACTGGCGCTTTAGCCTTGCACGCGAGACAAGCAACTGATAACTGTGCCAGCGCAGTATGGGTTTTTTCTTTCGCCACGGCGTCATTGCTATTGTGCTCGGCATGCTGCTGTTCTGCATATCCTGCGAGAAACATCCAGTCGGCCAGATGCCGGAAGTCCAGCGCGAGCAATCGGATCCGGCAAAGGTGTGGTCGGAAGGAAAGAGTCATCCTGAAGAACCTTCCAATGCTCGGAAGCCGGCCGAGGCACATGAAGAACGCTAGGGGGAAAAGGAGATCACATGGCTGAACACAAATATCTGACCTCGCCGCCTAACCTCGTCGGCATGCCGCCGGGAGTGCCGTACATAATCGGCAACGAAGCCGCGGAACGCTTTTCCTACTACGGAATGAAGTCGGTTCTGACCGTCTTCATGGCGCACTACATTTTGAATCAGTCTGGTGTGCTGGCGCCGATGAACCCGAACGAGGCGTACATGTACACGCATTACTTTGTTTTCGGAGTCTATTTCCTTCCGGTTCTTGGCGCGATCATCGCGGATAGCTGGCTCGGCAAATACTGGACTATTCTATCGCTGTCGATCGTTTACTGCCTGGGCAACCTCACACTCGCGTGCATGGCAACTTCCTGGGGAATTGGTATAGGGCAGCGAACGATGCTGGCAATCGGATTGTTCCTGATTTGTTTGGGCGCCGGCGGAATCAAGCCCTGTGTATCAGCGAACGTTGGCGATCAGTTTGGCGATTCAAACAAGCATCTGCTCTCAAAGATGTTTGGCTGGTTCTATTTTTCAATTAACGCCGGTTCTTTCATCTCTTCGATTCTTTGTCCGTGGCTCCTTGCGAATCCCAAGTATGGGCCAGGTTGGGCGTTTGGAATCCCGGGTATCGCCATGGTCATCGCAACGCTGTTCTTCTGGGGTGGTCGCAAGAAAATGGTGCACGTGCCGCCGGCGGGACTTGGATACCTGCGAGAAACCTTCAGCCGCGAAGGTCTTCTGACGCTAGCAAGGATCGCAATGGTTTACGTGTTTATCCTGGTGTTCTGGGGCTTGTGGGGAATGAGCAATGGCGTGGAGTGGACGTTGCAAGCTGAAAAAATGAATCTGCATTGGTTCGGCATGGATTTGATCGCCGCTCAGGTTCAGACAGCCAATCCCATTCTCATCTTGCTTTTTATTCCGCTGGTCAACTACGTGATTTATCCGGCAATCGACAAAGTTTTTCCCCTTACGCCGCTGCGCAAGATCGGCATTGGTCTCTTTCTTACCGGTTTATCTTTCGTTGTTATCGTGCGGATCCAGGGCCAAATCGACAGTGGACTCAAGCCCAGTATAAATTGGCAGTTGCTCGCCTATGTCATTCTGACGCTTGGCGAAGCGATGGTGTCCATTACCGGCCTCGAATTCTCATACACTCAGGCGCCCAACACAATGAAGAGCTCCGTGATGGCGCTATGGCTTTTCACTGTCGCATTCGGTGAACTCTTCGTTGGTCTATTCAACAAATGGGTGTTGAATCCCGATGGCACACGTAAGTTGACGGACTATCAGTACTTCAGCTTTTTTACGTGGCTGATGTTCGGAACGGCTATCGTCTTCGCTATTGTCGCGTGTTTCTATAAGGGTCGAACCTACCTGCAAACGCAGCAGCCAACGCCGGACGAGATCGCGACAGAGCCGCTTCTTCATGGCGGCACACCGAGCTGAGACAAAATGAAAATCGTCGTCGCGGCTGCGTCCGCATTGTGGCTATTGGCCGTAAACCTGTTGGCCTCTCCGCAGGACGAAGCGTTTCAGAAAATTGCGCATGACTACGTCGAGCAATACTTGCGCGCCAATCCCGAGCAGGCGACCGAGCTCGGTGATCATCGTTTCGACGGCGAGCTGACCGATTACTCAGCCGAAGCGCAAGCCAAAGATCTCGCAACGCAAAAAGAATTTCGCGAAAAGCTAAACGGTGTCGACGGATCCCAGGTGAGCAGCGCGAACGCGATCGATCTTCGCATTCTCAGGGAGAACATTGATTACGAAATCTTTCGAGCCGAAGAGCTGAAGGAGCCGGAGTGGAATCCGCTCGTGTACATGCAGAGTCTGGCCAACAGCTTATATCTTTTGGTCGCACGCGACTTCGCGCGTGCCGACAAACGTGTCGCGAATTTGCGCCTGCGCATGGAGAAGATTCCGGGCGTAATTGCTCAGGCGAAAGCGAACCTGCAACACCCGCCGCGTGTTCATACCGAGACAGCGATTGAGCAAACGCAAGGTGCAATCAATCTCGTAGACGCAGAACTCGCGCCGCTGCTGGATCAGGCGCCGCAAACCAAGAATGAGCTCGCGCCGTTGCAAAAGAAAACCGCAGCTGCGCTGGAGGAGTACAAAAAATGGCTTCAGAGCGACTTATTGCCGCGGTCGGATGGTAACTTTCGCATCGGCGCGGAGAAATATCGAAAGAAACTGCGATTCGCGCTGGCATCGGACCTGCCGATGGAAGAAATCCTGAAACACGCAAAGGCCGATCTGGAGCAGACGCAAACCGCCATCTACGAAACCGCGCTCCCGCTCTATAAAAAATATTTTCCGGACACCGACCAACAAATTCTCGCAGACAAGCACAAGGTGTCGGTTGCGGTGTTGGATAAACTTGCTGAGCAACATCCCAATGACGCCACTGTGGTCGAATATGCGAAGAAAGTTGTCACCGAAGCGACTGACTTCGTGAAGCAACACGATCTAGTCAGTGTTCCAAACATGCCGCTGGATGTGATTGCCATGCCGGAATTCAAGCGTGGTGTCGCCATTGCCTACTGCGATGCGCCGGGCCCACTCGAAAAAAACGGCAAAACATTTTACGCCGTCGCGCCGACTCCGAAGCATTGGTCGAAAGAGCGAAAAGAATCGTTCTTTCGCGAATACAACAATTACATGATTCGCGATCTAACCGTGCATGAAGCGATGCCGGGACATTTTCTGCAACTCGCTCGCTCGAATGAATTCCGAGCGCCCACGCTTGTCCGCGCCATTTTCCAGAGCGGCACGTTCATAGAAGGTTGGGCGGTGTATTGCGAACAGATGATGGCAGAACAGGCATACGACGGGCCGGAGGTAAAGATGCAGCAGTTAAAGATGCGACTCCGGGCGATCTGCAACGCCATTCTCGACCAAAGCATTCACGCCGGAGACATGACCGAAAAGGAGGCCATGGATTTGATGACGAAACAAGCTTATCAGCAGGAAGGCGAAGCGGTGGCTAAATGGAAGCGCGCGCGACTGACTTCGGCGCAGCTCTCCACTTATTTCGTAGGCGCCACCGAACACCTCGATTTACGTGCTGCCGAACAGAAGAAACTTGGCAGCGATTTCAACCTCAGGAAATACAACGATCAAGTGATCTCGTACGGCAGTCCACCGGTGAAATACGTGCGGGAGTTGATGCTTCAAGGAACGGCTGCTTCCCAGGCGTCGGACTGAACTTGACGCCGACAGCTTCGGGTCACCCCTTGAGCTTTGTGGCACGGCGCTTTTTGGCAGGTTTGCGTTTTCGCGATCTGGTAGAAGCTGACGTTTTGCCATCCGACATTCTCACCAGTTCATCCAGATTAAACGTGCGGCGCCGTTTCGCTCCCACCTCGCGAAACTCCACCTGATACCAGCCGTTCATCCGATCGACCCGGTAACGCTTCTGACCAATGCGCATCGGTTCGTGCGCGATCACCCGATGGATGATTTTTTCGTACTTCGACCGTGACCAGCGCCGCATCGTGCGGCGACCCCAGTCGATCGTCCGCCCGATATCGTCATAGGTTTCTGGACGCGTCTCGAAATCGAGAAGTGAGCGCGCGTTACCTTCGAACACCGCAGTGATGTGCTTGAGCGTGCTGGCGTCGCCAATACCGCGAATTGATCGACCAAATATTCGCAGAGTGTCTGCCGCAATCTTGCGCAAGCTCAGCGTTCGGCCGTCGCGCAATGTCCAAAGTGGCGCATTGATGTCCGACACGAATGGATTGGGCCGCAAGGAATCGGCCGTGACGCGCCAACCCCGGCGGGAAGAATGTTTTCGCAGGCGAAACGGCGCAATTCGAGGAATTCCGTGCCGCTCTATTTGGCGCAGGCCATAATTTTCCCAGCGGATCACCCTTTCAACGACGCCAGCGATGAACTCGCACGTGGCCAGCATCAATGCTGGGTCCGGCGTAAAGTCAGCTGTGACTTCAATCCGCGTTCCGCGCGGACGAACCCCGACGGCGCTACTCTGCCGGTTGGCCGCCAGCAGAATTACCGGCACCGGCAGAATGTGTGCGAGCAAATACGCAAGCTTTGTCGCATTCCGAACCTTTGATTTCCGCGTGCTCGGAAAAGACAAATTGTAATGCGCGCTGAAACCCTGCAACCGGCAGTGACGGCCGTGTCGTTTCTCCCAATGATCCAGCTCACGTCGCAAATAGCGGATCTGCTCCCACAGCAAACGCGTGGCTCGATAACAACAGCCACGCTCGAGTTCGACTATCGGTGTGGCGACTTCGATAACGCCGGTGTCGAAGTAAATCGCGCCGCCGGCCGGGAGTTGAAAGGATTTGCCTGTCCGCGGAATCATTCGGCGTCGCACCAAACGGCTCGGATCGCCAAACACCTTTTCTGGACGCCGCCTGCGTCCGTCAATGATGAGGTTGAATTCCGCTTCCAAACCAATCACGGCGCGCGCCGGCGTTGCACCGGGCGCGCGGTGGCGAACAAAGTAACCATTGCGTAGTGTTTCGATCTCCTTCATTGATCAACACGAGATCAACTGACTTCGCTGCAGTCGCGCGGAGTTAAGCTCACAAAACCTAAATCGATATGGAGGTGGTCGTTGGTTTCTCCGGGTTGATATCCAAATGGCCGAACGAACACAGCGGGACTGAGCGATGCTGCGATTGCGCGGTATTTCTCGATAGACCTCCCATCGGTGAGAAACGTATCTCCGACACGGTATATGTTCGCTGCTGTGGCCCAGGCGTGAATGCTCTTTGCGCCGCCAATGCCATGGGCCGGCGAGCGATAGCCGCCATTTGCGCTGATGAATACGGGCGCATCTACTTCACGGCGAAGATCCTCCAGAAATCGGGCAAGCACGACAATTGCACACGGCACGTAGTGAGGAAACCGGCTCAACAGCAACGTTGCCTCACGACAATCCACCAGCATCAATTCGGCGAGCGTAAAATGCGGCGCCAGCCGTGTCTCATGCGCTTCCTGCCAGCTGCCGATTTCGTAAAAGAAACGCGGAAGATGATGAACATTGCCGGGAACATTTGTTTCTGTTTCACCCGGCCGCAGCAGTGAACGGTATTCTTGCGAGAGCTGTAAACCGTCGATCGCCCGCAACTTTTCAGTTCTCATTGGCTTTCGATCCTTCTCCGACCACGCAGCGATAAATCAGCTCGGAAATAGCTGCAACTGTCTCACGCCGGCCATCTCTATCGGGATCAAATTCAGTCAAAATGACGGCGATGTACGGCTCGCGCTCCGGCAAATACACGATTCCGACATCATGACAGGCGGTCGAAATCTCGCCTGTTTTGTGCGCCACCGCCGCATGCGGCGGAAGACGGGCAGGAATCATTGAGTTGAATCGCTGCTCGAGTAGGATCCGGATGACTCCCTGTTTGCTTTCGTTGCTGAGAAAATCGCCGCGGATCGCGGCCAGCAATGTCAGCAAACCGTTCGCGGTGGCTTCATTGTTGATCCCTTGCTCATGTGCCGCATGGTCCTCGACGCCCCGGCGCAGCTCTACGTTGTGAACCTGCGCATCCCGCAGGACCTTTCGCGCATAGTCCACGCTTAAAAAGTCCAGCAGCAAGTTCGTCGCGAGATTGCTGCTCCCGGAGATCATTGCATGCGCCAGAGCGGAGATCCTCACCGTCCGACCGACGGACCGGTATAATTCCGGTGTCGCGTCCCGGTCGGGCGTGACGTGAAAAACGTAACCGTCTGCGGCGCTGAAAAAACGATTTCGCACATGCAGCGAGTCATCGAGGCGGAGCCGGCCTTCGTCTGCCGCGCGAAAAACAGCAAGGAGCACGGCAACTTTGATGGTGCTCGCCGCATGGAACCACCGATCGCCATTCAGCGAAAATCGGAAGCGCGTCTCGAGATCGTGAACAGCCACGGCGATCGCGCGCGCCTTTCTTTGGGCAGTCAATTTTTCGAGTTGCTCATTCAACGTGCTGGACACGTCTAACTGTGACATGGAGCTGCTCTTTACATGCCGCCACGCAAGTCGCAAATTCGGCGATGCCCAATCTGGCTACCTGGATCCGGCCGAAGGACAGCAAGTGGTTTCGCCCGCTATTCGCCAGGCACCCTGAAATCAAAGTTTTCAATGCACGAACCCGAACTGTTCGCCTCGACCAGATCGATGGGCTCCTACTCACAGGCGGTTCCGATATTTCCCCGGAGTTTTTGCGCCAGGAAATTTCGAATCCAAGCGTGATCAACAAAGATGTCGATCCAGAGCGCGACCATTGGGAATTTCAGGCGGTGCAGGAAGCGCTGTCGCGCGGAGTGCCGATTCTGGCAATCTGCAAAGGTCTTCAGGTATTCAATGTCGCGCTCGGCGGCACACTGAAACTCGACATCCCGGGCCATAATTTCCCGCACCAAAAACACAGCGACGTGCAGCCGCTCCGTCATGACACAGCGGCGTCGCACCGTTTTTCCAAGGTGAACAGCGCGCATCACCAGGCAATCGAGCAGGCCGCCGATGATTTGGAAGTAGAAGCCTGGTCCGCTCACGACGGGATTATCGAACAGGTGAAGCTGCGCAAGTATCCGTTCGGCCTTGCTGTGCAATACCATCCTGAACGGGGCGAAATCTACGACTCGCTCTTCGAGGATTTCTTTTCGCGTGTAGAATCATCGAAGCGCTAGCTCTTCAGCGATTCGGCCAAGTCAGGAATCTGCGCGCGGCGCAGGAATGAGATACACCGCGAAACAATGACGAAGCACTAATGACGAATGACGAAGGAAACCCCGAATGCAGAAATGACGGAACAGGACCCAGCGCCACTTCGTCATTCGGATTTCGTCATTCCTTGTCAGTCATTCGTCATTCGGATTTCCTCATTCCTTACCACCACTTCCAATTTAATTTCCTGGAAAGCGAGCTGATCATGGATAAGGCCGAGTAACTCCAGCGCGCGCGTGTCCGGCATTCGCGCGCAACGCAATTCGATGCGCGCGGGTTTGCCAGCAAGTTTCGGATGCGCCTCTGCCATTTCGCCGTCGAGCAAAAATGAGACGTAGGCGTTGAACCGCTCCTGCAACACCAGCAACTGTTCGTCGGAACCGTCCCACTCATCCGGCTCATTCATCACCAGAACGATTTCGCCCGTCTTTGAGTCGGACGCGATCATATCGATTACGCTTGTTCGATCGCTCGCTTTTGCCGCTCGATCTTTCATGTCCGGTGAGATGATTGGAAAACTGGACGTTGGATGTTGGACATTCGATGTTCAAGAGAACAATGATCGGTGAATTGACAGCAGATGAGGTTCGCCAGCTGCTCAAGCTGGAGCCGCACGCCACGTGCGGGTTTGTCCGCATCAGTTTCATCAGCAACAAGCAAATCGCGCCCGGTGGGCTCCCGGCACCATTCGTTGATGGCCGTCCGGCAGGCTCCGCACTCTATTTCATGGTCACGCCGGACGCCCCGGTGCGCCTGCACCGCATCCGCAACGACCAGCTTTATCACTATTACTTGGGTGACCCGATCGAGGTGTTGATGGTTTACGAAAGTGGCGCAACCGAGCGTGTTATTGTCGGCCCCGACCTCCGCGCCGGTCACCACGTCCAGCTTCTTATCCCTGGCAATACCTTTCACACTGCGCGCGTGATCGGCCAGCGCAATTGGTTCCTCGGCGCGAGCACCGAATGGCCCGGCGTCGAACAAGTCGATATCGAGATCGGCGACGTCGACGCACTCGCAGCAAAATATCCCGGCGCGGCCGCCGACCTGCGAACCTTTTGTCAGTAGCGATTCGCGGTGGTGGCGCAGTGTTCTGGGGAGCACAGGCTGCTAGGCTGTTGGTTTCGGCAGCTTGCCGAGACCGGGAACGGCGCCTGTCCGACCATTGGTGCGCAAGATGTCGCCGGCAGGGCTGGCGGCAACTACAGGCTGGCAGCCTGTGCGCCCCAGAAGCGCGAGTTGAACGCTGCGGCGGTAACGAGTTAACTTCACTTCGTGGCGAAAACAAAACCCGCAGGCCGATTAACTCTGCTCGGGCGCACCGAAGCAAAGCTGCCTGCTTCGCCAGCTGACGCGCGGCTGGAGACGTTTCCAAATCCGGCGCCCGACCGCGATTACCGGATTCATTTTGAAACAGACGATTTCACGTCTGTTTGCCCCATCACCGGCCAGCCGGATTTTGCCAGAATCGATATCGATTACGTTCCAGACCGTTGGTGCATCGAAGCCAAGTCGCTCAAGTTTTATCTCGCGTCTTATCGCAACGAGCATGCGTTCAACGAAGCAGTAACAAATCGTATTCTGAACGATTTCGTTAAGGCCTGCGCGCCTCGCGAGGCAGTCATTACAGCGCAGTTTTCCGCGCGCGGTGGAATCGCGCTCACCGTGCGCGTCGAGTATCTCGACGAACGCATTGGAAAAGAGCTCGCACGGAGGACACAACGTTCACAACGCACTTAAAAGTAAGGTTTCTTGATGTCCTGTGCGGACTTAGTGCGAACTCTGTCAGGGCAAGGAGAAATGAAACGCGCCGTTGTTCTCTTAAGCGGCGGAATCGATTCGAGTACGACTCTGGCGATCGCCGTTGCGGAACATTACGGCGCGTACGCCTTGTCATTCGATTATGGCCAACGCCACCAAATCGAAATTGAGTCCGCTCGCCGCGTCGCCGACTCGTTAGGCGCCCGAGACCATCGCATCGCAAAGATCGACCTGCGCATTTTTGGCGGGTCAGCGCTCACAGATGATATCGCCATGCCGAAGCAACGTTCGGAAACAGAAGTCGCGCACGGAATTCCCGTCACATACGTGCCTGCGCGAAACACCATTTTTCTCGCCTATGCGCTTGCGTGGGCAGAAGTCATCGGAGCCAGCGACATCTTTATCGGCGTAAACGCAATCGATTATAGCGGCTATCCCGATTGTCGACCGCAATTCATTGAAGCATTTCAGAAGCTGGCCAACGTCGGAACGAAGGCCGGGGTCGAAGGAAGACGCTTCCATGTTCGCACGCCGCTCATCAGATTTTCCAAAGCTGAAATCATCCGCAAGGCGGCCGACTTGGAGGTCGATCTCTCGCTGACGCACAGTTGTTACGATCCAACTCCCGAAGGTATCGCCTGTGGCGAATGCGATTCATGTCTTCTGCGACTGAAGGGTTTTCGCGAGGCTGGAATCAAAGATCCAATGAGTTACACGACAAAATGAAGCGCCTGCTGCGCATTTTCGAACTTACGAAAAATGAACAGCGCGTGGTTCTGATTGTAGTATTTGCTCTCGTCGCAGTTGCGTTTGCCAGATACGAGTCCCGCCTTCACCGCTTCGGAGTTCAGACAAAATCAGTCGCAGAGCTGAAGCCATCGGCCACTCCTGTGGCTGCTGCTCAGGATGATCAGTAGCGCTTAATGTTGTGACGCCGGTTGCCGTCGTTCGATCTTCAGATGGATCAACTTCTCTTCTTCGACGCTTAAGAAACGCGCAATCCAACATCACCTTGTGAGAGGAGGCCGTGCTTTGCACACAAGATTGCGAACCTGCGGAGACCTTGTTTCTCCCTTTCTCCAAAACTGAACCGAATATGCTCGCGGTAATACCGCGAACAGAATTGGGGATCGAATTCGCTTTCCTCTGCAATCAGCTGATCAAGCTCGGCCAGGTTTTCGTCGCGCAAGGCTCGCAAGCGCCTCGCGATCGTTTCAGACTCCCCAAATTCCGGGCGAATCAGCCAGAGTGCGTAAACGAAGGGAAGGCCGACGAGTTTTTGCCATTGCTCGCCAAGATCCCAAAAATGATAGTCGCCGCCGAATTCTCGGCGGAAGCGAATCGCTTGATCGCCAATCAGCAGGCGCGCTTTTGTGTCCGACATGCTGGCGGACGCGACAGCTTTGCAACCTCTGTTCGGTCCAAAATGCCACTTAAACCCGAGCTCGCCGCGCAGCACGCACAAAAGATTGACTGAGGTTAGGGAAGCAGGGTCGAGATCTATCTCCTGCACTTTGGAAATGTCGCCTCGATGAGCGACGACCACGCTATAGACGGGTCCGTCGGATGAAATCGAAACATTATCGACGATCCGGTAAATTGGGTTACGCAGAAATTCGAAACTGGAGACAAGCGCGACCTCCAGGTCGCCTTCGGCCAACTTTCTGCACAGATCGGACGGATGGTCGAACACCACCCTGCCGGACCAGCCCCGAATCAGCGGATGGGCATTGAGATACTTTACGCAGCCGATGCGGGGGGACTTCAACGTGAGAAGTGATAAGTGAAGACTGAGAAGCTGCTATTCGACGGTGGCGTTCGCGGCTGACTTCTCACTTCTCACCCATCACTTCTCACGTGGCATCACGCACAGGCGAGCTCGGCTGGCGCAGGCGCCGGCGCTGTCCTGGAAGAACTCGGCGAAATGTGGCGATAGTGGCTGTCACGCTGAACAGGCTCGCGACCCGCTTCGCGGATCGCATGTTCCAGCGCCGCTACGGTCTGTTGCTGCGGCGTCTTCGCGCCCGCCATGTGGAAAATTTTTTCCTCCAAAATCGTGCCGTGCAGATCGTCCACGCCATAGCTGAGCGAGACCTGCGCGAGCGGTAATCCGAGACTTACCCAGTAAGCCGTCAGGTGGTCGATGTTATCGAGGTAAATCCGGCTCACCGCGAGATTACGAAGTTGTTCGAAGCCGGATGCGCGTTTGATGTGAGCGAGAACCCCGTGAGATTGCGCAGGTTCGAACGCAAAAGGAACGAAACCCGTAAAACCGCCGGTCTCATCCTGTAACTGACGCAGCTGGCGCAGGTGATCGGCGCGATTAGCCAGCGTCTCGATGTGACCATAGAGCATCGTGCATGTGCTGCGGCCGCCCATTGAGTGCCAGATGCGGTGGACGTCGAGCCATTCGGTGGCGGTTTCCTTGCCACGGCAAATTTGATCGCGAACTGCCGGATCAAAAATTTCCGCGCCACCGCCGGTGATCGAGCCGAGACCGGCGTCCCGGAGGATTTCCAGGGTATCGCCAATCGGCATGCGGAAAATGCGTTGAGCAAGATGCCGCGCCTCAATCGCTGTGAATGCTTTGATGTGAAGCTGCGGATCAAGCGCGCGCAGTCTGCGTAAAAGATCGAGGTACCAATTTTTTTTCAAGGAGGGGTGCAACCCCCCCACCATATGGACCTCGGTGACGCCCAGCCGCAACGCATCGTCGACGACCCGGACGATATCGTCGATCGCATATTCGAAGGCATGCGCATCGCGCTTTTTGGCGGCGAAAGCACAAAACTGACATGATAAAATGCAGATGTTCGAATAATTGATGTAACGATTGTGGATGTACGTAGCGTAATTGCCGTTCTTGCGCTCGCGGGCGACGTTCGCAATCATTCCAAGCGCATTCAAATCGTTGGACTCGTAGAGGGCGAGCGCGTCCGCCTCTGAAATCCGCCGTTGCGCTTCGACTTTTTCAGCAATCGGCCTGAGTTCTTTTGGGATAAGCTGGTAATTCATGCGGAGCCCGGTAGCCCTTTGGCAGCAAACCATGCACAGGGCGGTTCGGCCTTGCAACAAAAACCATGGCGCACATGCTCCAGCGCGATTGTGGCTACCGGACATTTTTCTGGCAAGGTTTGTTTCGTGGGAACGTCTAAGTGACCAATGCCTGGCAACGATCAAGCAAACCGTGTAAGATCCGAGGACGACGCAGACGACTTGCGCCTGATGCAGCTGGTCGGTCAGGGTGACACCAATGCTTTTGAGGAATTGATCGAAAAGCATCAGACTCTCGTGGCAGGCACCATCGCCCGCATGCTCGGCAGCAATTCAGATGTCGAGGACATCGCTCAGCAGGTTTTCATTCGGGTGTGGAAAAGCGCGCGGCGATACGTGCCACGCGCCAAATTCACGACGTGGCTGTTGAAAATCACGCGTAACCTGGTGTTTAACGAGCTTCGTCGGACAAAACGCCGTGCCCAAGTTCCGCTTCAACCAGAAGGAAGCGGAGAGGACCCGACGTTAAAGGATGACATGATTCTCGCCCCCGATGCGTCGCTTTTGGAAACTGAGTTACAGCGGACGATCGAGGAGGCGATTCTTCAGTTGCCGGAAGCCCAGCGAATGGCGCTCGTGCTACGCCGATATGAACAGCTTAGCTATGAACAAATCGCCGAGGTTCTGGAGCTCTCCGTGCCGGCTGTCAAAAGCGTGCTTTTCCGCGCGCGCTCAGAACTTCGTTCGCGGTTAAGTAAGTACCTCGGTTAAAGATCACAACGCGAACTGTTCCTTATTCTTACTCGTGCTGATGCTCGTGTTTCTGAGCGGAAGCTGACAGCTTGCCGTACAGCCAAGGCTATCGCTCGATCACCCGGCCGCGAACACGCTTAACCTGAGTGTGCTGTGTCAATACATGGACGCGGCCGTCGCTCCCACGGAAAAATGCGCTTAAAACCCAACTAACGATGCTGATGACAATCGCGCCCCAGAACGCGCTCCAGAACGAGTCGACATGGAAGGCAACCACGACATGCGGAACCACAAGCAGCAACAATCCGTTCAGGATCAGAATGAAAAATCCCAGCGTTAAAAGAATTAGCGGAGCGCTGAGAATCAATAAAAAGGGACGGACAAATGCATTGAGAATACCGAGCAAAAGCGACGCGCCGATCAATGCCGGGACAGTGTCATAGCGGATTCCCCGGATCAGTGACGATGCCACCATCACAGCGATAGTCGTGACAGCCCAGCGGAAAACAAAGTGTCTCATATTTTGTCGGACCTTCAGTTTAGTCTAGTGCCAACAGAGAGAGAGAGAGAGAGAGAGAAAGAAAGAAAGAGAGAGAGAAAGCACTTGCGAACCCACCAATGAACGCTAAACGAAAATGACATCACAACCTAATCAACCTGTGCCGAAAAAAAACAAAATTGTCCAAAGCAAAAACGAGGCGGACAGCGACGCCACGTTACCCACTAAGGTGAAAGCAACCAAAGCACCGCCTAAGCGCCGCGCGACCAAAGCACAAAAATCGCACGGAACGAGCGTCGGCAAAAGCGCAGTCGCGCAAACGCAAGGTCCTCTAACTGGACGCCAACCAGGAACAGCGACAGAGCCGTCGGATGACGCAATCCGTCTTCGAGCCTATTTCATTTCCGAACGGCGGCGCAGGTTTGCCTTGCCCGGTGATGCGGATTCGGATTGGCTGGAAGCAAAGCGGCAACTCCTCGCCGAAATTGCGCCGGGCTGAGTGCGACAACAACGCAGATGGAGAATGTTTACGTCAACCTGGCGCACGCGCTGCGAGAACGCCTTGCGCTGATTCGCGATGAAGAAAGCCGCCTCGATGAGGCTGGCCACATGGCGCGTTTGCGGGAAGTCTCAGAAAAAATCGAGAAGCTGGAACGGGCGCTACCGCCGCCGAGTGATCCGCGGCTCAGCCATTATCTCCAACGCAAAAGTTACGACAAAGCGCTGGCGCATCTTGAAGGTCAGGACGAGTGACGCTCACGGCGCCCAGGGAAAAGGTGAATCTGCCTACCGCGAATACAACTCAACGATCAACTGTTCGTTTACAATGGGCTGCATTTCTTCGCGGGATGGAATACGCGCGACTTTACCGCTAAGCGCGTCGCGATTGACCGTGAGCCAGTCGGGCACGGGGACGATTTGTGTGAGATCAAGATTCCGCAGCACCAACTGACGCGATTTGGGTTTATCTTTGATCCCAATTTCGTCGCCTGCCTTTACGTTGTAGGAAGCGATGTTCACGGTGCGTCCATTCACGAGCACATGGCCGTGCGAAACGAGTTGGCGCGCAGCGCTGCGGGTGTTAGCGAGGCCAAGACGGTAAATGACGTTGTCGAGGCGCGTTTCCAGTAGTTGGAGAAGCGTTTCACCCGTTACGCCACGTTTCCGCAGTGCGCTTTGGAAAATGCGCCGGAACTGACGCTCCAGCAGCCCGTATTGATAGCGCAGCTTCTGTTTCTCGCCCAGCGCAATTGCGTAATCTGATTGTTTCCGCCGCGAACCTCTCGGGCCATGTTGGCCGGGCGGATAATTTTTGCGCTCCAAAGCTTTGGAGGAACCGAAAATTGGAACACCATAGCGCCGGCTTACTTTTGTTTTGGGTCCTGTATATCTGGCCATGGGATTCGCTAAAGCGTTGAACGATTGAAGCGTTGACGCGTTTTCATCAGACGCGGCGTTGTTTTGGCGGGCGACAGCCGTTGTGCGGCACGGGAGTAACGTCGCGGATGACGGTAAGATCGAGCCCGATCGCCTGCAAGGCTCTTACGGCCGATTCACGTCCCGCTCCTGGCCCTTTTACCAAGACTTCGACTTCCTTTAGCCCATGACCCATCGCCTGCCGGGAGGCGTCTTGCGCGACCATCTGGGCCGCATAGGCGGTGCTTTTGCGTGACCCTTTGAATCCAACTTTGCCGGCGCTCGACCACCCAATCACGTTGCCTTTCAGGTCGGTGATCGTCACGATTGTATTGTTGAACGTTGAAAGCACATGCGCGATGCCGGAATGAACGTTCTTGCTGCCTTTAGCTTTAACAATTTTTGGCTTCTCCGCGTCGTCGGCTGAAAGCGAAAGATTCTCCGGAGCTCCCACCGCAGCGGCTGGCTGTTCCTTTTTTTGTTTGGCTGGTTTTTTAGCAGGTTTGGCTGCGTCACCTTTTGCAGCCGGCGCCTTCTGGCCTTCCGACAGCTTTGAAGCCGGCGCCTTTTGTTCTTCCTGCGAAGCCGCAGAAGCCTCTTTTGGTCCTGGCTCCCCCGTTTTTTTCGGTTCGTCAGCAGTTGAGTCGGTCGGGTTCTCTGGCTCAGCCATAATTTTAATTGGTCGTTTAAACTTTGCCGGCTTTAGCTTCTGGATTGCGGATGACGCCGACAGTTTTACGTGGGCCTTTGCGGGTCCGGGCATTGGTAGAAGTGCGCTGCCCCCGAACAGGCAAGCCCTTACGGTGACGAATTCCGCGATAACAATTGATGGCCTGAAGACGTTTTAAATTACCTTGCACGTCGCGCCGGAGATCGCCTTCGATCTTGAGCTTGTTGTTCGTGATGGCGTGAATGATCTCGTTCAACTGCTGCGGCGTGAGATTTTTGGCACGAATGTTCGGATCGATGTTCGTCTGCTCAAGAATGCGCCTGGCCGTGCTAAAGCCGATGCCGTAAATGTAAGTCAGCGAGGCTTCGATTCGCTTGTCTGCTGGAATTTCAACTCCGAGTAATCTTGGCATAACTAGTCACTAATCACTTCTCACCACTCACCCTTGCCTTTGTTTATGGCGCGGGTTTTTGCAAATCACGCGCACAACGTTCTTGCGCTTTACAATCCTGCAACTGGCACAAAGTCTCTTTACTGATGGTCGTACTTTCATCGGCGAAAGGAAAGCCGCGGGGCAACCGCGGCGTTGTCATTTTTGGCGATAAATAATTCGCCCTTTCGACAAATCGTAAGGGGAAACTTGTAGCATAACTTTGTCTCCTGGCAAGATGCGAATGAAGTGCAATCGCATCCTGCCGGAGATGTGTGCCAGAACGCGGTGGCCATTGGCGAGCTCTATGCGAAACATGGTGTTGGGCAGCAACTCGACGACCGTGCCCTCTACTTCAATTGCGTCTTTGCGCGCCATGTCAGAATTTCCGGCTCATCGTTCGTAACCAGAACAGTGTGCTCGAAATGCGCCGACGGCATGCCATCCGCTGTGCGCACTGTCCACCCGTCTTCGAGCAATCGCACATCGGACGTTCCGATGTTGATCATCGGCTCGATTGCCAGTGTCATACCCGCCTTGAGTTTTGGGCCGCTGCCACGCCTGCCATAATTAGGTATTTGCGGTTCTTCATGCATTTTTCGGCCGACGCCGTGCCCAACGAACTCGCGCACAACTGAAAAGTTAGATTGTCGCGCTTCATCCTCGATTTCAGCACAGATATCGCCGACCCGGCGGCCTTCGCGCGCGACGCGAATTGCACGTGCAAGCGCATTTTCTGTGGTACGCAGCAACAGATCGGTCCGCTGATCAATTACGCCAACCGCTACCGTCGTGGCGTTGTCTCCTACCCAGCCGTCCTGGATTATGCCTATGTCGAGCTTAACGATGTCGCCATATTGAATGCGTCGTTGGCTTCCGATCCCGTGAACCACTTCGTCGTTTAGCGAAATACAAATGTTGCCGGGAAAAACTCGATGCCCAAGCCGGTATCCCAGGAAGGCGCTTTTCACGTGCGTGTCGCTCATGAAATCCGCTGCCGCTTCGTCGACTTCTTTCGTTGTGATGCCAGGTCGAACGAGGTCACTCACGCGGTCCAGAACGTCGCTGGCAGTGCGGCACGCCTGGCGCATCTTCTCAATTTCCCTCGTGTTCTTGATTGGTATCATCCCGCGCTTTTGCCCTCAATTAACCGCGAAATATCGCCGAAGACCGCTTCGCGATCACGGTTCCCATCAATTCGATGCAAGATGGACATTTTTTCATAAAACGACGCGAGCGGCTCGGTCTTGGTGTGGAATTCTTGCAACCGAGTTTGTAACACGCCCAAGTCATCGTCGTTACGCCGTTCTAAGCGCCCATCGCAGTATGGACACACTGGACGATGCGCAAACTGTGCACTTCCTGAGCTGGTCGTAAAGCCACATTCGCCGCATTGAAGACGGCCGGCGATGCGATCACGGACCGTTGCCTCCGACACTTCCAACCAGATCGCTGCATCCAACGCAGTACGTAGTCTTTTCAAAATGGCCATTAAACTCTCAGCCTGCGGCAGCGTTCGAGGAAAACCGTCAAAGACGAACCCATGACTGCCATGTAAGCGCAACCAATCCTCGATCAGTTCAATGATGATCTTATCTGAAACAAGTCCACCGCTTCGAAGCACTTCACCCGTCTCCTGCCCAAGAGGCGTTCCGAGGTCGCGTTCGCGGCGCAAAATCGCTCCCGGCGAAGTGACGGGAATACTAAATTGTCGCGTGATCATTTCCGCCTGGGTCCCCTTGCCGGAGCCAGGTGCACCAAGAAGAACGAGCCGCCTTTTCACCTACCGCCCGTAAAGAAAAATGGCGACACCCGCGATGACCAGCACAGCGATTCCCACGTACAACCACATTAGTATGCCGCCACCCGCGGCCTCGCCTCGAGCGTATGATGCCCGGTCAAATGATCGCCCGCGAATCCTGCCCTTGCGCAAGAATCCGTCATAATGCCGCTGAATCAGGTGCGTCTCTACCTGCCGCATTGTGTCGAGCATCACACCCACAATGATCAATAAGCTTGTGCCGCCAAAAAACTGCGCCGTGATCATCGGCACGTTCAACGACTGGCTCAGAAGGCTGGGCAAGACCGCAATCAGCGTCAGAAAAATCGCGCCGGCAAACGTAAGTCGCGTCATGGTGAAATCGAGAAAATCGGCGGTTGGTTTTCCTGGCCTCACACCGGGAATGTAACCACCGTATTTTTTCAGGTCCTCCGCGATTTGCGTCGGTTGAAACTGCGTGGCGACCCAGAAATAGCTGAAGAAGAAAATCATCGCCGCCAGCGCGACATAGTGCGGCCAGCCGGTGGAAAGCGCGCTGGCGATGCGCGCCGCTGTTGGACTGTTTCTGAATCCGTACTGCACGATCGTCGCGGGAAAAAGAAGCAGCGCCCACGCGAAGATGATCGGCATGACACCAGCATAGTTGACTTTCAAAGGCATGTATTGGGTCTGGCCGCCGTACATTTTGCGACCGACGACCCGCTTGGCGTACTGCACCGTGACCTTGCGCACACCTTGCGTAATGGCGATCACCGCCGCAATGACGATGACCAGGAACAGCACCAGCAACACAAGCACCATTGGATTGACTTGTGTTGATCCGGCATGTGCCGAAGGCACAAATGTCTTCCATGCCTGCGCAAGCGCGGCAGGCAGACGCGCGACAATGCCGATAGTAATGATAAGCGATATGCCGTTACCGATACCGCGCTCGGTGATTTGATCGCCCAGCCACATCAAAAGCAAGGTGCCGGTCGTTAACGAAATGACGGTTATGATTCGAAACTTCCAACCCAGATCGTCGACCAGCGGAATTCCAAGATTTCTGATCGTGTCGGTAATTCCTGGCAGCATCGTGTGATACGACTCCGGATGCTGGAACGACATCGCGAGCAGATAGGCCTGGAACAGGCACAGCGCCACGGTTGTGTACCGCGTTAGCTGCATGATCTTCTGCCGTCCGCCATCTTCGCGCGCGAGCCGCCCAAGCTGGGGAATTACAGCGGTCAGCAGTTGCATCATGATCGATGCGCTGATGTAAGGCATGATGCCCAGAGAAAAAATTGCGCAATTCTCAAGCGCTCCACCACTGAACAAATTAAAC
>DATBDJ010000003.1:0-52835 GCA_036269995.1 Candidatus Udaeobacter sp.
CGATTGGCAAAATCGCATGACCTCCCTGTCGGATTTGCCTTTTGGATCGAAGTCCGAGCCGCCTTTGCCGCCGCCCATCGGCAAACCGGTTAGCGAGTTCTTAAATACTTGCTCAAACGCGAGAAACTTGATGATCCCCGCGTAGACGGTCGGATGAAAACGCAATCCGCCTTTGTAAGGGCCGAGCGCGCTATTCATTTGCACGCGAAACCCGCGGTTCACCTGGATTTGTCCTTTGACGTCGATCCACGGGACGCGAAACTGAATCATTCGCTCCGGTTCGACTAGACGCTCTAGAATTCTGGCGTCTCGGAGCTTCTTGCTGCGGTCGATGACTGGCCGGATCGACTCCAGCACCTCCGTGACCGCCTGAAGAAACTCAGGCTCGTTGCGGTTACGTTTTCTGACGATTTCGAGAACTTCTTGAATCAAAGCCATGGAATGTGTGCGGCCTTAGTCGCCGCGGTGTGAACGAAAAATCTGGTGCGCGATGCTGGTATCGAACCAGCGACCCCTTGCGTGTGAAGCAAGTGCTCTACCACTGAGCTAATCGCGCGAATTTTCAGAAGCGGAGATAATAAAGAAGCCGCCCGTCCGCGCAAGCATGGCTGTAGCGTGCGCTGTCCTTAGCGCACTGGAGCGGCAGTGGCATCACTTATCCGGAATGTCGGCTGAGAAAGCAGACGCCGCAACGCATTGATGTACGTAACCGAAGCGCTTGCCCTGCAACGCGTCGCGTTTTATCTACACGCATGTCTGAACACAAAATTACTCTCACGTGGACGCGCGGTGACAAGCCGTTCGAGTATCAAAAATATTCGCGGGATCACACCTGGAAATTCGAGGGCGGACACGAAATGCAGGCATCCGCTGCGCCTGCTTACCTCGGTAACCCCCAGTTGGTCGATCCCGAGCAGGCATTTGTCGCGTCCCTCTCGAGCTGCCACATGCTCACGTTTCTCGCGATTGCGTGCAAAAAACGGTTCGTCCTTGATGAGTACACCGACGACGCGATCGGCTACATGGAAAAAAATCCAGAGGGCAAACTGGCAATTACGCGAGTGACTCTGAGACAGCGGCTGAAATTTTCCGGCGATAAGCAACCGAGCGCTCAGGAGCTCGAGGAGATGAATCATGCCGCACACGATCAATGCTTCATCGCCAACTCGGTGAAGACCGAGATCAAAGTCGAAACGCACGGCTAGCCGCTAGCCACAGCTTTATCCTAGACCGCCGCTACAGCTGCACCATTCGAATCAATTGTATGCCACGCGCGATCTGGAAAGGCAGCATCAGCTTCGGCCTCGTTAATATCCCGATCGCTCTTTATCCCGCTACGAGACGGGAAGAGCTCAAATTTCGCCTGCTCCGTCAGACCGACTTGAGTCCCGTTAATTATAAGCGTGTCGCTGAAAAGGACGGCAGAGAGGTTCCGTGGGACCAAATCGTGAAAGGTTATGAGTACGAGAAGGGAAAATATGTCGTTCTGAGAGAGGAAGACTTTCAGCGTGTCGATCTCGAGGCTACGCAGACTGTGGATATCCAGGACTTCGTCGATCAGGAAGAAATCGATCCAATGTTTTTCTACAAACCGTACTATCTCGAGCCGCAGAAGGGTGGCGACAAAGCTTATGCGTTGCTGCGTGATGCTTTGAAGGACACGACCAAGGTAGGCATTGCCAAGGTTGTCATTAAGACGCGGCAATATCTTGCTGGAGTGAAGCCGCAGGATGGTGCGCTTGTTCTTGAGTTAATGCATTTCGCCGATGAACTCGCTGACCCCGAGAAATTGGGCCTGCCGAAAAAACTCGAGGTCGGAAAACGCGAGATGACCATGGCGAAGTCGCTCATCGACAGCATGAGCTCGAAATGGGAACCGCAAAAGTACAAGGATGATTACCGCGAAGCGCTCATGGAAGTAATCGAGGAAAAAGTTGAAGCCGGCGGAAAAGAGATCGAGGAGAAACCGCGGAAAGCGCCGAAACCGACCAAGGTTATCGATCTAGTTTCAGTGTTACAAAAGAGTCTGGAAGAGACTGGCGGGAAGAAAAAGATCGGAAGTAAATCGCGCACGCGCAAAGCCCATCCTGCAAAGAAAGCTGCGTAGCTGTAGCCGCCGGCCTCTGAGAAAACATATTGCGTTTCGCACACCGAAGCGGCTACAGACTTGACACGTTCGCTCGAAATAATTCAGCCTGAACGGCCATGAACTCTCTCAATAGATTTGCGGATCCCATTTTCTGTATTACGCGATTGATCATCGGGCTCATGTTCGCCTGCCATGGCGGACAAAAGATTCTCGGTTTTCCTCCGGGCGGCCATGGTGCCGTGCAGGGTTTGATGATGATTGGAGGAATCATCGAGCTGGTCTGCGGTTTTCTGATTGCGTTTGGACTTCTGACGCGGATTGCCGCGTTCTTCGCTGCAGGCGAAATGGCCGTCGCGTATTTCATGGTTCACGCGAAGATGGGCTTCTTTCCGATCGTCAACAAAGGCGAGGTAGCGGTTGCTTACTGCTGGTTCTTCCTGTTTGTCGTGTTTTACGGACCAGGCCGATGGAGCATCGACGCTTTGATGAGTAAAGGGAAAGCCGAGCCGACAATGCGGCCTGTCAGGTAAGTTATCCCGAGGGAGGAGTTTCAGTATGAAGCCGATTATCTTTGCGCTGGCATTTATCTCTGTTCCCCTCTTTGCAGCTGAAGAAGTAAAGGACTTCGGTCGTGATCGCCTCAACAGTTCGCCGCGTCATGGCGAGTGGATGGATATCCACTCTGGTGGTCGCACGATTAAAGCGTTTGTCGTTTATCCTGAAAGCAAAGACAAAACGCCTGCGGTCCTGGTTATCAGCGAAATCTTCGGCCTCACGGATTGGGTCCGCAGCTTGTGTGACGAGTTGGCCGAGAACGGTGTCATTGCCATTGCGCCGGATTTGCACGGACAAAAATTTGAAGATCTGGACGCTGCGCGCAAAGCAACCTCGGCGCTCCCAATGGAGCAAGTCAAAGCCGATCTCGACGCCGCGTCGAATTATGTGCTGACGAAAATCCCCTCATGTAACGGCACGCTCGCGGTTTGCGGCTTTTGCTGGGGCGGCGGAGTGACGTTCGCCTACGCAAACGAGAATCCCAAGCTGAAAGCGGCATACTCCTTTTACGGCACCGCTCCGGATTCCGCAGACAAAGTGAATAACATCGCCTGTCCAGTGTACGGATTTTATGCCGAGAACGATGAGCGCGTGGACGCGACGATCCCAAAGGCCGAAGAGCTAATGAAAGCCGCCGGCAAAAAATACGAAACGGTGGTTTACAAAGGCGCAGGTCACGGCTTCATGCGGTTGGGCGAGCCAAACAATCCAGCCGTTCGCGAAGGCGACAAGAAAGCGCGTGACGACGCTTGGGCGCGCTGGAAGAAACTGCTCGCGCAGCTCTGATGAATGTCGGACATCCGCTCCGTGGCCGCTGCATTTTGTCATTCCGAGCGCAGTCGAGGATTCTCTAATTATTCTGTTGCGCAGCGGACGGAACCACATCCAGAGATGCCTCGAGGTCGCTCGGGATGACAAGGTGATTATTTTGCGCTCAACAACTCATCCACCAGGGGTTGCGCGTCGTAAACTTTGCGAAGCGCTTCGATGATCGCCGCGGAATCGACCGATACAGCGCGGGCCTGTGTGTCGGTGTAAATGCAATCGAGCACCAGCGATTGAATGTTGCCGTCGAAAATGATTCCGACGAATTCGTTCGACTTGTTTACGACCGGACTGCCGCTGTTGCCGCCGATGATGTCTGCGTCGGAAACAAAATCGAGATGTGTCGCCAGATTGAGATCGGCCTCCTTGTCGGTCCAGCGCTGCGGCATATCGAAGGGCGGTTTGTTGTCGTGCTCGGCGGCGCGTTGATATAGCCCCGCGAAATCGGTGAACGCTGGGATTTGCTTTCCATCTTGTTCGTATCCGCGCACAGTCCCGTAGGAGAGCCGGAGCGTGAAGGTCGCATCCGGATAGCTGCCGGTCCCTTCAATGGCAAAACGCGCCTTCGCGATCTCTGTGTACGCTTGTTTTTTAACTTCATCTTGCGCGTCGTAAATCTTGCGCGCCTCTCTCGCCGGTCCATCTATGAGACGCGCGAGATCGAGCATTAGATCATGCCCTGCCTGCAATGCATCTGCGTCTTTGCGATAGAGATCTTGTCGCACGGCCACATCTTTCAATTTCGTGCCGGAGACAAGTTCCACAGCGCGCGCGTGTGGCGATTTTCCGGCGAGCACTTTTTGAACGAGTGGGTCGTCTGCACCGAATTGAGAAACGAAATCGGTTAGCGAATCGGTCAGCCGCAATATTTCGTAATCGTCATAGATTGGCTCAGTCGAAAAGAGCTCCAGCTCGAGCGATTCGCGCGCGCTATCGCGAAATTGCGCGAGCCGTTCGCCATTTGGCTTGGCGCGCTCGTCAATCGCGCGCGTCAGCAGCCGGGCGTATTTGAAAAGATCTCCCGATAACGCTCGTGGTCCGCGGTAACCGATGGTGACCGGGCGCTCCTGCTCGAGGTAGTTATATAGCGGGGCGTTTTTCGCAATCTCGGCTTGGGCGCGTTTGATTCGATCGTACGCAGCGGTGGTCGATTTTAGTTTGGAGTCGCGGGCGATGAGGTCGCGCAATTTTTGTTCGCGCGCTTTGAGCTGCGACCAAATCTCCGGATCGAGCAGCCCGGCGAGATAACCGTCATACCGTTTACGGTTGTTTTGGGTGCCGAAAAGATCTTCGCGGGCTTTTCGCGCGTTTTCAAAAGAGCGCCCGCTGTAAGACAGTTCCAGCACTTCGCGCCGGTTAAACATGCGCAGGACATAAGGCGAATATCGATCGCGCGTATCGGCCAGTTCATCCAGTGTGAGTTGCCGATCTGTTTTACCCGGGCTTCCACTCACGAAGGTCAATTCGCCGTCGGTCGGTCCCTGCGAGTTCCACTTGAGAAAATGATCGATTTTTGCGGGCTGACCATTTTCGTAAACCCGAAAAATACAAATATCGAGATCGTAGCGCGGATACTCAAAGTTATCCGGGTCGCCACCAAAAAAAGCCATCTGCTGCTCAGGCGCGAAGACCAAGCGCACGTCATCATAGCGCTTGTATCGATACAGGTGGTAAACGCCGCCCTGATAAAGCGTGACCACATCGGAACGCAGACCGGTTTTGTCTTTGCTTTCCTTTTCAATTGCAGCGATGCCGGCATTACGTGCGCCAGAGGCCTGGTCGGTTGCCATTCCTGCTTTGACTGCGTCGCGTACGCGTGCGGTCACATCTTCGATCGACACTAACACGTTGAGCTCGAGGTCGGTCGATTTCATCTCTTCGGCCTGAGTTCTGGCGTAGAAGCCGTCTCGCAAATAATTGTGCTGCGCGTCACCAATTTTCTGCAATGTGTCGGCGCCCACGTGATGGTTTGTGATTACGAGTCCATTTGCAGAAACAAATGAGCCGCTGCCACCGGAGTTGAAGCGCACACTGGCCTTCTGCAAATGCTCGAGCCACTGCGGTGTCGGCTCGAACTGGTATTTTTCCTTTAGCTGCTTTAACGGCGGTGTGTTGAAAAGCCACATTCCTTCATCGGCGGATGCGGATGTAGCGAAGCTAGTTGCGCATGCTATGGCGAAGGCCGGTAATTTTGGTCGCGAGAAGAAATCAATGAGCATCACGCAGCATAGAATGCTGCTCTGCACGCGACAACTCGTGTCCTATCGGCATTCAACCGCGCGCTGTCATCAATGGCTGAGCGAAGCAAATGTAGCGCGTTACTATCTCTTGATGCGTGGTTCCGTTTTCGTGAGCCAAGCGCATTTAGGGGTGGCAATTGCGGCGAGCGATATGATGACAACGAAGACGATAGTAATTTCGAGCAAAGTCGACATCTCATATGCGAGCGCCTTCGGAGCGGGACTCATCGCTTTGTTAGACAGGAAACCGAATTCTGAGGTTACAAAAGAATGCGACGGTTTTTTTGAATTAATGGGCCCGATTGCATGAAGCAATCAGCGGCTCTTGATTGAGGAAGATGTTCCGAACAAAGCGTCGCAAAATTGAGCGGCTCGATTTCATCCTGGCCGGCGCGCAAAAGTCCGGTACGACTGCACTTCATTATTTTCTGAACAAACATCCGCATATCACCATGGGCGACCAGCAGGAAATGCATTTCTTCGACAACGACGCGCTGTTCGTTTCGGGGCCCGATTACGAAGAATTGCACAAGCATTATCCGCTGCTCGCTCCCTCAATGATCGCCGGCGATTGCACCCCGAGTTATCTGTATTACGAGCCGGTAGCCGACCGGATTTACAAATACAATCCCAAGATCAAACTGCTGATTCTCCTGCGAAATCCAGTCGATCGCGCCTTTGCACACTGGAACATGCAGCGATTCCGAGGCCGCGAACCGCTGGATTTTTTTAACGCTGTCCGGGAAGAGCAAACTCGTATTGCCGGCGCGCCACCGTCTGAAGCGCGGCGCTTTGCTTATATCGATCGCGGCTTTTATGGACGCCAACTTGCCCGTTTGTTCAAACTGTTTTCGCGCGAACAGGTAAAAATCGTAAAATTCGAAGATTTCACGGCCAAACAGCGCGAAACGCTCGCCTCGATTTTTGCGTTCCTCGGTTTAACGCCTTTGCGGTCTGTGCGTAGCAAAGACAGAAATATTGTGCCTTACGAGCGCGCGATGAATTGGGAGGAGAGGGTTTTCCTCTATAATCTTTTTGCAGAGGATATCGCCAATGTTGAGCGAACGCTCGAATGGGATTGTTCGGATTGGAAACTGTAGCGGTTTCGCTGTGCGAAACGTAGCGCGGAGCTGGACAACCTTTTGAGGCGCGTCGCCCACAGGCCGAGGCTACATCATCTTGAATCGCGGCCGCTCATTGGGATCCGCTGCAAGCAACGCTTTCCAGCGGCGGATTCGTGCCCCTTGCGACATGAAGCAATCGCGCAATGCCGGAGTAAAGAATGAGGAATCATCCTGCCGCCGATTGAACTCCAGGAGGAGACGTCCCTCTGGCTTGAGAAATCGTGTTCGGACATCATTGATGAAGAATCTCCAATCGTCCGGCATCCATTCCTGCCATTCGCCTTTGTTGTCACGGGCGATGCGGTGGAAACAGACGCGGTGTCCAGTGACCAGATCAAATTTTTTTCCGAGATCGGGTAGTGGCGTTTGCGCGTGTATTCGAGCAATCACGCGCCGCACACCGAACAACTGAGTCGATCCACGAAAGAAAGGCTCGTCATCGGGGTCCAAGCCAACCCCTTTGTGGCCGAAATATTGGCAAAAATACAGAAAGTAGCCGGGCCCGCACCCGAGATCGAGAATGTCCAATGGTCGTGAGCGGTCCAGCCAAAGGTCTTGCACCCGTTTTACGTTCACGTCCGACCAGTACTCTGCGTTCTCGTACGCGTTGATCTTTCGCGCGTCAGGTCGGTAGGGATAATGCTCGCGAAGCCGTTGCAGCTCGGCACGATCAATCGTGGCCAGCATACGCCGCGAACTCACTGGGTGCGTCCAGCGACAGGCGTGCTCCCACAGGCTTTCTGCTGCGCCACGGGAGAACAGCTTTTGAAATTTGCGCGAGAGTCGCACCTGACAAACGATGCAACGAAGTGCGCGACAGACAAGACTAGCAATTGGAAACCGGCCGTTGCTGATTTTGGAGTGCGGCCACGTGTCGCCGCTTTTGAAAGCACGGACGTGTCCGCGCACTCCACAGGCGGGAATCGTTCGTTCTTCGTGTTACGGACGAATGTCGACTTGAATCAGGCCGGTAGACCCTTGATGGGTCATGAATCCACTTGCCCAGCCATTGCCTGGATAGAAATATTGTTCATACCGCCAGAGCATTTCTAATTTTGCTCCGGAAGGTTTTTTCCATAGGACCCGGTAATACAAATGGCGCCTCCACGATGGCGAATGGCCGGTCATAAAATTGAAATCGAATGGCGTTGGCCAGCTGAGAACGCTCCGCCGGATTTCGATGAAAGCATCGTCGCCTGTCTGGGGCGCAGCAGCGAGAGTCTCTGTTTCAGATCGCGGTGGGCCGAATGGAAACACCGTTCCGCTGTCGGCGAGGGCAAGCAGACCATTTTTGGTCGTGCCTACGGTCGGAGCGGAGCCATTCCTGTCGTTTAAACTGAGTGCGACATCGTTAACGTGAAGGATTCCACCGGTTCCACCGCCTTCATACATGATCGAGTTGATCCGACTTGAGGCTGACTCAATCGTCCAAAAGCGATCGACGAAGAGTGAGAGCTGACGTCCGCCAAAAATCCATGTCGCCAGGATCGCGACGACGGCCAATATGAGGATTCCAAGCGTAACCAGAATTTTGCGCATGACTGCGAAATTGTGCGGCACAGATGAACGCAGATCGATATCGAATTTATCAGTGTTTCACCCGTGCGACTCTGTGGCTGCGCTTTGGGAAAGCTTCTTTCGCAGAGCTTTGCACAAATCAATTTGATGAACTTCACCAGGTTGTAACGCATGTGAATTTTGGCTATACCCGAAGCGATGAGTGCGCCGGCAGTACACATTGATAAGCCAGAGCCGCGCGGTCAGGTGATTGCCGCAGTTCTGGCGATTTGCGCAATTTATTTGGCGCTCCCGCGCAGTCTCGTGGTGGGCCCCATATGGGTATTACCGACTGTGATCGTGATCTTGCTTTTGCCCAGCGTGGTTAGTCACCGCGCCGGCAGACAATCATTGAACCGTCTTCTCGGACTGATCATCAATGGCATCATCACCGTGGCATTGATCGGATCGGTCATCCTACTTGTGCGCACGCTGCCCTCGCATCGTGCTTCAGCACTGATTTTGTTGCGCTCAGGTGGATTGCTCTGGCTGACGAACGTGATTGTGTTCGCTCTGTGGTATTGGCGGCTCGATGGCGGCGGTCCAACAGCACGCCACAGAGAAAAGAAATTCGGCAGCACCAGCTTTGTTTTTCCACAGATGCAGATTCCACATGAGGAACGTGCAGAATTTGCATGCGCGCGCTGGCGGCCGCACTTCGTCGATTATCTTTTCATTGCGTTTACCCAAAGCTCCACATTCGGTCCAACAGACGCGCCTCTTCTGTCGCGATGGGCAAAAATTCTGTCCATGATACAGATATTGATTTCGCTGACGATCGTTGTCCTGCTGATCTCGCGCGCGGTCGGCGTGTTGTAATCAACTCGTCAGCACTGCACTGCGCGGCGGAAGCTATTTGCTCGCCTTTTTCGCCAAGCGAAGTTGTCACCTATGATTTCGGTTAGAGGCTACGCCGCACAGAGTGCCACATTGCCGCTGGCGCCGTTTGATTTCGAACGGCGCGAGCTGGGCCCAAAGGATGTCCTGATCGAAATTCTCTACTGCGGGATCTGCCATTCCGATCTGCACGTCGTTCGCAATGAATGGAGCAGATCAAATTATCCACTCGTGCCGGGACATGAGATCGTCGGCAAAGTCATCGACAACGGTAGAAGAGTGCGAAGATTTAAGAAGGGTCACTTCGCCGCTGTGGGCTGTTTCGTGGACTCTTGCCGCAAATGTCCCAATTGCAAAGGCGGCCTCCAACAATATTGCACCGGCGGACTCGTTTTGACGTACAACAGTTACGAAAAGGATGGGAAAACGCTCACCCGGGGCGGTTACTCCACGAAAATTGTTGTGGACGAAGATTACGTATTGAAAGTTCCGGCGAAGCTTCCGCTCGAAAACACGGCGCCGCTGTTGTGCGCGGGCATCACCACCTATTCACCGCTGCGTTATTGGAAAGTCGGTAGGGGTCACAAAGTTGCGGTTCTTGGTCTTGGAGGCCTGGGACACATGGCTGTCAAATTTGCATCGGCATTTGGCGCGAAGGTGACAGTGTTAAGCAGGTCACCAAAAAAGCAGCGTGACGCGAAACGCATGGGTGCGGCTGATTTTGTCCTGACGAGTGACAGGGACAAAACGCAAGCGTTGGGCAGTCGGTTCGATTTCATTGTCGACACTGTCTCAGCCGGGCACGACTTGGATTTCTACCTCAACCTGCTTCGAACAAATGGAGTGATGATCTGCGTTGGATTGCCGTCCAGCGAGGAACAACTTTCGCCATTCAATCTCGTGCTCGGCCGAAGGAGCATAGCCGGTTCGCTGATCGGTGGACTACCGGAAACGCAGGAGATGCTCAACTACTGCGGCAGAAATGGAATCACAGCAGATGTTGAGGTCATTCCGATTCAGCAAGTCAATCACGCATATAAGCGGATGCTAAGGAGCGATGTTCGTTATCGATTTGTGATTGATCTGGCGACACTCAAATAAACGTCAGGGAGCGGCCGTTTTGTTTTCGCGGCCAATCCTGTGTTATTGCACCTTGGATGGCACCAGAATGGCGTCGCTCATGCCGTGCAAAAATTTTTTGTCTGCCGGAGCAATTGTGGCGAGAGCCCCGCGCAAGCTGACGCGATTATCCTCGATGAAATAGTAAGGACACAACCGAACACGGCCTTTCATCGTCTTTAGCTCACCCGAATCCGAATCCCAATAGTTATGTTCAAACAAACGGCCCTTATGAAAACGCTGCAGAATCGTTGGCGATGATTGGAATGTTGCAAGCGCATGCTCGATTCGTTTTTCCCACTCGGCATGGGGCAGATCGCTCCCGAGCGCAATGCCGCGGCTTCCCCACCCGAGTGGAGAGAACCCACTGACCTTCAAGAGGAGCTCGCGATCTTTTTGGCTGAACCTGGCGGCCTCGCGCCAATCGTGAATTTCCAATCGTGGAATGACCGCGTGCTGGGGCAGGGGGGTCGGATCAAGCAACCATGAATACGGGATCACTTCGTGTAGCTTGATGAAATATTTGTCGCCCAGCTCCCGTCGCCAGAAATCGCGGAGCGGTTGAAGCCAAAAAAGAGCGAACCACATTTTTTCTTCGAGATAGGGTTTGATCGGTGGCGTGATGGTGACGCGGCCTTCAGCGTTTGCGCGCAGCGTGTTCTCGATGCCGGAAATGTTTGGCAGATCGAACAGTTCGAAGAACCGATATACGCCGCGTCCGTCCTGCGGCTCATAATTCTCAGCTCCGACAACCCGCCAACTGTAGTCCCGCAGTCGCGGGATGGTCCTGGCTGCGGTGGCCTTTGAAACGAAGGTGGAGTCGCCGCCTGCGGCTACAGGGAATGCTCGATTTAATCGCGCGACGACCCATTCCATTTCCGGCCGGTACGTTGCCGATTCATGCGAGATTACGATATCGCCGCCGTTCGGCAGCACGGTTTGAAATCCCTCCAGCATTCCGTTCGCGCCGCCGATGATGTCGTTGTCGAATTTTGAATACGTCTGGTTCAGCCAGCCAGTCAGGCCGATTCCGCCCGGAACCGAATCGATTTCGGCAATAACGTAATCTTCCTCCGTCAAAATCAGGTCCGGACGGATGACGCGCGGCAGATCGTCGCGGATTCCCTTGCGGCGCGAAAACTCAATCAGCTCCTTTGGCTTGCCGGCATCCAGGTAGCGCGCCACCCACTCGGGCTGTTTGCCTTTGACGCTTAACTGATACAACTGGTTACAGGCGCGCTGAAAAACAAAGAGGCGATGACCAAGCTGCTCGAGATCGGCGAGAAATTTCTTATCGATCGCGAATGCATCCGGCGACAACAGCCACTCTTTCTCCGCGAAGAGGCCTTCTTTGGGAAAGGCGGAACGGATTGCATTTAGCCTGGTGTCGTGAACCTGGACTTCCATTATGGAGCAAACGTCCAACGCCCAACGCCCAACGTCCAACACCGAATGTAAGCTTCTGAATCGGACGTTGGGCGTTGGACGTCGAGCGTTCGGCGTTTTCTGCCTATCTGCCACTCGCCATTTTCTTCAACGCGAGCTTCACCAATTCTTCTGCGGATTTGGCTTCGCCTTTTTCCTGCAGGTCGCGCACTGCTTTATGCGCGTCGATTTGTTTGTAGCCGAGCGCGATCAGCGCGAGCACGGCCTCGTTGGCCTGGCCCTGTTCGGGTGTAGGCGCATGCGCAGCGCTGGCCGCTTCCCACGCGGCAGCTACGCCCACCTTGTCCTTCAATTCCAAAACAATTCGCTCGGCCGTTTTTTTGCCGAGGCCGCTGATTTTTGAAATTGCCGCGACATCCGAATTCACCACTGCGGCCTTGAAGCTGGTTACGCTCATTCCGCTCAAGACAGCGAGCGCAAGCTTTGGCCCGATGCCGCTAACGTTGTTGACGAGTAAACGGAACAAATCCCGCTCTGCTAGCGTCATGAATCCGTAAAGCACATGCGCATCTTCGCGCACGACCAAATGAGTGAGAATGCGGATGGGTTGCCCCGCGGTCGGCAGTTTATCGTAGCTCGAGAGCGGAATGAATACTTCGTAGCCAACTCCACCGACGTCGACAGTCGCCTGCGTCGGCAAAGCGGCTACCAGTTTGCCATCGAGAAAGGTGATCATGGAATCGTTAGGAAGCGTTAAAACGGCACGCGTTATTGTTTGTCATCCTGATCCCGCAGGCGCGGGAGAAGAATGTCTGATTATTTGTGGGGGCCACCATCTACGGCAAGCCGATTGTCACAGATGTTTTGCTCCGCTCAGCATGCCAAACGAGCAAGGCGCCTCAAGGATGTAACACTTCACAGAGTCATTCTGGTTTTACCAAAAGCGTTAGATCGACGCGTTTGCCTTTAGCAATGTTGAAGCCGCTGGTCCTGAAAGATTGCCAGTCTGGCGGCGCGTTGGTGAAAAGCGATCGAGCAACAGGTGTGGGCAGAACAAGCAAGCGTGGACCCGGCGTCGTCATGAATTCTGCGGCGCGACGCTTGTTTAGCGTCGTCAGAAAGCTTTTCAGTCGCGAGCGAAAATACCAGACAACACTCGGCTCCTGGAACTCGACCGCAGCAAATTGCATGTTCGGCTGCAGCGACAGACTCGATTGCTCAAAAAGCTGATAGGCAGGAAAAAACGGCGCGACCATTGGCGGTATCACTAAAGCGACTACAGCCCACACACAGGCGATGACGATGGCAATGGTTTTGAATGAAGGGCGGCGACTCGTAACCGCCTCTGGCCAGTGCCGGGCGAGCAAGAGCGCGAGCAGAGGGAAGGCCGGCAGGGTGTAATGAGGTAATTTGGTGCTGACCAAAGTGAAAATGACGAAGACGACCGCGATGCCCGAGAGCAGATAAGCGTCAATCGGAATTTCGCTGTAGCCGGGAGCGTTGACCCGGGCCTCTCTGTCCCGCCACAATTTCCGAATCAACCACGGCACCTTGATCGACCACGGAAAGAAACTGATGAAGACCGTGACAAAATAAAACGGCAATAACAGTACGTACATGCCAACGGAACTCGCGCCGTGACCTTCGAAAGTCATAAACGAACGGCTGACGACATGTCGCCCAATACCCACTCTGAAAAACTCCCCGTGTGTTTGAATCAGCGCCGGGATCCCCCAAAGCGCGACCACGACGAGCATCAGTAAAATTCCTCGCACAAACTTAAAGCGTGCTAACAACTGCCACTTTCGCGTGTAGATGATTACGACAGCGACCGTCAGCAGCGGTGTCCACGCGATTGGACCTTTAGCAAGAAAGCCAAGCGCAAGCGACAGGTAGAACGTGAGCCACCAGCGCGTTTGAGGGTAGGGCGCGACCGCCGGACGCGCCGCCGCTCGGGTCGAATCGACCAACAGGTCGTACCCAGCGCAACTCGCCAAGGTCATCAACAACACCACCCACATGTCAGCGACGGCTGCTTTTGCGTGGACGAATGTTTGCAGCGAAAGAGTGAAAATGATCGCTGCCCACCAGCCAAGCTTATCTCGGCCGAGCCGCATTCCCCAGGCGAAGATCACCACTGCAGTGAGCGCGGCCGCGATCGCCGATGGAAAACGAGCCGCGAAATCGCTCTCGCCGAAGACACGATAACTGACACTTTGTGCCCAATAGGCGAGGGGAGGCTTGTCCAGCCGAAGCTGGTTGTTGAAATAAGGCACGATGTAATCTGCGCGCTCGATCATTTCTCGCGATGCTTCCGCGAAACGCGGTTCGTCACGATCGATTAACGGCAAGTTCCACGTTCCGGCGATGTGAAAAACCACGCAGCCGGCAAAGAGCAGCGCGTAATTGCAGATTGCAGATTTCAAGTGCGCGCTCAGAATAGGCTCCGGTAAAAGTCACGGGAACTCATTTGTGAAGCGCCACGCGGTTTTTTATTGGCTTATCGGAATCGCGATCGCGGCCACGGCCATCGCAATTTCATTTCATTTCGACAGCAGCGTACGCGATTTCATGGCACAGCATCAAAGCCGCGCGATGCGCGATTTCATGCGTTATGTCAGTCTGTTGGGCGACTGGCCGTCGCACACTGCCCTAGGACTGATTCTTTTGGGAATTGCCTGGGTGCGGGATAGCAAGAAATGGATACGAATTTTTTTAGCGATGCTCATAGCAATGTCGATTGCAGGCGTGGCCGGCCATGTGATCAAACGAACGATCCCGCGCCCGCGACCCTCAGTAAAAACGGAAATTCATTGGGGTGGCCCGCGTTTCAGTTCGAAATATCACTCCTTTCCTTCCGGGCATGTGGGAGCCTCGGCCGCTTTCTTCTGTACGCTATTTCTCGCGAACCGGCGTATCGGCCTGGCATGCCTTTCCATTCCGATTCTCATCGCGTTCTCGCGCATGTACATCGCAGCGCATTATTTGTCCGACGTTGTATGCGCGGCGATCCTTGGAACTCTTTGCGCGCTGCTTGTAACGCACTTTTTCCTCCGACCAATGGAAAATCGTCAATCGCTAATCGAAAATTAGATGCGGAGGGGGTGAGATTCGAACTCACGAGGCCTTTCGGCCTTCCGGTTTTCAAGACCGGCGCGATCAACCGCTCTGCCACCCCTCCTGTGAAAGAATAATAGATCGGTCATTGGTGACCGGTGACAGGTGGGCAGTATACCAGTGATCTTCCATTACTCCATTGCCCGGACTGAAATCGCGCGGCACTCGAACGGGGTAAAGAAGTGCTGAAATAATTACGAAATCCGTTCGACACTCCGATATGTTCATGTGAACTTATTAGATGCCGATCAACAAAAAGTTTCGCCCAGTAATCGAGCAGATTCCGCAGAGTCGCGATCCGGTCCGCGGACGTGGCGCATCCTGGAGCCCGGCAAACCGGTTCGAACAGCTGCACGTCGACGTAACGGACACCGATTGCGTCGATGATGATCCTGACGCTGAAGAGCAACCGCGGCGCGTGACGCAATATTTTCGCGACGGAAGCAAGTCGGTTATCACTCGCAACAGCAGCCCTGATGTCGGTTTCGAAACGAGCTTGAACCCCTACCGCGGGTGCGAGCATGGCTGCATCTACTGTTACGCGCGACCGACACACGAATATCTCGGTTTCTCCGCGGGGCTGGACTTCGAGAGCAGAATCATGGTGAAACTGAACGCGCCTGAGTTGCTGCGCGCCGAACTGAAGTCACCGCGGTGGCGGCCGCAAACTCTGGTGATGAGCGGCGTGACGGACCCGTACCAACCCATCGAGCGGAAGCTGCGAATTACGCGCCGGTGTCTGGAAGTACTTGCGGAGTTTCGCAACCCCGTGGCGATTATTACAAAGAACCGTCTCGTAACACGCGACATTGACGTCCTGGGCGAGCTGGCGAAACAGCGTGCGGCCGCTGTGAACGTTTCGGTGACTTCACTCGACGCAAGTCTGCAGCGAGTCCTGGAGCCCAGGACTTCGTCGCCACAAGCACGGCTGGAGGCGATTGCCGAGCTGCGCACCGCAAAAGTGCCGGTCGGGGTGATGGTCGCGCCGATAATTCCAGGACTCACCGATCACGAGGTTCCGAAAATTCTCGAAGCCTGTGGAAAAGCCGGCGCCCAATTTGCCGGTTACACAATCGTGCGTTTGCCATGGGCGGTCGCTCCTTTGTTTGAGCATTGGCTCGAGGAACACTTTCCGGATCGCAAAGAGAAGGTGCTCGGGCGGATCAGGCATTTGCGTGGCAACCGACTGAATAACTCGAAGTGGCACACGCGCATGACAGGCGAGGGGATCTTCGCGGAACAAATCGCGTCCTTATTCACAATCGGTCGCCGTCACGCTGGAATCAGCCAACGGCCGGAGCTGTCGTGCGAATCATTCCGCAGCTCGCGCACTCAGCTTGATTTGAAGTTGTAGAAAATCTGTCGCCGTCGCTCCGGAGTCGGTATTCAAAAGGGCTGACGATTTTGCCAGGCCGACCACTCGCTTTGCAGTTGTTCCCCGGCCTGCAATGACTCATCTACGTCGATTTGCGCCGACGGGTCATCAGCGGCTACAAGCGGCTTAGTATTCGATGCTGGCCAAGGCAGGAAATAGCCGGCGCTTGCCGTAATCGACGGCTGCGCGTCAGCGGACGCAAGGACATTCTTCTTCGCGCAAGTCACCCGTGCTTTCGTTCCGTCGGTCCAGACCATAAACAAGGAATCCGAATTGCCACTGACTGTCAGATCGCCGGTTGTGATGATCAATTGCGACGGAGTTGTATCGCTGCGGTAGAACAGAAGGATAATTTTTCCTCGTTGCAATCGTATGTGCGCGCTGCGATCGCGAAGGCCGTCGCTGGTCTCGTTGCCGTCTTTCACCATCGTCAGTTGTTCGATCTTGATCTCAGAATTGCCGAGAAGCTGCGCAAGAGCGCCAGGAAATAGCAGGAGATCAACCGAAGCGCCTTCCATTGCTCGCACGGTATCGCCGCCGCGGATGAGGGTTTTGGTCGTGACCGTTTCGAAACGATTTCGCTCCGCGTTGCCAAAGAGCACGGTGCCCTTCACTGAAAGCACAACCGTGGCTATGGGCACGGTAATGTCTCTCCAGAAGCCGCTCGGCAAAACTGAACACAGGACGATGCCAACAATGAGACCGAAACGTTCCCTGATGCGCGCCATTCGGTCCGAGCCTAAGGGATGACGCGGAGCGGCTGCAACATTCAAGGCGTACAAAAAAAGCTGGCTTGGAAAGTTCCAAGCCAGCTCAACCGATCCTAATCTTACGTCAACCTATCAATAGTGGTGATGATAGCGATGGTGGCGGTAGTACTTTTTGGTCCGGTAGTAATAGCTCGGCCCGGAATAGTAGCTATATGACGGGCGGTAATAGCTGTATGGAGACCCATAGCCATAGCCGCTGTACGGGTAGTAACCATATCGATAACCGGGATATCCAAATCCTACGCCGACTCCCCCAATGCCGACCGAGACTTGAGCGCCAGTGTGTTGGACCGGAACGAAAGCGCATCCGAGTACCACCAATGCGATAAAGAGAAGTTTTCTCATTTCATTTTCCCCTTTCTGTTGTTATCCCTTGCTGTATGACCTTCCGCAGGAATCAATTCCTGCGCCAGCCACTGCGCGTTTCCATAATTCGCGCCTTTATAATAAGAATCGGATTCGACGGTTGTAGCGGTTCCCGATAGCGCAAGAATTGCGGGCGCGAATTGCCCAACGATTCACACTTTGTTGTGTGAACGGACGAAATATGTACGGCCCTTCTGGAACTCGAATCTATAATCGGCGCTTTCAATGCCGAGCCGGTTGTTATTTCACGTGTCACGGTTCAGAATCGCGCGCGCGTGATGCGGTTTCAATCGCGTTGCCCGCTGAATCGTAAACGCACATACTGCAGCGCTCATGAAATCCGGACCGGCAGAACCGCCTTCGCCAGAACTGCCTAATTTTTCGCTGATTCTCGGCGGACCGCTCTTTCAGCTTCTGCGACGCGCGCATCTTAGCGGTGATGCGGCGGACTTGGTGTGGCGTCGTGTGATCGCCTTGGCCCTCATTACCTGGCTGCCTTTGCTGGCTTTGTCGATCGCCGAAGGACACGCATGGGGAAATAACGCCGACGTACCCTTTCTTTTCGACGTGGACGTGCATTCGCGGTTCCTGCTCGCGCTTCCACTGCTCATCGTGGCGCAATTAGTCGTTCACCAGCGCATGCGCCGCGTGGTAGGGACTTTTGTGAAGCGCGGCTTGCTTCCCGCCGACGAGGGCCGCAGAAGATTTGATGCGGCCATCGCCGCGGCGATGCGCCTGCGCAATTCCGTGTTGGCCGAAGTGCTCTTAATCGCGATCGTCTATGGACTGGGCGTTCTGTTCATCTGGCGACGCCACGCGGCCATGGAGGTGCCTACATGGTATGACATAGAAAAGTTACCTGCAAACTGCAACCGACTCTCGCTGGTTGGTGGCTTGGCTGCGTGAGCCTGCCCCTCGTCCAGTTCATTTTGCTACGTTGGTATTTTCGGCTGCTGATCTGGACGCGATTTCTTTGGCAGGTGTCGCGGATTGACCTGCGTCTGGTAGCTATTCACCCCGACCGCGCCGGCGGGCTCGGCTTTCTTTCGACCGTCACCTACGCGTTCGCTCCCTTGCTGGCCGGGCAGGGGGTGCTGCTCGCCGGGGTGATGGCGAACAAGATCTTCTACGCCGGCGCGAAGCTGACCGACTTCAAGTTGGAACTTCTCGCAATGGTGATAATGATGCTCTTCTTTGTGCTCGCGCCCTTGCTAGTGTTCACGCCGCGCCTGGCTCGTACTAAGCGCCTCGGCTTGGCGGAATACGGCGGGCTCGCCCAGCGTTACGTGCGCGAGTTTGATCAGAAATGGCTGCGCCGTGAAGCACCCGCCGATGAACCACTGGTGGGCAGCGCAGGTATCCAATCGCTAGCCGACCTGGGCAACAGCTTTGAAATCGTGAAGGGCATGAAACCGGTGCCGTTTGGCAAGGATACGCTGCTGCAATTGGCGGTCATTTCGCTCGCACCGGTGGCGCCGCTGATCCTGACTATGATTCGCGTTAGAGGAATTGCTTGATCGCTTCCTGCACGTCGTCTTCTAGATTGCGGCTTCGTTATACCGCGAATCACGGCAGCGTGTGAACGGCGGTTAACTAGTGACCGATAGCTTCCGGCAGATAAAAAAACAAAATGCCAAGGATCATGTAAACGGAGAGAAGCTGGACGCCTTCCATCCAGTTAGTTTCGCCGTCGCCCGCGATTTGAAAGAGGATGTAAACCGAAGCGACTACGGCGAATACTTCCGGCCGCGAAAACTCGAGATCCATCGGTTTGCCAAAGAAATAAGAGACGAACAGTAGCAGCGGCGCGACAAAGAGTGCGATCTGCAAGCTCGATCCAATCGCGATCCCAACGGTGAGATCCATTTTGTTCTTCAGCGCCATGAGAATGGCGGTCGAGTGCTCGGCGGCGTTACCGATAATTGCGACGACGACGACGCCGACGAAAGTCTCGGTGAGGCCGAATGTCGCGCGTACGCTCTCGATTGTGCCGACCAGGAATTCCGCAAGCAGCGCCACGAGTCCGGTGGCGACGAGCAGAATTACGACTGCCTTGCCGCGCGACCAATGCTCGCTCTTTTCTTCAAGTTCACCTTCGATGCCTTGAAAGAAATGGCGGTGCGTCTTCAGCGAAAAACTGAGCACGCATAAGTAGGTGAGAAAAAGTACCAGCGCTATCGCCAGCGAAAGTCGCTGTTCCATTGTTGGACTCCAGCCACCTGGGATGCGCTCTGCGGCCATATGGAATACCGTCGGAATGATCAATGCGATCGCCGCCAGAGACAGGGAGATTGCCGATGTGCGCGCGCCCGTCCGATTGAACCTCTGCTCGCTGTACTTCGTACCGCCGCACAAGATCGACAGCCCGAACACCAGCAGAATGTTGCCAATAATCGATCCGGTGATGGATGCTTTGACTACGCTGGTCAGACCCTTCGACAGCGCAATTACGGCTATGATCAGTTCCGCCGCGTTGCCAAACGTGGCATTCAGTAATCCGCCGGCCCCTTCGCCCATTCGCGCGGCCAACGCCTCCGTGGCGCGTCCCATCCATCCCGCCAGCGGAATGATGCCAATCGCCGAGCAAATGAAAAGCGCCGTGGGATTGTCCACAGCGGGCCAAAATCGCAATACAATCCCAATCGGCACGAACAGAAGGAGCCAACTGAGTGATGGTTTTAACTTCACGACGAACATTGGTTGGATTGCTGATAGGAAATTCCGTGTAGGAGCGCCACCTACGGGTGCTGTCTAAGCGCAACGTCTAGATCACCGTATTTTTCCACCTTCATCGCGAAGAGCCGCGCCGAATTATTTCACGAAGGTTCCGAAGCTCACGTCGTTGCCGACTTACCGCGCATAAAATGAGACTTTGGTGATGAAGGCATTCCACTTTGGACCGAGACCACCGCCACCCAGCAGGATTCTTGGGCATTGTTTAAACCCCAGATCGCGGCCGTCACTGTAGCGGATCATGCGCCAGTGCATGTGCGGGACAACATGATCGACAGGGATATGATATTGACGCATCAGTGCGGCTGTGAGTTGCGCAGTGCGGTCGACGGTGCTGTCAATGTTGTTGCCCCGGTTTACACACATTTCGATCCCGATAGACGATCTGTTTCCCTCTCCTTCGTAGTCAGCATGCTCTCCGGTTTCGTTGGTCGGCAAGCTTTGATAAATGGAATGATCGTCCACGGTGAAATGCCAGGTCAGAAATCGACTGCGATTGTGACGGCCTGGAAGCCCCTTCTTCATCGCCAGCGCGTGATGCAATGCGTCGGCGCTACGCGACGTATTGTCGGTTGAATGAATGGTGATAAATGTCGGGCTCATCGGCCGATGCAAGGGACGCCCGCATGTGCCTGGGGGGATGATCTCCTGCGTGATGTTCAACCCGGTTGCACCGGGGGACAGCAAGCCGCTGGGGGCGACGCGTCGGTGAGTCGCACAGGAAGAAAAGAGAAGTCCCACGAGGACAACGGCAGGAAGCGCAAATGTGCGGACTTCCGCGGTAACCATTCCCGCCCTTGCGAGAACACAGCGATTTAAGGCTGCACGGAAAAAATCGTGCCGGATCATTCGGTCTAAAAATCGATTTAATATGGCAGCGCGTACGGGAGTCGAACCCGTGTACCAGCCTTGAGAGGGCTGTGTCCTAACCACTAGACGAACGCGCCACGACTTCGATGTAACACCGCATGGAATACGGCAGTTGCCATGCGCTGGCAAGACGGTGCTTTTGATTACATGTGGAACTTGTTCTTCTTCTTCTTTTTTTGCTTGTGGTCGGGCTTTTTTGCAGCCTTTGCCGGTACCGGCGTTGGTGTGGCGCCTTCCGGAATAGGGGTAGGGCGCACGCGCGGCTGAGCCAAAAGGGCCTGATGAGTGTTTCTGAATGCTTCGAGCGCCAATTTGATTCCAGCGTCGTTAGTAAGCACCGACATGCGTTGATAGTAGACGTTGTAGTACTCGCGAAGTCGCTGACGCTTTTCCAGATCTGTTGGAGCAGACTGAGCATAAGCTTTCGCGGCCTTGACAGTGGGATCGTTTACTGTCCGATTCCTCAGCTCCCGCCACTCCACGCGCATTTTCGTCGCGTCTGCATCGGTGCCTAGCGACGGCGGCTTAAATGTTTCGTCGAGCTGCTTGAGGTCGGACAGTTCCGGCCCGTTGGGAGGCAGTGCAGGCGTAGGACTCGCCTCGGGCAGCTCTTGTCCTTCGTAAAGGTCCACAGAAGGGGGAGCGGCCTCTTGTGCCCGGATCGTTGCCGCGACGAGCACCAGCACCCCTGCAACGAACCCACTTCGCAAGACCCAACGATACAACATTTTTTGCATCGATTTTACGTCGGGGCGAGAGGATTTGAACCTCCGACCTCGTGGTCCCAAACCACGCGCTCTACCAAGCTAAGCTACGCCCCGAATTGAGCGAAATGTGTATCACAACTTGGCACGTTACGCATCCGCGACTTTCTATGCGACGCTTTCCACCCAAACAAGTCAGGGATCGTAGCCCAGATTAGGCGCGAGTCGTTTCTCAACTACGGGCACCGATTCGCCCCGTCGCGTTGCATAATCCAACACCTGATCACGCGAAATCTGACCGACTCCGAAATATTTTGCGTCGGGGTGCGAAAAATGGAGTCCACTCACGCTCGCGCCAGGATGCATTGCAAAGGATTCGGTCAATTTAATGCCCGCGTTGTTCTCAGCATCTAGCAAATCAAACAAGCTCCGTTTCTCTGCATGATCAGGACAAGCAGGGTACCCGGCTGCCGGCCGGATGCCGCGGTATTTCTCGCGGATGAGATCCGCAGGCGACAATTGTTCGTCGCGACCAAATCCCCAGGCAAATCGCGTTTCTTTGTGAAGGTATTCCGCAAAAGCTTCGGCCAATCGATCCGCCAGCGCTTTGGTCATGATTGCGCTGTAATCGTCATGCTGACGCTTAAAATCTTCCGCAACTTCATCCGCGCCGTGAATCGAGACGGCAAATCCGCCGAGGTAATCAGCGGATTGCGGATTGCGGACCGCGGATTGCGGATTGGGAGTCGGCGCAATGTAGTCCGCCAGGCAATGGTTCGCCTGTCCCGCTGGCTTTTGCATTTGCTGACGCAAAAAGTAAAACGTGGCGACTCTTTCGGAGCGGTCTTCATCGGCATAAAGCTCAACATCATCTCCAGTGGAATTCGCTGGCCAGAAAGCATGAACGCCGCGCGCGAGGAGCAGATTCTTCGCCACGATCTGTTCAAGTAGCTTTTGCGCGTCGTCAAAAAGTTCGCGTGCTTGTGTGCCAATCTTCGGGTCCTCCAAAATTGCCGGATAGCGGCCGCGCAATTCCCAAGCATGAAAAAACGGCGACCAATCGATATATTCGATGAGATCGCCAAGCTCGACTGCGATTTTTCGGGGAGCGCGCGCGTCTCGCGTGCTGGTTTCGGCGTCTCGCCGAAACGGACTTTTCTTCACCCATTGTTCTCGGTCAGATTCTGAATCGATCGGAAAAGTTCGCGATCGCGGGACGCGCTCGCCAGCACCCGTGAAGGGCGCGCTCCCCAGAGGCGTCGCGTACACGCGAACACCGAGAAACTCTGGCTTTGGCGGGAGGTAGCTGCTCCAGTCGATCGGTGTCCGGTTCGCGCGCGCTCCACTAAGCGTGAGCAGCTTTCTCGCATGCGTCTTTGCCGCGTGCTCCTGGCGTAACCGCTCGTAATCTTGGCGCGTTTTCTTGTCGAACTCGGCTTTCAGCTCCTCGTTTAGCAGCAAATTCACCACACCAACCGCGCGCGAGGCGTCGAGCACGTGTACCGTACTGGATCGATAATGCGGCGCGATCTTGACCGCGGTGTGCGCCCTGCTGGTAGTCGCGCCACCAATCAACAGAGGTAAATTAAATCCTTCGCGGTCCATTTCCTGCGCCACATGGACCATCTCATCCAGCGATGGTGTGATGAGTCCGCTTAGCCCAATTACATCTGCCTTTCGTTCCCGCGCGGTTTCCAAGATTTTCGCCGCCGGCACCATCACGCCAAGGTCCACGACATCATAGTTGTTACATTGCAGGACCACGCCCACGATGTTCTTGCCGATATCGTGCACATCACCTTTGACGGTAGCCATGACGATCCGTCCCTGCGGTTTCGCGTCCGCGGTTTTCTCCGCTTCCATGAACGGCATCAGATAGGCCACAGCTTTTTTCATCACGCGGGCGCTCTTGACGACTTGTGGTAAAAACATTTTCCCCGCCCCGAACAAATCACCAACGACACTCATCCCAGCCATCAGCGGACCTTCGATGACGTCGAGTGGCCGCTTGCATTTCTGGCGCGCGTCCTCCGTGTCGGCCTCGATGTAGTCGACGATGCCTTTAACCAGAGCATGTTTCAGGCGCTGCTCGACAGGTTCATTTCGCCATGCTGCATCGGGCACCGCCACTTTGTCTTTCGCCTTCACGCGTTCGGCGAAATCAACCAGGCGTTCTGTCGCGTCATCGCGTCGATTCAACAGCACATCTTCCACGCGCTCTCGCAGCTCCGGCTCTATTTCCTCGTAAACAGCAAGCTGACCGGCGTTGACGATTCCCATGTCCAGGCCGGCCCGGATTGCATGAAACAAGAAGGCGGCATGCATCGCCTCACGCACAGCGTTATTGCCGCGAAATGAAAATGAGATGTTGCTCACTCCGCCACTGACACGCGCGCCGGGCAGATTGCTTTTTATCCAGCGCGTTGCTTCGATGAAATCAACCGCGTAGTTGCGATGTTCTTCCAACCCGGTGGCGATAGTTAGAATGTTCGGATCAAAAATAATGTCGTCAGGTGGAAATTGGGCCTGATTTGTCAAAAGATTGTAAGCACGCGCGCAGATCTCGGCTCTTCGCTCGAAATTATCGGCCTGTCCTCGTTCATCAAACGCCATCACAATAACTGCTGCGCCATATCGTCTGACCAGACGCGCCTGGCGTAGAAATTCCTCCTCTCCGTTTTTGAGGCTTATGGAATTCACCACCGCTTTTCCCTGCACGCATTTCAAACCCGCCTCGATAACACTCCACTTCGAGCTGTCGATCACGATGGGAATTCGAGCGATCTCCGGTTCGCTCCCAATCAAATTTAGGAAACGCACCATCGACGCTTCCGAATCGATCATTCCTTCGTCCATGTTCACGTCGAGCATGTTCGCGCCGCCTAGCACCTGTTGACGCGCGACAGCCAGTGCGGCTTCGAAATCGCCAGCGAGAATCAGTTTCGAAAACTTGGGCGATCCTGTGATATTCGTGCGCTCGCCGATTACAGCGAATCCGAAATCACGCGTAATCTTCAGCGCCTCAAGGCCGGAGAGCTGGAGCGCGCTGTGACGAGCAGGATCGACTTTGCTGCCGAGCGCATCGGTCTCGCGTGCACGCATAGATTTGGGAGCATACCGGTCAGAGATGTTGGTCGTCGCGTCTGGCGCCGACGAACTTTTGTCTTTGATCTCCCTGTTCATATTCAGCCAACAGCATCAGCACGCGCCGCATGTGCGGTCTGCGGAGCCGACTCGAACAGATCACGCGGCTGAAAATTGCGGACCGCATTTTCCAGTATGCGGATGTGGTCCGGTGTGGTGCCGCAACAACCACCAACCAGGTTCAGCCAGCCGTTGGCGGCCCAGTTTGCAACCTTCGGCGCGAACGTTTCAGGCGTTTCGGGAAAACCTGTCGGCGACAGTGCATCCGGCAAGCCAGCGTTCGGATACGCACTCGTGTAGTACGGAGACATGCGCGCCAACTCTTCCACAAACGGTTCCATCTCATCCGGGCCGAGCGAACAATTCAAACCGAGGACGAGCGGTTGCGCATGCGCGAGCGACACGAGCATGGCTTCGACGGTTTGCCCGCTCAAATTCCGCCCGGACTTGTCGATTACCGTGCCGGAAATCATCAACGGCACGCTGCGCCCGGTTTTCTGCAATGCGTCAGTGATAGCGAACAACGCAGCTTTTCCGTTGAGTGTGTCGAAAATAGTTTCGACAATGAGAAGATCGACACCACCTTCGAGCAACGCTGCTGCTTGATCAAAATACGTTTCGCGAAGCTGATCGAACGACACAGCGCGAAATGCCGGATCGTTGACATCAGGTGAAATGGAACCCGCAACAGGAAGCGGTCCCATTGATCCACCAACAAATCGCTGCTGGCCGGTTTGGTTGCCGATGCGATCCGCGGCTTCACGGGCGCCCCTCGCTGCTTCAATATTAATTTCACGGACGAGTTCGCGAAGATGGAGATCACTCACCACGCGCTGAAAAAATTCCTGATCTTTGCGACCACCTTTAGGCTCGCCTTGAAAGAGGAAGTCGTGCAAACCAATTGTTGTCCCGCTGAAAGTATTCGTCTCGATAATGTCCGCGCCGGCCTGCAGATAAGCCGCATGAATTTCTCCGACGACCTGCGGCCGCGTTAAGTTGAGTAGCTCGAGACTCCCCTTGAGGTCTTTGCCTTTCCAGTCAATGAATCGCTTTCCACGATAATCCTGCTCGGACAACCGATATTGTTGGATCATCGTGCCCATCGCGCCGTCGAGCACGACGATCTTTTCCCGCAAGAGCGACTCGAGAGGATGAAGACCATTCGTTGCCATGATTGTCCGAGAAGTAAAGGGGGTTTCGATGGGTAATCAAGCAACAAATTGACGCATCATGATGCGTAGATGTGTTGGGTCTGCCATTCATGCTCCTGCTCGTAGTCGAACCCGGCATCGAAAGGTTGTTTTAATTCCGCGACTGGAAATGGCGAAGCCCGATTGTCGAACGACAAAGCGTCCACAGTTACGTCCCGCGACGACGAACTTTTCTCTTTTGTCTCGCTATTTCGTCAGAAGTTGGTGCTGACGAGACAACAGCACCAGCACCGGGGGACGGGCGCGCTCCCCACAAGCTCGCGACGGTTATGGCGCTATGCGGTCGGTCAGCGTGTCGGTGTGAAAAGCTGTGTGATCACGCAAACGAAACCAGGGACTATCCGGCTTGGTGGTTTGCGCTATCGCGTTTTTCTCACCCGTGGCAAAATCCTCCCATGAATTATACCGGGCGACGGTTAGAAATGTCCAGGCGGCCCCTTCCAAGTGCTGTAGCATGACGTTGCCTGCAGTCGTGTCATTGGATGCGCTGGGTATTTCGCTCAGCATTTTTTCGAGTTGTTCCCGATGGCCGGGAGCAGGCCGATAATAGGAAACGGAATAGGCAGAGCCTGACGTCTTGGATGCTGAGTCCTTATCAATGCCCATGGCGCGCGTGAACTCCTCCCACGACGGACCGTTCACAAAAGTATCCGTGTGCCACTCGCTGAGGTCACGTTTATCGGGAGGCACTGCTGTCCCGGCAGCTTCCACGGTCGCTTTTGGGCCGAGATGCGTGATGACTACGTAATCCCATGCATCGCCGTCTTGGTGGCGAAGAACAATAAAGTGATCGGGCATCGGATTGCTGCGGTCTGGCGTTTTAAGCCAATCTCCCAACTGAACGGCCTTGCCGAGGGCTGCCTTTGTGAAGTGGACGTGGTAAATGTCTGTGCGTTTGCCGGCGCCGGCGGGCGCCGCACCTTTTGCGGTTGCCGCCGGCGTTGAAGACTGAGCCTGCACGAGTGAAACTGGCGACAGCATTAGGATTGTGGTTGCGAGAATGGCTACGACTGATTTCATAATATTTTTTGAATTGTTGGATTTGAGGTTGAACAGAAGCAGGCGGTTATGCGGGCAGCCGTTTCCGATGTCAATGTCTATTTGCGGATTTATTTACGAATAAACGCAATGGCCACGAATGAGGATTCGCCTCACGTGATTCGTGAATCGTTATATTGTACGCGTGGGACACCTATTTCGGATTGACGAGCATACGCCCATCCGGCTCTGCGTGGGCGTCAGGCATTTTTTCAATCCTGTAAATTCTGTCTAAAATCATTCGTGTTGATTCTTGGTTGCTGAAATTATTTGAATCAGGTCGTGGAAGCGATCCGGCTTTTCAGACTGCTCGACCGCAATCAACGGAACACGTTCCTCGCTTGTTTTCTCGGATGGGCGCTGGACGCGTTCGATTTTTTTCTCCTGACCTTCGTAATCGTGCCGATGGCGCATGATTTCGGCACGAGCATTGCCAATCTCAGTTTTGCCATAACACTCACACTCGCGATGCGCCCCGTGGGCGCATTCATCTTCGGTTTGCTTGGCGATCGATTCGGGCGGCGCATGCCGCTCATGATCGATATCATTTTTTATTCCTTGATGGAATTGCTCACGGCATTTTCACCGAATTACACCTGGTTACTGGTGTTTCGCGCGTTGTACGGGATCGGCATGGGCGGCGAATGGGGACTCGGCGCGTCGCTGGCGATGGAAACGCTTCCAACTGCGGCGCGCGGATTGTTCTCGGGAATTTTGCAGCAGGGTTATGCGTTCGGTTATCTGCTGGCGGCAATCGTTTATTGGGCCGTCTTTCCGTTATTCGGGTGGCGGGGCCTCTTCGTCGCAGGTGCGCTTCCAGCGTTTCTTGTGCTGTACATCCGCGCACGCGTACCGGAATCGCCGGCCTGGCTGCGCCAGCAGCACGCGATGACTGACTTTTGGAGCGACGTGTTGATCGTACTCAAACGTCACTGGTGCCTTTTTCTCTATGTCATTTTGCTGATGACGGCTTTTAATGCGATGTCGCACGGCACCCAGGACATGTATCAAACGTTTCTGGGCGAACAACGCCATTACGGGATCGCACAAAAGGCGGCAACGGGAATCATTTACGCTTTCGGCGCCATTTGCGGTGGAACTATCGTCGGCCATCTCTCGCAAAAGTGGGGGCGGCGTCGATCGATTATTTTTACGGCTGCATTCGGTCTCGTGCTGATTCCGTTGTGGGTTTTCTCGCCGGGCTTCACGCTTTTAGTGGTCGGCGGCTTTGCGATGCAATTCATGGTTCAAGGCGCATGGGGAATTGTGCCGGTGCATCTTAATGAGCTTTCGCCCCCGGCCCTGCGCGGCACTTTTCCGGGCTTTGCTTATCAACTTGGAAATTTGTTCGCAGCCAACACAGCGGTCGTCGAAGCGCAGTTGGCGCATCATTTCCGTGACGCCGCCGGACACCCGGATTATGCAAAGGCGCTAGCCCTCTTCAGCGTCGTAATCTTTATCGCGTTGATCCTGCTCGCCGCAATTGGCCCCGAGCAGCGTGGGAAAGAATTTTAAGCTTGTCGTGCGCAGGTGCGAGCTCGGTGGCGTCACTGGAAGCATTCCGACAGTGCCGACTCGACGCCAATATGCGGTGAAGCGTGACACATTGAGGCCGTAGCGCTGCTCAACAAACGCTTCTGCAATCCTCCGCTAGCAAGTTACAGTATTTGCCAGTCACGCGGCTGATTGCCTTCCGCGCGATGCTGCGCCGCGCGTTCCTGTTTTGCGTAAATTCCATATAAAATCACTTGTGTTTTTCGCGGTCGTGCTTAATGCCTTACCACCTTCATTATGATTCGATTTGCAATTGTTTCACTGCTCCTTGCACTGAACCTTTCAATGTGCAAAAAGCAGGAGACCGCTTCGCAGAATACGCCTGCGGGAAGCGCTTCCTCGCCAACGCCAGCTGCGCCCGGAACTGGTGCCGGCGCCGCTGCAGCGGCGGCATTTCCCAAAATCAACAAGCCGGTGGTCGATCAAACGGCTCAGGTAATCATCTTTTGTTACCATCGTTTGGTAGACAAGGTCCGCTTTCCTGGCACAGAGATTACGCCCGCTGCCTTTGAAGCGGAAATGAAGGAACTCAAGGACCACGGTATTACCGTTATCTCAATGCAGGATTTGCTGGCATGGAAGCGTGGCGAAAAGAACATTCCGCCGCGGTGTGCAGTGATCACCTTCGACGATGGCTGGAAATCGCAGTACGAGGTTGCATGGCCTATCTTGAAGAAATTTGGATATCCGTTCACCATGTTCATTTACACTGAAGGTGTGCGCGGCGGGGCATTAGGCGGCGGGGAAGCGATCACGTGGGAACAGCTGGCGGATATGCGTGACAATGGGATCGACATTCAGGCGCACTCCGCGACGCACCAGGATCTGCGCGAAGGCCATAACATCATGCTGATCAGTTCCGGCGGAAAGAGGGCGCGAACGAAATTAACCGGTCCGCAATATGAGCAATGGATCCAAAATGAAGTGGTTGGCTGCAAGCAACTGCTCGAGCAGCGACTCGGCATCAAAGTGAATTGTTTTGCAGTCCCCTTCGGGAGCTACAACGAGCACGTGAAAGAGCTTGCACGAAACGCCGGTTACGAGGCGATGTTCACTGTTTACGGCCAGCCTATCACGTTTACTTCGCCGATGGATTCAATCGGCCGTTATGCGATTGAAGCGAATAAGCCCAAAGTCTTCACCGACGCCGTAGCCATGATCGGCGGATCAACAGGAGGCGGACCGGCGGTGGCTGAGGTCGGTGCCAAAGACCTTTCAACTCAACCCGCAGACGGCGACACAGTGCGCACGGCGCTTCCATTGATCAAAGCCAATCTCAGCGCCGTCGGCCAGATCGAACCGGCCAGTGTGCAAATGCGCGTGAGCGGCCTTGGTGTTGTTCCCGCCAGCTTCGATCCGAAAACCGGCACGGTGTCCTATCAAGTTACGCAAAAGCTGCGCGAGAAGTCGTGCACCGTAATTGTCAGCGCAAAATCGGCAGGGAAAAAACTCGAGGCGCATTGGACCTTCGGAATCGAACAAGCTGCGGCGAGCGCACCGCCGGCCGCCACACCGACTGCAAAGAAATAAGCTGCGAATCAAAGGAAAACCGGCAGCTTTGCAGCCGCCGTTGGTGACCTAAAGATCGCCGCTCCTGAATAAAGCAGCCCATTTTGCAGCTATGTTTTCACAACTCAGCGATAAGCTTCAGGAAATCTTTAAAGACCTGCGCGGGCACGGGGTCATCAGCGAGTCCAACATTGATGCTGCGTTACGTCAGGTGCGGCTGGCGTTGCTCGAAGCGGACGTCGATTTTCAGGTAGCCAAGAGATTCATTGCCGGCGTCAAGGAAAAGGCGCTCGGAGAAGCGGTTCTTCGGAGCATCACGCCGGGTCAACAGATCGTAAAAATTTTTCACGATGAGCTAGCTGCACTACTCGGAGGAGATTCCGCGCCGCTTCAGCTCCAACCCGGAGGCCGGATCTTAATTGTTGGTCTGAATGGCTCCGGCAAAACAACGTCCTCGGCGAAGCTGGCGCGCTTTTTACGGAAGCAGGATTATTCGCCACTGCTGGTGGCGTGCGATTTGCAACGACCCGCAGCCGTCGAGCAACTCGTAATGCTTGGCGAACAAATCGGCGTGCCGGTCGCCGCTCCCAAAGCCGGAGAGACAAACGTGCAACGCGCCGCAACGGCAGCGCTCGATGGCATGAAGCAGCCGGACGCGCGGTCAATTTACATCTTCGACACAGCCGGCCGGCAGGAAATCGATCAGGCGCTCATTCAGGAGCTGAAGCAGCTAAAGGAATTTTTGCAGCCGCAGGAAACCTTGCTCGTCGTAGATGCGGCAACCGGTCAGCAGGCCGTCAGCGTTGCGACACATTTCAACGATGCCGTTGCGATCACAGGGATAATTTTGACTAAACTTGATGGCGACGCGCGTGGCGGCGCAGCCTTGTCGATGCGCCAAGTGACGCGTCGGCCAATTAAGTTCGCCGGCACCGGCGAAAACCTCGATCAATTTGAAGTATTCGTTCCAGAGCGACTCGCGGGCCGCGTTCTGGGAATGGGCGACGTGATCGGTCTGGTGGAGAAAGCTGCCGAAGCGATTGAGGCCGAAGACGCCGCCCAGCTCGAACGCAAAATGCGCACCGCGTCATTCGATTTCAACGATTTCCTGGTGCAGTTCAAAATGATGCGAAGAATGGGGCCGCTGGAGAATATCCTTGGCATGTTGCCGGGCATGAGTAATATGCCGGGCCTCTCGATTGACGAGAAGCAGCTGAAGCGCACGGAAGCGATCGTGCTTTCGATGACGAAACAAGAACGGACGCGCCCCGACATTCTCAATGCGCGGCGTCGTCAGCGGATTGCGCGCGGAAGCGGCAGCACTGTCACAGAGGTAAACGAGTTGCTGCGGCGCTTCGATCAGATGAGAAAGATGATGAAGAATGCGGGCAAAATGAAGAAAATGATGGCGCAATTGGCGCGAACGAAAGCTTGATATGGCAGTTTCAATCAGATTGAGAAGAGAAGGGGCGAAAAATCGCCCGTATTATAAAGTGGTCGTGGCAGACAGCCGGAGCCCGCGCGACGGCAAATTTGTCGAAATCATCGGCACGTACGATCCGAAAGTGGCTGGGCGCAACAGCTCATTGAATCTTGAGCGGGCCGAATACTGGATCAGCAAAGGCGCCCAACCGTCCGACACCGTGCGCAGCCTGATCAAAAGACAGAAGAGGACAGGCACAGCCCCCGTTGCGTCTTCGGAACCGGACGAACAGTCCTCGCAATCCACTCAAGCCGAAGCCACACCGGCGGTCTCAACCGCTGAAACGTCGCTCGAAGAATAGAGCGCAACGCGTTGCTCTGCTGTAGAGTGCGCTGTTCTCTGGCAAAATTCATCTACTCAGAAACAGCGTACGCCATGCCACAGTATTACTGGATAAATTCGTGTTTATTCGGATTCATTCGCGATTACTTTTGTGCATGAGGGAGTTTCTGGAGTTTGTCATTCGTCAGCTGATTGAGTTTCCAGACGACATGGTGCTGACAGAGATTCCAAACGGCAGAACTGCCGTGTTCAAGCTGCAGCTTCGACGAGGCGATGTTGGCCGCGTGATTGGGCGTGGTGGACAAACCATTCAAGCCATTCGCGCATTGCTGACTAGTTCCGCGGCGCGCCACGGCCAGCGTGCTGTTCTCGAAATCGTGGAATGATTTGCGGGATCTGTGTCAGCCCCGAATGCCCTTCGGAGGTTTACAGACATGTCCTGCAGTGTCGCCATTGGACGTTCGACGTTCGTCCTTTTCTTACGAATGAAAATTGACATCATCACGCTCTTTCCCGAAATCTGCCGCGCTCCCTTGAGCGAGAGCATGATGAGGCGCGCACAAGACAAGAGCATCGTGGAGCTTCAAATCCACAATCTTCGCGATTGGACGACCGACAAACATCATGTGATCGATGACGCCCCGTTTGGCGGAGGGCAGGGGATGGTCATGAAACCGGAGCCGATTTTTGCGGCGGTGGAAGAGCTGAAAGGTAAAATGCCAAACGCCGAACGCTCAATGGACAATGTCCTATTGTCGGGCGGCAAAATTGTCCTTATGTCGCCCACTGGTCGGCGGTTCGATCAAGAAATCGCAAAACAGTTATCCCAACAATCACATCTCATCATTATTTGCGGACATTACGAAGGAGTCGATCATCGCGTGGTCGAACATTTGGTCGATTATGAGATTTCAATAGGGGATTACGTGCTGACTAACGGAGCAATTGCCGCGGCTGTTGTTGTGGATGCAATCGTGCGGCTGCTGCCAGGCGCGCTCGGCCACGAGCAGTCCGCCATCGACGACAGCTTCGCGGGTGGGCTGCTTGAAGCGCCGCAGTACACGCGGCCTGCCGAATTTCGCGGCTGGAAGATTCCAGAGATTTTGCTCTCCGGAAATCACTCGGAGATCGCGAAGTGGCGCAGAGACGAGGCAATCAAGCGCACGCGAGAAAATCGGCCTGATTTGCTGCACGAATAATCAAGACGCTGAAATCCCGTGTCATCCTGAGCGGAGCGAAGGACATCGCACGGAGTAATTCACCGTCCAATTTACGAGCCAGTCGAAGGCTTTGTTTGCGGGGTCCCCGTCGCTTCCGCGACTCGGGATGACAAGCTTTTTGCTAATCGCGGAGACGTCCGAGTACTACGCAGGCGTTAATCCCGCCAAATCCGAACGAATTACTCATGACGTAGTTCAATTGCGCAGCGCGTCCATGATTCGGCACAACGTCGAGGTCGCAGGCGGGATCGAAATTAGAATAGTTAATCGTCGGCGGGATCCATTGCTGGTCCACTGCAAGCGCGCAAAGTGCAGCTTCGATGGCGCCAGTCGCGCCCAACGGATGCGCATAATAACCTTTCGTGCCGCTCACAGGAATTTTCTTCGCCCGTTCGCCGAAGACCTGTTTGATCGACGCTGTCTCGGCGCTGTCATTGAGCTGGGTGGAACTGGCGTGCGCGTTGATATAGTCGATCTGCTCGGCAGGCAATTGTGCATCGACGAGTGCATCGCGCATCGCGCGGACGCACGAATCGCCGCTCGGCAGCGGCGTTGTCATGTGGAACGCATCATTGTTCAAGCTGTAGCCGAGCACTTCTGCGTAAATGCGAGCGCCGCGCGCTTGGGCGTGCTGGAGTTCCTCGATTACGAGCGAAGCAGCGCCTTCACCCATTACGAAACCATCGCGCATGAGATCGAATGGGCGACATGCGAGGCCCGGCTCGCCTGCCCATCTGCTCATCGTCTTGATAATATCAAACGCACCGACCGTGATTGCTGTTAGTGGTGCTTCAGCTCCGCCGGCAACGATGACGTCGGCAAAATCGTCTCGAATGTATCGCAGCGCTTCGCCCACTGATACCGTGCCACTGGCACAACTATTTGAATTTGTTGTGCCCACGCCACGAAAACCAAACTCAATCGCGATATTGGAGTGCGCTGAACCACCAAACACTTGAACAGCAAGCGTCGGTTGAACGCCGCGAGCCCCTTTTTTTAAATACCTGATGTATTGTTCCTCGGCTTTGCAGACGCCCCCCAATGCGGTTCCGAAGCTAACACCGATGCGGTCCTGCGGGTTGTCACGCGAACACTCGATGCCCGCGTCATCCAGCGCGAGTTTTGCTGAGACGACGGCAAATTGGGCGTAGCGATCGAGCCGCTTCAGTCGCTGGGGCGAAAAGAAATCTTCCGGATCCCAATCGGCAATTTCGCCGGCGCATTGCACGCGGAACACGCCCGGATCAAAGCTCGTGATGCTGCCAACGCCACTCTTTTGTGACAGAATTCCGTTCCAGAAATTTTCTCGTCCTTTGCCGACGCAGGTGACTGGCCCAATTCCGGTAATAACAGCGCGCCTACGACTCATGCGGGTACTTTCGTTGTCCTCGCTTCGATATAGGCTTTCATGCACCGCAGCGTTTTGTTCGCTACATTGTGAATGAAGAAATTGCCGATAATCAGATCGACGATTGGCGCCAGCGCAGCCACGCGAAATTGTAAATCGTGGGAGATGCTTACCAGCACGCCATCAAATCTATCAGAAAAAGTCCAGACGACTCGCATGCCTTTCGTCCACGCCTTCAGATGATGGAAACGAATTTCGAGTCTGTCGCGATCGATGATTTGCTCTGATGTCCATGAGATCGGAATGCCCGAACGGCGGGCCGCCATCACTACGACGTTGCGATCGGGCGCGCGGTCGAGAAATCTGATGTAGCGATAGTGAGGAAGAATTTTAGGCCACAACTCCAAGTCTGCGGCCGTTTCGAAGATAGCCGCCTTTGGCGCGCGCATGACAATTGAGTTCGTCTTGTGCATGAAATCGATGGCCGCGTCACATGGAAACCCGTTCAGCGACTGATGTTGCGCGACTTCAGCAGAACAGGCAACACTTTCCAGAGAGCTCGTTGGCCGGAGACAACACGCCGGTCCATGACGTGCACCTCATGCTGACGGATATTGCGTCCAGCAGCGTTACTGCGTTTGTCGTGTTGACTTTTTTGCGGTTATAACTGCCTTTGCGCGGCATCAGCGCGACTGGCCATGTCGCTCAATATTCCGATGAACGTCGGCGACTGACCTAAAAACGCGCCCGAACCGCTAAAGGCGTGCAACGCGTGAACGGCGCCGCCTTTCGCAACGGATGTCGGCCGGATGATCGAGCAAAACGGCAAATCGGGATCGATGAATGCGCAGGGCTCCGGCATTATTAGATTGTTCTGTTTAGACTCGTCTCCCTCAAAATCCTCCATGTCTGGAAAACGAACCCCGCCTTGCCCTGGAATCAGCACTTCCGGGACTCCTCCGGCTTTGTCGTGCCAGATCGCGAAATGGTTCACTTCGGCACCGCCAATACTCACGACAATCCTGAGCACGACAAGATTTGTGACCTTCAACGCCATGGTCGCATAAAGACTTGTGCCACCCTGTTCAATGGCCGCAAAATGGAAGGCCGCAGTGTTTGCGATGGCCTGAATCTCATCAGAGCCGGAAGGCAGATCCGTCGGCGGAATTGCGGGCCGGCCAGAGATGTTAATAAACTGCGGGAAATCGAAGTTAAAATCCGGGTTATGTGTGCTGCGATATCGCAGATACCAACTCGTGTCGATGTTGTTAGCCATCAAATTAGTTAGTCGCCCGATTTGCTGAGCGCCGCTTGCCTGACTGCTCGGCAGTGTCCGGAATGCATCGAAATTCACAGGCTGTGCGCCGATCGAAACAAGAAAACCATTCAAGAAAGCGACGTGACTGATTTCATCGTCGGTATTGTCGTGGATGTATACCGGCATGTCTTCATCGATTACTTCAAGGGCTTCTGTGAACGCCTCGTTACCACTGCCACCGGGTACTTCGCTGTCTTGGATGCCGCCGAGTTCATTGTACTGCTGCCACAGGTCGGTTTCGATGATTTCGGCCGCCGCCAGCCAACGGAGGATCGCAATGTCACCTTGTGTAATGTCGCTGGCTTTTGCGCTCTCTGCCAGGAGTCCTACTCCCATCGCTCCTGCTCCAACGGCGAAGGATTTGCCCAGGAACGAACGGCGACTCATCCGATTCTTCGAACGGCTGACGTTTTCCGGTGATTGGGTTGATTGATGATTTTCAATTCGAGGAGAAACGGTTGCGGGGCTGTCAATCATTGTTTTCATACCCATACAATCGAAGCCGACCGCATGGCCGGCTACATGCGAAAAGTTACGCGGTTGTTACCGTCAGATCCTGAGGTCGCAGGCAATCTTTTGACAAGCGATGGCGCGGAGTGCGCCGTGTTAAGTGGAGCCTACGGGATTCGAACCCGTGACCTCCTCAATGCCATTGAGGCGCTCTACCAACTGAGCTAAGACCCCGCAGAGATTCAGATTGTAGATTTCGAATTGCGGATTGCAACCCGTCACGTGGAGTTTGCGATTGCCGTGCGCCTCATCGCGCCGTTCGTGTGACTTTGTCGTTGCCGTGTGGAGAGCAAAAGCTGCAGAATCTCGGGCGCATGAAATGCTCGGCAACCACGCTTGCAATCTTGGCAGTTCTGTCCGCTTCACTCGCGCTGGCTGAAGACTTCAAAACCATCCACGGCAAGCTTTACAAAGACGCTACGATCAGCCGTGTCGAAGCTGACGGGATCGTGCTTAGAACCAAAACCGGAATTTCGAAGGTCTATTTCCTTGAACTCCCTAAAGACGTCCAGCAACGATTTCATCCCAGTCCAGTCAAGACCGTTGCAGCACAACGCGAGCGCGAGCCGATGAAGTTAACCGGCTGGGCAGCGGCGATGGCGAATCCGATTGCTTGGATAGTAGTCGTCGTGGCCGGGACTATTATCATTGCCGCCGTAGTGTTTGCTATCGTCCGTCGTCGTTTTCGAATGACAACCAACGATGACAGCGAAGTCTAAATGGTACCGAAGCGGCGACAACCGCTAAAGTCGTGTTCGAATAATTGGCGGAATCCTCCTGCCGATTGCGTTGATGTGGTTGTTCGGGCGTTTATGCATGCTGAAACAATGATCTGGCGAACGGGCCGCAATTGTCATGGTTTTGCATGTGCCAAATCAAAAACGATTTCGGCGCGCTCCTGTGAAGCGGGCCGGTAGGTTTAGGCAACGCCATGTTTAATCGTCAGGGGCAAGCGCATATCGTGTCCACCGCATTATGCTCCACCAAATAACGACCATGATCCACCGCATCACGATTACGGACATGGTTTTCCGTTGATCCGCAGCCTGTGAGCATCAACGCAACGATCAACATCAGTATTGTTTTCATTTGTGCTTTCCTTATTGAATGTGGCCGGATCATTCGCCATTCGGCAATCAAAAACGATTCTGGCGGCGATCCTGTGTGACCATCTCTGGTTTCAATTTTGCTCTTGGAGAGTTGGCGCGGAAGTTGATAACATCAGGAAGCCAATGTTGAACTGCGCCAACGGGTGGAAAAGCAACTGAAAAAAATACCGCTCCCCACACCCGACAGGTTTGAAGAGCGGCTGTTCCCCCCAGAACAATCTTTCAATCGGAAATCAGGTCGACGCCGCGTTTATCTTTGCGCGGTCTGACTTCGTAAATGTGCGTAGAAATCGTTGATGGCATCGGCGCAAACAAACTGACTCAATCCAGACGTAGAAGTGATTCTAGCGCGATCTGTGAAGCGGGGCGGGGTTTTATCCAGCGTCGTCCACTGGCATTTAAGACAGAGAAGTTCTTAATTGCCGAGGCGCTCGGAGTTTTATCCACTCGTTTTATCCACCCGTTGAAAATCGTGGCATTATTTGAGCGTGACGTGAGATGATGCGATTGCGCCGATTTACCTAGCGCTGAGCATGTCAGAACTTCCGCAGGCGGCTTCGCGTCAAAGCGACTAGCACGAGGGCCGAAGCTTCGAAGCCCGATTAGAACAGGCACATTACTGCCACAATTGTTCACGATGGGAGCGAGAAATAGCCATCAACATTGGTGCGACTTTACCCTCATTAATGGGCGCGTGTGGTGCCCGTGCGCGTGCTGGGTTTGGATTCGCCCTTAAACCCGCTGCCGCCTTTGACGTCTTTTACTGGCTTTAGATCACGAATGATGGCGTCCTTTATGTCCTTTTTTACTCGGCGCCAAGCAGATCTGACCATATTGATGTTTGGGATGTGAGTCTTCATGTTCGATTGGCCTCTCCCGATTATTTAGTAGCAGCGTTTTAGCGACGGGTCCCGGCGGGAGCAAGCCGAAAAGGTGTTTGATAGCATGAGTGATCTGATGCGCACAAACGGCTCACCACTTTTTGAACTCGCCCGCTGCTCGCGTGTTTCAATCACGTTGGCCCGCTGCATCGTAAACGCCTGTCAGATCACAATGTGAGCGAGTAGAGAATTTGACGTAGCCCCATTGAAAGCTCGACGGTCGTGCATTGCGTATTCGACACCACGTCTGCGAGGGGATCGGATGAACTCATTCTTCGGTGAGTTGAAAGAAAGAAAGGTTTATCGCGTTGCGGTGGGCTATGCCGTAGTGGCCTGGCTTGTTGTTCAAATTAGCGCGACCGTAATGCCCGCTTACCACGCCCCGGAGTGGATTTTGCCGCTTGTTATCACTGCGGTTGCACTCGGTTTCCCAGTGGCGCTCGTGCTCGCCTGGGCTTTCGACATAAAGGGAGGCGCAATTAAGAAGGCGCCCGCGTCCCACGTCGCGGCGGTTTATAGTGCGAACAAGCGTCGAGTCTGGTTGCTCGCAGCTTTGGGTTTAATCATCAGTGCGCTCGCAATCGGTGGTTACTGGCAACGGCATCCGTGGCGCAAAGCTTTGAGCGTCTTACAATCTGCGCCTGCGACAGCTCCAGCAACGGTCGAAAAAAGCATTGCCGTCCTGCCGTTTGCGAATCTGAGTAGCGATCAGGATAATGCCTATTTTGCTGACGGTATCGAAGAAGAAATCCGCACGCGCCTCGCCAGGATTGCGGATTTGAAAGTGATTTCGCGCACTTCCACACAGCAGTATCAAAGCGAGCCTAGCAATCTCTCGCAAATCGCGAAGCAGCTCCATGTGGCGCATATCCTCGAGGGTAGCGTGCAGAAAGCGGCAGATCAGGTCCGAGTCAATGTTCAGTTGGTCAATGTGCAAACGGACTCTCAGCTTTGGGCCGAGACTTATGATCGAAAGCTGACCGACATCTTTAGCGTCGAAAGCGAGATCGCCAAAAGAATAGCAGAATCGTTGCAGGCGAAGCTGACCGGTCGTGAGGAGCAAGCATTGGCTGCTACGCCCACAAACAATCCGGACGCTTACGATGTCTATTTGCGGGGATTGGCTTTTGAAGCTCGTAGCAACTACTCGAGCGACGCCCTGCTGAAAGCCATCGGCCTTTATGAACGGTCGGTGCAGCTTGATCCGAATTTCGCGCTCGCCTGGGCGCGACTTTCCGGTGCGAACGCGCTCCTTTACTTTAATCGTGGCGACACAACTGATGCTCGTCGCGAAGCAGCCAGGAAAGCTTTAGAAAACGCGCAGCGACTCCAGCCGAATTCCCCCGAAACTCTGCTATTCGTGGGTTATTATCAGTATTGGGTGCAGCGCGATTATGAGCTGGCTAAGACCACCTTCGAACGCGTCAGCAAAATGTTGCCAGGTAACAGCGATGTCCTCTTCGCGCTTGGCGCGGTTACGCGACGCGAAGGACTCTGGGATCAAAGTGTTGCGTATTGGGAGCGGGGCCTCGCCCTGGACCCGCGAAACACCGCGATACTTACGGAAGTCGCATGGACTCACGCGGCGCTCCGGCAATTCCCGGCGGCGCTAAAGCTCTACGATCGGGTGCTGGATGCGCTCCCCGATGAGCTGTCTTTCATGGCGTTAAAAGCAAGCATCTACCAAGCCGAAGGTAACCTGCAGGAAGCTGCTAAATTGTTGGCCCGGGTAAACGCACAAACGAACTCGGACGCGGCTGTCCGGATCAAGCTGGCCGAATTGAGACTTGAACGAAATCAGACTGGGGCTGTCCGCTTCGTGCAACCCCGACAAGCTCGACTGCAGTTTGCTTCTGGGCTCGAAAAGGGGGTGAAAGAGGGAGGATTGGCATTGATCGAGTGGGTGGCTGGCGACATTGCATCAGCCAAAGGCGCCGCCGAACAGGCGCGCAGCTCGCTCGAGCCTCTTAGCAAGGATCAACCAGACAACGCATTCGTTGCGGCGGCGCTGGCCGTGGCTTACGCCATACTCGACCAGAAGGAGTTAGCTCTCAATGAAGCGCAGCGTGCTACCACGCTTGTGCCGAGTAACAAAGATCGGCTGTCAGGACCTGGCTTTGAAGAGAATCTGGCACTAGTTGAAATGATTGTCGGCGAGAATGCTCACGCGATATCCAGTCTCACGGAGTTATTACAGGTACCGTATGGTGGCTGGCTTTATAACCCAGCGCCTATCACACCGGCACTTCTAAGGCTGGATCCAATTTGGGACTCATTGCGCGCCGATCCTGCATTCCAAAAGCTCTGCGAAGAAAAGCAGCCATGAATCCGCAGGGTTGCAGTCATTCTTAACGGAATTAAGGAGTTTAGGCGGGAATCAAATCTCCTTAAAGTCTGCAGCCAAAATTTCAGTGCGCAGTTTCAAAGGGGGTAGCTTCTTTGCAAAAGCGCGCAACTGACTGAGACTTCAGATGTTAAATCCGCGGAGCACGCTATGAAACAATTCACATTTTTTTCCCTCTGTTTGGCTGCAGCGATGGCTATGTCGCTAGGCGTCGGTACCGCTGCTGCACAAGGCAACATTCCGGTTGTGCAAAACGGACCTTCGCGTCCGGCTATCAGCCGCAGCGCGCCAGCCAGCAAACCGGTTGCAAACGCGTCAATCGCGCAACCGCGCGTCCTTGCCAGGCCAACTGGCTTTATTCCGCGGACGGTTACGTCGTACACACCACGTATCACAACTCAGCCGGCAGCGACTCTGCGGCCGGACTATTCTCCTCAGGTAGCAACCTCCGGACCTACTTTTGCAACACTCACGGTGCCGGGCAACGCGCGCAAAAGTGAACAGGAACCAATTACGCTTGATCCAACGACGCGTCAGACGGAATTGCGCACTTTCGCGGAAATACGTGCGCGGCAACGCTTCGAACCTCAAAACCGAACGCTCGCAGCGCTGAATCCTCATCGTGACCTCAGGACTGACCTGAATCCTCAACGGCACTTCAGCACTGGCGAGCCAGCGATCCATCACCAGCCGCAGACAGCCGAGTCTCCGGAAAACACGACCAGAAAGCACTGGCATAACAAAAAAGATCATCGCAGCTATGCTGATGCGTTCCGGAGTCACTGGCACGAGTGGCATGACCATCATTGGTGGCACGATCATTGTCAGACCATTGTTTACATCAACACGGGATATTATTTTTTGGATGGAAGTTATTGGTACCCCGCTTGGGGTTATAATCCGTTGCAGACCTATTACGACTATGATGGTCCGGTCTATACTTACGGCGATCTGCTTCCGGACGAGGTGATCGCGAACGTTCAGACCGCCTTGCAAGACAATGGTTACTATTCCGGGGGTATCACTGGCTCGCTCGACGGTGAAACGCGAGCGGCGCTCGCAAATTTCCAGCGTGATTATGGCTTGCCGATTACCGGAGCGATTGACGAGCCGACTGTCGAGACGCTGGGATTGTCCCAGACTGACGAGACGTCCAGTTTCCAAACTGATCAAGGTTACTAGTTCGGGTCTCGCCTGCAGCGGACGCAAAGCGCTGCCGAGAGGCCAAGGTGAAAGCCCGTTCCCACGACAACGTTTTTCCGTCTGCGTTTCATACTCGGAAAACGATCCAGATTCGCTTGATCGGCATGCGCGAATAGCCTTAAAAAGATGACCATGGGCGAGATGAGTTTCAAAACAAAGCACCGGATGGTTTGCTCGCAGGACCAGCTGCCCAGCTTCAAATTCGAACTGGAGAAATCTGAAGGCGCGATTGCGTGATGGCCGAAGTTTCACAAAAATTCATTGGTGGGAAAATTGTGCGCGGCGAAAGCCCGCTGAATCTCGAGATGCCGTTCGAAAAGCTCGACGGCTTCATCACGCCGACCGAATGGTTTTACGTCCGCACGCACTTTCCGATTCCCTCTGTCGATCGCGATGCATGGTGGCTGCATGTTGAGGGCGAGGTTGAGAATCCATTCACGATTAATTACGAAAAACTCCTCGATCTGGAGTCGGTGACAACGCCGGTCACGCTAGAATGCGCAGGCAACAACCGAAAATTACTCGAACCGAAAGTCAAAGGCGTGCAATGGGGACTCGGCGCAGTCGGCACTGCGAATTGGACTGGTGTGCCGTTGTCAATCCTACTCGATCGTGCGGGTGTGAAGGGAAACGCACGCGAAGTAATATTGGTAGGGTCGGATCACGGCATGCTTGACGAGCCGAAAAGTCCGCCTGGCGAGTTGAACTTTGCGCGCAGCATTCCGTTGAAGAAAGCGCAAGAGGACGTGCTGCTCGCGTACAAAATGAATGGAAAAGATCTTCCACCGGAAAACGGTTTTCCGATACGCGCAATTGTGCCGGGCTGGTATGCAATGGCCTCGATTAAATGGCTCCAGCGCATCATCGTTACGGATCAGGCGTTCAGTGGCTATTATCAAACGATCGATTATGCGTACTGGAAACGGTGGGAGCAGATTGCCGAGCGCGCGCCTCTGACTGAATTGCAAGTAAAAGCGCAAATCGCCCGCCCCAAAGAAGGCGAGATCATCCCCGCGAACTCGAGCGTGTACGTGAATGGTGCTGCGTGGACAAGCGAGGCCGAAGTCACAAGAGTGGAATTGAGCACAGACGACGGCGCAACGTGGAACGACGTGAAGTTGCTCGGTGAACCGCGGCCAAACGCGTGGCGACTTTGGGAATTTAATTGGCAAACACCTTTAACACCGGGCACGCGAAGCCTTATTGTTCGCGCAACTGATTCACTTGGCCGAAGCCAACCGGTACAACACGATGCCGATCGCGGCACTTACATGATGAATCACCTTCTGCCGATTGAGGTAGAAGTGAAGTAGCCTATGTGTCCCGCCCGCTGCGGCGGGGCGGCAAAGGTCGTTCTACTTTGTTGAACTCTGTTCCCAGTTCGCGTTAACTCTCGAGGCATGTCGCTTGTCTTTAAAACTATTCAGACGGAAGGCATCGCCGAGCTTTCTTATTTAGTCGGCGATGATGACGAAGGAATCGCGGCAGTGTTCGATCCCCGGGCGGACTGCGATGTTTACATTGACGCAGCGCGCGAAGCCGCCGTGGCGATCACGCACATTTTCGAAACACATATTCACGCCGATCTGGTGAGTGGTTCGCGCGAACTGTGCGCGCGGCTGGAATCCGCAAAGATTTATGCCAGCGGGGAAGGCGGCGCAGAGTACGGCTTCGCGCCTGAGAAAATAAAAGATGGCGACCGCTTCACGTTCGGCGAAGTGCTGGTAACAGCGCGGCATACGCCCGGACATACGCCGGAGCACATGTCCTATCTGTTGGCTGAAGCCGAGCATCCCGACGAGCCGTGGGCTGTGCTCACCGGTGATTCGCTTTTTGTATCTTCTGCAGGGCGCCCAGATTTGCTAGGCGAGAAACACACCAGGCAACTTGCCGAACAACAATTCCGTACCTTGCATGATTTTTATCTGAACCTGCCTGATCACGTGATGATTTATCCCAATCACGGCGCTGGTTCGCCCTGTGGAGCAGACATCGGCGCGCGGTTGACCAGCACGATCGGTTATGAGCGAAAGTTCAATCAGTTTTTGCAGTTCCCTGACGCGAAAAGCTTCACCGATTACGCAATCGCAACCGCGCCCCCCGTCCCGCATTATTATCCTATAATGAAAAAAGTGAACGCCGAAGGCCCGAAAGTCCTCGGCAATCTCCCACGGGTTCCGGGTCTTTCTCCAAAAGCTTTTAAAGAAGCGATCGAAAACAGGACTGGCGTTCTTGTTGATGTGCGCAACATGCTCGCGTTCGGCGGCGGCCACATCGTGGGCGCACTCAACATCAGCGGCACGCCTATCCTCTCGATTTGGGCAGGGTGGATGCTCGATCCCGAAAAGCCGATTCTTCTCGTGCTCGAAGATGACGACGATTTGGAAAAAATCCTGCGTCTTTTTGTTCGAACTGGATACACCAAATTCGCCGGCTACCTGATCGGCGGAATGAAAGCGTGGCACGCGGCAGGTTTTCCGCTCGAACGAATCGGACAGATGAGCGTCCATGAGCTCAATGAACGAAAGTCTTCGCTACAGATCATTGACGTTCGTTCGCCCGGCGAATGGAAAAAAGGGCACGTGCCGGGGGCGCGCCATATCTTCGTACCCGAATTAAACGGCCGGATCAAAGAACTCGATCGGACCAAACCGACCGCGGTATATTGTGGAAGCGGCTACCGCGCAAGCATTGCCACGAGCGTCTTGAAGCAACACGGGTTTGACGAACTGTGGAACGTACCGGGCAGTTGGGAGGCTTGGAAGAAGGCGGCCCTTCCGGTCGAGGGAGCAAGTGACAGTTGAGCCTGTGCCGTCGAATTGTCAGAGCATCTCGTAATCCGTAATGAGGAGCGTGTAACCGGTCACCGTTCCGGTGCATCGAATGCGGCTGCCGACCAGTCGCTCCAGCTCAGGGTCTTGGAACGCATTGCCGCCCTGACGACGAAGCACATATTCCTTGTCTTGCATTTCCAGCAAGATGGCGTCGTGCTCGCTTTTAGTACCGACGCCAAATGGCCGTTTTACTACCGATCCAGAGTATGTTTCTCCAGCCACTATGTTTAAACAAGATGTTACGCTGTTTCATGGAAACGAATCGGGCAATCAACGGCTAAGCAATTCCCGATAAGAAACCAGCTTTCCGTTGAATTCCTTGGCGATAACAGCCTTTATCTGCCTCACTGGCCCGTCAGATTTGGAATGCGAACTGATGGCAACATGATATGCGCCGCCTTGCGGTAATTTCGCGGCGGGAGCAGCGGCGAAAACCTTCTTCGTGGCGGCGTCCCGAGCTGGTGTGGTCTGAAGTTCGATATTGAATGAAATCAGCTCCGCGTTGGCGATGTTCGCGTCCCTTGCAAGCCGGCGCAACATTGTCAACGCACCGGCGCGCGACGTACGAGAGAGTCGCCGAGCGACGGGCTGTGTAGCGCTGACGAAAAGACCTTTGGTTAATAATTGCTTGCGACGTTCCGCTCGCGCGATTGGCGTAAAGGTGGCCGTGAGTGTTTTGGCCGCCCGTGCGCGGCTGGGCTTTGCTCGATCATCTGTTATGGCTTGGTGAGGAGTCGCAATCGCAACTGGATGAATCGAAGGATCTCCGAACAAACTAAATTGCGCCAAAGTCTTTATATCGAACGGATCGACATCAGGACCAGCTTGCGCAAACTCTTGTCGCGCCTCCAGCCCGGCGCGTCCGAGCGACGCTCCGGCCAAAACCCGACCCAAAAAATACTGACAGAGTAAATCGGCGCTTCCATTCCCTTCTGCCGGACCGTACGCGATTGTGCTGCTGGCAAAATAACCGTAGGTCTTGCCTGCTAGATAGGTGTTGCACATTCCCTGTTGTTTGCTCGTCAGTAAATTCGCATCGTAGAGCTCGCCACCGTAGCAACATTCAACTGCCGCAACCGTTCCCTCCGCAATCTTCCCCGCGACCAATGCGGCATGATGGGCGACTGGATATTTCTTTCCTTTCTGCCCGTAAAATTGCGGGTCTGCCGGTCCCCCGTGGCAATTAATGAAATGAGCCCGACGACTGAGAGCGGCAGTGCTCCACTTCGGACCGGCCGTGGGCGAGAGATTCAGGTCTTTGTCGGAGCCGAACAGCTTTTGCACACTCAAGGTCGTAGAGTTGGCCCATTGTGCAGCGCTAACTGCGAAATACTCTGCGTAATCCGAGCGTTGCCGCGGTGTCCATTTCGTGGCCGTGTCGAGTAACGCGATCAGGTATGCGGGATCAGTTCCGGCCGTCACGTCCGGCAGGCGACCAACGACACGAGTAGGTCCGATGAATTGTTCCGCTCGCTGGCTGTAGGCTTGTTCGCACGCGTACGGAATGTCTCCATAGGCGTATTCATCGATGTCGTCTCCTCCATAGGCTGGGTTGAGGAGATCCTGGTGCGGAATTACATCAGTCGCGCCGAGAATCATCAAATAGTCTGGCCTGATTGAAGTAAACACCGCATCGATGGCCGCCTTATTCTGGCGCGTGCTGGAAAAATCAGCGACGGCCGTTCCCTTCACCTTCTTCATGTCAGAGGCGCTATCCAACGCAAGCAATCGCGTTTGAAGCCCGCGCGCTTTATCAGCCGTAATCATTCTGCGGATCGCGGCGCGAATTTTGCTGAGGCCGTTGCGACCATATTTTTTCTTTAACGCTGTTAGATTGGTGACAATGATTTTATCGCTACCGGACATAAATGAATTGGCTTTAGCCTCTCAAATCGTAGGCATCCGGTGCCAGATTGTGAAGCCGAAATTGACCTCGGCTTTGATTTCATGGAAAGAAAAGGGTGTCTGCGCGTAAGTGGACGCAGATTTATGATTAAGGCACAAAGCGCAATTCCGCAGAGAACGTTCGGTCAAACTGCGCGGACCGATTTATGGTGGTTGCAGCCGCTGCTGGTTTTCCTCGGGTTATCGACTTTCATCGTCTATTCAACCTGGGCAGCGTTCCAGGGTACCACTTACTTTTTTGGCAATTACATTTCGCCATTGTATTCGCCGGAAATTTTTGGGGCCTCACCGCACAGCTGGCTTGGACCGAAACCTGGCTGGTGGCCAATGTGGCTCATCTTTTCGCCGGCCCTGCTTGTTCTCTGGGCGCCGGGTGGATTTCGGCTGACGTGCTATTACTACCGCGGCGCATATTACAAAGCATTCTGGGCTGATCCGCCGGCATGCACAGTAGGTGAGCCGCGGAAGAGTTACTGGGGTGAACGCTCCTTCCCACTCATCATGCAAAACGTGCATCGTTATTTTCTCTATCTCGCGGTCTGCTTCATTCTCGTGCTTGCGTACGACGTGTGGAAAGCGCTTTGGTTCCCGAACGGATTTGGGATCGGCGTAGGAACAATTGTGCTGGCAATCAATGTTGTTTTGCTCGGCGGCTACACTTTTGGCTGTCACTCGCTACGACATTTGGCCGGAGGATTTCTCGATCAATTTTCGCGCGCACCAGCTTGCTACCGGGCGTACGCGTGCGTGACCTGTTTCAACCGTCGCCACATGCTGTGGGCGTGGCTAAGTTTGTTCTGGGTAGGATTCACCGATCTCTACGTGCGCCTGTGCGCGATGGGTATTTGGCACGATGTGCGGATCGTTTGACGATCGCAATCGAGATTCGAGAACCGTGAATCGAGATTCGGCCTACAACGATGTAACGATCTAATGATTCACGAATCACGATGCCTGACTACGAGACTTTCGAATACGACGTACTGGTGATCGGCGCAGGCGGCGCGGGACTGCGCGCAGCTATTGAGGCTTCGGGTGCTGGCGTTCGTGTCGCACTCGTTTGTAAATCGTTGTTGGGCAAAGCGCACACCGTAATGGCTGAAGGCGGAATCGCCGCGGCACTGGCAAATGTCGATGAGCGAGACAACTGGAAAGTGCATTTTGCTGATACGATGCGCGGTGGCCAGTACGTCAACCAGTGGCGCATGGCCGAGCTGCACGCGAAGGAAGCGCCCGCTCGTGTGCACGAACTTGAAGCGTGGGGCGCTGTTTTCGATCGCACCAAAGACGGTCGAATTCTGCAGAGACATTTCGGCGGCCATAAGTATCCGCGGCTCGCGCATGTGGGCGATCGCACTGGACTGGAGATGATCCGCACGCTGCAGGATCACGGCGTGCATCAGGGAATTGATGTGCATATGGAGCACACCGTTCTTTCTTTGCTAAAAGATGGACATCGTGTGGTCGGCGCGTTTGGGTACGAACGGGAGCGCGGCCGGTTCAAAATTTTTCGGGCGAAAGCAGTTGTGCTTGCGACTGGCGGCATCGGTCGCGCGTACAAAATCACCAGCAACAGCTGGGAATACACTGGCGATGGACACGCACTCGCATATCACGCCGGCGCAGAACTCATCGATATGGAGTTCATTCAATTCCACCCAACCGGAATGGTCTGGCCTCCGAGCGTCATGGGAATTTTGGTGACTGAAGGCGTGCGCGGTGAAGGCGGCATTTTGACGAACAAAGATGGCAAGCGCTTCATGTTTGAATCGATCCCGGAAAATTACCGTCACCAAACGGCGGACAATGAGGAGGAAGGCTGGCGCTACTGCCAGGGGCACAGGGACGCGCGCCGTCCACCTGAGTTGTTAACGCGTGATCATGTCTCACGTTGTATTGTACGCGAAATCAAAGAGGGCAGGGGAAGTCCGCACGGCGGCGTGTTTCTCGACATCTCGTGGATCAAATCGAAAATTCCAAACGCGGCAGAGCACATCAAACGCAAACTGCCGAGCATGTACCATCAGTTCAAACAACTCGCTGACATCGATATCACAGAGCAACCGATGGAGGTCGGACCAACCACCCATTATATCATGGGCGGGGTACGCGTTGATGCTGACACGCAGATGAGCCGATTGCCGGGGCTGTTTGCCGCCGGCGAGTGTGCAGCTGGAATCAACGGCGCAAACCGCCTTGGGGGTAATTCGCTCTCTGATCTTTTGGTTTTTGGTAAACGCGCTGGCGAATTTGCAGCAAAGTTCGCCAAGGAAAACGCATTAGGCGAAACCCACAGCGATCAGATCGACGCGATCGCGCGCGAGGCGCTCGAGCCATTCGAAAGAGGCGATCGCGAGAATCCCTACCAAATCCAAAAAGATCTGCAGGAACTGATGCAGGATAACGTGGGAATCGTGCGGACCGAATCCGAAATGCAGTACGCGCTCGGACAGCTCGAGCAGTTGAAACAGCGGGCGGGGCGCGCCGCGGCAACCGGCAATCGCGAGTACAATCCAAACTGGCACACCGCGCTCGATCTCAAGAACCTGCTCACAGCTTCAGAAGCCATCACGCGTGCCGCGTTGGAACGCAAAGAAAGCCGCGGCGCACAATTCCGTGAAGATTATCCTGACAAAGACGAGCGCTTTTCGAAAGTGAACACGATCATTTCCAAAGAACCAGGAGGCTCGATGCAAGTCCGATTGGAACCGCTGTCCGAGCTACCAGATTATTTGAAACAGGTGATCGAGGAGAATCAGTGAAATCGTGAATCGAGAATCGCTAAATCGTGAATCGGGTGCGAAGCAGCTCCGTCAAGTTTCAACGTTTGAAAACCTGGAAGTATATCGAGCAGCGCACCAGTTTCCAAAAGCAATGTACCGCGTCGCCAAAAGTTTGTCGGATATCGAAAAATTTGGATTAGCAAGCCAAATCCGACGCGCTGCTGTTTCATTAACGAACAATATCGCGGAAGGCCATGGCCGATATCACTACCTTGATCAAATCAAGTTCACTTTGCAGTCACGTGGGTCACTTGAAGAACTGATTGATGATCTGAACGTTTGCGAAGATGAACAATATCTGGTGGCTAAACAGATCATCGCTCTCAAGGAGCAAGACTGGCGCGGCCGGCAGCTTCTTGACGGTGACATTCGGTATTTACGTCAGCAGATAAATTCGCCAGCGTCGCGCATGAAAGAAGAAGAGTTGCTACAGAGCGCCGATGCTGACGATTCACGATTCTCAATGTAACGAATTACGATGGAAATCTCCTTCAAAATCTGGCGCGGAGATGCGAAAACCGGCGCATTTCGCGATTACACGACCGAATGCACGGAAGGAATGGTCGTCCTCGATGCGGTACATCAAATCCAGGCGACACAGGCGCCTGATCTTGCGTGCCGGTGGAACTGCAAGGCGGGCAAATGCGGTTCGTGTTCGGCGGAAGTGAATGGAATGCCGAAGCTCATGTGCATGGCGCGCCTGAGTGAATTGCCGTTGGAAACGCCCGTGAAGATCGAGCCCATAAAGGCGTTTCCCCTCATTAGAGACTTGGTCACCGATGTTTCATGGAATTTTCAGGTGAAGAAAAGGATCAAACCTTTTAAACCGCGACCAGCTGACGCGCCGGACGGCACCTGGCGAATGCAGCAGGAGGACATCGATCGAGTGCAGGAATTTCGTAAATGTATCGAATGCTTTCTTTGCCAGGATGTTTGCCATGTTTTGCGAGACCATCAGATGCACGACAAATTTATCGGTCCGCGGTTTCTGATCCATGTCGCCGCACTGGAAATGCATCCGCTCGATACTCGGGACAGGATCGAGGAATTGCGAAACACACAGGGGATCGGCTACTGCAACATCACGAAGTGCTGTACGAAAGTATGCCCAGAAAACATTGAAATCACCGACAATGGAATCATTCCATTGAAAGAACGCGTCGTGGATGATTTCTATGATCCGTTTGGCTGGTTCTGGCGATGGCTTAAAAAGCGTGAATCGTGAACTGGAGATCGTGGGTTGTCTTTGCCGATGTAACGATTTAACGATTTAACGAATCACGGGGCGAAAGCCATGCCCGCGCTAAAACAACTCCACAAAGACGCCATCCCAGCAGCGCTGGAAAAGGCCGAGCGGTATCGTTTACTCAACGAGCCTGGCGAAGCCGAGAGCATTTGCCTGGATATTCTGCAAGTCGAGCCGGAAAACCAGCACGCCGCCATCATGCTGTTGCTGGCATTGACTGATCGTTTCGAGAAAGGCTATGGCGTGAGCGATACGCAGGCAAAAGAACTTCTGTCGCGAGTCAAATCTGACTACGAACGTGCTTACTATTCTGGCATAGTCGCCGAGCGGCGCGCAAAAATGAAACTGCGTCAGAATACGCCCGATTGCCGTTTCCAAGCGTATGATCTGTTGCGCGAAGCAATGCACTGGTTCGAACAAGCCGAACCGCTCCGTCCCGCGGGTCACGACGACGCGATTTTGCGTTGGAATACATGCGCTCGCATCATTGAGCGAAACAAACTCGTTCCGCGCGCCGCTGAGGAGCGTGTCGAATTTCCGCTAGAGTAATTGTACGGCGTCTATGTCAGACGCCACGCACAGTTCGGCATTTCGCAGAATGGAGCCGGTGGGGCGCCGAGCGACATAGACGGCAACCCAGAGGGCGAGCAAGCTGGCGCAAGCGAATCAAACGCCCTAGAGCTGATCGAATTTTCGCTGGAATCACTCATCGCATGGGCCAATGCTTTGCGATGTGATGAGAGGTCGAGACGAATTTGCGCGCTTCGAACACGCGGGATGGCAACGCGTGGCTGACAGATACGACTCGATATGGTCCTCACTGACACGGCAATTCATTCCGTACTTGATTGCTGATGCCAAGTTTTCCGCGGGTATGTCGGCGCTGGATCTAGCGTGCGGGCCGGGTTATGTCTCAGCCGCGGTCAAACAGTTGAGTGCTGTGCCAACAGGAATTGATTTCTCGGACCGAATGATCGCCGCCGCGAAAACATTATTTCCTGAGATTCGATTCATTCAAGGCGATGCTCACGACCTTCCATTCGACGATCACAGTTTTGACCGCGTGCTGTGTAATTTTGGTTTGCTGCATTTTTCTTGGCCGGAGAGAGCGTGCGCTGAGGCGTGTCGCGTTTTGAAGTCCGGCGGCAGCTTTGGTTTCTCTGTGTGGGCCGGCCCGGAGCAGAATCCCGGCGCAAAAATTGTTAATGACGCGATTCAAGCGCACGCGAATCTGGATGTCGGATTGCCCGAAGGTCCTCCGCGTTATTTGTATGGTGAGAAGGAAGAATGCCGAAACGTGCTGGAAGAAGCCGGCTTCGATGGCACGTCCATGAATTACGACACCTGCACGGTGCAATGGCATCTTCCAAGTGCATCCTACTTCTTTGAAGTTGAACGCGATGCCGGGGTTCGAACGGCTGGTCTGCTCGCACACCAATCGCCACAAACACTGAAAGCCATTCGCAAGGCGATGGAAACCGGAATGAAAATGCACGCGAAAGGTGACGAGTTGGTTCTGCCGATGGTGGCCCATGTAGTCGTCGTTCCGAAAAGGTAAGGTGCTGCAAGCGTCGTTGTCGCACTTGTGAGTGAGACAGTAGAGCGAGGCAACAACTTTTTATCTGGCGTGCGACTTAGGAAGAATCATCAATTGTTCCGGTCGGTGGGAGGCATGTGGCTGGGTCTGATCGCCTTCGCCGTTTCCCTGATAGGTACGGAACTGCTGCCCCGCCAATCACTGCGAGGTTGGGCTGTGCTGTTGCTGATGGTCGCATGGATACTTGCCGTGCTGGCTTGGTATGACACTTACTGGGTAGCGACATTCCCAGTCTCGAATCTGCAGTCCCGCGCATCGAAAGAGAGATCATCCCGAATAATGCTGAGGAGTGCAATTGTACTAGTCGTCTTATCACATCTCGCGTTTTTCGCTGCACCGCATGCGCCCTTTGGTGTCGCTGGCTGGTTATGGGGGTCAGCGACTACTTTAGTCATAGCTGCAGCCCTTGCCACTTCGCGGCGTCATCATGAACCGGATGCAACACCTCCTTGGACACACTGGGAAATTGCTGTCATCGCGATCATCGCACTCGGAGCTGTGGTAACGCGAGTGTGGAACTTGCGAGGTTTGCCGTTCAATATCTATCCCGATGAGGTCATGACAGGTTTAGTTGCGGAGCGAGCTTACCTTACCGGCCGGCCCCACGCGCCTGTGTTCAGCACGTTGTGGAGTGACGTAGAACTTCCGG
>DATBDJ010000004.1:0-15223 GCA_036269995.1 Candidatus Udaeobacter sp.
TGGCATGTCTGTGTATGAGCACGAGTGGCACGAACTTGCGATGGGCAGCTGGTCACTTACCGCTGGCACAAGGCATCGTAGCTATCTCTTCACCTGGCACGCACGGGATGGGATCATGTCCGTTCGGGGCCCATTTCACGCCGGACAAGGCAGCGCCTCCAATTCAGCCTCCATTGCGAGCGAGCAGCTTGGTATTTCCCCTTGGATCGATCCTTTTCGCTACGTCGAGTCTTTCTTCCGCTCGCACCCAAACGCCTAATCACAAGCTGGACAATCAGGTCGCCGCGTAACGATGGGCAACTACACGGCGATACAGCATTTCGTATTGAGGAACAATGCGATCTGCTGAGAAGTTCTTGACCGCCCGCTTGCGGCTGCGTTCAGCTATTTCTCGCGCCAGATTCGGCGATTCGATAAACGCATCCAGTGCAGCAGCAGCCGCGGTCACGTCGCCGAAAGGAGATAATGGATAAGAATCTCCGACGACTTCGGGAATGCCGCCAACGCGGAACGCGACGACCGGCTTCCCGTAAAGCACTGTCTCAAGAACGCTCAGGCCGAAGCTTTCGTATTCGGATGTGTAGAGTCCGGCATCCGCGGCCGCCAAATACTCATCCACCACAGCTGTGTTTTGGCGGACAATGACAGAATCGCGAAGTCCGAGTTCGTCGAGCAATGGTTCGTACGGATCGAAAGGGCCGCCTGCCAGAATGAACAATCGAAGACGCGCCCGGTTCTTCGACGCGGCAATGGTGCGCAACAACAGATCGATGCGTTTGACCGGTCGCAGATTCGACATGTGCAGCACAAGAAATTCGTCCTTCAGGCCGAGTCCCCGTCGAACTTCATCACGGTTCCTTGTTGGTTGGGTGGGAGTGAAGAAATTCGGAATCACGTCAATCGGTCGTTTGAGTTGAAACATATCCTGCGTTTGATTCCGAAGACTCTCTGAAACGGTCGTAACCGCATCGGATTGCAGAAGGGCATGTTCAATCGCGCTGTGGTAGCCGGGATCCTGGCCCAGCAAAGTTGTATCGCTTCCGTGCAATGTGGTGACAATGCGCGGAGCTGGCGGGCCTATGATCTGCGCCGCTAAACAGGCGGCCAGTGCGTGCGGCACCGCATAATGAACATGAAACAGATCGAGCTGTTGCGAACGCGCCACTTCCGCCATCTTCACCGCCAGCGGCAGAGTGTAGTCGGGACATGGAAACAGTGGGTTGTCTACAACGTCGACCCGATGGAAATGGAGGTTGTCTTGGGGCAAATCCAACCGCACCGGCTGAGCATAACTGAAGAAGTAAACTTCATGGCCGCGCCGCGCCAGCTCTGACCCGAGGGCCGTTGCCAAAATCCCGCTTCCGCCGATTAGCGGAAAACAGGCGATGCCAATTTTGAGCGGCACTGATTTCATTCCTGTCCTGTGTAAGCTTTGTTGAAGTCGGAAATTTCATCGCGTTTGATGAATTGCACGTTGGGAGCATCCGCCTTGTTGATGTAGTGCTGCTCGCTTGCACCGGCGACATAATGCGTGCAGCCAATCACCGATTGCATCCAACGAAAGCGCGTGTCGCGGGTCGGACTGATTTGCTCCGGTCCGAACTCGCCTCCGGGAATTTCCAGGAAGCGATCGCCGCCTTTGTGGAGCAGCAATTTGCCGTCGCGATAACGTGTGCGCACGATTTCTCCTTCGTACGGCTGATCGACGAAATAATCTGAGACTGCCACGGCACGCGCTCTAAACTGCGGCGCACTCGACCTCTCCGCGCGAACATTTTCCAGCAGGCCCATTCGCGCGTACATCTCGAGACAGAACTCAGCGACATTTGAACTTCTCGTCTCCTTGAAGTGCGTGACCAAAATCTGTGGAACGTAATTTGGAAGTTGGCGCGCAGTTTTCTCGTGCCATTCCGGAAGGACACGTTTGGCGTACAAAGGCGAAAACTGCTTTTGGATTCGATTCTCGAACTGAAAATTTAGAGCCAGTTCCGTATGGCTGTGGCGGTCTCGCAAAATCGTAACTGTCTCGCGCGGGTCATGGTCGCTGTCGTGAAAGAAGAAGACGATTTCTCCGCCGATCTGCTTTTGAAGCCGCCGGGCTGTCAGGATCTTAGCGACTAAAAATCGCTTCGGAAAAAATCCGCAGGGTTGCTGGCCGAAACAAATAATCGGGTGATGCATCGCTCCGAAGAACCTTCATACCCCAGCGGGAGCTTCAGTGTTGCGAAAGGTAGTCTGTTGCAGAACGGGCGCCAGGATCAGTACTGCTGCGCATCCAATGAAATTGTACCAGAGGTAGCCAATATTCGTTGTGGCAAAGAGGATGAATACGAGTGCCTGAGCAATGAGTCCCGCAAAAAACACGGCGGACCCTCTCACTCGACGAATGAAGAAAGCCGCGAGAAACAGGCCGAGAATACTGCCGTAGAACACCGACCCCAGAATGTTACCTGCTTCGATCAGGTTTTCGACCAAACTGGCAAACGACGCGACCGCGATGGCGAAGAAGCCCCAGGCCGCTGTGAGAGCTTTCGCTGCGACGACGTAATGATGGTCGCTCGCGTCCGGGCGAATCAATGGCCGATAAAAATCGACCGCTGTGGTGGTGCCGAGAGCGTTGAGAGTTGCTGCCGTCGCCGACATGGTTGCGCACAAGATTACTGCGATGAGTAATCCGACAATCCCATGCGGCATCTGTTGAAGAATAAAGGTAATGAATACGTAATCTGATTCCTTGCTTTTTGGATCTACGCCGGCTCGCACAAGAACCGCCTTGGTTTGATCGCGCAAGTCACGCGCTTCTGCCTCGAGTTCATGCAACTTCACCGTCGCCACATCGCGCTGGTCCAGCGACGCCGAGGCAACGTCGCGAATAGCAGCGCGTTTTTGTATGAAAACGTCATCGGATTGCGTTTGTAACGCGGCTAGTTGCGGCGCGTAGCCACTTTCCGCCGCGCGTTCGTACGCCGGTTGATTGAAATAAGCCGGCGGTTTTTCGAATTGATAAAATATGAAAACGATCACGCCGAGCAGCAGAATGAAGAATTGCATCGGCACTTTCACCGCGGCGTTGAAGAGCAATCCGAGACGACTCTCCTTAAGCGATCCGCCCGCGAGATATCGTTGCACCTGCGATTGGTCTGCTCCGAAATATGACAGCGCGAGAAAGAAGCCACCGATGAGGCCCGACCAAAATGTATAGCGCTTGTGCGGATCGGCGGAGAAATTGACGGCTTCGAGTTTGCCCATTTTTCCTGCAACCGACAGCGTGCTTTGGAAAGACAGATCGGGCGACAGCCGATAAACCGCGATCGCAAATGCAATCGCCATGCCGACCATAATGACGATCATCTGATAGCGTTGGGTAATGCTTACAATCTTGGTGCCGCCGACGACTGTATAAATAATAACAAGCCCTCCGGCGAGCCAGATCGTCAGGTTTAAGCGCCACCCGAGCAGGGCCGAAAGAACAATGGCCGGCGCGTAGATTGTGATGCCGCCAGCGATACCTCGTTGCACGAGGAAGAGAAATGCACCGAGTAGCTGCGTCTTTCGATCGAATCGCTGACCCAGGTACTGGTAGGCCGTGTAAACTTTTAGTCGCTGATAAATCGGGACGAAGACCGCGCAGACAACGATCAGCGCCAGCGGTTGCCCAAAATAATTCTGGATAAAACCGATGCCGCTCTCGTACGCCTGGCCCGGCATGGAAAGGAAGGTGATGGGCCCTGCCTGCGTCGCGAGCACTGACAACCCGATCGTCGCCCACTGGATACTCGCGTCGCCCTTGAGATATTGGCGTAACGAGGCGCTGCCACGGGTTCGCCACAGACCGTAGAGCGGGATCGCCAGAATCGTGGCGATAAGAACAAAATAGTCCAGCCGGTTCACGAGAACCGGAGAGTAAAGAGGTAGAGGAACACGATCTCCACTGCGAAAATTAAAAGCGCGAAACCGTACGCTTTGCGCCAATCGGTGGCGTCCGCCTTGTGATCGCTGGTGTTCATTTTCCTAATGACAACATGTTGGCGAATAAACGATATGCTCCCGGCACGCCCGCCGGCAGTTGCCGAAACCAGGAATAACTCGTGTAGATAAAGAAACCGTTGCCTGATTTCGCGACCAGCAGACCGCCTTCGAGTGGCTTTTCCTTTGGGTCGTTGCACGAAAGGATCGGCACCCAGGCAGCATCCCATTTGTCGGGAAAGTAAAGCCCGCGCTCCTGGACCCAGGCTTCGAAATCTTTCGATGTAATTTTGTTTGGGGCAGTCATGAGCGGATCATTCGGCGCGAGAATGCGGACCTCTGCGTTTTCGTCGGTGACACGATCCCGTGAAATCTCCAATGGATATGGCCCCAGTTCGTTCGTCTTTAGATCGGCGAGGGTGTTGTACTGCGCGATAGCCAGTCCGCCATCTTTCACATAGGCAAAAAGCTCTGGCAACCAGTTGGAAATTCGGTCCTGCGTGTTGTATGCACGGATGCCGAGCACGACGGCAGAGAATTGCGCCAGGTTGCTCGCTGTGATGTCGGATTCGTTCAACATTTTGACTGAATAACCGATTTGTCTGAGGCTTTCCGGAACATCGTCGCCCGCGCCGAGAATGTAACCGATGCGATCCCCTTTCTTGCGAATATCGGCTCGCACAAGTTTGGCTTCGGCCGGCGGCATCAGCGTCTGAACGCGGATGTGCGGATGCGAAATCCGGACTCGCTCGTACGAATATTCATGGCCATCGACCGAGACAACCGCCCGGATCGTGCCTTCGCTCTCCTGATCTGGTGGCTTGACGGTAAACGATGCCGTCATTTCGGAATCGGCTGCTTTCAAATCGACGGGCAGCGAGGCTGGAGTTACTTCCCATCCTTTTTGGGCAACCATTTTCAGTTCTCCTTTGACGGGGCCGGTGGCCGCAGTCACGCGCACTAAAAAAGGTTTTGGTTGATTCGTCGGGAACACCAACACGTTGTTCGCCACATTCACGAAAACCGGCGGCGCAATGACCAATGGCCGGGGTAGTTCACCCGCGACCGCGTCAACGGTGTGGTACTTTGTGTCCACGATGTAGCGCAGTTCCTGTCCATTTACTTGCAGAACTATCTCGATGGGAAGCGCTGGCGGATTTTCGGGGAGGCCGACAAGCTGTTGATTATCGATAGCAAACGCACCCAGGGTTCCGGGCTTGCGGAGCCAGTACGGTTGAGAATAGGGAGTGTTCTCCGCAATGCGGCATGTGAGATCCTTCTTAACCAGTTCATTTGACGGAAGCGCAGTGACGACTTTCATCGACTCGCCGGAATTCGGAAATCGCACTTCCTGAAGTGTGACTGGAATGTTGGAGCGATTGATTGCTTCCAGTGTAATGCTCGCCGTTTGGCCTGGCGCGACAGTTTCCTTGGCGCTCAAGGCTTCCACGTGCAAGCCGAGACATGCCGCGATGATTTCGTCCAATTCTCCTTTCTTCTCCGGCATCCAGGCATCATCGTGAATTTCACTGATCACCTGGCGCAGTTTCAATAACTCAGGTATAGATGCAGCTGGATCGGCGGGATTGAACTTCGAAGTGATCTGGTGGATCTCTGCGGCGACGGATTCCGATTTCGCAACGCGCGACCAACTCGTATCAATGCCGTCGAAGATCGAGTTGGTCATCGGCTGGCCTTCTAATAATTTGAAGTATTCCTTTCGCACTCCGCGTCGCGGCAGGCCGCCGACGCCCTGGCTCTTGTGCATGCTAATACTGGCCGCCGCGATTTCTGTGTACGCTTTTCCGAGAAGCGGATTGTAACCGCCCGCTTCCAAAACTGTCAGACCTGTTGGATCGAATGGGATCTTGCGGTTGGTGAAGAAAAAAGGAGACGTGTTCCAAACCAGCCGCGTCGCGCGCCAGGGTTTCACGTAAGCCAGTTGCTCCGGGAAACGATTCGAGTCAGCGGCGGCTGCGAATGCTTCGCGCGCCAGAATAGCCGACGCGGTGTGATGGCCGTGTGTTAGTTGATCCTCGGGACTAAAGCGCGTCACAATTACATCGGGGCGAAACTTCCGAATGATCCACACGACGTCGGCAAGAATTGTGTCGTGACTCCAGATGCGCATGCTCTCTTCGGCCGTCTTCGAAAACCCAAAATCGATTGCACGTGAAAAGAACTGCTGGGCGTGGTCAATCCGTCGCGCTGCCAGCAATTCCTCTGTTCGGATCACGCCGAGGCGTTCGCGCAGTTCCGGACCGATGATGTTCTGACCGCCGTCCCCCCGCGTAACGGAAAGATAAGCGGCGTCGTAAAGTGAGCCGTTGGCCCAGAACGCCATGAGATTCGTGTTCTCATCATCGGGGTGAGCGGCGATGTAAAGAACGCGACCGAGGACGTTGAGCTTTTGTAGTGCAAGCTCAATCTGACTGGCATTCATCTGCTCGGGAACCAGCAACGGCGGCGCATCCGCCGACTTGACTGCACAGGGGAGGGCGATCAGCGCGGCGACAATCGCGGTACGCCAACACTGCGAGATCGTGCGATGCATCACGTGCAACGTCGCGCTTCCGCTTGTGAACGTCCCATCTGCTATCCGTCTTAGATCCCGAGGATAGCCGCGCTATTTGTTGATATCCTGCTTCGCCTCGAGCCGGTCAATCAGCCCCTTGATGGCTTGCTTCTGCGCATCGCTGGGGGCGGCAGCTTGCGCCTGCTTCGCATCGTTGAGCGCCCCATCGAGATCACCGGCCGCAGACTTGATGCGCGCCTGAGCCAGGTACCCGAAGACTCCCTGGGGAAATCGCTTCGCTACTTCCTTGAAGGTTTCCATCGCCTCAGCGCCTTGCTTCTGAAACTGCAAACGGCGCCCATACGAATACAGATCCCCGGCATTGGCTTTTTCCACGGCCTTGGTCCAGGTAGCTTTCGCTTCGTCGGGACGATTCAGAGCTTTAAGGATATCGGCCTTGGTACTAAGGTTATCGAACCTTTCCTCGTTCTGGATCGAGGCATCTGCCCAGCGCAACGCTTCATCGAGGTTGATCTTTTTGGTCAAACAAAATCGCGCCGCTTCATCCATACCCTGCCACGTAAACTGGGCCTGCCCTTTCAACTGTGCACGGATGTTCTGCAACGTCTGGTCGGAGTCCCTGACCGAAACAGTAAAGGGGACGGCCAACTTTTCCCATTTGAGCGTCACCGCTGTCGAATCGGGCTTCAAATCTTCAAACTCGAAGTCGAGCGCTTCTTCAGGCTCAGTGAGAGGCTTCGGCTTCACGTTCACACGCAAAGCATCTTCATCCTGCTTATAACTGTAGCTTCCCCATCCCGTATTGGTTTTTGAAAAGATCACCGTCCACGAGTCCGGGTTTGGGATCATGTGCAAACCGTATGTTCCTTTGGCCAACGGCTGCCCCTCCACTGAAACCGGATCGCTGAATTCAATCGTTGTGTTTTCATTAGCACCGGCGCGCCACACTTGGCCGTACGGGACGAGAGCGCCCCAAATCTTTCGCCCGTTCACTAATGGGCGGTGGTACTTGATCGTAATGTCTGTCAGGCCGATGCGCTGTTTGGCCTCCGCAGCCTGACTGACGTCAGGCAGGTTCAAACCCTGGGCGGAAATGATTCGAGCAATGCCGACGGTAGCGAAACAAAGAGCAATTGGCTTAAGCGTAAGTGTTTTCATGATTGTGGCGATTACCCTTCCCAGATTTTTGGCACCGCGCTACCAATAATTGAAATTTCGACCCGCGAAAACGGCTCATAAAATCAAACCGGGCGCAAACGCCTGATCTACTGCGGGTAGGGGTTGTGATGCACGGAAAACTGCTGCGCTATCGGCAACGTGTTCCGTGGAAATCTTCACGGCTGCGCCACAAGCGAAGCTAGTGTCGTTTTTTCCGGCTGCCTTTGGCTTTCTGAGAAGCCCGCGAAGAGGAGGATTTTTTCCGCGCCGCCGTCCTTTTGTTTGGTTTGGCTGACGTTGAACGTCGCGGTTGTGTTCTCTTCATTTTACCGCCGCCGGCAGATCGGCCTTTCCGTGATTTGGCAGATTTGGTAGCGGATTGCCTCCGTGCGGCTCGTTTCGAGCCTGCTTTGATGCTCTTACCAATTTTCCCAGCGGTTTTTCTGCCTGCGGAGCTTAGCGAATGGCCCTTCTCTGCACGTCTTGCAGCAACAGCGCCCGCCACTCCACCAACTACGGCACCGATTGGTCCTGCTATACTGCCGATTGCCGCTCCGGCGACGGCGCCAGCAGTTTGTTTGGGGATGCGCGGAAACTCGATATTCTCAGACGACTGCGAACTTCCACTGTTTTCTTGATCTGAATCGTTCGGCATAGAAGCGAGATCCCTCCAATTTTATTTGAGTTGCACATCTGTTTCGCTTCACACCCTGCAGAGGGACGTAACAAACGTCGGATTCAACAATTACGGTTTGGCATTGTTTAAATCCTGGCGGCGACAATTCCGTCGGTACGATGGTACCAAATAGAACCGGTGCGCGTGCCGCTCGCGATCACATCAAGCAGAAACTTTTCGTGGAGCAGGAAGAAGGAGAATCTATGGATCAACAAAACGAAATCGGTTACGGGTCTGCGGTTCCGCCGCAGGCGGGGGGCGCCGCTCAGGAAACCACGGCGCAACAGAGTCGCTCGGACATGTCAGGCATGCAGGCGAATCTACAGAGTAGTGGCACTCCACAGCCCTCTGAGGCGGCGGCACGATTCGTCGAGGAGGAATATCGGGGTGGCCCAGGCGAAGTTTCGGACGAAATCGGACAGCGCGTACGAGATTTTCAGGAAAGAGCTGACCGTTACGTGCGGGAAAATCCGATCAAGGCAGTATTTGCAGCAGTGGGAATTGGCTTTGTTGTGGGTCAGATCTCGCGGCGATAATCGCGGTGTTTGGCAGCCGAAGAAGCTGTCGCTCCCCGCGATCACTGCAATTTCCAGGATTTGCGCATTCACCGGTGCCGCGATCTCTCATCAGGCATGCAATCGAGGCCTATTCGTTTATCAGAGCTGAGGATCGGAGCGATCATTAACACATCAAGCGGCGGCTGCGACTTCAAATCTGAGGCCGAAATGATCGATCTCCTTCAACACGCTGGCTTGATGAATTGTAAAACATGGTGTGGCGAAGCAAATGATATTGGACGGTCATTCGCGGAAGCGGCGACGCACCAACTCGAACTCCTTATCGTCCTCGGTGGCGACGGCACCATCCGAACAGCGGCACAAGCGTGCAGTCGAGCGGGCAGTTATCTTATTCCGTTACCCGGTGGAACTATGAACATGCTTCCTCGAGCGTTGTATGGAGATGTGTCGTGGCAAGACGCGCTTGGGAAAACTCTCGCTGATCCCGTAACAAAGGTGCTTTCAGGCGGCCGCGTCGCCGACAACCTGTTCTTTGTCGCCGCCGTTATCGGTGCGCCGGCACTATGGGTCGAGACTCGGGAATCCCTACGCGAAGGCGATGTTCGCGGTGCCGTCCAAAAAGGTGTTGTTGCTCTTCAAACGATGTTCGAGACCAAGATTCAATATTCGATTTCGCCGGAAATTAACGGGGAAGCTGAGGTCGTTGCGGTTATCTGTCCTCTCATCTCCGAAGAAATGTCTGAATCGGAGCAAGCGCTCGAGGCCGCTGCTATCGATGTAGAGAACGCTTCGGAACTGATCGGTCTTGCCACGGTCGCGGCGTTCGGCAAATGGCGCGACGACCAACGAGTAACCCTGAGCAAAAGCCAGCGCGTGACAGTGCAATCAAGCAAACAGATTCCGTTGTTCCTCGATGGAGAAAGGGTAAGCGTAGGCAACAAAGCGGAGATTTGTTTTGTGGCGCGAACGGTCAATGTGCTGGTGCCTGGCCTCAGCGTTAACAAGAGTAAGCTTTAGGCCGCACCGAATCGTACAAGGTGCGGTGTGTTCACATGGCTAACGATCAATGACTCACGTGCACAACCTCTTATCTTTTGAAGTGCGTTTGCTGTACTGAAATGAAGAACAGCGGTCAGAATAGCGACTCTGTCACCCCCAAGCCCATCGAGATCTGCGTCTCGTGTCCGTGGAGCAAACGCGGCAAGTCAACGGTGTCGATACAACAGGACAAACGATGGGTGTTTCTTCGAGGACTGGTGAAGAAAGTTATCGATGAGTGCGAGGCGCGGAGCCGCCAGGCACCGGCGGAACACAAATTGGACATTCGTCTTTATCGGCTTCGAGGGCGACAGGGCATGCATCTACTGCCAACATTACGGGACCGCATCGAGCGCGCCGACGCTCTCGTCATGGACCTGGCCGGACACAATGCTAACGTGCTCCTGGAAGTCGGAATGGCTGTCGCTATGAAAAAAGGTGAGTCAGGCGCTCTGATTATCCTCAAACCAAGGAACGAGGCTTTACCCAGCAATCTTCAGGGGCTCGTCTATTGCAATTACGACAGGTCACTCCGAAAAGGGTTGGAAGACAAAGCGGGTTTTCGCGCGGCGCTGCGCACGCGAATTCTGAACGTCGCGAAGGATCGGCAGATGCTGAGTGCCGCGGTAAACGATCGTTGAGATTGAGTCGTGGCCGGTATTGTCTGGCTGCGGCAAACCGTCAGTGCCCGCCTGTAACTGTGTACCCGGCGGCTCGCAAATCTTCGGCGAGTTCCAGTTCCATTTGGACAGCCGCTTCAAATGGCATCGGATTCAAATGTTCGTACAGCTCCGGCATTAGTCGCATGCCATATTTCCTAACGACCCAGGCCGATTTGTAGCCGTGCTTGTGATTTTCAAATCGGTGATCAACGGGGATTCCGGTCATGCCGACATATACGCAAGGCTTGAGCGGATCGCGTTTGGGATTCAGCCGCAAAATAGAAGGATGCGTTGCAACACTGTCCCGCAGCAAAATCACATAGACGTTGTGATGAAACGTTTGTTGCTTTTGAGGCGCTCGTTTCTTCCGTTTCAAACCGCAGGCGATAGATTGATGAATACCACGTCAGTCGGTGGCTAATATTTCTATCAGTGCCGCTCACGTGAGCAAATCGTAAAAGCGCAGTGCTTATCACGAATTCCGGCTGCGAAGCCTCATTCAGTTCGCAGCGCCATCATTGGATTCACGCGAGTGGCGCGGCTCGCTGGGAAGAAACAAGCCAGGAGCGCTGCACCGGCGAGCATCAAACTTGCACTAACAAGCGCCAATGGATCGGTCGGACTCACGTCATACAAAATTTTGGCCAGAACACGTCCTGCAGCGAGCGAAAGGAGCAGACCGACGCCGACAGCAAGAGCCGTTTGTATCGCCCCTTGTCGCATGATGAGCGCAAATACGTCGCGGCGATGTGCGCCCAATGCCATGCGGATTCCAATTTCTCGGGTCCGACATGCGACAGCGTATGCTTTTACGCCGTAAACGCCGACGACCGCGAGCAACAACGCGATGCTTCCGAACGCGCCGAATAACATCGCGCCGAGTTTCACGATCCAAAGATTTGGTGATTTCTGCATGAGATCGACATAGGGTGTTATCTGGAGCAGTGGCAGGTCGGGATCAATCTCGTGCAATGTTTGTCGCAGGGTCGGCATCATCGCGAGCACGGCGTGTCGATCTTGTGTGTTGAGGCGCACGTGCATGTAGATTTGCCCGGTATATCCCTGTGCCAGCGGGACGAACAATCGCGCGATAATGGTGTCGCCCGAGACAGAATGAATGTGCTTGCTGACGACGCCGACAATTTCCATGTCGTTGGGCGAGCCGTCCTTTGGCGGTTGGGTGTAGCGGATGTGCTGGCCGATTGCGTCCTCGTTCGGGAAAAGTTTTTTCGCCATTTCTTCGTCAATAATAGCAACACGGCGCGAATCCTTGTTCTCGGATTCTTCCTGTGTGAAATCGCGGCCGCGCAATAGTTTCACGCCGAGCGCACCGAAATACCCGGGCGTCGTGGCGGTATAGAGCGCATTGGCGCTTGGGTCAGGCGCTTTCGGGTCGTTGGGCATGGCATCTTTCGCGCGCAGGATTCGACGCGCGCTCGTGAAATCAGCGTAAGGCAACATTGTTCCCACGGCTGACGCGGTCACACCCGGCAGCTCGCGCGCGCGTTGAATCATGGAAAAGATCGTCCGACGTGCATCGCCCGGCGTTTTTTTCACGAGGCTAAAATCGAACTCGGTAATGATATCGCCCGCAGGATTGAAACCGGGATTGAGTCCGGCGGCTTTAAGCGCACCGCGAAAAAATAATCCGGCAGCGAAAAGCAGCATGAGCGAGAGCGCGATTTGCGCCATCACCGAAATGTGTCGCGGCGCGAAGAAGCGGCTGAAACGTCCGGTGCGCGCCGGCTCGCCTACCTGTTCCTTGAGGTCGTGAACCAGATCAGCCTTCGTCGCTTTCAACGCCGGGCCGAGGCTGAACAGCATCGTTGCGATGAAGCAGACTAAAAACGTCATCGAGAGAACGAGGAAATCCGGTCGCAACTTCAGAATTACAGAGAAGTTCACCGAAGAAAGCAAACCTACCAACTGTTGCAGCAGCAGATCGTTGGACCATGCGCTCAGAAGTAGACCAACGGCACCCCCGCAAAGCGCGAGCAATAAACCTTCACAGAGTAGTTGCCTGACGATGCGCCATCGCGATGCGCCGACTGCGAGACGGATCGCGATTTCCTTCGAGCGCGAGGTGGCGCGCGCGAGTAGCATGTTCGCGAGATTTAAACATGCGATGAGCAACACCGCTCCGGCCATGGCCATCAGCAACGTCGCAATCAATGTGATCGGTCCATCATCCTCCGGTTGCGTGCTGAGACTGAAACGCGACGGCGATTGGATCTGTAATTCGCGCGCGCCCTCGGCGCCGTCGGGTTGAATGGCATTGAGTCGTTGCGCCAGCACCGGCAGCCGTGACTTGGCCATGTCGATCGTCAAGCCGGGTCGCAACCGCGCCGCGAGATTGAACGTGTAATTTTTCGGGTTGAGCACATCGTGCATCGTCTCGGAATCGCCGAAGGCCGAGCCAAGCTGCGACCGCATTCCGAGCGGCACCCAGATGTCCGGCGCGACCAGCGAACTCGCGCCGCTGAAACCATCAGCCGTAATGCCGATGATTGTGTAAGGCTGGCCGTTTACCTGTAATGTGCTGCCAACGAAATCAGGACGGGCGCCGTTGCGTTTCCAAAATCCGTAACTCGCAACGACTACAGCGATGTTCGCGTTCGGTTTGCATTCCTCGGCGTTGTAAAACCGGCCCCGAAACGGCTGCGCGCCCATCATTGGGAAATAATTTTCGGACGTAAGAAACGCGAAGCTGCGCCGCATCTCGTGATCGCGTCCGATGCCGGCGACGGCGAACTCAATCGCGGCTACATCCGCAAAGGCATCTGTGCCGTGCTCGCGCAGCTCGCGGTATTCATTGTACGAGAACTGACGATAATCGTGGCTCGCGTTTTGGCGCGCCGTGAAGACGTTGACGATTTCGTTAGGCCGCAAAGGAATAGGGGAACGCAGCACCACGCCATTGATCAGCGCGAAAATTGCCGAATTAACACCGATTGCCAATGCAAGCGTTAATACCGCCACCGCCGTAAATCCCGGCGCCTTCAGCAGCTGCCGGAAAGCGAACTTGAAATCCTGGATCATGAAAACTTTCTTTTGTTTTCACTGAGATGCAGCCGGCATCTGCTTTGGATTCAATAAATCGACTTCGGCATTAACAAATTGTCCCGCAAAGGCCCAAAGCGCTAGAAAGTGCACCGTGCAGGAATCGAACCTGCAACCCAGTGATTAAGAGTCACTTGCTCTGCCAATTGAGCTAACGGTGCAAATAGCTTTTCCCCAGGAGAATGCTACACAAGCGTGTACTTTCGTGCGTACAAAAATCGGTAGCAAATCGGTAGCATGAAATGTGATATTGTGTTAGCATTAGCGCGGTGAAAGACCGGAAATTACTCATACGAGTTCGTTGCACAACGCGGAAGTTTTACCTGCAACCTCCGCGTCCCGGTCGAAATGATTGGCACGTTCGATTCGCCGCGCCAACGGTCGATGGCATGCGGCAGATTTTCCGAAATACAGGGGCGAAGGAGATTGGGGCGGCGAAACGTATTGCCGCGAAAATAATAGAATCATTTTGGGCCGACTCGGGTCGCGGCGCAGACCGTCTAAGGCTACGCAATGATAATGCGAAAATCGTTGAACTGATCGCGAGGTATGAACGCAATGCTTCGCAGCGACGCGACACTATACGCAGCAATGTTCGTTCGTTGCGAATGATCGTGAAGACCGTTCATGCTGGTGATCCGGACATCAAATCGACATCGCTCTTAACTGCGAATTTGGTTCGCGAATTTGAAAACCGACAGATCGAATCTGCCGAAAAACGCGCTACAACCGCGACGCGATCAGTAGTAATCGAGCGTGCCCGCACATCTACCGCCAGCTACGTTCGCCAGGCGCGATCAATCGTCGCACTGCGAAAGATGAAATTTTATGAAGGAATGAAGCTACCGGATCTAACCGCTTTCCGCGGCGAAACTGTCGAGACGCCACACCGCTCATTACCACGCCCTCTTGATATGACAGCGCTGACTCAAATGAACGCTGCAGCGCCGGCACTCTCTAAAAACGATCCCGGCGGGTATGTCGCGCATTTGCTGTTTTCTCGTCTGGGCCTGCGAAACATCGAAATCGTCAATGCACGCGTGCACTGGATCAGCAATGGAAGCATTGGCATCGTCAATCGGCCGGAGGAAGATTTTTTTGCCAAAGGTTGTGAGGGTTGGGTGCCGGTCGCCGCCGATGTTCTGAACAAAATACTCAGTTTTCAGCCGCTGTGCACTGACGGCTACCTCGTTCCAGGCGCAAATCGGACCCAACGGCACGACGCGGTGTATCGCCGACATTCGAAATGGGTGTCCCAGTGGATCAAGGATCGAACAAAAACGAGCTACGAGTTGCGTCGATACGCCGGATCGCGATTGCTCGATATGGGAGCAACCGTTTTCGAAGTGCGAGACTTTCTCCGGCATCGTGACGTGCAGACGACTCAGCAATGGTACGCCTACAGGCTGCAAAATCGGCAACTTCGAACTATTGGGATGACCGGTCTTGACATGCGCCATAGCTGCATATAAAAGGCGTATCCAATAAGATTACGTTATCCGACAGTTTCAACTTATCTTCGGCACGGCTGAATAAGCCGCAGGGGCTGGATCTTCGCTGAGACACCGCTTTACGCGATCCCCCAGATCCAACTGGAGCTCCCCGAGTC
>DATBDJ010000005.1:0-19321 GCA_036269995.1 Candidatus Udaeobacter sp.
AACTCGAAGAAAACACAAAATATTTTCGCGCTGCTGTGACCGAACGCGGCCTCACAATTAAACCCGGAGTGCATCCGATCGTGCCAATCATGATCGGCGACGCAGCGAAATCGCAAAAGTTCGCTGCGCGCATGTTGGACAAAGGCGTTTACGTGATCGGCTTCTTCTATCCGGTCGTGCCGCACGGCACGGCGCGTGTTCGCACGCAAGTGTCCGCCGCGCATTCTCAGGAAGATCTGGAATTCGCCGTGAAGGCATTCGCGGAAGTAAACGAGGAGTTAAAATAGGCGGATAAGCTATCCGCCAAGCGTGACGCTTCGCACAACGAAGCGGCTACTTTTTTTGGCGATAGGCAGCGAATCTCTTCAAACGTGCTGCGAATGAACTGGCGCACGGCGTTGCGTGTAGCAGATTGCCGTGTGCACAAGATTGTCAGCAGCCACGTGGATTGGGCGGCTCTTCGTGAAGATTTCCCTATCCTTCACGAGCGTGCACACGGGCACCCGCTGATTTATTTCGACAGCGCGGCGACCTCGCAAAAGCCACGTCCGGTGCTCGACGCCGTTCGCAAGTTTTACGAGCACGACAATGCCAACGTTCATCGTGGATTGCATACGCTAAGCTCTCGCGCGACAGAGGCGTACGAACGAGCGCGACAACGTGTTGCAGATTACATCGGCGCGGCGAGTGCTGATGAAATCATTTTCACGCGAGGAACCACGGAGAGCATTAATCTCGTGGCACAGGCGTGGGGCGGGAGATTTGTTCAGCCAGGCAATGTGATCTTGCTGACGGAAATGGAGCACCACAGCAACCTGGTGCCGTGGCAACTCCTGGCACAACGAACAGGTGCCCGGCTCCGGTTTGTCCCGGTTCGCGATGATGGAACCCTCGCACTCGAAGAGCTCAGCGCATTGCTTACGCCTGAGGTGAAACTATTTGCGTTCACGCACATCTCGAACTCTCTCGGCACAATCAACCCGGTCGCTGAGCTTTGCGACAAAGCGCGTGCTGTCGGTGCGATCACTGTCGTGGATGCAGCGCAGAGCGCGGGACATATGCCGGTTGATCTGCGCGAGTTGCATTGCGATTTCCTGGCGTTCTCCGGACACAAAATGTGTGCACCGACTGGGATTGGCGTGCTCTACGGACGACCGGAGCTCCTAAATTCGATGTCGCCCTGGCAGGGTGGCGGCGAAATGATCGTCAGCGTGACGCTGGAAAAGAGCACATTCAAGAAATCGCCGCACCGTTTTGAAGCTGGTACGCCGAACATCGCCGGCGCCGTCGGACTCGCCGCCGCGATCGAGTACATCGAGGGAATCGGGCGCCCAGCAATCTTCGAGCATGATTCGAAGCTGGCACGTCATGCAGCCGATCGACTCAGCGAATTGCCAGGAACGCGCGTGTTTGGTCCAAAGGAAGAACGCGGCGCCCTCGTCGGATTTGTGATGGATGCCGCACATCCACACGATCTCACCACGTTCGCAGACCAGCATGGGTTGGCGATGCGAGGCGGGCATCATTGTAACCAGCCGCTGATGCGTAGGTTCGGCGTGCCCGGAACGACGCGCGCGAGTTTTTATTTTTACAATACGATAGAGGAAATCGACCGAATGATCGAAATCCTTCACGCTGCGATGCGTTTCTTTAATTGATCCACATGAGTTTCTGTCATTCTGAGCGCAGCGAAGCTGCAACGCAGCGGACAAGGTCCGCGAGGCCAGGGTTTCAATCTCTGATTATTTGCTGTGTCGGTCAATTAATGTCAGCCAGAGATGTTTCGCTTCGCTCAACATGACAATAGCGTGCGCCCTGCGTTTCTTTTGCCCCAAGAAGCGGCGGTCTCCAGTCCGCCCTCTATCATGAGCTCGGAAATCGAAGACCTTTATCAGGAAGTCATTCTCGATCATTCGCGTCGGCCGCGAAATTTCGGCGAATTACCCGATGCGGCTGTGCGTGTGCACGGCGACAATCCCGCTTGCGGAGACGAAATTGATCTCGGCGTGAAGTTCAACGCCACCGGAGGAGTGGAGGATATCAAGTTCAGCGGACATGGGTGCGCCATAAGTCAGGCCTCCGCGTCGTTGATGACAATGAAGTTGAAGGGCAAGACCCGCGCGCAAGTGACGAAAATGCTCCGCGCGTTTCACGAACTTGTGACACACGAGGATGCCGAACCGCCGAAAGATTTGGGTGACCTGCGCGCGATGCAGGGAGTGCGAAAATTTCCGCAGCGAGTCAAATGTGCCATGTTGGCGTGGCGCGCGGTGGAACAGGCATTTGAGCAAGGCGCGGGCGAAGCAACGGTGTCAACTGAACCCGAGTAATCGCGTCGCCACAAGCCCGTCGCGTCAGGTGTTCGCCTTCAATGATTTCCACGTCGGTCTCGCGACCATTGGCCTTCTGATCATCACATCGGTTCCGCAATCACAGTGATTTGCCGGCTCATCCGAATCGCACACGCGCTGGCATGAATTCGCTTACGCGCGAACGGCTGTTTGGATTTCATCACGCCTTTGACAGTCGCGTGGCTGTTTTCCTGACGATAACAGCCGGCGTTCTATTGCTGCTGTCGCCGCTCCTCATTTTCGCTACCACCCGCGGAGCAAACGTCACCAGCGATAAACGTAAGGAACTGTGGGATCGTTATCGCTCGTGGATTTGGCTGGCGCTGTGCATCCTGATTCCTATTCTGGCAGGCGCGTTTTGGACCATTCTAGCCGTCGCGGTGTTGAGTTTTCTTTCATATCGCGAGTACGCGCGCATCACCGGGTTGTTTCGCGAAAGGACCATCAGCCTCATCGTGGCAATCAGTATTCTTCTTATCACTTTCGCCGCGATGGATAATTGGTACGCGCTGTTTGTTGCGCTGTTTCCACTGACGGTCGCATTAATCGCCACCGGTGGATTGATTGCCGATCAACCAAGAGGCTACATCCAACGAGTAGGCCTCGGCGTGCTCGGATTCGCTCTCTTTGGAAGCGCACTCGGTAATCTTGGCTACATGGCCAACGATTGGAATTACCGTCCAATCCTTTTGCTCATTATCTTTGCCGTGGAGCTCAACGACATCTTTGCCTACATCTGCGGCCATTCATTCGGTCATCGAAAACTTCTTCCAAATACCAGCCCGAACAAAACCGTCGGCGGCGCGCTCGGCGCAGTCGCGTTAACTACTCCGCTGTTTGCGATTGGTGCGCATTTCGTGTGGTCCGACACCGCTCTGGATACACCGGTTCCTTTAGTGGGCTTGGGTCTGATCGTCAGCATCGTGGGCCAATTCGGAGATTTGATGCTCTCTTCGATCAAGCGCGACGTCGGTCTAAAAAACACCGCCAGGCTCATTCCCGGTCATGGCGGCATTCTCGACCGGTTCGATAGCCTTATTCTGGTCGCGCCGGCCGTGTTTCATTACGTCGGATATTTTGTTCCCTTCGCTGCCGGCCAGCCGCAGCAGATTTTCAGTGGCTGGCAAATGTGATGGAGCCTTGGGACCTTCAGCCTGCCCACGATACCGGTCTTACTCCGAGCGAACGGTTTCGCAGCGTCCGACGTGAAAGCGGGTTGCTCGAAAATTTTGCGCATCACATTTGCTTTTCGCTATTGCGCGTTTACTTCGCCGTCGCGCACCGGCTTGTAATCATCGGACGCGAAAAGCTGCCGCCGCGCGGCCCATTTGTGCTGGCAGCGAATCATTGCAGCCATCTCGATGCCCTGGTGCTCGGGGCAGCGCTGACTCCGCGGCATCGTGAACGTGCGTTCCCTATCGCTGCCGGTGATGTTTTCTTTCACACAAAGGCAGTCAGCGTCTTCTCCGCAATCGTGCTCAATGCGCTGCCAATGTGGCGAAAAAATTGCGGTCCACATGCCCTCGCCGATTTGCGACGAAAATTGCAGGATGAAAAAGCCATCTTCATCATCTTTCCCGAAGGCGGACGAAGTCGCACTGGCTCACTGACGTCATTCAAGCACGGGCTCGGCATGCTTGTCGCGGAAACGAGCGTTCCCGTGGTGCCTTGCGATCTCGTTGGAACTTTTGAGGCTTTGCCCCCGAAAGGAAAAGTTCCACGACCTGTCAAGATCCAATTGGTGATCGGAGATCCGCTGGAGTTTGCGTCGACAACAAACGATCGCGAAGGCTGGTCACGAATCGCGCAACGCGTCGAATCGTCGGTGCGCAACCTCAACACAGATAAGAGGGCATCGTCCTCCTATGGATGATGCAACGCAACGCCGGCGTTTCTGCGTGCGTTCCGTGTTCAGAACGATCTCATTAACACCGTGCTTCAGCAGGATGTGCAATACCTCCGACCACGAAGAACCGCTTTAGCGGGTTTTCGAGCGAGCGACGCTACGCCACCTCGCTGAAGCGAGGTGTTAATGAGAGAACTGCCATTAGGGCGGGCTGACCCGAGAGTCTTCCGGATCCGAAGCAGTCCTATGTCTCTGCGTAGCGCTCCAGCTTGTGCGTCAGATCGGGAGGAACATGCGCGACAATCACCGCATCGTTGCCGTCGTAGCGCAGTTCAAGCACGTGACCCACTCGGTGAATCTCTGCGATGAGCGCGCTCTCATTTGCAGGAATGCGAAAACGCGAGCGCAATCGCCATGAGGCCAGCGCGTGCTCCAACGCCTGCACGAGATTATTAACTCCTTCCCCGTTGCGCGCGGAAATCGCCACGCTGCCAGTAAAGCGTTTCAAGTAAGACTCTACTAACTCGCGGTTCGACAGGTTATCGATTTTGTTGAACACCAGCAGGGTTTGCTTGCCAAAAGCGTCCAGCTCCTTGATCACGTCCGCGACTGCTTGCATCTGTTCGTCCACGCGCGGATGGCTCAAATCGGCAATGTGAATGAGCAGGTCGGCTTCGTGCACTTCTTCCAACGTCGCCTTGAACGATTCGATCAGTGTATGCGGAAGTTTTCGTAAAAAGCCGACCGTATCGGTGAGCAGGACGCGCTGTTTGTTTGGTAAGACGAAGCTGCGCGTGGTCGGGTCGAGGGTCGCAAAGAGTTTGTTCTCTGCCACGACGTCCGCGCCCGTGAGCAAATTCAGCAGCGTCGATTTACCGGCATTCGTGTAGCCGACCACAGCCGCAACAGGCCATTGATGTCGTTTACGGCCTTCCCGCTGTATCGCGCGCGTTTTGCGCACCGCTTCCAGTTCGCGTTCGAGCCGGGCGATTCGTTCCTGCACGCGCCGGCGGTCAACTTCCAATTGCGTTTCACCGGGGCCGCGCGTGCCAATCCCGCCGGTCTGCCGCGACAAGTGATGCCACATCCGCGTCAGGCGCGGCAAAAGATACTGCAATTGCGCCAGCTCGATTTGCAACCGGCCTTCGCGGCTGCGCGCCCGCTGCGCAAAAATGTCGAGGATCAATTGCGTTCGATCGAGGACCTTGCGCGCGAACAAATTCTCCAGATTGCGACCCTGAGCGGGCGAAAGTTCATCATTAAATATGACTGATGTGACCTGTCGGTGCTGACACGACTCTTTGATCGACTCCGCTTTGCCGCGACCGATGTAATATGGCGCCGTCGGCTTCTGCAACTTTTGTGTGACGGTGTCGACGACGTGAGCTCCAGCGGAGTTTGCCAGCTCGCGCAGCTCATCCAGAGAATCACGCAAATCCCACTTCGACACTCCTTGTTTTTCCAGACCAATCAGGAGTGCGCGCTCCTGGGTTTTACGCGGACGCGTCTCAATCATCCCCAGTGCGAACCTCCGAACCCCTTTGCAGCCCCGACCGCATTCGGAGCAGAATCCTTGCCTCGTTATCAGTAAGAAGCGACAAGTTCAGCGGCGAAAAATTAGTTTGCCGCCGAAACCAGGTCAACTGTCTTTTAGCGTAGCGGCGAGTTGCTTGCTGAATCGCGGCAATGCATTGCAAACGCGAGATTCTTCCATCTAGCAGCTCGCGAATCTCGCGCAAGCCGATCATCTGCGAAGCGGTCGAACTCATTGCGCCGACGGCGCGCACCTCTTCGATGACGCCGTGCTTGAATATTGTTTCCACTCGTTCGTTAATTCGCGCATAAAGCTCCTCCCGGTCGCGATAGACGAAGATACCTGCACCCGGGATTGTTGATCCCGGCGAGCCGGAGTCACCGACTCCGGCTACAGCTTGAGAAGCAGGCTTGCCCGTAAGCAAGCAGATCTCGACTGCGCGCATGAGGCGGCGGCGATTCTTCATGTCAATGGTTTGTCCTGCTTCGGGGTCGAGCTCGAGAAGTCGCGAGCGCAACTCGTCCAACGTCATACTATTCAGTTGCTCGCGCAGCCTTGGATCGGCCTCAGGCAGAGGCGCGAGTCCGTGGGTGAGTGCTTTGATGTACAGCCCGCTTCCTCCGACGATGATCGCCGGCCTATCATGTGAATTAATTTCATTAACGCTCTGGATCGCGGCGCGGCGATATTTCTCCACATTCATATCTTCGTGAAGAGCCGTTGTGCCGATTAGATGATGCGGCACTTTCCGTAGCGTTGAAGAATTCGGTTTTGCGCTCAGTAGATCAAGCCCGCGATAAATTTGAAACGCATCGGCGCTGACGATTTCGGCGCCGATTTCACGTGCGACGTCAGCCGCCAGCTCAGATTTGCCGGTTGCAGTTGGCCCGACAATAAAGAACGCGCGCCTCATCGAACGAGACCGAGTGTGGCAAAGGTAGGGCACGCGTCTCGTTTGCTCCAACGAGAAACTCCGCCAGCCAGAGGCATGCGCTATTCGTTGCGCGCAGCCTTAACGATTTGGGCGAAACTGCGCGGGTCGAGGCTGGCGCCACCGACGAGCGCGCCATCGATATCCGATTGGCTCATCAGCTCGCGTGCGTTCTCTGGTTTGACGCTGCCGCCGTACTGGATACGCACGCGCTCAGCTGTCGTCTTATCCGACATTTCGGCCAGGGTGTGGCGCACGAATGCGTGCGCGTCCTGCGCCTGCGCCGGCGTGGCGTTACGCCCGGTCCCGATCGCCCAGACCGGCTCGTACGCGATTACTGTTTCCTGAAGTTCTTTTGGCTTCAGACCGGCGAGGCTGCCACGTAACTGGATGGATAGAATTTTTTCAAAGTTTCCCTTGTCGCGCTGTTCGAGACTTTCTCCGATGCAAATAATCGGACGCAGTTTTGCCCCCTGTGCAGCGTGCACCTTCCGATTCACCATTTCGTCAGACTCGCCAAACAAAGTCCGTCGTTCGCTATGTCCGAGCACGACGTAGTGCACAAACAAGTCGCGCAAAAGCGGAGCGCTGATCTCGCCAGTGAACGCGCCGCTCTTCTCCCAGTACATGTTTTGCGCGCCGACTTTGATATTGTGCGCTCCGCCCAGTGCTTCAGTGACCTTCGCGATCGCGGTAAATGGCGGAATGATCACAACATCGACATTGTTAATTTCGCCGATATGCAGCAGGAAGGTGTCCACAAAGCGGGCCGCCTCGCCCTGCGTCATGTTCATTTTCCAGTTGGCCGCGACGATTTTTTTGCGCATGAGATTTGATTCTTACTTACAGACTCAGAACTGAAAATAAATGAAGGGCGTGTAGTGCGGCGGAACAAATAAAAGGACGACCGCAAAAGTGCAACCGTAAGCCGCCGCGAAGAGGGGGGCGGGCCACTGTCGCCATGATTCTGCAAACCATCGGCGAGAATTGAGCCAATGTATTAAGGCAAGTGCGCCAATCACCAAAAGCAACCATCGGTGAAAATGTTGATCACCACCGCCGTGAAATAGAGTGAACTGCTTTAGTATCGTTCCCGCGCCCCTAAGGTCATGCGCGCGGAAAAAAATCCAGGCAACGCACACCGCGTAGATGGTAATCGGCCAGGCCAACCAGGACATGGTCCGCGCGGCCCACTTGAGCCTCTCCGTTAACCGCGTCCACTCTCGATGTATAAGAAGCGCGGTTCCGTGCAAAGCCCCCCAGATAACGAATGTCCATGCAGCTCCATGCCACAGGCCACCGAGCAGCATGGTGATCATGACGTTTCGGTAAACAAACCAGCGTGACCCGCGATTTCCACCGAGTGGAATGTACAAATAATCGCGGAGCCAACTCGAAAGACTGATGTGCCAGCGCCGCCAGAAATCAGAGACGTTTTGAGCAAAATACGGAAACTGGAAGTTATTAGGTAATTGATACCCAAGTAGTCGGGCAGCCGCGATGGCCATGTCTGTGTAGCCCGAAAAATCGCAGTAAATCTGGATCGCGTAGAACAGCACTCCAATCCATGCACTCGTTGGCGTGAAATTTGCCGGATGAGCAAAGTAGCGATCGACGGTCGGTGCGACTCCATCGGCGATACACGCCTTTTTAATGAATCCCGCCAGAAATAACATCACCGCGCCGCGCATATCGATATTGGAAAATCTGCGGAGCGAAACGAGCTGCGGAAGAAAGTACACTGCACGGACAATCGGCCCTGCTACAAGTGGCGGGAAAAAACTGACGAACAACGCCAGATCGACAAAATTCGAAACGGGACGCTGCTTCCCGCGGTACACGTCGATCGTGTAACTCATCGAATGAAACGTGTAGAAGCTAATGCCGACCGGCAGAAGAATGTTAAGCGTGCTCGCGCTCGCTGGTAAACCGAGCCATGCCAGAAACCCGGAGGCCGACGAGATAAAAAAGTTAAAATACTTAAAAAAACCTAGAACGCCGAGATTGACGCACACGCTGGTGGCAATCCAGAAGCGCCGCCACGCCGGACTTTCACTGCGTCCAAGCATTTGTCCGACGATGTAATCAACCGTTGTGGATCCGAGGACTAAAAACGTAAATTTCCAATTCCAGGCTGCGTAAAAAACATAGCTGCAAAGGAGAAGCCACACCTTTCGCGTGGTGTTGCCGTGCATCGTCCAGTAGACGATGAACACGAGCAGAAAGAACCAGAGGAAGCGAAATTCAACGAAAGACATTCAGACGGAGAACAGGACTGGAAGTTAAACCGCGAGCCATTGCTTTTTTGATCACTTGATATCTGCCGCTCGCGCAAGCTCGACGAAATTCACTGCGACAAGACGCGTGAATTCTTCTGCTCCCGATTTAGTCAGGTGTTGCTCATCCCGACGCATGCTGCTGTGATAGAGGCCCGGATAACTTCGCGGATTATTAAACGCCATCACAACACCCGGCGCCTGGGCACTTTCGGCGGCGATATTAATTTCCGTCGTACTTGGGGTGATCAAAAAGATTGGCGTGGCGCCCATATTCCTGACTTCTTGCGCACACTGCCGATAGGCTTCAACTGCATAGGGTGAAAGAAGATGTGTGGCGGGTTGCGCCGTCGCAGCTGCAAGCCCACGCTCATACGCTGCGGCCTGGCTGGGAGACATTCGACCCGCTCTAGTAACGTAACCGTCGCTAGCTGCACCAAGATAGCTGGCGCGACGGTCGTTTGTATCGCGGCCCAACAAATATCCTAAAACGTCAGCCGCTCTTGCGACATTCGTATAATTTCTTTCGAACTGAGTCGCATAGAACGTCAGCAGACTGCGCGTATTCTTCTCGTCTTTTTGACGCAGAACGATGTCACGAAGTTTTGCAGGATTTGCGAGCCACAGCGGACCGGCGCCGGCGTCGGTAAGTTTTCGCAAAAGAAGTGACACTCGCTTCCAGTCGGCCCAATAGAGTGCGCGACGGCTGGTCTGGTTTTCGGGAGACCACTTCGTTTGTATTTCATCGTACTCAATAAGAACCCATCTCAAGTTCCGCGGCTTGAGGTTTAAAATCTGCTCAAGCAAGTAAGCGGATTCCGGCAAATACATGCCGCCTATGCCAAAGTTGAAGCTGCGCGTCTGCAGCCCGCTCTCGCGTGTGACGCGATCAAAGATAGCGGGGGAGATCTGAAAGTAGATCCGGCTCGATCCTATAAAGAGTGTGTCAAATTCGTCTTTGTGCGCGGCGAAAAATCGGAATTTCTGTGAGACTCCGCCGTCGATTTCTGGAAATGGCAGGATGGCGTGCAGAACGGTGCACGTCACAAGGAATGCGGTGGCAGCAATGGCCGAATTGGTCACTGCCCTGATCAGAGTCTTGCACCGGCCGGCTTTGTGCGGTGTTAGAGGTTCAACATGAACCTTCGAGACGAGCCCGTGACCTGCCACAGCTTATTGCCTGTCGCTTAATGCGGCTACGCCGGGTAACTCTTTGCCTTCCAATAATTCAAGGGATGCGCCGCCGCCCGTTGAAATAAATGTCATCTTGTCTGCCAGGCCAGCCTGCTTGACTGCGGTCACTGAGTCGCCGCCGCCGATGATTGTTGTGGCTCCGGATTGCGCCATTGCTTCGGCAATGGCAATCGTGCCTTCACCGAACTCCGGAATTTCAAAAACTCCCATCGGGCCGTTCCACAGAACTGTTTCCGCCCTGGCGATTTCTTCCTGATAAAGCGCGATGGTCGCGGCGCCGATGTCTACGGCGTGCCACTTATCGGTGACACCATGTTGTGGCGAAAGCCGGCTTGTGTTTCGCACATCGGCGCCCGCCCGAATCTCATCAGCTTCGACGACGTCGACGGGAACCAGGAATTTTACATTTCGCTTCTTCGCCAGTTGGAGGAGTTCGTGTGCGAGATCAATTTTGTCCAATTCGACGCGGCTTGCTCCAACGGAAATTCCCTGCGCTTTCAAAAATGTGTTGGCCATTGCGCCACCGATCAGGATTGTGTCGGCCTTTTCGATTAACGCTTTGAGAACACCGATCTTATCGGAAACTTTTGCTCCACCGAGGATGACGACGAATGGTTTGGCCGGTTTCTCAAGGCCTTCTTTCAAATGCTTCAGCTCTTTCTCCATCAGGAAACCCATTGCCGATTTCGGCACGAATTTCGTGATGCCCACCGTTGACGCGTGTGCCCGATGGGCGGCGCCAAACGCATCGTTTACATAGAGATCGCCAGGTTCAGCGAGCCTCTTGGCAAAATCCGGGTCATTCGCTTCCTCCCCAGGCTGAAACCGAAGGTTCTCCAGCAGCGCGACGTCGCCGCTTTCCATGTGATCAACAATTTTCTTCGGCACGTCGCCAATCGTGTCGTGACTGAAAATGACAGGGTGATGAATCAGTGAATGCAGATGTTCGCCGATGGGGCGAAGCGAATATTTCTCCACCGGCTTGCCCTTGGGCCGGCCAAAATGCGACATCAAAGTCGTTTTAGCGCCGTGCTCGCGCAGATAGTTGATGGTGGGCAGGCTCTCGCGGATTCGCGTGTCATCTGTGACGCTGATTTTGCCGCCGCGCGTTTCAGTCGGTACGTTAAAGTCCACGCGCACCAATACGCGTTTACCGCGCACATCCAGATCACGCAGCGAAAGCTTTTGCATATCTATTCCTGCTCATGCTCATGATCGTAATCGCTACGATATGTCCCTTGGTCCTCACGCGACAACTCTGCGCGTCCCGAAAATCTTTTGAGCATTCCCTTGAGCATCTTAACGATTCGCACGGGTTGCTCTTTTGCAGGGACAATTCGCTCTGCAGCAATGAGCCATTCGCGCTACGAGCACATCGAGACATGCCCCACACTCGAGCGCCGAACCACGAGCAATCTCTAAGAATCTAGATCGATCAGCGTCCGAGAACTTCCCATTTCCCTCTGCAATATTGAGAGGCAAGCTCGTCGAGGCGCGATCGAGTTGGTCCTTCGCGGCTGCTTTGCTGATGATTTCATTGAGCAAATCGCCGACCCAACTACAAAAGACGATACCTTCCTGGTAAACATCGAGTTTTTCGTGGTCGAAGTAACTTTTCATGCTTCGATCATGATCACGAGCAGGAGCATGAGCACGATCGGCTATTCCCCGAGCATCGCCATCAATTCCACGCAGCGATTGCTGTAGCCCCATTCATTGTCGTACCAGCCGACTACTTTCACGAAACGGTTTCCAAGTGTGAGCGTCAGCTTGCTATCAAAGACGCAGGAGTGAGGATTTCCGACGATGTCCGCGGAAACCAGAGGCTCATCACTGTATTCGAGTACGTCTTTATAAGATTTGGCCGATGCCGCTTCCTTGAATGCGGCGTTGATGGAGTCAACTGTCGCATCTTTCTCGAGCACCGCAGAGAAATCGGTGACTGATCCGTCTGGAGTGGGCACCCGAAAGGCCCCGCCGTTCAATTTGCCTTTCAAATCCGGAATGACTTCGCCGATCGCCTTCGCCGCTCCGGTCGTAGACGGAATAATATTAACGGCCGCAGCGCGTGCCCGTCTCAAGTCTTTGTGCGGAAAATCCAGGATGCGCTGGTCATTCGTGTAACTATGGATGGTGCTCATGAACGCATGCGAAATACCGAATTGATCGTTCAAGACCTTCGCCATGGGAGCGAGGCAATTAGTTGTACAGCTCGCGTTGGAAACAATTTTGTCTTTCGCAGCGTCAAAGACGTCGTCATTCACGCCAACACAAATGGTCACGTCCGGATCTTTTGCCGGCGCGCTGATCAACACGCGTTTTGCTCCGGACTTTAAATGCAACTCGGCTTTATCGCGGCTGGTAAACAATCCGGTCGATTCAAGAACAACATCAATGTCCAGTTTCTTCCACGGCAGATTCGCGGGATCGCGCTCCTTCAAGACCCTGATCTTGTGGCTGCGGACGATGATATTTTCGTCATCGTAACCGATCTCGCCTTCGAATTTGCCGTGCACTGAATCCCACTTGAGCAGATGCGCCAGAGTATGCGTGTCGGTGAGATCGTTGATTGCGAGGACTTGCTCGACTTGTTTTTGCGTCATGGCGCGAAGGACATTGCGTCCAATGCGCCCGAAACCATTGATAGCGAAATTAGCCATATTTTAGTGTTAAAGGTTAAACCATTGAAGCGGTGAAGAAGAAAAACATTCAACACTCAACGTTCAACGTTCAACCCTCAACTCTAAATTCGGGACCGTTAGGCGCTTGCTCGCGAACGCATTCGGCGTTGGACGTTGCGCCTTGAGCGTTGGACGTTTCTGAATGCGTCGCGGCCTCGCGGGTTCCGTTGCAACGTTTTTAACCGTGCTCTTCCAAGCGGCTTCCAGTGCCCAACCCAAAACTATTCTTGTGTTCGGCGACAGCCTGTCGGACGGCTTGATGCTTAAACGCAGCCAGGCGTATCCGGCCGTGCTCGCCAAGAAGCTGCAAGCGGCAGGGTTGAATTTTGAGGTGATCAATGCGAGCGCCTCCGGCGGCACAACCGGGGGTGGCTTGGAACGGCTGCCGCCGCATTTGAAGCATCGGATCGACATCTTGATTCTGGAACTCGGCATTAATGACGCCTTCCGCGGCCTGTCGGTCGATGAAATTCAAAACAATCTGCAGCAGATCATTGATAAGGTGACAGCGAGAAATCCGAGGGTTCATGTCGTGATCGCAGGAATGCAGCTGCCTGGTTATACAGAGGACGACTACGTATCGGCGTTCGGAAAAATGTTCGCTGACATTGCGACGAGAAACCATGCCGCGCTTGTTCCATATCTTTTACAAGGCGTAGCAGGCGATCCGTCGTTGAATTTATCCGACGGCATTCATCCGAATGCAGCGGGCCACAAGATTCTCGCCGAGAACATGTGGCGCGTGCTAGAGCCCATCGCGCGTGAAATTGCTGTCATCCCGAGCGCAAGCGAGGGACCGCGCCAATAACGCGACCGTTACGCAGGCGGCTTGTGTAATCCATCACTTAGTGTGAGATCCCTCACTTCGTTTAGCTTGACCAGTGGCAACATCTGGCGCGCGCCCGAACCATCGCGTCGTGAAGTTGATATCATCCCGAGCGCAAACGTGGGACCTCACCGATGAGCACGGCATCACGCAATCGAGCTTGTGCGCTCGGTCAGCTAGCGTGCGACCTTCACTGCATTTAGGATGCTCAGTGACAACGTCTGGCGCGTACTCAAGCCCCTCGCACGCGAAGTTTCGAGCCAGTCTCATTAACACCGGGTTTTCAACCCGGCGCTCATCGGGAATGACAGCAACCGAGCCGTTTCAATGGCTTCCTGCCTTGCCGGTATCGGCAAGCCGTGGGAAACGGCTGATCACGAAAGCTCCAATAACAGCTGGCTAAGGCCAGGTGTTACTGAGATGGCAGGGACGACGGCGTTGCCGTTGTGGCGCGTTAAATAAACAGAAAATCGAATAACATGGATCATGCACGACCGAACGATCCTGACCCAGCCGATCCGTTTAATGCCGAATGGGCCGATCATGCGCTCTTCGAAACGATCGAAATCGCGACTGAAGGCGAAGATTGCGACGAATGTGTGCGCAAGCTGCGACCAGTGCTCAAGAAAATTGCCGGAGTAAAGGATGTAAACGTGGATCTTAGGCATGAGCGCGTGATCGTCACGTTTGATGCCCGCAAAACGCACGCTCCTGATCTTCACGACGCAATCTTAAACAGCGGTTACAAAGCTGCGTCGACGGCGCATTGAGTTTCACAGACAATTCTACCCGCAAAACTGTACAAGAAGCGGCAGTTAGGATTCCGCCGCTAACGTTATCTCTAGTCCAATTGGCTGCCTTACACGACTGGCTGTTGCTGCGTCAGGCAGTGAAATGTGCCTAGTCCCCAAATTAGTTCACGGCAATTGATGCCGATCACGCGCCTACCAGTGAACAACCCTTGCAATATCGACAATGCCGCCTGGTCCTTTCGATCGGCAAACGTAGGCACGAGCACGCAGGTGTTCGCGATGTAAAAGTTTGCGTAACTCGCCGGCAAACGCAGTCCGTCGCGCACAATTTTTTCCGGCATAGGCAATGTAACGACCTCAATGTTTTTTTGTCCGATTTTCATTTCACGCAGCCGCGCGAGATTTTCCTGGAGCGGCTCGTAATTTTCATCAGTGCGATCTTCTTCAACGACGCTCGCTACGGTACGCTCGGAAACAAACCGTGTAAGATCGTCGATGTGGCCATCAGTGTCGTCACCTGCAATGCCGTCGCCGAGCCACAGAATGTCGCGGACGCCGAGATAGTCTCGCAGACGCTGCTCGATTGCATTGCGCGACAGATTTGGATTGCGATTCTTGTTTAGCAAGCAGGACTCAGTTGTAAGCAGCGCGCCCGCGCCGTTAACCTCGATGGAGCCGCCTTCCAAAACCATGTGCGGATAGAAAATCGGCAGCTTCAGGATTTCAGCGACCCGCGTCGGGACGATTTCATCGAGATCGAACGGCGGATATTTGTTTCCCCAGGCGTTGTAATCCCAATCGACGACTGCGAGCGTTGGGTCGCCATCGCGTGTGAGGAAAATAGGGCCGTGATCGCGGCACCACGGCTCATTCGTCGGAATGCGATAAAACGTAATGCGTTCCATGGGGAATCGGCGCAAAACCGAGCGCGCTTCGGCCTCATGTGCGCCATTGAAAACGTTGATGCAGACCTGTTCGGATTCGATCAGCGCCTCCACCATCGCGCGCAAGGCCGGCAACACCCGATCAAATGAATCAGGGAAACTGATTCCTTCGCGCCGCGGCCATGAAAGCCACGTTGCCGTGTGCGGTTCCCATTCCGCAGGCATGCGATAGCCGAGCGCGGCGGGCGTTTGTGAGGTCATCAATCAAACGTCGAACGCCCAACGATCAACGTCCAACGCCCAATTGTCAGCTCAAAGCGTCTCTGAAGAGTCCGGCGCGAGCGCGGGTTGTAGATCGCGCCGACAAGCGACTCGACGATGATCATCTCGGCCAAGCCGGTGATCGTTTCATCGGATTACTTCACTGAGGACGTTCTTTTACAAACGTAATGTGCGACGGAGCGGGTTTGTAGATCGCGCCGATGATTGCGCCCGCGATCGCGTACTCGATTAAGCCGCCAACGGTCCAGCCGCACAGAATTTTAATTGTCAGCGGCATTACCGCGAAGTCGATCACGTGCACGCCGGCATAAACCAACGCTACGAGGAGTCCCAGCATCGCTCCGCCTCCTGCGCCGCCGCCCGGGACAAAGCGGGCACAGAGGATGGTCAGAAAAAATGCCATGGCGAGATCGCCAAAGATCAACCACGCAAAATGCTCTTTAAAGTCTGCTTCAGGTCGGAAGAGCGCCGGCACTTCTTGATGCGCGCCCTGCATCAAAATCCCGAACCACAGGAAGCCAAAAACAAATAAAAAGACGAACGCTGCGATGAATGCGATGAAGAACTTTTTCCAATTCATTAATGTTCGCGGAATTGTGTTAAGCCCGGTCGGACGAGAGCGCTCTTCGCAAACCCATGCGGCGATGTCGATCTTAAAAATGACGAATGACGAATCGATGACGAAATCCGAATGACAAAAACAATGTCGTAGACCTGCGTTTGGTCATTTCGTCATTGCTCATTCGGGCTTCATGATTGCTGACGAACCGGGCGCAGCCCAAGCTCGCGGAGGAGCGCAATATCCACGTCAGCCGCCGGATTTTTCGCGGTGAGAAGTTTGTCTCCGTAAAAAATTGAATTTGCGCCTGCGAAAAAGCAAAGCGCCTGACCCTCGCGCGAAATGCGGGTACGCCCCGCTGCGAGACGAACACGCGCCTTTGGCAGCGCGATGCGCGTGACGGCGATCAACCGGACAAGTTCAAAAATGTCTACCGGCGGCTGGTCGGCCAGCGGCGTGCCCTGCATCGGCATCAAACAATTGATCGGGACGCTGTCCGGAGGTGGATCAAAATTGCTGAGTACCTCCAGCATTCGCAGACGGTCGGCCTCCGTTTCGCCCATGCCGAGTATGCCGCCGCAACAAACCGACATTCCACTCTGCTGCACAGCGGCGACGGTATCGAGGCGGTCCTGAAACGTGTGCGTGCTCACGATGGCCGGATAAAATTCTGGAGAAGTGTTGATATAGTCTAATGACGAATCGATGACGAAATCGGAATGATCAGACGAAACTACCAGTGCAGTTTCGTCATTCCAGCATTCGGGCTTCGTTCGTCATTCGTGCTTCGTCATTTTAATTCACCCACTTGCCGCCTTCGGAAACAAGGATCGGCAGCTCTTCCATCATGAATTGAGTTTTGCCAATGGCGCCAATCATGCGAATACCGGTCGCGGCGTACCATTTCTTGGACATTTCCTCACCGGTATGGCAGCCCCAACTTTTGACGTAGGCGTGGCGGTCAAAATCGCGCCGATTGATTTTCGTCAGCTCGCTATCGTGTAGCCACGACTTGCACGCGCTATCGATATTGTTGCTGTAATCGAACATGAAACATGCTCGATTTGAGTGACCGAAATATTCGAAGCCAATGACCTTCAGCTGGTCGCGGGGGCGGCCGTTGTTGAGGTAATCAATGACTTCGTGGCCCGGACCAAACCAAATCAGATTAATGTTAAACTTGTCGCGAACCGTGTTGATCAGGCTAATGAGATCCTGGTGCTCCTGCTTGGCACGGTCCTCGTAACCCTGCCTGTAAACGAGCCACGTAATCTTCACATCAGGTCCGAGCTCCGTTTGCAATTGTTCGGTGCGTAGCCGCGCCGCGCGGACAAAATTCGCCCACCAATGATCGTGCGGATAGGCCTTGTACTTTTCCCACTGATACATCGAGGGCCCGCCGACAAGAATGACGTATTCACCCGATGTCGGGGGCGCCGCTTGCAGGCCGACTGCGAGAAGGCCCAAACAAGAAATGAGCAATACGCGTTTGATCATAGAGTGATGGAGAGGACTATTTATGCCGCTTGCGAAACTGTGCAAGTGATAGGGCAAACTCTAGCCGTTTCGCTGGGCCTGATATTGAAGCACGCCTACGGCGCGCTCGACCACAGATCGCGGGTGACAGCAGCTAAATTTCGTCACGGACGAGGCTTTCCCGGGTTTGCCGTTTTCGGATGAGCCCGAACTTGTTGCCGCGGACCAGCACTTCGGGCGGCAGCGGCCTCGAGTTGTAATTCGAGGCCATCACAAATCCGTATGCGCCCGCGCTCATGATCGCGAGCAGATCGCCCTGATGCAGTTGCGGCACTTTCCTTTCCAGCGCAAAGAAATCACCCGACTCGCATACCGGCCCGACAATGTCGATCTTCCTGATCTTCCTCTTATTCTTCGTCTCCTTTACCGGCGCAACCTGGTGATAGCTCTGGTAAAGCGCCGGCCGAATCAGGTCGTTCATTCCTGCATCGACGATCGCGAACGTCTTCGCGCCCGATTTCTTCAGGTACAGCACCTGTGTCAGCAACACGCCCGCGTTGCCAACGAGAAACCGACCGGGCTCGACCAGGATTCGAATCCCCAGCTCGCGCAAGGGCGGAACAATCGCTTCAGCGTAGTCGCGGACGCTGAATGCTGAAGACTCGCCGCCGTGGTCGTGCCACCATTTGCCTGAGCCGCTCTCGAGTGCGCGCCGGTAAATGATTCCCATGCCGCCGCCGATGCTGAAAAATTTGATTGGGTATTTCGCTTTCAACTCACGGACGATCGGCAGCACTTTTTTGATCGCCCTCGCGAATGGCTTCGCCTCAGTAATTTGCGAGCCGATGTGCATCTGCACTCCGACAATCTGCACGTTGCGCATTTTCGCGGCACGCTTGTAAACCGTGGTGACGTGGTCAAGCGGGATACCGAACTTATTCTCGCGCGAACCGGTGGAGATGTATTTGTGAGTGAGCGCGGCGACATCGGGATTAACGCGTAACGCGATCGGCGCCCGCATTTTTTTAGCGCCGGCGATCCGATCGATGCATTGCAGTTCCGCTTCGCTTTCGACATGGAAGCTGCAAACGCCTTGTTCCAGCGCGTATTCGATTTCGCCACGCAATTTTCCTACGCCCGCGAATGTGCACAATGCTGGATTGGCGCCGGCGGCCAGCACGCGAAAAAGCTCGCCGCCCGAAACGATGTCGAAGCCTGCGCCCGCGTCTGCGAGCAATCTCAGAATCGCGCGATTCGAGTTCGCTTTGACTGCGTAACAAATCAGATGATCCAGCGGTGCGAGCGCGGCATCCAGCCGCGTGTAGTGGTCGAGGATTGTTCCCGCGCTATAAACATAAGTCGGAGTGGCGATTTCCTGAGCAACGCGCGCGAGATCGACATCTTCACAATGAAGCTGTCCATCGCGGTAACGAAAAAAATGCACCCGCGAATGTAATGACGTTATCCGGTAGCGCACGCGCCTCGCGTGCTGGCGAGCGCGTCCTCGCAATCGCGAACTTTCTCTGCGTCTCCTTTAGCGAAAACTCTGCTCTTAAGAAAAGATCGTTTCGGCGCGACGCCGAAACCAACACGCGAGACGCGTGCGCTACCCCATCGCTCTCAATGCGACATTCAGAAGCGCGATCAAGATGACACCGAACGAAAAGCTCGCCAGGACAAGTTTCTTTCCGTGCTTCAACATTTCTCCGAGGACGGCGTGCGCGGCCAG
>DATBDJ010000006.1:0-107442 GCA_036269995.1 Candidatus Udaeobacter sp.
GTTCGTTCTCTAGTTCGGAAAGCTTCGTCGCCGGAATGGAATCGGTGAGCCGGAATGTGACGAAGTATGTTTTCCCGGCCTGTTGCCAGTGCGGCAGATTGCGGCGCGTGATATCAACCTCAGCGAATTCGTCGAACCCGACAAAGGTAGCGCGAGCCTCTGGCTTGCGTTCTTCTTCATCTCGCAAGCGAGACGCATGCGTTACCTCAGGCAACCGAGACGGTCGCGTTACTTTGTACCACGCCGGTATGCGGTGTCCCCACCACACCTGCCGGCTGATGCACCAGTCGCGAATGTTTTCCAGCCATTGTGCATAGACCTTTTCCCAGTGCGCGGGAAAGAAGCGGATCAGATGATCGCGGACCACGGCGAGGGCTTCTTCGGTTTTCGGATAGCGCAGAAACCACTGTTCGCTGATTCGCGGTTCAATCGGCACATCGCTGCGATCGCTGAACCCAACATTATTTTCATACGGCTCAGTCTTCGCGAGCGCTCCCCTCGCCTGTAATAACTCCGCTGCCTTCTCTCGCGCCTTGAACCGGTCCAACGCGTCCAGCTCCGGCTCTGCGGGACTCTTGATTCGCCCGTCAGCATGGAGAACACCGATGACCGGCAGGTTGTGACGCTCGCCGATCTCGAAATCCACCACGTCGTGCGCAGGCGTAACCTTCAAGACGCCGGTGCCGAATTCGGGATCAATCGCTTCATCGGCGATGATCGGAATTTTTTCGCGCGCGAGCGGGCGCCACGCCTGTTTGCCCAACAACCCGGCATAGCGTTTGTCGCCGGGATGAAAAGCCATCGCGGTATCGGCCATGATTGTTTCCGGCCGGGTCGTCGCAACCTCAAGGAAACGGCCGGGCTCTTCGACGATCTCGTAACGAACGAAGTAAAGTTTTCCTTTCTGCTGCTTCGACACCACTTCTTCATCTGAGATTGCGCTTAGCGCGACGGGATCCCAATTGACCATTCGCCGCCCGCGATAGATCAGCCCCTGCTTGTAAAGGTCGACAAAAGCCTTTCGCACCGCCGCGGCATAAGCATCGTCAAGGGTGTAGCGTTGCCGCGACCAATCACAAGAGCAGCCTAGTCGTTTGAGTTGGCCGATGATGATGCCGCCGTGCTTGTCCTGCCATTCCAGAACGCGCCGAAGAAATTCTTCGCGACCGAGATCATGGCGGGTCTTGTTTTCAGTCCGCCGCAAATGTTTCTCGACTGCAGTCTGCGTTCCGATGCCCGCGTGATCCATCCCTGGCAGCCAAAGCACTTCAAAGCCCTGCATACGTGCGCGACGGCAAAGAATGTCCTGAATCGTGTGGTTCAATACATGGCCGAGGGTGAGCATGCCGGTGACATTTGGCGGCGGCATCACTACGGAGAACGGCGGTTTCGATGACTTGGAATCGGCGATAAAATCGCGGTTCTCCAGCCAGCGTTGATACCATTTCGGTTCAACCAAATTTGGATCATATCTCTTCGGAAGTTCGGCCATCGCGATCAATCATCCGAAAGCGCGGAGCGTTTGCAAATCAGCGGCGCGACCGGTGGTCGCGGCCTACCATGTGCTTGCATGGCGATAATCTAACCGCGACTTTCCGGTTGCATGAGTGATCCGCGACCGATTGGTGTATTTGATTCCGGCGTCGGGGGCCTCACCGTTGTGAAGGCCCTTAGTGATCTGCTGCCCAACGAAAACATCGTCTATGTTGGCGACACGGCTCGTGTCCCCTACGGGCCGAAGAGCGCCGAAACTGTGCAGCGCTATGCGTTGGAGCTGGCGCAAATGCTGACGGAGAAAAACGCGAAGGCGCTGGTGGTAGCGTGTAACACGGTTTCGTCAGTCGCATTGCCGTTACTAGCAAGAAAATGTTCCGCCCCTGTAATCGGAGTGATCGAGCCCGGAGCGCGAGCTGCACTGCAGGCGAGCCGCAACCGGCATATCGGCGTGATCGGAACACGGGCGACCATCCGCAGCGGCGCGTACGAAAGGGCCTTGCGCGCGACCGACAAGAACATTCGCGTCAGCAGTCGTGCGTGTCCTTTGCTCGTCCCCTGCATTGAAGAAGGATTACTCGACGACGAAATAACGGACCGGGTAATTGAGCGCTATCTCGAGCCACTGGTTTGCGACGGAATCGATACGCTGGTGCTTGGGTGTACGCATTACCCCCTGCTGACCGGCGCGATGGCGCGTATGCTTGGACGCCAGGTCACGCTTGTGGATTCCGCACACAATTGCGCGAGCGCGGTCCACGAAATGCTGGACCGTGAATCCCTGAGCGCGCCCTCGTCGAATCGTGGTGAGTTACACGTCGCGCTTACCGATACGGCGGATAATTTTCTCAACGTCGCGCGTGACGCGCTGCAGTTGAGCTTCGGCGAGATCGAACTGCAATCTTTGCCATAGATTTTGGCCGAGCTTTGGCCACGAGATCGTAGGAGTGGTCGATCATCTTGCGTAGTTCCGATTCGGGCACACCGGTGTCAACCTCGACAGTGTTCCAGTGTTTTTTGTTCATGTGATAACCGGGCCTGACCTGCTCGTGTCGATCACGCAGGTCGAGCGCTAAATCTGGATCGCATTTCAGGTTCACAATCACAGGGATTTTATCGAGCGCAGCGATCGCGAATATTTTGCCGCCAACTTTGAACACGAGAACATCAGGTCCGAAGGGCGTGCCTTCGGTTGCGCGAGGTTTGTTCAGCCAATATTCGCGGATCTTCACGAGATCCATCAGGCGAGTCGTTCCCGCAGGATCACCGGCAAATTTTGAAAGGCACCGCGTTCCTGCTTCATCGAATCACGCATCACGGAGCGTCACCGTCTCACCCGACGTGAGATACATAGAGGGGACTTGACGCCTCTTGTCGGTCGTCCACGGCTACATCGATCGAATACTCCCCAAACTTTGGCAATCGAAGCTGATAGATGTTGAGAGCAAGCGATATAGTGGACGTGGCGTCTTGTCCGGGAAAATGAACGTCAGCACTCGCTTCCAACGGCGGCATGACAGGGGCTCCATCGGAATCGATGAACACAATCCGGATACGTTTCCGCCCCTCTTCTACACGTTCAAAACGCAACTTCATCGCGAGCGAACACTGCGGGTGAATTACCGGTACCTCCCTCGCATTAAGGCGGTCGAAAGAACCGAGAATGTTCAGTTTGCCACCGGCGTCAACGGTGGCTGCATCGCACAGAGTAAAAATGTCAACCCTCATGATTCACCTCAATCACACCTGTAAGAAGTTTATCCGCTCAACTCAATGGAGACGGGAAGTCAAAATGTTTACAAGTTCCGTAATCGACACGCGCTCCTGCTTCATTGAATCACGATCGCGCAGCGTCACGGTATTGCGCGACGCTGGATCTCTTTCACCCAAAGTTTCGAAATCGACCGTGACGCCGAAAGGCGTGCCTATTTCATCCTGACGACGATAACGCCGACCGATGGCGCCGCCCTCATCGTAAAAAACCGTCATGTGCGGCCGCAACAGATTGATGATCTCCTTTGCTTTTGCGACGAGCGGCTCCTTGTTTTTTAGCAGCGGAAAGATCGCGCATTTGACTGGCGCAACGCGAGGATGCAACCGCAGGACAGTGCGCGCTTCCATTTCGCCTTTGTCATTGGGCGCCTGGTCCTCCGAAAAAGCTTCACATATCAACGCTAAGACAGCGCGATCCACACCCGCACTTGGCTCGACCACGTGCGGAATGAACTTCTCTTTCGTTTCCTCGTTAAAATACTCCAGCGATTTGCCGCTCGCCTTTTGATGCTGTGACAAATCGTAGTCAGTCCGATACGCGACGCCTTCGAGCTCCTGCCGCCCAAACGGAAAATCATATTCGATGTCGTAAGTCCCTTTGGAATAAAACGCGCGCTCCTCATCCGGCACATTGAGCACGTGCAGGTTGGCGCGCGAGATGCCGATGTTCTCGTAAAACTTCAGGCGCTCTTCTTTCCAGTATTCGAGCAGTTCCATCCCCTGCTCCGGCCGGCAAAAATACTCCAATTCCATCTGCTCAAACTCGCGCGACCGAAACGTGAAATTGCGCGGATTAATTTCGTTTCGGAACGCCTTGCCGATTTGCGCGATGCCAAATGGCAACTTCTTGCGCGAGATTTCGAGAACGTTCTTGAACTGCACAAAGATCGACTGCGCGGTTTCAGGCCGTAGATAGGCAATCGAGCTTTCATCAGCCGCGGCGCCGACATGCGTTTCGAACATCAGATTAAACTGCCGCGCTTCGGTTAAGTCTTTGCCACCGCAGTTTGGACACTGCTTCACACCGTTTTTTTCAATGAGCTGATCGAATCGCAGATGCGCCTTGCAAACACGGCAATCAATCATCGGGTCGGAAAATCCTTCAACGTGTCCCGAAGCTTTCAGAACCTCCGGATGAGTGAGGATCGCGCCGTCCAGCCCCACGACGTCATCGCGTTCGTGAACGATTACGCGCCACCAGTAATTCTTCAGGTTACGCTTGAGCTCGACGCCAAGCGGACCGTAATCCCAGGCACCGTTAAGGCCGCCGTAGATCTCGCTCGACTGGAAAATAAAACCGCGGCGTTTGCACAGGCTGACGATTTTCTCCATCCTCTGGGCATCGGTCGCGGTAGTCATTATTTATTTTCGCCACAGATTAGCACGGACTTAGAACCAAGAACGACGAGGCGAGATTGTCTGCGTCACGCGGCCAGCTCGAGTTCGCGGCGTGAGATGCCGCGCAATTCGAAAAGTCGAATGAGCGTCTCTTCGATCAGATTATTCGGACAAGACGCGCCGGCTGTAATGCCGATTACCGCCGGCCCGTTCGGCAACCAAAAGTGCGAAACGACCTCCCGTTTCTCGTGCAAATTATAGTGCTTGATCTCCGTCGCGGAAACGAGTCGCGAAGCATTCAGCACAAAGTACGTCGGCAGTTTTTCCTCGCCCATCTCAGCGAGATGCGATGTGTTTGAGCTGTTGTAACCGCCTACGACTAACAGCAAGTTCATCGAAACGTCGAGCAACTCACGCAATGCATCCTGCCGTTCCTGCGTGGCACCGCAGATCGTGTCGAAAAAACGAAAGCTTGTCTGGGCACGTTCGGGCCCATCGCGATCAATAATGGCCTGCCGAATTCGTCGTTGCACTTCCTCGGTCTCGCCGCGCAACATCGTAGTTTGATTTGCGACTCCGACCGTTTGCAGGTGAACGTCCGGATCAAATCCGGCAGAATGCGCGCCCTTGAATTTTTCCAGAAACGCCTCCTTATCACCACCGCGCCGAATGTAGTTACAAACGTAATCAGTATCGGCGAGCGTGAGGACAACAAGGTAGTGGCCGCTGCCGGTCCCAAGCGCGCGCGAGCTGGTTGCCTTCGTCTCCTCGTGCTCCGCCTTGCCGTGGATGATCGATGTAACCGATTCGCTGGCGTATTTGCGCACACGTTTCCAGACGCTCATTACGTCCCCGCACGTTGTATCGACAACCTGGCAGCCGCGGTCTTTGATCTGTTGCTGGATGGACAACTCGGTGCCAAACGCGGGCACGATCACTACGTCTTCAGGTCCGAGTTCAGAAATGTCGGCCTGTTTATTTTTGCCGGTCAGATTCTTAATGCCTAACGAGGCGATCTGCTGGTTGACCTCGGGGTTGTGAATAATTTCCCCGACAATGAAAAGCCGCCGATCTTTGAAGACTTTGCGTGCCGCATAAGCGAGATCGATCGCCCGCTCGACCCCGTAGCAGAAGCCAAACTGTTTGGCCAGGCGCACGGTTGTGTCGCCCACAGAAATCATTCCACCGGCAGCCCGGATTTTCTCCACGATGTCGCTGCGGTAATGCGATTCAACCTGTTGCTGCACTGCTGCCATCACATCGGGCGTGCGAAGGTTTATTTTCTCACGCGCTGTTGTGCCGCTGGAAATCAGGTTCGTGCTCATGTGCTAACTGTCATTCTGAGCGAAGCGAAGAATCTCGGATAATTCGCCCTGCGAGTGCCAAATGATAATAGAGATGTTTCGCTCCGCCTAACATCACACGGCGAAGCGTTAGCGGCAATTGCCGCAATCAGTGGCTACTCGAGCAGCGGTCCACTCGGCGTTTCGAAAGCGGCGTCCGAGATCATACGAGAGGCTGGAGGATCAGGCGTTCTCGAATCATCCACACGCTGCACTTTTGGTCCGATCGTATCATCCTCGGGCTGCGAATTAGCGATACTTACGGGAGTCCCGATCCGCACCAGCGCATAAAATTTTGCCGCCGCTTCGCCTTTCAACCGAATGCAGCCGTGAGTGTGCGGCACAGGGTGGACAAAGCCCTGATGAAAACCGTACGCTGGAGCAAACTCGCACCAGTAGCCCATCGGATATCCGACGTAGCGGCCGGGCCCGCCTCCGGTGGAAGGAACTATTCGATCCCCTTGCACGCTGAATCCATACGATCCCGAGCGCTTGTGCTCCTGTTTGGAATAAATGTTGAAATTGCCTCCGGGTGTGGGCTTCGATGCCATGCCAACCGAGATCGCCGCGGCCATCAAGCAGCGGTCGCCTTCCATCACATAGACATTTTCTTTCGAAAGCGAAACTTTTACGCGTACGGCCGAAGGGTCGTGCGGCTTGTACGCAGTGACGTGATAGGGGCCGCCGGCGCTCGCCAGGTGACTGCCGGTGGCACAACCGGTAAGCAGTAGAAGCGAAGGACCAGCACAAAGGAGAATTAGTCGGTAAATATGTCGCATACGGAACATATTGGAACGGCAAACCAAGGCTTTTGTCAACCAGGCAGATGTTTGGCGGCGACGACAGGTCTCTTAATCGCGCCGCCCGTGCATGTGGGTAGGTGCTGAAGCTTGTATCGGTATCGCTGATACGGCTGGCGTGCGTGGGCGCGCTCAGCACCTGGGTTAATCAATGAAAATGTTGATAAACGCTACTTCGATTGCGAGTGCTTCGTGAGTATTGCGGCCCAATTGGTCACGTAACTCTTCCAGCCAACGAAGCCGCTTGAGGATTTCCGCGGCGGTGAATCGGGCCGCCAGCGCGGCGGTGTCCCTGCTTGCATCGGCGACAATCCTCGGCGCCACACCATTGCTGGCGCGAAGAACGTCAGTCCACCACGCGAACAATGTCTCAATCAGCGCGCCCCGCTGTTCCAGGTAAAGGCTTTCAGTGAGCGCCTTGTAGTATTCCTCGCGTTCGTCAAGCCATGCGCCATCGGTGGCGTCCCGATATCGCGCTTGTTCCCGCTTCAACGCCTCGTCTGTCTCGTCTTTTACCGCTTGACGCAATTCGCGCAGCAAAGATTGAAAGTCCTGAGCAAATCGATACGCGAATTGAATTGTCCAACTCTCTTGCCGCGCCGCTTGCTGCAACAATTTCACCAGCTTGGCTTCTTTGTTCGTGGGTGGGCGCACGTCATCGAGCGACAGTGGTATAGCGATGCAACGTGACAGAATTGTTTCCGGGAGAGCTTCCGGCAAAGCAGTGAGCAACAGGAGCAATGAATCATTCGGCGGTTCTTCCAACGTTTTGAGAAAAGCGTTGGCAGCCTGCGATTGGAGGCGGTCCGCATCGGGAATTATCGCTACCTTGCCCCGGCCATCTGTCGCGCGCATCTGCAAGGCGTGCTCGAGATCTCGAATCTGGTCGATCACAATGCGTCGTGATTTTGATTCCGGCCGCGCGACAAAAATGTCTCTGGCTTTCGGTGTAAGAACATCGCCGGCTGGTGTTCCGTTGACCAGTTGGGCCAGCTCCGCCGCGAGGATTTCCTTCCCACTGCCCGGCGGTCCTGTAATCAGATAAGCGTGGGCAAGCCGATCCTGTTCATGCGCGCGACGCAAGTATTGGAGCGCGGTATTACTGGAGAAAGGCATGTTGTTTCAGAAGCCAGAGGCCCAGAGAGACGGCGAAACGGCGACATCGGAATCGCTCACCCATTCGCCCACTCCCTGATTCGCCGTTTTGAGATTCATCGCTTCCCCTCTGGTTGGCGAATAAGCCATTTCTCAGGTCCATCTATCATCCGCACAACTTGCGCACAGATTTTCTCGTACGCATCGTCAACGCTCAGAAACTCGTCGCGTGAGATGTAGCGATGATGAAATGCGAACTCCAAATGAACCTGCGTTTCAGCAGCTTCCCCTTCGGTATCGCTCAACTTCGAAATGAACGCGGCTTCATAACGGCGTTTCCGCCATGCTTCGGCAAGGTTGGCGCACATAGAGCGCGAAGAGCGTCGAATTTGATCGGTTAGAGAATACTTTTCCTCGTGTGGAAACTTCTTGCTCAGCTCATAAACGCGTAGGCCAGCTGCCAGCGCGTTTTGGTACACTTCCAAATCACGGAAATGCCGGATGGGCTTTCTCGCCGTTTCGCCGTCTCGCCGTTTCGCTGTTTCCTCCACCATTGTCATTGCTCGGTAACAAAACGAGGAAAGCGTGCGTAAAGCTTCCTCCAAATTTCACTTTCGATTGCACCTGCATCGCGCGAGCCATCAATCAACACGACGCGATTTGCCTCGCGGTTAGCCAGCTCACGATATGCCTGGCGAACACGCTCATAGAAGTCGGCGGGCTGTTGTTCCATGCGATCGGCTTTGCGCGGCTGTTGCATTCGCGACGCTGCGGTCGCGGCATCTACGTCCAGCACGAAAGTCACGTCGGGAACACAATCGCCAATCGCAAACGCAGTGAACCGGGCGACTGTGTCCCGATCTAGTTTTCGCGCCGCGCCTTGGTAAACCATCGTAGAATCAAAGAAACGGTCAGCGATTACGCACGTGCCTCTGTCCAGCGCCGGTTTTATCACCTCGCGCACGAGCTGGCTGCGGCTGGCCTCGAACAAAAGGAGCTCCGTTTCCGGCGTCATGTTGGAGGCGTGAGGTGCAAATTGCAGGAGTTCGCGAATCGTTTCGCCGATCGCGGTGCCGCCTGGCTCGCGTGTGATCAGATACGGAACCCCGGAGCGTTCAAGCCGATCGGCCAATCTCTGCACCTGTGTGGTTTTTCCGCATCCTTCCGATCCTTCAAAAGTAACGAATGGCAGCCGCTGCATAATCTCGATTTTGAAACAGAGCGGCGTACTTGTCGAACAGGTTGGCTGTACGGTCCGCTGTCCTCAGCGGATCACTCGGAATGCAATCCATGACAAATGCGCTGAGGACAGCGCACACTACAGCACCCACTGAAAGTTGCTCGCCTCAATATCGGCGCGTTAGCTTCCACGATGAAACAGTTTTGGCTCGTGAAACAGGAACCATCTTCCTATTCGTGGTCCGATTTTGTCGCAGACGGCGGGACCAGCTGGACTGGTGTGCGCAATTACACTGCTCGAAATAATCTGCGGAAAATGCGCAAAGGCGACGAAGTGCTTTTCTACCATAGTGGCGAGAAGAAAGCGGTGGTCGGCATTGCGCGCGTGACGCAAACCGCTTACGCCGATGCAACCGCGAAAGAAGGTGATTGGTCCACGGTTGATCTTTCGCCCATCAAACCGCTAAAGCAGCCGGTTACGCTTCGTGACATCAAAGGCAATTCGGAGCTGAAGGGAATCCGCTTGGTGCGGCAGTCCCGTCTATCAGTTATGCCCCTGGAGGAATCGGAGTTTCGAGAAATCCTGAACATGAGTACGCAATAGCGCTGTAGCGTGCGCTGTCTCAGCGCATCGGTCGCTGAAATAATTTGACCGGAAACCTCCGCTGAGGACAGCGGACGCTACAGAACCCGACGGCTGGAAAGCCGCCGTTCCTTGGGGCAACCTTTTATCTTGTTCAAAGTCGCTTCGAGACGGAAAATTCTCGCGTGAGCACAATTGCGGCAACGGAGTTTCTTCCACTAGTCGCAACTGCCGGCGCAGCGAGAGACTTTGTGGTCGTCTCTCTGCACGATGTGGCTCCTTCAAACCAGCACATTGCGAATACAATTCTGTCGGAGTTGGCACATCTGGGTGTGCGCGTTTGCTCACTGCTGGTGGTGCCGGATTACCACCATGAAGGTCTTTTCACAAAAGACCGGCAATTTGTATCATGGTTGCGCGGTCTCGAGGCGGACGGTCACGAGATCGTCATCCACGGCTATTTCCACGAGCGTGTTTGTCGTTCTAAAGAGACTCTGGGCGATAAGCTTTTGATGACGTTCTACACTGACAACGAGGGAGAGTTTTACGACCTGGGTTATGCCGAAGCGCTGCGGCGTATTTCGACGGCACGCGACGAATTCCGCGGCCAGGGACTGAAGCCGCGCGGCTTCGTGGCGCCAGCGTGGTTGCTTGGACAGGATGCTGAGCGCGCCGCACGTGATGCAGAGATAGAATACACCACCCGGCTCAACAGCGTGTGTGATTTCCGCTCCGGAAACGTTTTTGCCGCAAGCACAATGGTATACAGCGTTCGAAACAGTTGGCGTCGCACCGTCAGCCGCGCGTGGAACGCAACACTCATGCGATTTCTAAAAGAGGGTTCGCTCTTGCGCGTGAGCATTCATCCGCCGGATTATTCGCATCCAGCAGTGTGGAGACAAATTACCTCGCTGCTTGAGGAAGCAATCGTGTCACGCACGGCCACCACTTACCAGGAATGGATTGCTGAGCAAAGGCTGACACGCGACGGATCGATGTGAGCAAGTGTGATTTGCATATTCACTCGCGCTACAGTGCGCGGTCGCAGGAATGGCTCTTTCGCCGTTTTGATTTTCCCGACAGCTATTCCGATCCAAAGACGTTGCACCGGCAATTGCTGAAGCGCGGGATGGATTATGTCACGATCACCGACCATGACACGATCGACGGCTGCCTGGATATCGCGAACCTGCCTCACACGTTTATTAGTGAACAAGTCACAACTTTCTTTCCTCACGACGGGTGCAAGCTGCACATCCTTGCCTGGGGAATCTCAGAACAGCAACACCGCGAAATCGAAGGCGTTCGCGACAATATTTTTGACCTGCAACGCTATCTTCAGACGGCGCAGATCGTGCATGCTGTTGCACATCCCCTTTACAGCGTCAACGGGAAACTCGAGGCAAAGCATCTCGAGCAGCTGATTCTTCTGTTCAAACACTTTGAAGGAATCAATGGTTTGCGCGACGCGCTGCTGAGTGATCTGGCACAGAGTTTGTTGACGCAGCTAACGCCGGAAAAGATCGATGCGTTCGCAAATCGTCACAATCTTGCGCCGACACACGCGGAACCCTGGAAGAAGATTTTTGCCGCCGGTTCAGACGATCACGGCGGACAGTTTGTCGCTTCGGCCTTCACCGAGACGCCATACGCAGCTACTGCGCAGGATTTTCTGAAACACGTCGGCAACGGCGATTGTGAGCCGCACGGACAGGGCGGAACGCCGCTGATTCTGTCGCACGGCTTTTACAATACCGTTGCTTGTTTCATCCAGGACCGGTTCCATGAAAAACTTGGTCCAGGGGCGCCATTAGTGGAGAAAATGTTTTCGCGATTCATGGAGGGCCGCGCTCCAACTGAATTTACGCTCAGAGAAAAAATGGAGTTCGTCACGCAAGGCGTGATGTCCGGAAAAATTTTTGACTTTGTTAAGCCGGCAAACGTCTCGCTATGGAATGAGCTTTCAAGGTATTTCGCGCGTCCTGAGGTAAAGGCAAAACTGGCAGCACAAATAGCCGGAGTGACCGAACCCGAGCGCCGCACATTTCTGATGGCGAACATGGTCGCCGAGCAGCTGGCATTCCGATTCTTTCAAAAATTCGTTCAGCAGCTCAGCAGTGGAAACATGGTGGAAAGCATTCAGGCGCTCAGCGCAATCGCGCCAATCCTGGTGATCCTTACGCCGTACATCTACGGTTTTCATAGTCAGGCGCCCTCGCGAAAATGGCTGCGATCTGTTTTCGCGGAATTGACCGGCGAAATTCCGCCTGCCCTGCAAAACCGCAAGCGCGCCTGGTTCACTGATACTCTTGAAGACGTTAATGGTGTAACGACCACCATCCGCAAAATGACTGCCGCGGGCGCAGCAGCCGGCAGGGACCTGATCGTGGTAGCGTCGCGCAGCAAGCCACAGGTGTCGGATATACCGATCAAAAATTTTCCTCCGATCGGCGAATTTGAATTACCAGAATACGAGCTGCAGAAACTCAGCTTTCCGCCCATACTCCAGATGCTCGATTACGTGCAGCGGGAGAAATTCACCGAGATCATCATCAGCACACCGGGTCCTGTTGGGCTAACCGGATTGCTCGCGGCGAAGATGCTCAACCTGCAAACGAGCGGCATCTATCACACCGATTTTCCGCAGTACATCCGCATCCTGACCGAGGACAGTTTTCTTGAAAGCGTGGCATGGCGTTATATGCATTGGTTCTACGGCCAGCTCGACACCGTATTTGTTAACTCGGAAGAGTACCGACAAAGCTGGATCAAACGTGGATTCGACGCCGCAAAACTGAAAATTCTTCCACGCGGTCTGGACACCGAGCTGTTTCATCCTGCCCGTCGCGACCCGGCGTTTTTCGAAAAATTTGGGGCGGTAAATGGCGAGGTTCGCCTCCTGTACGTCGGCCGCATCTCACGTGAGAAGGACCTGGACGTGCTCGCCACGGCTTATCGCCGGCTGCGCAAAGAACATTTGCCCATTCAACTTTTGCTAGTGGGCCACGGCCCCTACTCCGAGGCATTGGCTAAGTTGCTGCCTGAAGCGATTTTTACCGGCTATCTTACAGGCAAAGACCTGGCGACGGCGTATGCATCCTCGGACGTGTTTGTCTTTCCGAGCACGACCGACACGTTCGGCAACGTCATTATTGAAGCGCAAGCCTGCGGGCTGCCGGTTGTCGTATCAGATTCGGGCGGACCGAAGGAATTGGTCGAAGACAGAGCAAACGGTCTAATCACCAAATCACATGACGGAGAAGATTTCGCGCGCGCGATTCGAACACTCGTGACTGATTCCACGCTCCGTCAGCGGATGGCCACAGCCGCTCGAAACAGCGTGACCGACCGGACCTGGCCAAGCGCCTTCGGGAAGTTCTGGGCGGCTACGGAAACGTAAGAACGCGCGCTGTAGCCACGGCTCTGCGGGCCGTCTCTGGGAAATTAGCGGAAGAGCGGACCGGCCACAGGCCGATGGCTACAACTACAGAACTCGCGCTAATGACCCGAATTGATAGGGAGCGTCGCGCGCTATCTTTTTGTGATCCACGGCAACGCGTCTAAATCGAGGTTGCCTCCGGTGAGAATGATCCCCACGCGTTTGCCGCTTAAGCCGCTCATCCCTTCCGAAATGGCGGCATAAGGTACTGCGGCTGATGGCTCGATGACGATCTTCATCGTATCCCAAATGGTCCGCATCGCGGCGACGATCGCTTCCTCGCTGACTGTCAGGATGTCATCAACGTACCGCTGAATAATCCTAAAGTTTGGTTCGCCAACATTTGTCCGCAGACCGTCGGCAATTGTGAATTTCTTTTCTGTGACGATACGCCGGCCGGCGCGGAACGATTGCGCTGTGTCATCGGCGTTGGCAGGCTCAACTGCAATCACTTTAATGTTCGGTCGCATCGATTTTGCAGCGATCGCGGTGCCCGAAAGCAATCCGCCGCCTCCGACGGGGCACATGATCAGATCGAGATCGCTAACGTCTTCGAGCAGTTCCACAGCTGCTGTCCCCTGCCCTGCGATCACATGTCCATTCTCGAATGAGTGAATCACCATCGCCCCGGTGTTGTCGATCACCTCTGTGCACACGGCTTCGCGCGCTTCTTCCGTCGGCTCGCAAAATGCAATCTGCGCGCCATAGCCCTCGACTGCCCGGATCTTCACTTTTGCTGAATTTGAGGGCATCACAATGTGTGCAGGGACACCGCGCAGGTTCGCAGCACGTGCAACCGCAGCTCCGTGATTACCCGATGAATGCGTCGCCACGCCTCGTTGCGCGGTTGCATCGTCAAGCGCAAATACCGCGTTCGTCGCGCCGCGCGCTTTAAATGCGCCGATCTTCTGCAAATTTTCGCATTTAAAAAAAAGGAACGTGCCACCCGCCTGGTCCAATCGCGAGCTCGTCAAAACCGGCGTCCGATGAATGTATGGACGAATCCGCTCATGCGCGGTGCGAATGCCGTCGAGATCGAGTCGCATCGTTGATCGTACCTGCCGGGGCGAGTGAAACAAACGAGATTTATGGAATGACAGTTGGACTGCGGACATGTTCCGGTCGCGGCCCGATGCCGACGAAGCGAGCGGGGAGCTGACGCAAGACCGGAAACCATTTCAGCAGACGAACAACCAGGGGGAGTGACCCTTTGCGATGCGATGTTCGGCCAGTGACGACGTGATTGTGAATGAATACCTGCATTCCCTGGATCAGGCGCGTGGGCCATTCGCGGCGAGCTTGGACTTTGCGCAGGTGATCTACGGAAACGGTTCCATCCCGCAATTTTGCAGCGAGCAAATTCGCTGTCGCGACCGCGTCCTGAATCGCCAGATTAATTCCCACGCCGCCTGCCGGCGACATCGCGTGCGCAGAATCGCCGATGCAAAGTAGTCCTTCACGGCACCACTCGCGCAATCGATTGATCTGGACTGTGAGCAATTTAATTTTGGACCAATCATCCAGGTCGCCTACGCGGTCGCGCAGAAATCCGGCGAAGCTGACGATCTGAGTCTGAAATTCCGATAGCCCGCGCGCTTTGATTTCCTCAAAACCGCCTTTGGGAATCACGAATCCAGCTTGCCAATAATCGCCGCGGTCGATCAACACGAGCAGTTTGCCATGCTGAAAAAATCCGAACGATTGTTCGGGGTCCTTCTGTTTCTTGGAAATTCGCATCCACAGGACATCAATTGGGACGCCAAAGTCGCGTTGCTGCAAACCTGCACGTGCCTGTGTAATTGAATGCCGTCCGTCCGCGCCGATAACCAGATCTGCATGAAAATTCAACTCCCCCTGCGGCGTTTTTGTGCGAACACCTGTCACGCGATTGTCGGCCATGAGTAAATCCACGACCTCCGTCTCCATGTATATTTCGAAGGATGGAAAACGTTTCGCGTGACTTGAGAGGAAGTTGAGAAAATCCCACTGCGGCATGAACGCAATGAATTTGCAACGGGTCGGTAACTTGCTGAAATCGGCGATTACTACTGGCTGACCGTTTATTACGCCGCGCAGCTCGCGCAGTTCCTGATGCGGCTGTGTGAGGAATTCCTCGAGCAATCCGAGCTCGTGCATTACTTCGAGCGTCGACGGATGAATGGTGTCGCCGCGGAAATCACGAAAGAAATCGGCGTGCTTCTCCAGCACTGCCACGCGTACCCCGGCTCGGGCGAGCAAATAACCAGCCATCATCCCGGCCGGTCCACCGCCTACGATCACGCAACGAGTTTGTAGTTCCGCAGGCATGACAATCCAGCTCAGAAGAAACCACGGATTACGCGGATAGCACAGATTAGGAAACTGAAATGGCGACTATTGCTTTGCATCCGTGTTATTCGTGTAATCCGTGGTCAAATAATGAAATCTGATCAGCCGCATTTCCTCAGTGAAGATCAGGTCCGGGGACATCTGCGAATGTCGGAACTGATTTCAGCCATGGAGAAAGCGTTGATCGAATTTTCTGCCGGCAAAGTGACTCAGCCCGTCCGCTCGATAATCAACGTCGACCCGCCTGGAGGATTTTTAGGGCTGATGCCGGCACATACTGCAGACGGACTCGGCTTAAAAGCCGTGACATTTTATCCATCAAATGTTGAGCGGGGAATTCCGACACACATGGCGATGGTTTTTCTTCTCGATCCGCAGACTGGAACGCCACTGGCAATAATGGATGGAAGACTGATCACTGAAATGAGGACGGCAGCGGTTTCGGCGGCGGCGACAAAACTTCTCGCGTCGCAGGATGCAAAGGTTCTCGCCATTCTCGGCAGCGGCGTGCAAGCGCGCAGTCACGCGGAAGCATTGCAGCTTGTTCGGCGGTTCGAAGAGATCCGCGTGTGGAGCCCTACAACGGAACATGCAGAACAATTCGCGAAACAAATTGGCGGAAAAGCAATGTCAGCGGAAGAAGCCGTCCGCGGTGCAGACGTGATTGTCACCGCGACAAATTCGACGACATCGATTTTAAAAGGCGCCTGGCTCAACCCTGGCTGTCATGTGAACGCAATCGGCGCGTGTCGGCCCGATTGGCGCGAACTGGATAACGCGGCGATGAAAGAAAGTGTCGTGTTCGTCGACTCGCGCGAGGGCGCTATGAAAGAATCCGGGGATGTCATTCTTTCTGGCGCGGAAGTGTATGCTGAGCTTGGCCAAGCTCTGGCGGGTAAGGTTCCGGCGCGAGCAAATGAAACTACTATTTTCAAATCGCTCGGAATGGCAGTGGAGGATATTGCCGCAGCGATGCTCGTATATCGGTCAGTGATGAGCAGCGGATAAATTGTAGGGCGACCGCTTCGGGTCGCCCGCCTCTCCCCGGCAAGCGGAGCGCTTGTCCTGCAACAGCTTATTTCGCTGGGAGCGCGGTCAGTTGGTTAGAAACTAATTGCCAGCCGGCAGAGCTTTTTACCCACACGAGTGTGCTCCGGTATTGTCCGCTGACCGGTTGACCGCTGTACTGGCCCTTGATTGTAACGCGACTGGTGGTGACTGCGCTATTTTGATAAACGCGGATGGTCAGATTCTCCTGTTCATTAATAGAGTCCAGCACGGTTGCGCCGGATTTGACGTTCGCCAGACGTTGCTCCTTCGTCAGGACGTCTCCCGAGGCGCTGACGAACACGTAATCATCCGCCCAGATCTTCTCCAGTGCCGCGACATCTCGCCGCAACAACGCTGCCTTGTACCTTTCGATTGCGTCCTTCACCTCCTTGTCGCTGTTGCTGTCTTGCGATGTTTGCTGATTCGGAGACTGCGCAAAGGCCGACGCCAGCAGGAGGAAAGGGATCGCCAGATATGGAATGCCACGTTTCATGTGTGAGCTACTTCTGCAGTTTGATAGCGACATCAAACTCGAGGTGCAAGCGCGATCGCGCTGAGTCATACAGACTGCTTGCAAACGTAATCGACGCCGGAACAGTTGCCAGCGATGCCAGGCGATCTTCAAAAGTTAACTCCGCAGATCGAGCGGGCAGTTGTTGCCGGGCAACTGATGGAATCGACTGCAAAGAACATTCGCACGCTGCTCGCAGGCGCGTCTTCGGATGTTTACATGCGCTCGGTCGAGGAACTTGTGGGTGGCGTTCACTGGCTTGAGCTAAACGATCGTTTTTACCAGACGCTCGCCTTTGGCACCGGCGGTCTCCGCGGGCGCACCATTGGCAAAATCGTGACGGCTGCAGAGCGCGGCAATGCGCAAGAGGACGAGCGTCCGGAATTTCCCTGCGTTGGCACCAACGCGATGAATTTTTTCAACATCAACCGCGCCACGCGAGGACTCGTTGCTTACCTGCAGGATTGGAATCGGCGCAAAGGCGTTGCTGCGAAACCAAAGCTTGTTATTGCGCACGATCCACGATTTTTCTCCAAGGAATTCGCGGAGGTGGCTGCGAAAATCGCGGCCGAAAACGGTTGCGACGCACTCGTCTTTGACGGCCCACGGTCGGTGCCGGAGCTCTCCTTTGCGGTCCGTTGGCTCAAGGCCAGCGCCGGCGTGGTTATCACCGCGAGTCACAACCCCCCGCATGACAACGGCTACAAAGCTTATTTCAGCGACGGCGCGCAAGTGATCGACCCCCACGCCAGTGGGATCATTTCCAAGGTCAACGCAATCACAACCGAATCGTTCAACCCGCTCCCAAAAGATCTTCAGGGCAAAGTGACCGTCATCGCGAAGGACATGGATCATGCTTACATTCGGCGGCTCGAAACATTGATTCTCGATCCGCGAGTGATTCGTGAAGAGAAAACGCTGCGGATCATCTACACGCCGCTCCATGGAACCGGCAGCGTAATCATTAAGCCGCTGCTAAGGCGGCTCGGTTTTGATTTTCAAATCGTGCCAGAGCAGGACCGCTTCGACGGCCGATTTCCGACGGTGAAGTCACCGAACCCGGAAAACCCTGAGGCCCTGACGATGGCCATCGATCTCGCGCAAAAGGAACACGCTGACGTGGTGGTCGCGACCGATCCGGACTGTGATCGGCTCGGAGCCGCGATTCGCGCGAAAGATGGCAAACTAAAGGTGATCACTGGAAATCAAATCGGATCGCTTATCTGCTGGTATCGTATCAAAACTCTGTTCGAAAAAGGCGTTCTGAACCAACAAAACGCGTCGCGTGCCGTAATCATCAAAACTTTCGTCACGACCGAACTGCAAAAGGCAATCGCTGATTATTACGGTTTGCGCTGCGTCGAAACGCTTACCGGGTTCAAGTACATCGGCGCAAAGCTGGGCAAGTACGAACTCGCAATCCCTGAACACTTGCGACGCAATTATGTCAACCTCGCGGAACCCGAAACGCGGCGACTTCGTATCGCGCATTCTTCATTTTACGTGTACGGCGGTGAAGAGAGTTACGGTTACAGCGGCGCAGATTTCGTTCGCGACAAAGACGGCAACGGCGCGGTAATCATGTTTTGCGAAGTAGCTGCATACGCAAAATCACGCGGCCAGACGATAGATGAATTGCTGGACGAGATCTTTGCAACGTTCGGGTATTTTGCCGAGAAAAACGGTTCGCTTGTTTTCGAAGGAGCAGAAGGCGCAGGCAAAATTGGGCGTCTGATCGAGTCCTACCGCGCCAATCCATTCATGGAAGTGCTCGGATCGAAGGTGATCAGCATTAAAAATTTCGAGACCGAAATGATCCGGGACGTCGAAGGCGATGTAATACCCAAAGAGAGGATGTCGATCTTTGAGCTGGAAGATCGGACGCGGGTTGCGGTGCGGCCGTCCGGCACAGAGCCAAAAATAAAATATTATCTTTTCGGCCAGTGGCGGCCGGTGACCGGCAAGTTCGATTCTGCAGAACTGAAGCAAATCAAGGCACAAGTTGACGAGAAACTCGATCGCCTCTGGGATTGGCTTAGGAAAGATGCTGAGTTACGGCTAGCCCAAGAGAACAAACCATAAATTCTTCACTCCCCAGCAACACGACCGGATTAATCTGAAGCTCCAGTCCAAATCCCAAACACGCGTTGTCATCCTGAGCGAAGCGAAGGATCTCTGAATTCTTCTTTCCGACTCTTCCAAATCATAATCCGAGATGTTTCGCTTCGCTCAACATGACAGAATGAGAAGCGGGCGCGTGGCTTGGCTGGCCGAAGGTTCTCTCGAGATTAGATCTTTGGAGCTTGTGACCTGATTTGCACGATGTGATGAAAAAGTTCGAGATCGGCTGGCCGTGGCTGGCAGCCATTTGCAGCGGGCTTCTCTGCACCGCTTGCTTTCCTCCATTCAATCTGAGCTGGCTTTGCTGGATTGCGCTCACGCCACTTATGGCCGCAATCTGGTTCTCTGGTGAAAAATCGCGCCATCGCTGGATTCGCAATCTGGCGCTCGGCTACGTCGCTGGGTTGAGTTTCTTTTGGACGGTTCTGTCGTGGCTCATCACTGTTACCGCTTTGGGCTGGTTCGTTATGCAATTTTACATGGCGATTTATTTCGCGGTCTGGGCGTGGTTTTGCGGTTTGCTTCGACCAAGAGAAAGGCAGCCGGAAAAGGCCGCAACGAAATGGAACCAGATGCTCAGCCAAGCTCGGCCCATCGCGGCTGTGCCACGTTCTCCGTGGACGAGATCGACAAACAATCTGCTCCTCGCGTTCGTCGTAGCCGCGGCCTGGACGAGCCAGGAATGGATGCGGGGTTGGGTGTTTTCCGGTTTCGGTTGGAACGGTTTCGGCGTGGCGCTGCACGATACCTGGCCGCTGATTCAAATCGCAGAGTTCACCGGCGTCGCGGGTTTGTCGTTCATGGTCGCTTTTGCCAATGTGATTCTGCTCGCAACGGTCCGCCGCTTGATTCTCGAAGCGCGCACCCACACAACGCGACCGCATTTCGACCTGACGCTCACAATGGCGGGCATCGTCGGTGTGCTGACCTTCGGCCTTCGCGCCACCCAGCTTTCGCCACCCACAAAACCGCTGCGCGTTGCCGCCGTGCAATCGAACGTTCCCCAACATCAAAAATTCGATCCGCAGTTTACGAGAGAAATTTTCGATCGATTTCGGCGGCTGAGCGAAATCGCGCTGCGATCAAATCCGCCGCCTGATTTGTTGATCTGGCCGGAAAGCTCGATGCCGGGCCCGGTCCTCACCGATCAGGAGACTTCCCGATTTGTGATGGATCTCGCAGCATCGGCTGACAGCGACATTTTGCTGGGAACGATCGACGCAGAAAACAGAGACGTTTACAATGCCGCGCTGCTGATTTCTGATGGCGGCGAGCGAGTGCAGGTCTATCGGAAAGTTCATCTCGTGCCGTTTGGCGAATATGTTCCCGGCCGCAACTCGCTGCCGCTGCTGGCCCGAATTGTTGGTGACCAGGTGCCAGGCGACTTTACCCCTGGCAGCGATTACACGGTCTTCAGTCTGACTAACAGCGACGTGCAGGTGGCACCGCTGGTGTGTTTCGAAGACACGGTTGGCGAGCTTGTCAGACGATTTGTGCTGCCCGGAGAGAACAATCCCGGCGCCAATTTGCTCGTCGACATTACAAACGACGCATGGTTTTTGCATTCTGCTGGTTCTCATCAGCATTTGGTCAATGCGATTTTTCGCTGCGTCGAGACACGCCGCCCAATGGTCCGCGCAGCCAACACCGGCGTGACCTGCTTTATCAATCAGTTCGGCCGGATTACGCAGGTGTTGCAAGACGACAAGGGCAGCACATTCACTGAGGGCGTGCTCACCGGTGAAATTAAGGTGCCAATGGAATACGAGCTGACGTTCTACGCGCGTCACGGCGAGTTATTCGCGAAGGCATGTGCGGCGGTGACGGCGATTGCAACGCTGGCAGTGTGGGTCGTTCGCAGAAAGTTGTAGAGCCGCTTGTGCCAAGCGCCTATTTTGGGTTCGGCGATTGACACAAACGCCGCTACAAGTCTTCGCTCGTAATTACAACGCATGTCTGTCGTTTTGCCGCTCGATCATCTAAGCGAACTCTGGCCTGACAAATTCCGAGGCGCGCGCATCGGCGCGCTGCTTCATCCAGCCTCCCTTTCGGCGACTCTGGAACACGCTTCGAAAGTCTTGGAGAAACACAACGGGAAGCTGTTTCACCTGGCAACGCTTTTCGGTCCACAACACGGTTTCCTCGGCCAAACGCAAGACAACATGGTGGAATGGAAAAGCTATGAGCATCCGCGTCTCCGTGTGCCGGTCTACAGCTTGTACGGTGAACATCGCGAGCCGACTGTCGAGATGCTTCACGGGCTCAACGTTCTCGTCATCGACCTTCAAGACGTCGGTACGCGATATTACACTTTCATTTGGACAATGTACCTTTGCATGCGCGCCTGCGAACGGAGTGGCGTTGCAGTAGTCGTGCTCGACCGCCCGAATGCAATCAATGGCATCACCACAGAAGGGCCGGTGCTCGATCCGACTTACAAGTCGTTCGTCGGCTTGCATCCCCTTCCGGTGCGGCACGCGAAGACAATCGGCGAACTGGCCCAGCAATTTCAGAGTGAGGCTTTCCCGAAATGCCGCCTTGCGATTCTGCCGATGAAAAACTGGAAACGTGAGATGTGGTTCGACCAAACCGGTCTGCCGTGGGTGATGCCTTCGCCAAACATCCCGACGCTCGACAGCGCAACCGTCTATCCGGGTATGTGTCTCCTGGAAGGGACCAACATCTCTGAGGGACGCGGCACGACTCGCCCCTTCGAAATTTTCGGCGCGCCCTTCATTGATGCCGAGCGGCTTTGCAGCGAACTGAACAGCCTCAAGCTACCGGGCGTCTTCTTTCGCAAAAACTATTTTCAACCCACGTTTCACAAGTTTGCCGGTGAACTCTGCAGCGGCGCGCAAATTCATGTAACTGACCGTGGCGCATTCCTGCCGTTTCAAATCGCGATCGAAATCATCCGGTTGATACGAAAACTGTATCCCAATCAATTCAGCTGGAAACAACCGCCGTACGAATATGAATGGAAAAAATTGCCAATCGAAATCCTGCTCGGTAAACCAGTCACAGATTTCTTCGAGGACTAGGCGGACGCGGCCAGCAGTCAGCGCACTGCTGTTGCTCTTTCTCTGTGTCTCATTAACACCTCGCTTCAGCGAGGTGCTCAAAAGCTCCTAAGAATACAACCGCTTTAGCGGTTTTCGCGAGAACTGAAAACCGCTAAAGCGGTTGCGAACAGGCTGGTAATCTGCACCGTGCTAAAGCACAGTGCTAATGAGAAAGACGGTGGTCCTCACGATAACGCAGCGCGCTGTGTTACTCGGCCCACTTTTGTTAGGAGTCCCGTCAACAACAAGAGCCGACATTCCGTGGCCCGAAGTCGTGCAGCGACTTGCGTACGAGAACGAAAAACTGGCGCGTCGCCCGCAGGGACATAATGGCGAATATTTCGTAGTCTGCACTCTGTATTACACACCGAAAGAATCCGGCTTCGCGTTCGAGCGCGGCTTCGACGCAACGCCGGTCAGTAAATCGGGATTACACGGCCACAGATACCCGCGCGATTTTCTTCGTTCGGTGAAAAAGGAAGGCTTTGGGCGAATTGTTACGCCAGTCAATGGCCATTACTACCTCCGCTACGATGGCGGTTCATATGCGTTCGCTTCGCATCCCACAGGCGGCGGTGGCGTTTTGGTGGACCGCTATTCTGCAGCTGCAAAACTCGGCCAGAGCGGCTTGCGCCGCGGCGCTGTGGTCGAAACATCCTCTCCAGACGTACAGAAAGTCTTTGGCAGCACGCGCTGGAAGATAATGGACACTGGTGGCGGCCTCCGCCGTTGGCAGATGGACTGCTATTTTGGCGAAGACGAACCGCTTGGTCCGGGCAAACTCCAAGGGCGGCCGCGTGCCACCATGTTCGAATACGCTTATGCCACGGCCCGGATCGTGAATTGACGTGAACTCCTTTACGGTTCGCCTCAATTTCCACGGAGATCTCGATTACTTCCTCCGCCGAGGAACGCCTGATCGAGCGGTCGAGCGCACTTTGATTGAAAAAACATCGATCAAAGATGTGATCGAATCATGCGGCGTGCCGCATCCGGAAGTTGACTTGATCGTGGTGAACGGCGAGCCGGTGGATTTAAACTTCGGGATCACGTGCGACGCTGAAATCGAAGTTTATCCGCCAGGAATTCGATATCCGCTATTTAAGGCAAAACGCCTGCAACTCGCCAGAGCGACACGATTTGTCTGTGATGGGCATCTTGGGCGACTCACGCGGAATCTGCGCCTCCTCGGATTCGATGTCGCGTACGATCAGAACGCGGACGACCAACAATTGCTCCGCATTATGCAGGCGGAAGATCGAGCTCTTCTTACCCGGGATCGACGGTTGCTTATGCATGCGATAGTCAGGACCGGCTACTGTCCCCGTGCGCAAAATTCAAACGATCAAACGATCGAAGTCATTCGCCGCTTTGATCTTCTTGCGTCAATAGCTCCCTTTACACGATGCATCCGCTGTAATGGATCGCTACAAAACGTACCGAAGACTGACATCGTGGAGAAGCTCGAGCCGCTCACCAAAATTTACTACGAACAATTCCGGCGTTGTACGCGCTGCGGCCAAATCTACTGGTCCGGATCGCATTTTAGTAAACTCCAGAAACGTCTTGAGCAAATCTGTGCAAATTGTAGCGGCTGATTCACCCTCCCTTTATAAATGAGATTTTCACTCAGCCATGTTCTGCTCCTGGCGTTTCTCACTGTCGGGTATGTTTTGCCGGCCGAAGGGTATGGTCCTCTCGGACACGAAATCGTTGGAGCAATCGCCGATGAACGGCTGGCCGGCACGCCAACGGCGGCAAAAATCGCTGGCCTACTCGACGGGCTCAACCTCGAGAAAGCGTCAGTGATCGCAGATGAAATCAAAGGCTGGGATAGAAACGGCGCGGATGACCCAAGGTCGTTCCATTTCGCGGCGCATCGAAGGCTTAACGCTCAGGTTCGCGATTTCTGGCGGGCGAACCAACCCACGCAAGACATGAACTCCGCCGCCCCGTCCCACCATTGGTTTCACTACACCGATGTTCCAGTAGTACCGGAGCAAGATTACCGAGGCGGCAAAATCGGCCGCAGCAAGTGGGATATCGTTCACATGATTCCTTACTGTCTTGAAGTTTTGCAGGGCCGAATGCCCGAGCAAAACGAGCGAAAAATTACGAAACCCGTAGCATTAATTTTGCTGGCGCATTACGTCGGAGATCTTCACCAGCCGTTGCACGTCGGCGCGGAATATTTTGATTCGCGAGGACGAGTTGTCGATCCCGACAAGGATAAGCCAGCGCTCGGTGACGAAGGAGGAAACACTTTTACGCTGGAACTAAGCGATGACCCGCCACTTCGTCGCGGCATTCACAAGAAAAAATTCCACGGCTTTTGGGACTACGACACGGTAAACGCGCTATTTCCCCAGCTGCCACTCGGGCTGTACAAAGATGAATTCGGATTGCAGATCGAGCCGCTGAAGAGAGCACTCGTTCATCAGATGGCGACGCAAGAGCCTCGCAACTGGCAGACGCCCGCAGCCATTTCAGTCACTGATTACGCCGAGGCATGGGCGAATGAAATCTTGCCGGTCGCGCGCGAAGCGCATACTCGATTGGAATTTCATAATGTGAGGCCGTTTGTCGACGGCGACCGGGTCGTTGCCGCAGGTGAAGCGATCGAAAAAACCGTTACAAACCACACCCTTTATCGCACCTGGGCGAACAGCATTGTCCGCGACGAGCTGCACAAATCCGGTTGGCGTCTGGCAGACTTGCTCCAGAAAATCCTATAGGCTGAAGAATGCGAGCAGTTGTTCAGCGTGTGAGTCGCGCGTGCGCCACAGTGGATGGTAGGGTCATCGGCGAAATCGGACCGGGTCTGGTGATTTTGCTTGGTGTCGGCCGCACTGATACGTCCAGTATCGCAATCGCCATATCCGAAAAAATTGCCAACCTCAGGATCTTTGAAGATGACGAGCGAAAAATGAACCGCTCCTTGCTGGACGTTAAAGGAAGCGCGCTCGTCGTTTCGCAGTTTACCCTGTACGGTGACGCGCGCGGTCAGCGCAGGCCGAGCTTTATTGCCGCTGCGCCGCCGGAACTGGCAAAGACGCTGTATGAAGAGTTCAGCGAGAACATGCGCAGCTTGGGAATCACGCTGGCGACAGGAATTTTCCAAACGATGATGTCGGTGGAGTTGGTAAATGAAGGACCAGTCACAATCCTTCTCGACTCTGACAAAACATTCTAAATTTACCGACCAAATTAAGACTAATGACAACACTCCAACCTGTTCGACGCATTGAGCTGACTGAGATACGCGCCGCACGTGAACGAATTGCAAACACAATCATCCGAACGCCGCTGAATCGGCTCGAACTCGGAAGCGCTAGTCCCGAGATCTGGCTTAAACTTGAGAACCTGCAGCCGATCAACGCCTATAAGTTACGCGGCGCTGCCAATGCGGTCGCGCTGCTGTCAGATCATGAGCGCGCGCGCGGAGTCTGGACGATTAGCGCAGGAAATGCCGGACAGGGCGTTGCGTACGCTGCAAGGACCGCAGGCGTGCCATCTACTGTCGTGGCTGTCGAGACGGCGCCACAGTCAAAGCTCGAACGGATGAAAGCACTCGGGGCAAAAGTGATTCCAGTTCCGTACGATATCGCATGGAAGGCGCTGGAGGACCGGTCGTTTCCCGGAGCCGACGGAACATTCATTCACCCTTTTGACGACGATAATTTCATCGCGGGTCACGGCACGATGGGGTTGGAAATTCTCGAAGACTTGCCGGATGCAGTTGCCGTAATTGCGAGCATCGGTGGCGGCGGCCTCATTACAGGAGTCGCGAGTGCGCTCAAGTCATTGAAGCCTGCGATCAAAGTTTTTGGCGTTGAACCGGAGACGGCCGCGCCGGCAGCGCTTTCCTTCAAAATGGGTTCTCCTCAAGCGTTTACAAGTTGGAAGAGTTCATTCGTCGATGGCGCCGGCGGTCAAAGCATGTTCCCTCGAATGTGGGAACGGATGACACCGATCGTCGACGATTATTTCGTCGTTACTTTGGAGCAGACGAAAAAGGCGATGCGCCTGCTGGCGGAAAAAGCGCGCGTTATCTCCGAGGGCGCAGGTGCACTGCCAGTCGCTGCCGCGTTGAGCAGGAAAGCCGGCAAAGGGCCAATTGTCGCGATCGTGTCCGGTGGCAACATCGATCTGCAAAAATTCTGCGAGCTCACGACGCAAGCCCATTGACTCGCGCCATCAAATTTGGATAACCTCGTGCAATTAGACGGAGGAAAAAACAATGAAGATTGGTGAGACAGCACCGAATTTTGAGGCCGAGACAACACAAGGCAGGATTCGCTTCCACGATTGGATCGGCGACTCCTGGGCCGTTCTGTTTTCGCACCCGAAGGACTTTACTCCCGTGTGCACAACCGAGCTCGGTTACATGGCGAAAATCAAACCAGAGTTCGAAAAGAGAAACGTGAAGATCATGGGATTGTCTGTCGATTCCACTGGCGACCACGAGGGCTGGGCAAAAGACATTGAAGAGACTCAGGGGCACGCGCCGAATTATCCGATCGTCGGCGATGCTGACTTCAAGATTTCAAAACTGTACGGCATGCTGCCTGCCGACGTGGAAGGCGACCCGAAGAAGCGCACGCCTGCAGACAATGCCACCGTTCGAAACGTTTACGTCGTCGGACCCGACAAGAAGATAAAGCTGATCCTCGTCTATCCAATGACCACCGGCCGCAACTTCGACGAAGTATTGCGGGTCATTGATTCTTTACAACTGACGGCGAAACATCAGGTCGCTACGCCAGTGAATTGGAAACCAGGCGGAGACGTAATCATCGCCGGCTCGGTTTCCGACGAAGAGGCGAAGCGCCGATATCCCCAAGGCTGGAAAGCGCCAAAGCCTTATCTCAGGATTGTTCCTCAGCCACAATAGCTGCAGGCCGTTATGGTGAACGGCCTTATGGCCCGCCGGAATATTGTACCGGGTGCTGATTGAAATATTTTCGCAGCTGCGCGTACAATTGTGGATGACGAGCGTGAAGCGCGCGGGGTTGTTCAAAGAAAGCTTCGACTGATACAGCGAAAAATTCAGCGGGATCGGTAGCTCCGTAGGTGTTGAGCAGGGTTGGTATCCCGGTCTCATCAGCGGCGCGCAATGAGACAAACTCGCTTCTCATAACTGCAGTCCAGGAGCGTTGCTGTTCAGGCGTTGGCAATTCGGGCACGCCGTCGACCGCATGATTTTCGAAGTCGAGTTGGTGAGCAAATTCATGAAGGACAACATTCTTACCATCGGTCGGATCAGCCGCGCCATGTTTGACGGCGCCCCAGGAGAGGACGAGCGAACCCATTCTGCGGCCGGTCTCACCAAGGCGGCTCACAGTCCCCTCTTCCCAAACATGCTCACTGAGCTGCCGTTTTTCTTCCACCATATATGTCAATGGATAAACAAGAATCGTGAGCAGACCGGGGAAATAATCGGTGTTGCGATGCAACAATAGAAGACAAGCCTGGGTTGCAATGGTCACGCGGACTTCATCCGTGATCGCGAAACCACCACATCCCTCGAAACGTTTTTCGGCAAGAAATACCTGAACGTGACCAAGCAGTTCCGCGCGATCGCTTGCGGGCAGCTTGTGAAAAAATACAACATGACGCTGGATCAATGCTAGCCATTCTTTTGGAAACGGCCGCGACCGCAGGCGACGTCGCTTTCGCTGCTTCATTAGCGAAAAGATCATTACCAAACCTACCTGCCGCGTATCGATTCGCGAGGAAGCCTGAACTTGCCTACCGCACGCATCTGGGGAGCGCAGGCTGCCAGCTTGCAGGTCTCGGCAGCTTGCCGAGACCGGGAACAAAGCGTCAATTCAACACACCGCGCGCAAAAGATGTTGCCGGCAGGCCTGCCGGCAACTACAGGCTGGCAGCCTGTGCTCCCCAGAAACGCGGAGCCACCGGCGCGCCAATTCCGTCTCGCGTTGTATCGGGATTGCGCCTATGAATAACAGCCATGAGCACGATCTCGATTTCCCGTCGACAATTCGCACAGTTAATGGCCGCAGGCGCAGCAGCGACTCTGGTCAGGCCGGCACTTTCGTTTGCTAAAACGAACGGACAAATACCCGCCGGCGGCGGGGTTGTGCGACTCAGCGCCAACGAAAATCCCTACGGCCCTTCGTCCAAAGCCTTGCAAGCCATCACGGATTCTTTTGAACTCGCTTGCCGGTATCCCGACGAACACAACAACATGCTGATCGAGAAACTGGCCAAGCTAAACAATGTCACTCCCGATGAGATCATCCTCGGCGATGGTTCCGGCGAAATTCTGAAACTTTGTGCGGAGACATTTACCGGCACACACAACGGAAAGCTTGTCGCAGCTGATCCCACCTTTGAAGCAATTCTTAATAATGCCAGTGCCAATGGCGCTGAAGTAGTGAAAATCCCGCTGACCAGCACCTTTGCTCACGATCTGCCGAAAATGCTCGCCGCAGCGAAGGGAGGATTAATTTACGTCTGCAATCCGAACAATCCCACCGCTAGCATCACGCCCAAAGAAGAGCTGAGCGATTTCATCGCGAAGACTCCGCGCGAAACAATGATTCTCGTGGACGAAGCGTACTTCCACTACGCGGACAGCCCCGACTACGAAAGTGTCATCCCGTTGGTGAAAGAATATCCGAACCTCATTGTTTCCCGCACGTTCTCGAAAATTTACGGCATGGCTGGATTACGCTGTGGTTATTGTGTCGCGCAGAAAAAAACAATAGAGCGGATGCGCCGAAACCAAATGTGGGACAGCGTCAACTGCATGGCCCTGGCAGCGGCGACGGCAAGCTTGGATGATCCCGATCATGTGCCCAACGGTCAGCGTTTGAACCGAGAAGCGAAAGCATTTACGACGTTCGAGCTCGACAAGATGGACTACAAACAAATTCCGTCACAGGCCAACTTCATCATGTTCGACTGCAAGCGCCCGGTCCTTCCACTCATCAAAGCCATGAAGGAAAGAAATGTTCATGTTGGTCGGCTATTCCCCGCTTTGCCAAAGCATATGCGTCTCACGATCGGTAAAAAATCGGAGATGGAGACTTTTCTGTCCGCTTTTCGGGAAGTGACGGCCTGATGCCTTGCGCGCCGGTCTAAACCGGTTCTAGCCGACAAACGTGCGTAGCCAGAAGTAAAGCGCTCCGACGACAACGCTGACTACGAGCACGATCAGCCACATCTTGCTGAATCTGGACTTTTCTGCTTCGTCGCCAGCGCCGACAGACACCGCGAAGCCCTGCGAGAACAGCGCCTCGAGCGCCTCGTGGTACTGATGCCGATCATCGACAGACATGTCACCAGCATGATCAAATTCGGTGTCGTTCACGATGATCCTCGCCTTCAGTTTCGCAGCCAATCGCGCGCCGGAATGAAGCGCGGGCGTCTCGTGAATAGCGCGCTCATACGCTGACCTGACGATCGGCGACATCTCATCCGCACTGGCGTATTCCTGGCCGTTGAACTGAATCTTCGATGTCGCTTGCACTACAAGGAAGGGAATGAAGCGCGAAACGCGCGGTTTTGACAACTATTTTTCCTGAAATACTAGCGTGCCGTCTTTTGCGTTCACATGCACGGTGTGGCCTTCGCGGACTTTGCCCCCGAGGATATCCATGCTGAGCGGATCGAGAATTTCTTTCTGAATCGTGCGCCGAAGTGGTCGCGCGCCGTAAACAGGGTCGTATCCCTCTCGCGCGAGCAACTCCTTCGCTGAATCAGAAAGTTTCAATGTGATTTTTTGTTGCTGGAGCCGCTTGGACAATCTGCGGAGTTGAATCTCAACAATCTTCTTTAGATCCTCTTCACTTAGTCGGTCGAAAATGATGATCTCGTCGACGCGATTGAGGAACTCCGGACGGAAATGCGCGCGCAACGCGTCCATCACCAGTCGCCGGCGCGCTTCTCGTGATTCTTCTTCAATGATGTATTGCGAACCGATATTTGACGTCATGATCACGACCGTGTTCTTAAAATCCACTGTTCTCCCCTGCCCGTCTGTGATGCGGCCGTCATCCAGCACCTGCAGCAACACGTTGAAAACCTCCGGATGCGCTTTTTCGATTTCATCGAACAGGACGACCGAGTACGGCCGCCGACGAACGGATTCGGAAAGCTGACCGCCTTCCTCGTAGCCCACATAACCTGGGGGCGCACCGATCAATCGAGCGACAGTGTGCTTCTCCATGTATTCGCTCATGTCGATGCGGATCATGGCGTTCTCGTCGTCGAACAAGAATTCCGCGAGCGCGCGAGCCAATTCAGTTTTGCCGACACCAGTCGGTCCAAGAAAGATGAAAGAGCCGAGAGGCCGATTCGGGTCCTGTAAACCTGCACGCGCGCGCCGCACCGCGTTGGAAACGGCTTTGATCGCCTCGTCCTGCCCCACTACACGCAAGTGCAAATGGTCCTCTAGTTTTACCAGTTTCTCGCGCTCGCCCTCCTGTAATCGCGAGACTGGAATACCCGTCCACTTGGAGACTACCTCGGCGATGTCTTCTTCAGTTACTTCTTCGCGCAACAACCTGGGGCGATCCTTCGTCGTTTTCGCTGTTGCAGTTGCGAGATTCTTTTCCAGCTCCGGAATTCTGCCATACTGGATTTCGCTGGCCCTGCCCAATTCGCCGCGGCGCTGGGCGCGTTCCAGTTCCGTGCGAAGTTGATCCAGTTCTTCCTTCCATTTTCGTTGCTCGTCGATCACCGCCTTCTCCTTTTGCCACTCGGCTTTGAGAGCATTCGATTTTTCCTGTAGCTCCGCCAACTCTCGCTCGAGCTTCTTCAGGCGTTCTTTGCTCGCCGGATCTTTCTCTTTCTTGAGGGCCTGTCGCTCCATTTCGTGCTGCATGACCTGGCGCTCGATCACATCAATTTCGGTCGGCATTGAATCGAGCTCGATTTTCAATCGGGATGCCGCTTCATCGACCAGATCGATCGCTTTATCGGGAAGAAATCGGTCGGTGATGTAACGCTGCGAGAGCACCGCCGCGGCGACAATAGCGCTGTCGGTGATCCGCACGCCATGGTGGACTTCGTACCGTTCCTTTAGTCCGCGCAGAATTGCGATCGTGTCTTCGACAGTTGGTTCGCTGACGAGCACTGGCTGAAAACGCCGCTCCAGCGCCGCGTCTTTCTCGATGTATTTGCGATACTCATCGATTGTAGTCGCCCCGACCGTGCGTAATTCGCCGCGCGCAAGCGTCGGCTTGAGCATGTTCGAGGCGTCGACCGAACCTTCCGCTGCGCCTGCGCCCACGATCGTGTGCAGCTCATCGATGAACAGGATGATCTCGCCCTGGGCACCGGTCACTTCTTTCAAGAAGGCCTTGAGGCGATCTTCAAACTCGCCGCGAAATTTTGCGCCCGCGACCATGGAGCCAATATCCATTGCGATGATTCGTTTATTCTTCAATGATTCCGGCACGTCGCCACTGACGATTCGCCGAGCGAGTCCTTCGACGATTGCCGTCTTGCCCACTCCAGGGTCCCCAATGAGAACCGGATTGTTTTTGGTGCGACGCGACAACACCTGCATGACGCGACGAATTTCATTGTCGCGGCCAATCACTGGATCGATCTTGCCACTCCGGGCGAGCTGCGTGAGGTCACGACCATATTTTTCCAGCGTCTGATACTTGCCTTCCGGGTTTTGATCGGTCACCCGTTGCGATCCGCGCACCTGCTGGAGCCCCTGCATCAACTTGTCACGCGTGACGCCGAATTCTTTCAGCAACTTGGACCCGGGGACATTCGATCCGCTCAGCGAGAGCAAATAATGCTCCGCGCTGGTGAATTCATCCTTGAGCTTCGCCATCTCCTTTTCCGCGTTGTCGAGCACCGTGCGAAGTTCATTGGAGAGACGCAGATCAGGGGCGCCGCCGTGAACTTTGGGACGGCGTGCCAATTCGGATCGGAGCCGATCACCCAATTGATCTACATTTGCGCCGATTTTCTCGAGGAGCGGCCGTGTTATGCCGTCGCTCTGGTCCAGAAGCGCCGAAAGGAAATGTTCGTTCGTGATTTCCGAATCGTTCGCTTGCGAGGCCAGGTCCTGCGCCGCCTGCAGGGCCTCCTGCATCTTTTGCGTGTACTTGTCGATGCGCATCCTTCAAAATAACAAACGTCGGCCGGTTTCCAAACCGCCGTCTATCTCTCATCAGTAAGCAATGGGTTTCCAGCTGTGTTTCCTGAGACGTTTGACACAAACGCCTCTACACGGATGAGTGTTTGATGAGCGCAGAAGTGAAATTGAGCACTCGTCATGCGTTGCGCGTGCTACGGCCCGGAGCTTTTCGGCGCTACATTGTTGGCAGTGTGATCTCTGATACCGGCACGTGGATGCAGGTGATGGCTCAGGGGTACGTGATGAGTACGCTGACTGACAAAGCGCTCCTGCTGGGAATGGCCAACCTGGCGGCGGGGTTGCCAATGCTTCTCTTGACCATGATCGGCGGTTCAGCGGCCGATCGCTTCGATAAACGCAAGATTCTGCTGGCGACGCAATATGTTCAAATCGCGCTCGCGATCTCCATCGGGTTTCTGATAATGAGCGGCAAAATCCAGATCTGGCATATCCTGGGATTCGCGGTCCTCCTCGGCATTTCGAATTCATTTGAAATGCCGACGCTAAATGCGTTCGTGCCCGAGCTGGTCACGCGCGATGAAATTCAGAGCGCAATCGCCGTTGACCGCGCAGTATTTCATGGTTCGCGGGTCGTCGGTCCGGCGCTCGCGGGAATTTTTATCAGCGCATGGGGCGCCGCTTTCGCATTTTTTTGCAACGCCGTTTCGTTCGGGGCGATGATCGTAGCGCTGTTCACAATTCCTCCGCGCCAGCGCGGTACAGCCGAGGAGGAAAGCAAACGCGCCAGTGGGATCAAGGACGGCTTTCGTTACGTAGCCAAAGACAAGCCAAGCCTCGCGATGATTGGCCTGATCGCAGCGACGACAGTTTTCATTTTCCCAATCATCACCGTGATGATGCCATTGTATGTGCGCCTGGTGCTCGGACTTGGCGCGGATCGACTTGGTTATCTAATGGGCGCTTCGGCAGTCGGCTCGGTGATCGGCGCGATTTTCTTGATCACTCTGCCGCGCCGGAAGCGTGTGCCGATTATGATGGTGAACGTGTGCGTGGTCACATGCGCGATTTTCACTCTGTCGCGCGGGCCAAGCTTTTACGTAGCGACTGCGGTGATGATACTTAACTCGCTCGGCCTGGCAATGAACTTCGGACTGGCAAACACGATTGTGCAGGAACGCGCTCCCGATTATCTCCGCGGACGCGTCTCAGCCGTGTTCATGTTGAGCTTCGTGGGATTAATGCCAGTTGCGGGCCTGGGCATCACGGGACTATCCGATCTGATTGGCATGCGCACAGCGCTGGCCATTGCAGCCGTGTGTTACGGCGTAATCGCGCTGACGGTCCTCGCTCGCGTGCGGCAACAATGCCTGGAGCCGATAGTCGCAGAAGGCGCCGATGTTGAAACGCCTGCGCCGCCTGTAGCCGCTGCTGTTTAGCGTGATCGCGTTTTCTACGTGCTGGAACTCCGGACGACACACCGACGGAGACGCAATGCTGCAGGAAATTAAAACCGAGCTTGATTTTGATTTTATCGAACTTGGCCATGGTACTCGCCTCTCGCTGATTCCGGGCATTCAGAAAATGTTTGATGCCGGACAAGTTCGCTTCAGCAGTTTGCATAATTTTTGTCCGCTGCCCGTCGAAGTGATGGTGGCTTCGCCGAACTGCTACCAGTTTTCCGCCCCTTCTACCGAAGAACGTGAGCGCGCCGTGAAGCAAACATTGCAAACCATTGATTTCGCCGCGCGGTTGCATGCGCCGGTCGTCGTTTTGCATCTCGGCGAGGTGAATATGCGGCCGGTCACTGAGCCGTTAATCGAGTTGGCAAAGACCGGTAAACATTTATCTCGGAGATACGTTGAGCTAAAGATCAATGCGGTGAAAAAGCGCGAAGAACTCGCGCCTGTGTATTTGCAGCGCGTGAAGGATTGCCTGTTTCGAATCATTGAGTATGCCGAATCTAAAAATGTGGGGATTGCTTTGGAAAGCCGGCGCGGTTACGAAGAAATCCCAACCGAGCGCGAGCTAACGCAGTTACTTGCAGAAATCGACTGCGCCACCGTCGGTTACTGGCATGATTTCGGTCACTCGCAAATCAAAGAAAACCTTGGGTTTATCGATCATGTTGAATGGCTGCAGACGGTCGGTCCGCGTGCGTTTGGCTGTCATGTTCAAGACTGCATTTGGCCAGCTAAAGATCACGAGGCGCCGTTCACCGGCGAAGTGAAGTTCGAGAAACTTGTTCCGCTCCTACCGGCAAACTGCTTATTTGTGTGGGAGATGAGCCCGAACAAAACAGCAGATGTGATTCGCCAGTCGGCGCGAACCTGGAGAGAACGTTTTGGGGAATGAAAAAGATCCTGATCAGCGTCTTTCAGCTCAGTGTGACGATCGCCGTGCTGTATTGGGTGTATCACGATCCGTCGCGGCGCGCGCAAATGGTCGAAGCGATCCGCAACGCAGAGTATCGGTGGGTAATAATGGCCATCCTGGCCTATATAGTGGTGGAAGCGGCCGCTGCCTTTCGCTGGCACGTTTTATTGAAGGTCCAAAAAATCCATCTCACTTTGCCGCGTCTCCTGGGACTGTTTTTTATCGGCATGTTCTACAACCAGTTTCTCCCCGGCGGAACTGGTGGCGACATTATGAAGAGCTACTACCTGCTGAAGGAAACGCCGGACAAAAAAGCCGGTGCGCTCCTGGCAGTCGTGTTCGACCGATTCATCGGTCTGGTTGCGTTGGTCGCTATCACCGCCGTTCTTATCAGCTTCCGTTACGATTTTCTTTCTCAAAAGCCGGAGGCGCGAAATCTGCTTTGGATCTTGCTGATCCTTCTCGGGTTCTCCGTTGTATTTTTACTTTCCACTTTCGTGATCAGTGGATTTAATCTTTTGCATTCGCTACCGGCGAGGTTTCCGGGCAGGGACAAGTTAATCGAGATCTCGGCAGCGTATCATCTTTACGCCCACCATTGGCGCGCAACGCTCGTGGCATTCGTGGCATCGATTGTAGCGCATCTTGCTACATTCACGACTTTCCTCTTTGCAGCGTACGCGTTGGGGGCGCCCGTGCCGCTGGTGGATTTCTTTGCTGTCATGCCCGTCGAACGCACCATTTCCGCTTTACCGATCAGTTTTGCTGGAATTGGTTTACGGGAAAAAATCTTGCAGATCATGCTCAGCGGCCTCTGCGGTGTGCCTGAAGCTAAAGCGATACTCATCGGTTCACTGAGTTTCCTAATCATTCTTGTTTGCTGTCTTCCCGGCGCTGTCGTGTATCTGCTTTACAAACCGAGTGGAGCAGTAGCGCGCGTGAAAATGCGCGACATGGAGCAGGAGGTTGTCACGCTGGAACATGAGCTGGGCGAAACGGAATGAGGAGTTCTTTCAACGCCCAACGCTCAACGTCCAACGCTGGACGCTCGATTCAGACAATTCGTTCGCCGTTGGGCGTTGGACGTTCGGCGTTTTCTTTACAATGAGCCGACAAAGCCGGCGCCCATTCGTCTTTGCCACGTTTGCGATGACGCTAGATGGGAAAGTCACGACCAAAATTCTTGCTCCGGTGGATTTTACTTCACGCGAAGACAAGCTGCATTTGTTCCGGCAGCGGGCTTTGGCAGACGCAGTATTGCTTGGGCACACAAGTTTGAAGCGCGACAATGTCCGGCTCGGATTGCCGGCTGACTTGCAGGAAGCAAGGGCCAAGCGCGGTCAAACTTGCTGCCCACTACGCGTGATCATTTCCAACGAAGGCAGGATTGATTATCGACTGAAAGTTTTTCAGTCCAACGTTTCTCCAATCATCATTTTTTCAACCAAGCGAATGCCACGGAAGACTCGGGAAGCTTTGAAGAAAAAGGCGACTCTCCATCTAAGCGACGCCGCGCACGTCGACCTTGGAATTATGCTGGGAACATTACGTAGTCAATACAATGTCCGGAGGCTTGCCTGCGAAGGCGGGCCAACACTTTTTCGCGCCATGTTGGAACGCGGAATAATCGATCAGCTCAACCTCACGATTGCCCCATATATGTTCGGCGGGGCTAACGCACCTACGCTAACCGGGGCGACCAGGGACTTTCTTCCTGCCAGCGTGCACTGCTCATTAATCGATATGCGCACCGTCGGCGACGAATGCTTTCTCACCTATCGAATCAAACGTAAACGCTGAGTTCCTGAATCGACCAAGGCGTGCAAGCAGGTTACAGGCAAATGCGCCGTTTCACCTCGAGTCGGGTAAAAGAGTGACGCGAACCGCAGCCGAGGGAAGGGTTCCCCCTAAATTTCCGTCAACTGCGTTGCTCCAACGCCACACAATAAGACCGTTCCGGCCTCCCGACACGAACCGTTTTAAACATCAAACCCCACTTCAACCCCTCACATCAACCTCCATGAAAGCATTCGTTCCTTCTCTTAATTCATTTGCCATTCTTGGGGCTGCGTGCGCGGCCTCGCTCTTCGGCATCGCGGTAACGCACGCCGCGAACCCGCCTGAAGGCACAGTCGATCCTAGCACGACCACTCCGGTAACGTGGGATGGCACGGCCATCGGCACGGGAGGCACCGATGAAACAACCGCGATTGAAGGTCTCAATCGCGACACGTTTATCCTCCACGTGACGGCCGGCACTTACACCGGCAAGACCATCGCGGTCAAAATTGAATGGACCTCTGGCAGTAACGATTACGATCTCTACATCCATAAACGCAATGCTGATGGCTCGGATGGCGATCTAGTGAGCAGTTCCGGAAGCGGTGTCCCGAGCACACATGAAAGCACCGTCATCGATCCGAACAGCGACGGGACGGGAGATTTCAATGTCATCGCGGTCTATTTTGCAAATACTCCGGGGGTCGATCAACCCCACGGCACGATCACGTTGGAAACTGCCCAGGTTCAAAGAACGGCGATTTACCGCAGCGGCGGGATGACTTTCGCGCCGAACTCGACGGCGAAAGCGCAGACTGCGACCCGCGATGGCGAACCGAGCAGCCGTGTCGATTCGTCAGGCAATTACTACGTCTGTGGTATCCGCGGCGTGCCGGCTGGAGTTGACCTCTGGTATTTTGATCTGCGCCCGACCATTGCGGGCGCTCCGAATACGAGGTTCGATCCGAAAATGCGCGTGCCAATTTATCGCGGCCAACCGGATTCGCCCTTCTCAGTCGCGGGGCAAAATGAATTGTCCGCCGGTGCGCTCGGTGGTGGCGATATTGATCTTGCCGTGGGATTTGGTGCGTTCACCGGAATTGGCGGAACGGGACAACCAGTGCTGGCTTATTCCAGTCTCACGGCGGCGAACGTGACGGTCGGGCGATCGCTGGATCGCGGAGCGACATTTCAATTTAACCCTGTCGGCAACTTCGCTGGCGGGGTGCCGGTTAACGACCGCCAATGGATGGGGACCTACGGCTCGAACACGGTCTTTCTTGAATATCGCAACTTTGGCGCCGGCGTTGTTTTTGTTCAGCAGTCAATCGATGGCGGTCTTACCTACGGGCCTGCGACTGTGGTTGGCACCATGTCGCAAACGGGCGCGCTCGATGTCGATCAGCGCGACGGCACAGTCTATATCAGTGGTAATGATGGCCAGTTAGCGGTTGGTATCCCGCCGGCGCCCGGACTTCCGCCGCTGACTTACACTCTCTATCAGCCGATCCCGACGACGGTTGATCCGGCGAATATTTTCGTTGCCATGAGAGTGGCTAACACGGGCGCCACGCCCAACACCGTCTATCTCTGTTACTCCGACGGCAATGATATTTTCCTCATCAGTTCAAGTGACCATGGTGCCACGTGGAGGGCCCCGGTGAAGGTTAATAATCCGGCGGATTTGACCACAAGAGTCAACCTCATGCCATGGATCGCGACCGGACCGACTCCCGGCGCAGTCGGAATAGCCTGGTATGCCACCGACAACCAGGGCAATAACGACGATGCGCGGTGGCGCGTCTATTTCGCCCAGAGCTTTAACGCGGATGCGCCTGCTCCCAGCTTCCGCATCGCGCAGGCGAGCGACCATTCGATTCATGCCAGTAATATTTCACTCAAGGGTCTCGCGCTCACTGGTGAGTCACCGAACCGGAATTTAATCGATTACTTTCAGGTGAACTTCGACCCACAAGGCGCGGCAGTCATTGGCTATACCGATGACCATAATGATTTCGATGGGAATACCTATGTTGCGCGACAGATCACCGGCCCGTCGATTAAGGGTGGTAACCTGCCAAGCGTAAGGGAGGGTTCGGCTCTTCCCGCGCAGCCCTTTGCCGTGCCCGGGGCGACTCCTCCTCCTGGCGGTGGGGTTACGCCGCAGGCGATGCAGCCAGGACCGGACGGTGAACAAGTGACCGATTTCGCCTTTGACCAGGATAGTGGCCTGCTCGCGGTTGCGCCAGAACCTAACCCGGTGGACATCATCTCGATCAAGTATGTCACGCCGAAGATAAACCGTGTTTTTAATATTACGGGAACGATGCAGGTGTCGGATCTGAGTGTTATCCCGCCATTAGCCACCTGGCGAATGTATTTCGCGGCCAATGCGCCGGAAACGGGGATCGTAAATATCAGTGGCAACGCCTACTCGAAGGGTCTTTCCGACGATGGCGATCAGTTCTTCGTCCAGGCCAGCACCGATTCGAACGGCGTGCCTAGTTATAAATACGGTACGACCGAGCGTAACTTTAGCGGCAGCACCACCGATACGATTGTCGGAGATGCTGACTTCGGTTCCATCGACCAAACAAATCGCAAGATCACGGTTCGCGTTTCGACCACGCGGCTCAACGCCATTCTCACGGCAGCGGGCCACGCGCCGATTGTTTCGGGCTCGACCTTGTGCGGTTTGCGGGGCATGACATTCGAGACCAGCTCGTTGGCGCTCGAGGATTACACCCGCGGAGGAACCGAGTTTAAAGTGAAGTAAGCGGGACCGGCCTGTGATCCTTCGGTTGCTGTTTGCGGCAGCGCTCATTGGCGTTGGTGTGTCCGATTTTGGACGCGCGAATGGTGAAACACCTGCACCTACGGCTTCGACTTCTCCTTCACTGTCTAAGCCTCCCAAGCTAGCACCGTTCAAGAAACGCCTGGCTGCAGCGCAATCAGTCAAGGTGCAGACGGTGATTCTCGGAATCGAGTTGGACTCGACTCTCGAGAGTGCACACGGGAAGCTTGATTCGTTGGGCCAACCCACGGTTGGTCATGTCGATGAAGTCAACCAAGCGGCCGAGCCGAGCGAGGGTGAGCGCAAGGTTTCATGGGAACTAACGAAAACCGACTACGGCTCGGTTTTTGTAAAAGCTGATGAGAAAGAACGAATCACCTATATCGCCGCTTATCTACGGCCTGGAAAGCAGATGCCGTTCGACAAGATCGGCCAGCTTGAAAAAGCGCCAGTCCTGACCGACCGCGTTGTGGCGTGGGACGTCGTGAGGCCGAATCGCCCACTTATTCGTGTTGTCGCGCGTGGGTCGGAGCGGCAAGCGAACTCGATCACGATGTTCATCGTGAAACGACCGCACACGGATTAGCGTCGGTTAGCTCCGAAAGCAAGACGGATGCAGGAATGGCCGACTCACCGCCTGCTCGTTGCACGCTGCGTTTGATTCATGTGCGTGGGCCGTCAGTGCAGCCAAGTAGATAGCGTCGCCTATCATTTTGTGCATTAGCGAGCGACGATCGAGATATCCAACTGACAGGCGAACTCGGCAATTGTGTCACGTTCGAGTATCAAAGTCTTGTCTGCTTCAAGGGCAATTACGCGCAATTTTGCTTGGCCAGCGACGCGGAGCGTTTCTATCCCAATCACGGGCACATCGAAGCGCATATCTTGATTCGGCTTGGCAACTTTCACCATTACCGCCCCCTCACGCGCAAGCGCGCCGCCGCGTTTTATCGCATCGTTTGTTCCTTCAAGAGCTTCGACTGCAACGACGGTTCCGTTCTTTACGATCACAGTCTGGCCGATGTCGAGCCGCGCGATTTCTTTGGCGATTTTCCAGCCAAGATCGACATCTTCTTCCTCGCTCCGTGATAATTGCGATCCCACAATCAATCCGGCGCTCGCGACTGAATCTTCCAGGAATGTCGTGGCGGGAAGAAGTTCCACGTCGATTTTGGCCAGCTCGTCAGCGATGGCTGCGAAAATAGATTCGGCGTTCCGCTGTTTAAGTTTTGCGAGCAACATCAGCGCCTTCACATCCGGACGCAGATCGAAAAGGTTTTTCGGCGCGATCTGTCCGGCCATCATCGCGTGGTGAACAGCATGTGCGCGAAAAACTTTCAACAAACGATTCAGTTGGCCGACGCGCATCCATTCGAGCAGATCGACGTGTTGCTCGAGCGCAGGATCAGTTTCTCCGGTGAATCCCGCCGCAACTATCTTAGTAACGTGGGCTTTCCGCGCCGCCTCGGCGAGCAATTGCGGATACACACCATTTCCGGCGATGATTCCCAGCGTCTCGGGCGTCGTCACGATTCGAGGTTACCCGTGCGCCGAGAGCATGAAAGTCTCAATGTGTGCAGCAATGTCCGCCGCGGCGGACAACGAATCCCAAACAAACGGGCGCTCGCGTCGGCGAGCGCCTCCACAATTATTAGCCGTGACGCCGGCGTTTGACGTGCAATTGGGCAAGCGCTTTTTGGAGTGATGCTTGAATAGCTGCGACCTGTTCAGGGGTCTGATCTTCTTTCATTGCCGCTTTCGCGCGCTCAACTGCGGCTTCGGCCGCAGCGACGTCGATTTTCTCGGATTCGAGCGCCATGTCAGTCAACACCGAAACGGCGTCAGCTTTGATTTCGACGAAGCCTTCACCGATCGCCAGCGCCGTTTCACGTCCGTTTTTGATCACGCGCATTTCACCCGGTTTCAGCGTCGTCAGCAGCGGAACGTGTTTTGGGTACACGCCAAGCTCGCCCTCCGTGCCGGGCAACGTGACCATGTCGACATCCTCGGAGTAAATCTTCTCCTCGGGTGTTACAATCTCGAGCTTCAGCGTAGCCATCGTGAATCAACTAGCCTTCCTTGATCGTGTCGATGCCGCCCTTCATGTAGAAATTTTGCTCGGGCACATCGTCGTGTTTGCCCTCCAAAATTTCCTTGAAGCCGCGGACGGTTTCCGCAACCGGCACGTACTGGCCCTTAAAGCCGGTGAAAACTTCCGCGACATGGAAAGGCTGGCTCAGGAATCGCTGGATCTTGCGCGCGCGATGGACGGTCAGCTTGTCCTCCGGGCTTAGTTCATCCATTCCGAGAATCGCGATAATGTCCTGCAAATCCTTGTAGCGCTGCAACACCCGCTGCACTCCGCGTGCGACATTGTAATGTTCCTCGCCCACAATTTCAGGGGCCAAGGCTTTTGATGTCGATGCCAGCGGATCGACTGCTGGATAAATTCCCAGCTCGGCGATCGCACGCTCGAGCACGATTGTCGAGTCGAGGTGCGCGAAAGTGTTTGCCGGCGCCGGATCAGTAAGATCATCCGCCGGAACATAAACCGCCTGAAACGAAGTGATCGATCCTTTGTTGGTTGAGGTAATGCGCTCCTGTAGATCACCCATTTCCGCGGCAAGTGTCGGCTGATAACCGACCGCGCTTGGCGTTCGCCCTAATAATGCTGACACTTCAGAGCCTGCTTGTGAGAACCGGAAAATGTTATCGATAAAAAGCAGCACGTCTTGATTGCGTTCGTCGCGGAAATATTCCGTCATGGCGAGCGCGGCAAGAGCGACGCGTAGTCGTGCGCCCGGCGGTTCGTTCATTTGACCGAAGACCATCCCTACTTTCGACTTCGACAAATCTTGTTGATTGATGACACCCGCCTCACTCATTTCCTTGTAGAGATCATTTCCTTCGCGGCTTCGTTCGCCTACTCCTGCAAACATCGATACGCCGCCGTGTTTCATCGCAATGTTATTAATCAACTCCTGGATGACGACAGTCTTGCCCACCCCTGCGCCTCCAAATGCGCCGACTTTCCCGCCTCGCGAAAACGGGCAAACGAGATCGATTACCTTGATGCCTGTCTCCAGAATTGTTGCCCTCGTATCTTGCTCCGTGAGCGTCGGAGCAGCCCTATGAATTGGATAACGCTTTTCATAATTCACCGGCCCACGATCATCGATAGGGTCGCCTGTCACATTGAAAAGTCGCCCAAGCACGGCCTCACCTACCGGCACGCTGATTGGCGCCCCGGTATCGCTTACGCTCATTCCGCGCTTTAAGCCTTCAGTGGAAGACATTGCGATGGAACGCACCCAGTTCTCACCAAGGTGCTGTTGCACTTCGAGCGTCAGCTTTGTTGGGTTGCCGTTCACCTCGTACTCGATTTCGAGCGCGTTGTAGATTTTCGGCAGCCGTTTTCCCTCGGGAAATTCCACGTCCACCACGGGACCGATGACTTGAACAATGTTTCCTTTATTCATAAAAATTGACTAGCCAGCGAGCGACATTTGCGCCGTGGCGATTTCGAGCAACTCAGTAGTAATGCTGGCCTGGCGCATCTTATTGTATTCCAATGTCAGGTCTTTAATAAACTCGTTCGCATTGTCGGTGGCGTTTTTCATTGCCACCATGCGCGCGCTGTGCTCGGACGCGCGTGCATCAAGGATCATCTGAAAAACCTGGAATGAGATATAGTACGGCAGCATCACATCGAGCACGACTTCGGCGTTCGGTTCGAATATGTATCCGATCATCGGATCAGTGCTTTGACTTTGAGCTTCGGCAGCCTGGTCCTTGGGCAAATCGAAACTGCTGATCGGCAACAGCGTCCGCAATACCGGGCGCTGGTTTATGGTGTTGATGAAATGCGTGTAAAGGACTGAAACCTTATCGACCTCGCGCCTGACAAATTTTTCCATACAAAATCGCCCGATCGGTTTGGTTTCGAGAAAGCTGGGCGAATCTTTCAGTTCGAAATCCGCCAGCAAGTCGCGTTTCGTCCGCCCGATGAATTGTCGCGCCTTTTTACCGGTAACGACGAACGCTGTTTTTGCGGTGTCGAAGTTCGCGGCTTCACGAAAAAGATTTGTATTAAGCCCGCCGCACAATCCCTTATCTGTACTAATGATCAGGACCAATTCCTTGTTCACTGTTCGAATCTCCAAAAGCGGATGCAATCTGGGATCAGTCCTTTTCTGAAGGGAAACGAAAACCTTATTCATCAACCCCGCATAAGGTCGTCCAGCCAGCGCCTGCTGCTGGGCCTTGCGCATCTTGGAAGCCGCCACCATCTGCATTGCTTTCGTGATCTGCGCCGTGTTGCGGATCGATTTGATTCGGCGCCGTATGTCCTGCGTGTTCGCCATTTAAAGTTTAAGCAATCTTAGCGCCACGTTGTTTTGAATTCGTCGAGCGCCGCTTTCAACTGCGACTCGAGGTCTTTATCGACTTCCCTTTTCTCGCGAACGGTCTTGAGCAATGCTCCTTTCCGGGTTTGCAGCCAGTCTTGAAGTTTTAGCTGGTACTCCTTCACGCGCTCGACCGGAACGGGGTCGAGGTATCCATTTTGCATCGCCCACAGGACTGTGACCTGTTCTTCGACCGGAATTGGGTTGTACTGTTTTTGTTTAAAAAGCTCGACAATGCGTTGACCGCGATCGAGTCGCGATCTTGTCGCAGCATCCAGATCGGAACCAAATTGCGCAAACGCGGCGAGCTCGCGGAATTGTGCCAGATCAAGCTTCACTTTGCCTGCGACCTGCTTGATGGCCTTGATTTGTGCCGCTGAACCGACACGACTCACTGATAAACCGACTGAGATGGCTGGCCGAACACCTTGATAGAACAAATCCGTCTCGAGGTAGATCTGGCCGTCGGTGATCGAGATCACATTCGTAGGGATGTAGGCGGAGACGTCGCCTGCCTGGGTTTCGATAATCGGCAATGCGGTCAAGGATCCGCCTCCAAATTGGTCGCTCATGCGGGCCGCGCGTTCGAGTAAGCGAGAGTGCAGGTAAAACACGTCGCCCGGATACGCTTCACGGCCTGATGGACGTTTCAGCACGAGTGAAACCTGCCGATATGCGACAGCGTGTTTCGACAGATCGTCGTAAACGATCAGCGCGTCCATTCCGTTGTCCATGAACCACTCGCCCATGGCCGCTCCAGCAAACGGCGACAAGTATTGATTTGTTGCCGTGTCGGATGCTGCCGCGGAAATGATTGTCGTGTACGCCATGGCGCCTTCCTTTTCGAGCACTGCGAGAGCGCGCGCGACATTCGAATTTTTCTGACCGACGGCAACATAGATGCAGTAGAGCGGGCGATAATTCTTATCGCCCTGATCTTCAGCGGCCTTGTTCAGGCGCGCCTGGCTGATGATTGTATCGATGGCGATTGTAGTTTTGCCCGTCGCCCGATCCCCGATGATTAGTTCGCGCTGACCTCGACCGATGGGAATCATGGCGTCGATGGCCATGATGCCGGTCTGCACCGGTTGATTGACGCTCTGGCGCTTGATGACGCCAGGAGCGATCTTTTCAAGTGGATAAAAGGTGTCGCTTTTGATGGGGCCTTTGTCATCGAGCGGCTGCCCAAGCGTATTCACGACGCGACCGAGCAGCGCCTTTCCCACGGGCACAGAAAGAAGCCGGCCGGTTGTTTTGGCTTCGTCGCCTTCCTGGACCAGAGTGTTGTCGCCGAGCAGAATCGCGCCGACTTCCGTCTCTTCCAGGTTCAGTGCCAGACCATAGACACCGTTTGGAAATTCGATCATCTCGTTGAGCATGACGTCGCTCAGCCCCTCGATGCGCGCCACACCATCGCCTGTCTCGCGCACAACGCCTACGTTGCTTTTCGCTGTCGATGTCTTCAGTCCTTCAATTTTCGTTTCGATCTCTTCCAGTATGCTGCTCATGGCTTCGTATTTTCATTCTGTAGGGACAGGTGTGAGCTCCCCCTCCAGATTAGTATTCGTTGGTTAGAGTTGTTGCTGCAGGCGTTCGAGCCGATTGCGTACGGTTCCGTCCCACACATCGCTTCCTACGCGAATGCGCATTCCACCAAGTAGCTCCGGGTTAACCAGAAACTCACTCGACAACTCGCTGCCGTACTTGTTTTTCAAACTGGCGACGATTTCGGATTTCACCGTGGGATCTACTTCGCTTGCGGTCTCAATCCGGGCACGGCGCTTCTCCAGTTCAAGCCGGAGAAGCCGGCGATAATTTTTCAGTACGTCAACGTAGTTACGGGGTTTTCTGGCGATCAGTGAATCAACGAGTGAGCCGATTCTGCCGGAATCGAGCTGGCCGTCAGTGAAACTGGCGCGCAACATTCCCCGGGACACTTGCCGAATTTCCTTGTTGACCTTCATCAAGCCAGTTGACGGGCTGCTTCCTCTTGCAAGCGCCGTTGATCTTCGGGTGTCAGTACCTTCTCGGTAACTTTCGCAGTCGTCTCAACCACGAGCCGCCCGAGCTCGTGCTTCAACGATTCCATGGTGCGCTCGTGCTCGAGCGCCGCAGCTTCGCGCGCCTTCGCGATAATTTGCTCCGCTGCGACAATCGCCTCCTGTTGCTTGCGCTCAGACAACTGTGCGGAGCTTTCGCGCGCTTCATCGATCATCCTTTGCGCGTCGGCGTTGCCCTTTGCGACAATTTCCTGGTAACGCTTCTCTGCCTCGGCGAGTTCCTTCTTAATCTTTTCGGCATTGAGCTGGCCCTCCTCGACCTTCCGCCGGCGCTCCTCAAGAATGGCCAGGATCGGCTTGTATGCGAAGCGTTGCAAAAGGAATGCAACAATGCAGAAGCTAATCACCTGCGACAGAAACAACTTCCAATTCCAGCCGAATGTTTCAGCTGTTTGACGCAAGATGTCGGTTATGCCTCCGCTGCTGGCGGCAATTATCAGATTCATACACCAGGTTCGGGCGCAATATCCATTGCGTCCGGATAAAATTAATGAACGAGATACAGTGCGTAGAAAACGATCGCCTCCGTCAACGCAATGGCGAGAATTCCGTGCACGAGCACCTGCGTGAATGCACCGGGATTGCGACCAACCGCCGTGGTCATTCCCAAGCCAGTCAAGCCAATTCCGATTCCGACGCCCATCGCGGCAAGCCCGACGTGAATGCTTCCGCCCAGTTCTGCTAGTATTGGTAGTATCATATTTTTTTAGTTGGTTTGCGATCCCGTCATGAGATCGCCAAAAAATCAGTGCGCGTGTTGCGGTCCCTCCTGGTGTTCTGCAATTAGCATTGTGAAAACCGCAGTCAGCAGCATGAAGACGAGCGCCTGCACAAATCCCACGAGCACTTCGAGGAAATAGAATGGAATCGGCAAGATGGGCGACAGCCACGGAACCATCGTAGACATCGCTTCAAGAATGCTTTCGCCAGCATAAATATTCCCGAATAATCGAAAACTGAGCGCAATCGGTCGAAATAGAATCGAAATCACTTCGAGCCAGCCGACGGCGAAAAAAATGACGATCATGAGAAGCTTCACGATTCCAGATGTCTCACCTTTGGGACCAAACAAATGTTTCAAGAATCCGCCGATACCGTTGGCCTGAATCGCCCAGACAAACCACATCACGAAAAAAATGGCGGACATCGCCGTCGTCATGTTCAGGTCGGCGTTGCCACCGCGCAGCAACGGCCGATCAACGTGAAAATTGCCTGTCGGATCGTAATGGCCCCAACCAACAGTTCCGATTCCTGGAATTAGTCCAAACCAGTTGACGAACAGAATAAAAATGAAAACCGTCGCAAAAAACCAAAATCCCTTCGCCACTAACTCACGGCCAATAATGTTCTCCAAAAAATTGTGCAAACCTTCAACTAGCCACTCCCAAAAGTTTTGAATGCCGCGGGGAATGCGCTCAACCCGGCGCGTTGCAATTTGTGAAAAAATGATAATTGCGGCGGCGACGATCCACGTCACCAGCATCGAGTTTGTGATCCCGAAACCGCCAAACTGAACAAGCATCTGCGGTTTTAAGGAGACGCCTTCGTGCTGAGTCGTGGCCACTTCAGCTGCAAAGCTCGACGTAGCAAGCATTGCGCTGGAAGCCAACGCCAGGATCGACATCAGTAAACAACGATTGCGCATTTTTGTAAGCACAGCTGTAGCCGGCATCGGTGATGCCAGCCTGCCGAGGTCACCCGCACTAGCCCCGCAATCGCGAGATTATGCCGGATAAGCTGCCACGGCTACAACTTTGAACGCGCATATAAAAGCGCGTTTTGCGCGGATGACAAACAAAATTCTTCCGCTATTTCGCCGGCAGGCTTTCGGCAAACTGCGGAGTGATTCGAACTAGTCGCTCCGTTTTTGCCGGCTCGGACGCGCCATTCATTTCGATTGCTTCTTCGTAGAACGATTCCAACTGATCGATCTGAGCCCCCTGCTCGAATCGCTCAAGCACCGTCGCGTGCGCGCGTTCACCCATTTGCTTCAACAAAACGGGCGAACCCGTAATGAGCTGCATCGCGTTCGCCAATCCAACGTGATCCTCTTCGGGAACGAGGAATCCAGTGCGGCCGTGATCAACCGCTTCGGGAATTCCACCATGCCGCGTGGCAACAACCGGTAAACCGGTCGCCATGGCTTCCAACACCGAGTTCGGCACACCTTCCTGATCTTGATTGTGAGATATCTCGCTGGGATGCAAAAACAGATGCGAACCTGCATAGAGCTGTTGGAGCTTTGCCTGCGAGAGAAAGCCCAGAAAGTGCACGTCTCTTAAGATGCCGAGGCCGTCCGCGAGCATCTCCAGTTCCGGTTGCAAAGGACCTTTGCCGGCGATGTAAAATTCCGCGTTCGGATTGTCTTTCTTGAAAATTGCAAAGGCGCGAAGGCTCGTTGCTACCCCTTTCTTCGGAATCAGCCGACACGCCTGTACGATGCGCCATTTGTCCTCGCGAGGAGTGCCCCTCTCCACGAACGGAAATTCATTGAGCGGTATGCCAGTGCGATTGATGCGGAGTTTCTCTGCCGGACAGCCTAAATGAATCAGCCGCTCGGCAAGCGACTGGGAGCGCGCAAAAACCAGTGGCACGGCGTTGAAAAGGCGGCGCAGTTTCCCCGGGTAATCCTTGATCTCAGGTTTTTGGGCCACGTCGGCCCCATGGAAAGACACCACGCACGGTTTATCCCATTGCTCAATAAACGGCAGAAGGTGCACGCCGGTATGCCCGAAATAAATGTGCATAAGATCGGCGCCGTGCCGGTCCAACAGCGAATCGAGTGTCTGATATTCGCCGCGGTAAACAATCGGCGGCCGTCGTTCGACGAATTTAAGCCAGCCGTGAACCAGCAGATTGGTGCGCCGTTTTGGAATAACTTCAATATCCTCAAACGGAAAACGCTCTGCATTTTGAACTTCTTTCGTGACCACAAAAGTCTTGACGCCGCGCAGCGCCTTGACCTGCCGGTAAATGTGCCACATCTCCGACTTCAGAAAGCTGGAGCAATAGCTCGCTACAACCCGTTTGGCCATAACAATGCGGCCAGTCTCGCCAGAGTTCGGGGAGTTGTCCACGTCAAATTCCAGAAGGACCGGCGTCTGTGCCGTCGAGCAATGTCGCTGCTAATTTCTCTTTCAATGCTGTGATTCCTTCTCCTTTCACAGCTGAGACAGGAACAGTGGTAAGCTTCGGAAACTTTTCCTTGAAGGATTTGAGATTCTTCTCCGCGTCGGGCAAATCCATTTTATTGGCAACCACCAGCCATGGCCGGGAAGAAAGCCCTCGATTGTATAGATCGATTTCCCGGCGCAGGTTCTGGACATCTTCGATAGGACTCCGTCCTTCGCTGCCGGCCATATCGATCACGAAAAGCAAAATTCGGCACCGCGTGATGTGGCGCAAAAATTCGTGACCCAACCCCAGGCCGCGATGCGCTCCTTCGATCAAACCAGGAATATCAGCAATAGTTGCCCGCCGGTAACCTGCAAATTCAATTACGCCGACCACCGGATGCAGTGTTGTGAATGGATATGCCGCAACCTTGGGTCGGGCTGCAGAGATTTTCCCCAGCAGCGTCGATTTGCCGGCATTCGGATAACCGACCAGTCCGGCGTCGGCGATCGTTCGCAGCTCAAACAGAAAATTTCCCTGCTCGCCTTCTTCGCCCTCGGTGTATTGCCGCGGCGCGCGGTTACGTGAGCTTTTGAAGTGCACGTTGCCCTTGCCCCCTGCTCCACCGCGACAGAGGACGAATTCCTGGCCATCTCGGGTGAGATCGACAATTGGAATTCCCGATTCTTCTGGATCGGGCGTTGGAGGTTGGGTGTTGAACGTTGAGCGTTGCATTCCTTTTACCGCATACACGATTGTCCCCACCGGCACCTTCACGATTTTGTCGGCCCCTTTGCGGCCGGCCATTTTCTTTCCCTTACCGTGCCCGCCGCTTTTTGCCTTGATGATCGGCTCATAGAATAGACTTGCGAGATTATCGACATGCCGATCGGCACGCAGAATCACTTCGCCGCCGCGTCCGCCATCACCGCCGTCAGGCCCGCCTTTTGGCACAAATTTTTCGCGCCGAAAACTGACGCAACCGCGACCGCCGTTTCCTGCTTGTGCAAGAACTTTGACCCGATCGACAAACATTGTGTGTTCAAGCTGCCATTAGCATAACGGCGTGTCATCCGGAGCAAAGCGAGGGACTCCACAATCGAAGTGAGATCACGCGATATCACAAAACGTTGAGCCAGATTTTGCGAGATCCTTCACTTCGTTCACAATGGCAGCGGGCCGGAAACGCACGCACTTTTACGCTTCAACGTCTGGTACAATTTCTTTGTTCTCGCTGCAACAGACGCCCAACTGAAGTGTTCTTCCACCCGTTTCCGTCCGGCCTTTCCAAATTTTTCTCGGAGTTTTGGGTCCGCCATCAACTGGTTCACGCGCCCTGCTAGGTCTTTCGCGAACTTTTCGGGGTTGGTTGCTTCGAACGGACTTTCGTTCATTTGCGCGAGCGAAACGAGAAAACCGGTTTGACCATCGACGACCACTTCTTTGATTCCGCCGACAGCGCTGGCAACGACGGCCGTTTCACACGCCATCGCTTCGAGATTGATGATCCCAAAAGGTTCGTAGATTGATGGGCAGACAAAGACTGCCGCGTGCGAGTAAAGTTCACACGCTGCGTTTTGATCGACCATCTCGTTGATCCAGATGACGCCGCGCCGTTGTGCCTTTGCCTGTTCTACGGCGGTTCTCATTTCCTCTGCCATTTGCGGCGTGTCCGGAGCAGCAGCGCAAAGCACGATTTGGAAATCGTGATGCATATACTCGATTGCTCGCATCAAATGCTGGAAGCCTTTCTGACGCGTGATCCGGCCGACAAAGAGTAGATAGGGTTGGGATACGTCAATTTCGTACCGCTCGAGGACGGCGGTTGAATCGAGTTTGCGGTATTGTTCGAGATCGATCCCATTGTGGATCACGTGCACACGTCCAGGGTCGACGTCGAACAGGCGCTCGATATCGTGCCTGGTGTCATTTGAAACGGCAATGATCGCATCGGCCAGTTCCAACGCGGTCTTCTCGACCCAAAGAGAAAAATCGTAGCCTCCAGCAAGCTGTTCGCGCTTCCAAGGTCGGAGCGGCTCAAGCGAGTGGACTGTTATCACAAGCGGAATTCCATAGTTCTTCCTCGCCAGAATGCCGCCAAAATGAGTGTACCACGTGTGACAATGCACGAGGTCAGCATCGATGTTCATCGTATTAAAGTCCGTGCAACGCCGAACTGCACCGAATGCGGAGCGCAACGGTTTGGGACATGTGAATTTGCCCGTGTCCACCTCAAAGCCGATCACCTTAAGGTTGCCATCTTCAATTCGCTGATCGCCAAAACAACGCACTTCCACCGGCATCATTTTCGCCAGTTCCCGTGAGAGGTAACCCACATGCACGCCGGCACCGCCGTAAATGTGCGGCGGATATTCGTTAGTGAGAAAAAGGGCCTTCATGAACGACGAAGAATAACTGCTTTGGAACTTCGTCATTAGTGCTTATTTCGTCATTCGTCATTTGGATTTCGTCGTTTGCCCTAGCTCTGCACCTTCAACAACAACACGGGCACATCGACCGCGTGCCGTACCTTATCGGCCGTGGCGCCATACAGAAGATCACTAATTAGCCGGTGACCGTGCGTTGTCATCGCAATAAGGTCCACCTCTCTCTCCCGCGCGAGCTTGATGATCTCGTCGGAGGGTTCGCCCAGTGCCAACACGGCAGCGCAGGTGAAGCCTTCTGCGGTCAAATCGCGGGCGCGTTGTTCCAGATATGCCCGGTCTTCTTTCATCTCTTCGCTCTCAGCGAGCTTCAGCTGATTAAAATTGCGCGCCACCCAACCGTCAGCGACATGAACGAGAAGCAGCTGGGCGCCGCTCAGCCGTGCGAGAGGCTTGATATGGGTAAGGATCGTTTCGTCGGCCCCGCTGTTCTCAAGCGGAATGAGAATGTGACGATACATGCTTGGCGACGTTGAATAGTTAAATCGTTAAGCCGTTAAATCGAAGGTCCACCGCAGTCCGTACTTTTCTCACTTCGGAGCTGCCAGTCCGAGTGAACCGTGTAGCGCCTGTAATACGGAGTCCGGCAAGAACGTGTCCAGCAGTAACTTCATGTTAAGCACGATGATTAGCCACGCAGCTGTCCAGCCCAGCATTTTTACCCATAGTGGATTCACGAACTCTCCCATCTTCGCCTTTTCATTCGTGAACCGCATCAACGGCCAAACCGCGAAGCCTAGCTGCATACTCAAACAGACCTGACTGGCGATCAGCAGCTCGGTCGTTTTCGCCTCTCCGAACATACCGATCACCAGCACCGCGGGAACGATCGCGATCAGACGTGTGATCAGTCGCCGCAGCCATGGAGTGATGCGGAAGTTGAGAAAACCTTCCATCACTATCTGGCCGGCCAGCGTTCCGGTAAGCGTCGAGTTTTGTCCAGACGCAAGCAACGCCACGGCAAAGAGAATACTTGCCCCGCTCACCCCCAGCAGCGGGGTCAACAGTTTGTAGGCTTCCTGAATCTCGGCCACGTCCTGATGACCTGACCAATGGAAAGCCGCGGCCGACAAAATGAGAATTGCTGCGTTGATGAATAAGGCGAACATCAGCGCGAGGCTTGAGTCGATCGTCGCGAACTTGATGGCTTCGCGCCTGCCACCAGGCGTCTGCTCAAACTTGCGCGTCTGCACAATTGAAGAATGCAAATACAGATTGTGCGGCATCACGGTCGCTCCGAGAATGCCGATGCTGACGTAGAGCATTCCCTGATTTGTGACAATGTGTGGCCCGGGAACGAAGCCCGCGAGGATGCCAGCAAGGCTCGGGTGAGAAAAGAGCAGTTCCGCGGCAAAGCAACCTCCAATAATGGCTATGAGCGTGATGACAAGCGCTTCGATGTAGCGAAATCCCTTCGTTTGAAGATAAAGGACAGCCAGCACATCCAGGGCCGTGATGATGCAACCCCATACCAGCGGAATTCCGAAAAGAAGCTGCAACCCGATTGCAGACCCAACCACCTCGGCGAGGTCACATGCTGCAATCGCAATCTCGCAGAGAACCCAAAGGAACCACACTGTGGCCGTGCCATAGTGATCGCGACAAGCCTGTGCCAGATCACGACCCGTAGCGACACCAAGCTTAATGCACAAGTGCTGGAGCAGAATTGCCATCAAGTTCGAAATCATGATGACTGACAAAAGCGCGTACCCGAATCTCGCGCCTCCAGCTAAATCCGTGGCCCAGTTGCCCGGATCCATGTAGCCGACCGCCACGAGAAATCCCGGCCCGGAAAAAGCGATGAGTTTTCTCCAAAACGACGCTGTTGCCGGCACAACAATTGTGCGATGGACCTCAGGTAAAGAGACCTGCCCGCGCGTTCGTCGCCACGGGGGATTTGTTGTTGCGACCTGCGAATCAGCCATGAATCTCAAGAAAACGATTTAGGATAGCCTAATTCACTTATACTCGGACATTGTTCTGTCAATCGCCTATGTCTGTAGGTTGACTGTTAACATGAGACTTTTATGTTTGCCGGCGTGCGAGGTAAAAAAACATATCAGTCTGCCGCTCCTGCATCGGCCGCCATGGAGGATTACCTTGAACGTATTCTGGAACTGATTAACTCAAAAGGCTACGCCAGGGTGATCGACATCGCGGCTGCTTTGAAAATTTCACAGGCCAGCGTCACCAATATGGTGCAGCGGCTCGATGCCGAGGGGCTGCTGAAATACGAGAAATACCGCGGTTTAATTTTAACTGCAGCAGGCAAAAAACTTGCGCTCAAGATTGCCCAGCGACACAAACTCCTGACCGATTTTCTGAGACTGCTCGGTCTGGATGACCGCGTGATCCATCAGGATGTTGAAGGAATGGAACATCACATCAGTCCTTCGACGCTCCGGGCAATCGCTGCGCTCACGAAGCAATTGCAACACCGCCCTGCCTTGAGAGCTCGGCTGCAGGCCGCAGCCGTTTAACGAGCATCCCTTCGATGACAGTTGTTACGAGCTCCGAGAAGCCGGCACCGTAGCTGGAGCATCGCTGAGTTTCTTGAAGTGTAGTTGCTTCACACGGCGAGGGTCCGCTTGCGAAACTGTGACGACATAATTCTCGATCTTAACTTGTTCGCCCGTCCTCGGCAGGTGGCCCAGCAAATGAGTAACATAACCGCCGATGGTGCTTACGTCGGCACTTTCCAGATCGAGCTCGGCCAGGTCGTTCAGCTCGTAAAGTCCCAATGCTCCATCCACACTGAATTCATTCGCACTGATCTGGCGAAACTCTTCCTTTTCGGCGTCGAACTCGTCTTGAATATCGCCAACCAACTCCTCCAGGACATTCTCCAGTGTAACCATTCCGACGGTGCCGCCGAATTCATCTATAACGATTGCGAGATGCGCGTGTTTGCTGAGGAATAGTTTAAGCAATTTCTCAAGCGGCATCATTTCGGGCACGGGTGTCAACTCGCGCTTGATTTTGAGCAGATCGGGATGCGGGTCGCGCATCAACTGAAGCAGTTCCTTGATGTGAATTAGCCCAATCGTATTGTCGAGGTTTTCACGGCACAGAGGGAACCGCGTGTGACGCGACTCAATGGCTTTTTTCAAGTTGGCTTCAAAGCCGTCCTCAACATTGAGGTAAACAATGTCACCGCGTGGAGTCATGGTATCGCGCACTACACGGTCGCGCAGGTCGAGCACATTAAAAACAAGCTCGCGACCCAGTGGAGTGACGTCTGCGGATTTCTCACTTTGCTGGAGGATCAATCGCAACTCCTCCTCACTGTGCGCCAGCTCGCTGCCGCGAACCGGTTGAAGCCGCAGCACTCGGTGCAAAAGGAAATTAGAAGACTTATTCAGGAGCCAAATGGCCGGCTTAAACAAAACATAGAACGCGCCAAGCGGTCGCATCAGACGCAGCGCTACCGGCAAGGGCTCGGAAATTGCAATATATTTGGGCGCAAGTTCGCCGAAGACAATGTGCAGGAAGGTGATGCCGGCGAAAGCGAGGGTGATAGCGATCGACGTTGCCAATGCGTACGAGTAGATGTGCGCGAGGGCCAGAGCTGGTTGCACGATCGACACCAGCGCTTGCTCACCAATCCACCCGAGCGCGAGACTGGCCAATGTTATGCCTAATTGCGTCGCTGAAAGGTAAGCATCCAGATGTTCGCGAACGTGTTTGACGAAGCGCGCGCGCAGGTCGCCCTCTTCCAGGAGCGCGTCAAGCTGAGTCGTGCGCACTTTGACAATGGAAAATTCGCACGCAACGAAGAAGGCGTTGAGCGCTACAAGCGCCGCGATGGCCGCCAATTTTCCAAACAGCACGATGGGCCGGTCCCAATGTGGCACAACGGTTCGAGCCATCGAAGTTGCTACCAATAAAAATAGCGGAGGCATGTTCATCACGTGGACGCGCCGTGCGGCGTCCCGAAAACAAGCATTGTTCCTACCTTACCAGCTGGATTTGGTTACGCCAGGGATGAGCCCTTGCGAGGCCAGCTCGCGAAACGTAAGCCGCGACATCTTAAACCGGCGAATGAACGCCCGCCGCCGACCGGTGACTTCACAGCGGTTCACCACCCGCGTGGGACTGGCGTCACGCGGCAACTGCGTGAGGCCGGCATAATCCTTCTTCGCTTTTAACTCCGCGCGCAATGCGGCGTATTTTCTCGTCGTCGCACGCTTGCGTTCGTTGCGATTGATCCAGGCGGTCTTGGCCATAAAGAGTGGCGACTATACTGGCGGCCAGACAATTTGCAACGGCAGGAAGCCTTATTACCCCAGAGCCCCGGCGCGCCGCCGCTGTTTGACCAACGCGCTGGTGGAGCGACGGGCAACTGGTCGGGTGTTCGAGCCTTTCTGTCTCAGCGTTTGTGTGCGATTCAGGCTGTCCTGCAACACCTTCACCAGATCAACGACGTTCGTCGGCGCCGGAGGAGTGGGTGCCTTCGTGGTGATCTCCTTGTGTTGCGCCTTCTGCTCGATGATCTCCATCAGCGCTGTTCGGTATTCGTCTCGATACTTTTCCGGCTCCCAAACGACGCTCATGCTGTCGATAAGCGCCTGGGCCATTTTCAATTCCTTGTCAGTAACGGCTGTGGCAGAGCCATTCTTTAAGACCTCTGTGCTGAGTATTTCGCTGGCGAAATGCATCAGCTCCAAAATCAGGAATAACCCATCAGGTTTGACCGCCGCGAGGTGCTCACGGTTGCTAATGACCACCTTGGCGATACCGGTCTTGCCAGTGCCGCTGAGCGCCTTGTGTAAGACGGCGTACGCCTTTTCACCGCCCTTTTGCGGTTCGAGAAAATACGGCCGGTAAAAGAATTTCGGATCGACCTGCTCCAAGTCGACAAAATCGGTGATGTCGATTGAATGCGTCGACTCGATTCGCACCTTCTCGAAATCCTCTTCCTTCAAAACTACATACCGCCCTCGCTCGTATTCGAAACCTTTCACGATTTGGTCGGCTGGAACTTCTTTCGAATCCGCTTCCGCTACCTTCTTGTATCTGATTGGGCTGAGGTCGCTCGAACGCAGTTGGCGGAAGCTGATCTTTTCCTCGCGTGTAGCTGGATATACCGCCACCGGAATGTAAACCAGCCCGAAGCTGATGCTGCCTTTCCAGATAGGACGCATATTGGGTGGAGGCCTTTTTCACACAGCCGCGCAGGCATGTCAACCTTGCAGCGCCGTTCAATTCGACCGGTTGGCTCGCCGAATTGCCTTGCAAGTTGGCGAAACGGCGTGATCTTCAACCCAAGCTATGAGCCTCATCGCCAGCTTCATGAATTTGGCGGGGCCGGACTTAATCGTCATCCTGCTGATCATTCTGGTTCTGTTCGGAGCCAAGAAGCTTCCGGAGCTCGCCCGCGGAATGGGGCAGGCGGTGAAGGAATTTCAAAAGGCAAAGGACGAATTCAGCGACGAGCTGCACAAGGCCGGGAAGTCTGATGCGGAAAGCAAACCGGACGTAAAACCGGCGCAATCCACCATCGCACGAACTGAGCCGCAGATTGTGACGACCCAAGCGCGTCCGGATCCAAATCAGGCAATTACTCCAGGAGACAAGGCTGATCAGGTCTGAAAGTTTCGTTCTCGTGCTGCGATAAATGCAACCCCGCCGCGCCGCATTGCTAAATTCTAAGTAAGGCCATTCCCCCGCGGGTTGACCTTTCACGCGATTCACGGCAAAGTCGCGGCTCACTTATGTCTGAGCCGGATTTGCGCGCCCAAATCAAGGAGATGCTTGTCAAAAATCTGATGCTACAAGTCACTCCCGAACAGATCGGGGATGATCTGCCATTGTTTGGTCCAGAGGGGCTCGGGTTGGATTCCATCGATGCGCTTGAGCTCGTGGTCAGCATGGAAAAAACATTTGGCGTCGGTGTCCCAAGCTCGGACGTGGCAGGTAAAGCGCTTCGCACTGTAAACACAATTCACGATTACATTTTGGAAAAACGCGGGGCGACCGCGTAGGCGTGCGGCGGTCGTACACGCCATCGATCGCACGTGAACATTCTCTACGTAGAGAGCAGCCGCAGTTGGGGCGGCCAGGAGTATCGCACATGTCTAGAGATTGACTGGCTAAACGCGCATGGGCATCAGGCGTGGCTGGTCTGTAACCCAGACAGCCAGGTACACTCGAAAGCAGCTGAACTTGGGACGCGTGTCGTCACCATGCCGCTCCGGCGTCGCGTCGACCTGCTCTGTTCGTGGAGACTGTGGAGATTTTGCCGCCGGAACCAAGTTGATCTTTTGAAAGCATATAGCTCGAAAGATCACTGGATTTGCCTGCCACTTTACTTCTGTGGCATCCCTCTGAGCCGCGCGCGCTGTATCACCGATTCACTGGGCAGCAAAAGCCGCGCATTTATTTTCAAGCACGGCTGTTCGCAAATCGTGGCCGACGCTTCCGTCATCAAACGCCATCTCGTCGAACAGCATGGCGTAGATGCGGCGAAAATTCAGGTGATTGGGTCAGCTGTCGACCTGGAAAAATTCAGACCGGCGCGCGACCGGACAAAATTCCGCTCTGAGATTGGTGTCGGCGATAAGACTCCGTTGATCGGCAATGTCGGCATGATTCGCCCCGATAAAGGCCAGCTCATTTTAGTCGAAGCCGCGCCGCTCGTTTTGAAAAGCCATCCCCAGGCGCGGTTCGCGATCGTCGGCCAGGGCACTGGAATATTACAACGTGGCATTAATGTGAGGATCGCAATCGATCAGGCCGAATTGAGCGATCAAATCGTTATGGCTGGATATCGTTGGGACACGCCCGACGTTTACGCCGCATGCGACATAATCGTGATCGCGTCTCTGCGAACCGAAGCGTCTCCAATCGTGTTGCGTGAAGCTTTCGCCAGTGGACGGCCTGTGATTGCGACGAAGGTCGGCGATATCCCGGAGATCATCGAGCACCGCCACAACGGTCTGCTCATTGACCCTGGCGACAGTCGTGCGATGGCAGAGGCGATCATGGAATTTCTAAATGACCCAGGTCTCGCCGCGCATTGCGCAGCCAATGGCCTGCGGTACGCAAACGAACATTTTTCCTTCGATACGATGATGCGCAAAAAACTCCAAGCCGATGCGTTGGTGCTTCGCCCAGCCTCACGCAACTGCTGACAGGCCAGTGCAGCTAAATGGATAGAAGGTCTTCGAGTATGGCTCCTATGTGCCGGATGGGCAGCGAATAATGTCCTGCGTCGTCAATCAAACGCGCTTCGCAGTTCGGCAAACGCTTTGACATTTCTTCGGCCAACTCAAACGAGAAAGCGCGGTCCTGTTTCCCGTGCCACAGCCTCACCGGCACACGCACTTCTTCAACGGAAAATCCCCACGGTTGAGCGTATATCTGCGCGTCGGCTATTACACCTTCTGCGGATGTTCGCCATGCGCGCCGCTGGCTCTCGAAAATAGCCTCGAACGCCGCTGCATCGCGCAAGCTTTCTGCGTCACATGGCCGCAACATCAGCAGTTTCAAAAACAGCGGCCGAAAACGGATCGGTGGCCGCACTGAAAGAACTGGCCGCGCAAGATGAAACATTGTTCGTAAGAGCGCGGGTCGCGTCCGATATAGCGCCAGCATCCATCGGTAAAGCGGAAGCAACCCGTGAGCGTCCGAAAGTTCTGCAATTGGAGGAGCGCCAGCGACTACTGCGATCGCCCGGACGCGTTCCGGCATCGCAACCGCAGCGGCGTAGGCGTACGGTGCGCCGCCTGAGACCGCCAGCACCCGAAATTGACCGAGACCGAGGTGATCAGCCAGTTGCTGTAAAAGAAGCGGCCAATCCGCCAGCGTGCGGTTCGGCTGTAAGCTTGAGCCACTGATGCCAGGACGATCAGGTGAAATGATGCGAATGCCTAGCTCGCGTGCCGGCTCTTCTGTCAGCTGCGCCATCGTACGCGAACTGGGCCAGCCGTGGCAAAATATCACCGGCACGCCACTTGCGTCGCCGTACTCGCCAAAGCTTACCACCGAGCCATCATCACGGTGAATCAAATCTTCTCTATTCATACGTGCATGCCGACGCCGTTTTGCCGCTTGAATTGCAAGCTCCTATTCTCTAGTCCAGAATGTAGTGCGAAGAAGACGATGGCTGCCCACTACTATGAATGATCATCAAAAAAATCACCCTGGAAAAATTTCAGAGCACGGAAACGGCATCGGCGCACCGTCACCACAAGAGGTTGAAAAACGCGCCAGGGAAATTGCAATGATTGACGAGCGCAACCCCGATGAATTTACCGATGCGGATTGGCGACAGGCCCGCGAAGAGTTGATGGGTGCAGAAAATCATATGCCTCCAGAGGAGACTCCTGATAATGCCGAGATGACGGAAGAGTGGAGTGTTGTTGCTAGCTCCAGAGGTCACCGCATTCCGCGTCCCGGGACCGACGAAGAGGAAACGGTCGGCGAGCATCTTGTGACCGAAGGCGTCGACGAAGCAACTCACGATCAAATGCTGGAAGCGCGACGCGAAGAACTGGAGCAAGAGGGAGAAAATCCTTGAGCGCTGCAGCCGACGCGGCAACGGCAAAAGACCGCCCGCTACGCGAGAGAGCAACGCGCGTCGAACAGTTGCGAGGTCGTTTCCATGAGGTCAGGCGTTTCACCGACGCGCTGTGTGCCGGTCTCGAACCGGAGGATTACGTCGTGCAATCGATGCCGGACGTTAGCCCCACTAAATGGCACCTCGCTCATACCACTTGGTTTTTCGAGACGTTTATCCTGAAAAAATTTGTTTCCCGATATCGGCCGGAAATCCCGGAGTACGCTTATCTGTTCAATTCGTACTACAATGCGGCCGGTGACATGCATCGGCGCGATCTTCGCGGGTTAATTTCGCGTCCAACAGTGCAGGAAGCGCACCGCTACCGCACATCTATCGATTCGCACATCGACGACCTGTTTGAGGCCGACGACGAGTTGCTTGATGAAATCGAGCGGCTCCTTGTGCTCGGTATTCACCATGAACAGCAACATCAGGAACTGCTCGTCACGGATATCAAACACGTATTCGCGCAAAATCCGCTGTACCCAGTGTATCGAAGGCGAAACACAAACGTCATTGGAGAGGATGTCGGCCCGATTCGCTTTGTTGATTTCGATGAGACAGTGGTCGCAATTGGCCACGACGGCCACGGATTCGCCTACGACAACGAGGGCCCGCGGCATCGAGCGCTGGTGCCCGGATTTGCGCTGGCTTCACGCCCAGTGACCAACGGCGAATACATGGCGTTCATCGAAGACAATGGTTATGCGCGGCCGGAGTTTTGGTTGTCACTCGGATGGATGACGGTAAACGAACAACGATGGAACGCGCCGCTTTACTGGATAAAACGCGACGGCGCGTGGTGGAACTTTACGCTCTCCGGTATTCGCCCCGTCGATGAGTCCGAGCCAGCAACGCACCTCAGCTATTTCGAAGCCGATGCATACGCGAACTGGGCAGGCGCACGCCTCCCGACAGAGTTCGAATGGGAGCGCGCCGTCTTGGATTGTTCGATGGAAGGAAACTTCGTCGAAGACCAAAATTTTCACCCCCAATCATTGTCGACATCGCGAAACGATCGGTCTCTTTACCAAATGTTTGGGGATGTTTGGGAATGGACGCGCAGCTCCTACTCTCCTTACCCCGGGTATCGCCCGGGTCCCGGCGCGCTTGGGGAATACAACGGAAAGTTCATGTGCAATCAATATGTGCTGCGCGGTGGTTCATGCGCCACGTCGCGCACGCACATTCGCCCCACTTATCGCAATTTCTTTCAACCCGAAAAACGCTGGCAGTACACAGGCATCAGACTCTCGCGCGATCCACAGTGACCTGGTATGGCGCGAGTCGCTGCCGCGACCGCGCCACTTTCAATAGCGACAATGACCGGAGAATCTTTAACCGCTCCGCAGCTACTTTCTGCGCCAGAGTCGTCAGATTTCCTGACCGATGTAATCGGGGGTCTGTCCTCCAATCCCCGGACGCTTCCGTGCAAGTATTTCTACGACCAGCGCGGCGCAGCGTTATTTCAGAAGATTTGTGAGCTGCCTGAATATTACATCACGCGGACCGAGATCGACATTCTGGATCGGGATCGTTCCGATATCGCGTCACAGCTCGGACCGGACGTCGAACTAATCGGGCTCGGCACCGGCGCAGGCACAAAGACTCGCTTCCTCATTGAAGCGCTGGAGAATCCAGCCGTTTATGTCCCTGTGGATATCTCCGAAAAGCAACTCCGCGAATCCACTGCCCTGTTCCGCAAAATCTTTCCGAACCTGGAGGTCCTACCGGTATGCGGCGATTATCTCCAACCGGTCGTCCTCCCCTCATCTGCCCGGAAGCCTGCGCGCAATGTTGTTTATTTCCCGGGATCGACGATCGGCAACTTTGAACCGGGCGAAGCTCTACAATTCCTGCGTCGGGTTTCAAATGTTTGCCGGGACAATGGTGGCCTGCTCATCGGTGTTGATTTAAAAAAACAACGGGATGTACTCGAGGCCGCTTACAACGATCGCTCCGGCGTGACTGCGCAATTCAATTTGAATTTGTTGGCGCGCGTGAACCGCGAATTGGGCGCTGATTTCGATCTGGAGTGCTGGCGCCACCGCGCCATTTACAATTCAGACGCCGGACGAATCGAGATGCACCTGATTAGTGACATCGACCAGTTTGTACATTTCGACCAGCATAAGTTTCATTTTCGGCGACGTGAAAAAATCATCACTGAGTTTTCGTATAAATATTCGCCGGAAGAGTTCGCGGCGCTTGCTGCACAAGCTGGGTTCAAGTTCATGCGCATGTGGACTGACGCTGCTCGCTTGTTCGGGCTTTTCTATTTTGCAATGTAGCGCATGTATCGCGCTTGCGACCGAACTAACAGCTCTATCCTGAGGCTCGTGCTACTTTAATGAGCGCGTTGGTCGAGGTCGTGGACGCGAGCAAACGCTATGCCGACGGAGTTGCGCTGCAGCCGACGAATGTTTCGATTGAGCGAGGCAAAACTACGGTCCTGATTGGCCCAAGCGGGTGCGGCAAATCGACATTGCTGCGATTGATCATTGGCTTGATTCAAACAGATTCGGGATCAATCCGCTTCGACGGCCAGGTAATTAACGCCAATAACATCGAGATTCTCCGCCGCCGGATCGGCTACGTGATCCAGGAAGGCGGCTTGTTCCCGCATCTGACTGCCCGCGCCAATGTCCTCTTGATGGCGGATCATATCGGGAAATCACACGACAATATGCAAACCAGACTCGGAGAACTCTGTGAGCTCACGAGATTCGCTGAAAGTTTGCTGCCGCGATACCCACTGGAACTGTCAGGCGGCCAGCGGCAACGCGTTGGCTTAATGCGCGCTTTGATGCTGTCGCCAGAGCTGCTGTTGCTTGATGAGCCGCTGGGCGCGCTTGATCCGCTCGTGCGCGCTTCTTTGCAAAAAGATCTTAGAGAAATTTTCACGCGACTGAATCAGACGGTGCTGTTTGTCACTCACGATCTGGCTGAAGCGAATTATTTCGGTAACGAGATCGTTCTGATGAACGAAGGCCGTATCGTGCAACAAGGAACGGTCCCCGATCTCCGCGAACGGCCCGCCGATCCTTTCGTTTCCGAGTTCATCAATGCGCAACGCGGGATTACGGCGCTATGAGTCAAATGAGGAAAGTAGGAAAACAGGAATCCACGAAAGCAAAGCACTTCCGAGGAGCATTCGGGGGTCCATGGCGTCTGTATTCTGTTGTGATTTTTTCCTGCGTTCCCGCGTTCTTGATTCATTCTTCGTCGGCTGCGGAAATGACAGTTGGTTCAAAAAAGTTCACAGAATCGTACGTCCTTGGCGAAATCGCGAAACGCACGCTGATCGATGCCGGAATTCCGACAGAACATCGCCAGGGCATGGGCGGCACCATCATTCTGTGGCAAGCGCTGCGTGGCGGACAGATCGATACTTATCCCGAATATACGGGAACAATCGCTCAGGAGATTCTAAGAAGTGATCGTGCATTATCGCGCGATGAAATCCGCAAGTTGTTGGCAAAACTTGGCGTTGAAATGACCGAGTCGCTTGGGTTCAACAACACCTACGCGCTGGTGATGCTGCGCCGTGAAGCGCAACGACTGGGAATCGTAACCATCAGCGATCTGCGAAAACATCCCGACCTGAAGATTGGGCTTACGCATGAATTCCTCGACCGGCAGGACGGCTGGCGACCGCTGCGCGAGCGTTACGCGTTACCACAGCGCAACATCATCGGCATCGACCACGCTCTTGGCTACAGCGCGCTCGCGAACGATTCGATACAGGTGAAGGATGCCTACTCGACGGACGCGAAGATCGCACAAAACGATCTCGTCGTGCTGGAAGACGATCTTCAGTTCTTTCCGAAGTACGAGGCTGTGTTCTTGTTTCGTGCATCCACATCTGTGAATGCAGTTGCGGCATTGCGTCGCCTGGAAGGAACACTGGATGAGAGCCGCATGGTTCGGCTCAATGCCGAAGCGGAGCGGACTAAGAACTACACGAGAGCAGCAAACTCATATTTCGAACGTGGCGCAAGCTGGGCGAGCGCTGCGGATGAATCCTTTCCGCGCAAGCTGGCGCGATGGACACTTCGTCATCTTCAGCTCGCTGGATTGTCGCTCCTGCTTTCAGTGGCAGTCGGCATTCCGCTCGGCATTGTTGCCAGTCGCGGCGGAGCGGTTGGACAGCTTATTCTTGGTTTCGCCAGCATTGTGCAAACAATTCCTTCGCTGGCGTTGCTGGCCTTGCTGGTTCCTCTTCCTTTTTTTGGAATTAGCGTGCGCACAGCCATCGCTGCGCTTTTTCTTTACGGATTGCTGCCGATCGTGCGCAACACTACAACCGGTTTGCAAGACATCCCCCGCTCGTTGCGCGAATCCGCCGTCGCATTGGGATTAAGTCCCGGCGCCCGGCTCTGGGAAATTTATCTTCCAATGGCGTCGCGCTCGATATTGTCAGGAATCAAAACCAGCGCCGTGATTAATATCGGCACTGCCACGCTTGCGGCATTGATTGGAGCCGGCGGCTTGGGTGAGCCGATCTTAAGCGGACTGAACTTGAATGATCACATAACAATTCTTGAGGGTGCGATCCCAGCCGCTGTGCTGGCGCTACTGGTGCAATGGTTTTTCGACTTGCTCGATCGCGTTTTGATTCCAAAAGGCCTGCGAATTTAGGTTTATTTGGTAGGGCGCGACCGCCCTGCGCGAAGACGACGAACGGCTCGGCGATCGGTCCCGATCAATTTCACCGATTCTAGAAAGCGATTAAGGTAGGCAATGGCGATCGCGTCCATCAATCCCGCAACAGGCGAAAAACTGAAAGAGTTTTCTTCTTTTGACGATACCGAAATCGAGAACCGGTTAAGCCGTGCGCAAAAAACATTCCGGAAATATCGCCGAACCACCTTCACGGAGCGATCGGAACTTTTGCACGGTGTAACGGAGTTGCTTTTTCAGGAGAAGGAAAAGTTCGCCGAGATCATCACGCTTGAAATGGGCAAACTGTTTCGCGATTCGGTGACGGAGATCGAGAAATGCGCGCGTGGCTGCCGGTTTTATGCTGAAAACGGTGAACGATTTCTGGAGGAGGAACCTGCGCAAACCGACGCGGCCAGAAGCTACGTAGAGTACCAAGCGCTCGGACCGGTGCTGGCCATCATGCCGTGGAATTTTCCATTTTGGCAGGTCTTTCGATTCGCTGCCCCAGCTCTAATGGCGGGCAATGTTGGCCTGCTGAAGCACGCGTCGAATGTTCCACAATGTGCGCTGGCGATTGAAGAAATCTTCTGCCGCGCCGGGTTCGAGCAAGGAGTTTTCCAAACACTGCTGATCGAGCCTGAGCACACCGAGAAAATAATTGTCGACCCGCGGGTGAGCGCGGTCACGCTGACGGGCAGCGAAAAAGCAGGAAGCGCCGTGGCAAGTACGGCTGCGCGCGAGATCAAGAAAGCCGTACTCGAGCTCGGCGGCAGCGACGCATTCATCGTGATGCCGAGCGCAGATTTCGAGCGCGCGCTGAGAACCGCAGTCAAAGCACGCACCATTAACACCGGGCAATCGTGCATCTCAGCGAAGCGATTCATGATTGCCGATCAGATTTACGATGAGTTTCTCGACCAGTTCGTCGAATGCATGCGTTCACTGAAGATCGGCGATCCGATGGATGAGATGACTGAGATCGGTCCACTGGCGACGGAGCAAATCCGGCAGGGCGTGCACGATCAAGTTCAGAGAACGATCGCTGCAGGCTCAAAACTAGTAACCGGCGGCAATCGCGTCGAAGGGCCGGGATTTTTCTACGAGCCAACAGTCTTGGTCGATGTGCCGAAAGATTCGCCGGCTTCTCGGGAAGAAGTCTTTGGCCCGGTCGCATCGGTTTTCCGCGTGCGCGACCTGCACGAAGCAATCGACCTGGCAAACGACACGCGATTCGGCTTGGGCGCGAGCGCCTGGACCAACGACAGCAATGAGCAAAAACTCTTCGCATCCGAATTGGAGGCCGGAATGGTTTTCATCAATGCGATGGTCGCGTCGGATCCGCGACTGCCATTCGGCGGCATCAAACGTTCCGGATTCGGCCGCGAGCTGGGCGCCGCCGGCATCCGCGAATTCACAAACACAAAAACGATTTGGATTTCGTGAGAAATCGGCTGGAACAGGCAGCAGTCGCTGCGTCACTCGTTCGCGCCGTAGTCTCTTAGGCGTGGCAACAATTGTTCGAGGATATTTGCGACTGATTCGTCCACGGTTTGCTCGTCGGTACGAACGACGATCTCCGGGTCCTCAGGTGCTTCATAAGGCGCGTCGATTCCGGTGAACTCGCGGATTTCGCCAGCTCGCGCTTTCTTGTAGAGGTTCTTCGGATCGCGCGCCTCGCAAACTTCCAGCGGGGCGTCAACGAACACTTCGATAAACTCCGCATTGCCTTCCAGTGCAATTTCTCGCGCGCGTCGGCGATCCATTCGATACGGCGAGATGAACGCGGTGACTACCACGGTACCAGCGTCGGCCATGAGTTTCGCCACTTCGCTTACGCGCCGAATGTTTTCTACGCGATCGCCCGGCGAAAACCCCAGATTCGAGTTCAAGCCGTGTCTGACGTTGTCACCATCGAGCACATATGTGTTCATGCCGCGAAGAAATAGGTCGCGCTCGAGTGACTGCGCTATGGTCGATTTCCCGGCGCCGGAAAGCCCGGTTAACCAAACGACCGCTCCTCGATGTCCGCTGCGCATTGCCCGTGCGCGCGCTGTGATTTTTCCCTCAGTCCAGAAGATGTTTTTGCTCTTCGCAATTGTTCGGTCCGTGTAAACACCACCGAAAATCGTGCCGCCACCGCAGATTTCTGCATCGTCTATGATAACGAACCGGCCAAGATTCGGAATCCTGTCGTGGTTGTCGATGACCAGCGGCGCACGGGTTTCAATTGTTAGCTTGCCGGTCTCGTTTCGCTCCAGCCGGTCGCGCCCGTCACTGGTTGTCTCGAGCGTGGATGAATCCATCACCTGTTCGATCGACACGATCTGACATTTCACCTGCTGCGACGCCAGGCGCAGATCGTACGGATGCCCGAGCCGTAACGGCTCGCGCGCAATCCAGAATAGGTCAGCGCGAAAACGATTCGTTTCGATCGGTGTTTCGTCCGGGCGCGAAGCAATGTAGCCACGCTCTACAAAAATTTGTTCGGCCAAAATGATTCCGATCGAATCGCCGGCAACCGCGGGTTCATTTTCCGGGGCATACCAACGCTCGATGGCCGCGACAACTGAAGACTTGTTTGCTGGCGAGAACACCAACTGATCGTTGGCCCGCAGCATTCCGGTCTCTACCCGCCCGGCAATGATGCGTCGCCCGTCCCAGCGATAAATATCTTGCACAGAAAAGCGCAGGGGCAGATCCACATCCGACTTTTGGGGCTCAAGGAGGTCCAGCGCTTCCAGCACGTTCGCGCCGCTGTACCATTTCATTTTCACACTGGCTTGTGCGACGTTCTCGCCTTCTTTGGCCGATGCCGGGATGAATGTTCGCACGTTCAATCTGAGTTCGTTCAGAAATTTTCGATACTCCTCCTCGATATCACGAAAGCGTTTCTCGGAGTGGTTCACGAGGTCCATTTTGTTGACGACCACGATGATGTTCTTGATTCCGAGCATTCCGAGCAGATAAGCGTGCCGCCGACTTTGTTCGCGCACACCTTCATCTGCACCGATTACGAGGATCGCCGCGTCCGCTCTCGACGCACCAGTGATCATGTTTTTGAGGAATTCCTTGTGGCCCGGCGCGTCGATGATGGCGTAACGGCGCCGCGCAGTTCGAAAGGGAATCTCTGTTGTATCGATGGTGACGTTTTGCTTCTGTTCCTCGAGAAGCGCATCGAGTAAAAATGCGAATTCAAATTCCATCCCTTCAGCCGCGCAGGCCTTTTTGATTTCCTCGATCTTCCCCTCCGGCAGAGAGCCGGTGTCATGTAAAATCCGGCCAATCAGCGTCGACTTCCCATGATCGACATGACCCACAAAGACTGTGCGTAGCGTCGGCTCAATGTCTGAGGTTGGATGTTGAGCAGCCTGCCCCAGTTCTTTTTTTACGGGGTTGGGCGCCTGCGTGCGATTCATCGGAGCTGAGCGGCCGGCTTTTGTTTTTTGCATCACAAAAAACCTTTCGCCCTCAGCTTCTGCATCGCATTGCGCTCATAGTGATCTTGTGCGCGCCCTGCGCGTTCCGTTGTTTTGGTCGCTTCCAGCTCCTCGATGATTTCGTCGATCGTTGATGCGTTGCTTTCGATTGGCCGCGTGATCGGGCTGCACCCTAACGAGCGGAAGCGTTTCCCGTCGCGGGCAAAGTACATTTTTGGAATTGGAATGTTTTCGCGTTGGATGTACCGCCAGATATCGATCTCCGTCCAATCGAGCAACGGCTGCACGCGCACGTGTTCGCTTTTGGCGGCGGTCGTTACGAACTGGCTCCAGAATTCCGGCGGCTGGTCCTTGTAATTCCATTCAAACTGCGCGTTGCGCGGCGAAAAATATCTTTCCTTCGCGCGCGTGGGATCTTCGTCGCGACGAATGCCCGTGATGAGCGCGTTCCATCTGTGTTCGGCGAGAATTTGTTGCAAGGCAACTGTCTTCAGCTCGTGCGTTACTGTCACTGGGTCGTGCGTCTCATAGCCGATGCCGCGATCACGCGCTTCGGTGTTGATTTTTACGATGAGGTTAAGGTTGTGAAATTGCTTCGCCCATTCACGGAACTCCAGCATCTCTGGAAACTCGTAAGTTGTGTCGATGTGCAAAACCGGAAACGGCACGCGCCCAAAAAACGCTTTTCGTGCCAACCAGACGAGTACGTTGGAATCTTTTCCCATCGACCACGGCATGGCGATGTTCTTAAAGGCGTGGTAGGCCTCGCGAAAAATAAAAATGCTCTGGTTCTCGAGTTCGTCGAGATGCGTACGGATCGATTGAGTCATCAGACGGTGTTGCTGGCAACAATTTCGAAATTAGCCACAGATGAACACGGATTTACACAGCTTGATGGAAGGTTTTTCAGTGTCCTTTTCGTAGTCCGTGTTTCATCCATGTCAATGTGTGGCTCGTTTTCTCTTGCGACGAGGCACAGTGATCTTAGTGTTTGTTCATGCCGGAAACTCGCTCGACAGCGTACGATTCCAAGATTGAAGGCAACGTCATTTTTACCCGCTTCGATGCGGCGCTGAATTGGGTTCGGAAAAACTCGCTGTGGCCGATGCCAATGGGGCTGGCCTGTTGCGCAATCGAGCTGATGGCAGCGGCCGCTTCTCGCTTTGATATCGCTCGTTTCGGTGCCGAGGTGATGCGGTTTTCCCCCCGCCAATGCGACGTAATGATCGTCGCGGGGACGGTCACCTACAAAATGGCCCTCGCTGTGAAACGTATTTATGAGCAAATGCCGGAGCCGAAGTGGGTGATCGCAATGGGGGCGTGCGCTTCGACCGGCGGAATGTATCGCTCATATGCCACGTTGCAGGGGGTCGACCAGCTTATACCTGTCGATGTGTATATCTCCGGATGTCCGCCACGGCCGGAAGCCTTGCTCGCAGGCTTGATGAAATTGCAGGAGAAAATTTCAGGCGAGCGTTCTTTCAGAGATCAGACGCCGGGACTGGCAGAGAAACTTGAGGACGCACTCGCATGAGACGGAAAGCAAGTCGGGATTGTAGGACAAGCGCTTCGCTAGCCTTGTGCGGATCTCGAGGCAGGCGCAACATCTGCGCTTTAATGCATGATCCATGACTCGCGACGAACTGCTCGGCTCATTAAGCAAAGCATTCGGCGAGAAACTGAGCCAAAGGACTGAGTTTCGCGGCGAGACCAGTTTGACGATCTCACCGGCTGATCTGCGCGAGCTCGCAAATTTTTGCCGTACCGATCTTTCCTTCGATTATCTACTCGACATCACCAGCATCGATAATTTCGGCGAAGAGTCGCGCTTCGAACTGATTTACCATCTCTACTCGATGCGACACTGCGTGCATTTGCGCTTGAAACTGAAAGTCCCAGATGAAATCGGCCCAGTAGATACGGTTTCGGACATTTGGCCGACTGCAAACTGGCACGAACGGGAGGCGTTCGACATGATGGGAATTAAATTCAAGGGGCATCCTGATCTGCGCCGCATTTTGATGTGGGATGGCTATCCCTTCTTTCCGTTGCGGAAGGATTTCCCGCTGCAAGGATTGCCGAGCGACATGCCCGACATCGCTTTCACGAAAGTGACGCCAATGGAAGGTGGCCCGTTTGTCACACTTCCTAGCACCGCCGGCTCCAAAGATCGCGAACCGCGCGCGCGGCCGCCGGAATTATAGGACGTCTTTGGCAGAGGCTCTTTCCTAGTCTGATTCGGCAGGCGTGCGCCCGGAAAACTTCCAGCGCGCCCGGCGGTCGCGCCCTACCCTAGGCAGCTGAAACCGGCGGAGCGGTTTCGGGCTTTCGTGTAGCGACCATCACGTCTGGCCGCAAAGTTTCGTCGCGCGGAGCGCCAGCTTTGTGTGGCCCCTTCGGATAAGCGATCCGCGTGTGCAGCATTGATAGCAATGTGAATCGGAAGCGATCGGCGATCACTTTGAGTTCGTCGAGCGTGAGATCGCACTCATCCAATTGACGGTCGTTGATGCGCTCCTCGATGAGCTCGTTCACGAGCGTTTCGATTCTTTGGGGTGTTGGTTTCTCGAGGCTGCGCGAGGCGCTTTCAATCGCGTCGGCCAGGCTGACGATCGCGCTTTCCTTCGTCTGCGGTTTCGGTCCGCTATAACGGAAACTCTCTTCGTGCACCTCTGGAATATCGTCTTCACGCAGCTTCATGATCTTGCCGCCGGCTCGGGCGTCTTCGTGTTGCTGAAGCGCACGTTGATAAAAGTAACGGACGAGGGATGTGCCGTGGTGCTCCTGAATGATGTCGATGATGCGTTGGTTGAGGTGGTGCTTGAGCGCGAGGTCCACACCTTCTTTAACATGAGCGATGATAATTAGCGCACTCATGCTTGGGGCAAGATCATCGTGCGGGTTGCGTTCAAAGCTCATGTTCTCGGTGAAATATTCCGGCTTCACCAGCTTTCCGATGTCGTGGAAGTACGAGCAGACGCGGCAAAGTGTTGCGTTCGCACCGATTTTTTCCGCGGCGGATTCGGCGAGGTTCGCCACGACCAGGCTGTGATGATATGTGCCCGGTGCTTCGATCGTCATGCGCCGCAGCAAGGGGTGATTAAGGTCGGACGCTTCCAGCCACGAAATGTCGGTTGTTATGCCGAACAAATTCTCGAGTATTGGCAGCGCACCGCCCACGAGGGTCGCGGTCAATATTCCGTTACCAATCGCCAGTGCGCTCTGCCATCCGACCATGCCCCAGTCGTTGGCAATTGGATAAAACCAGTTGATAGGCCCAATCAGACCAAACGTCAGCGACAACAGCCAGATCGCCAGGCCGACAAAACATCCGGCATGGATTAATCTGCTGCGCCGGCGAACTTGCAGGGTGAGCGAGACGGCAGTAAATCCGCTGATCAGGCTGGTAATCAGAAGAGGCGCATCAATTGGTCCGAACAACATGCTGCCCCACAGGCTTACAAAAAATGCGGCATACAGTCCGTGGTGCCGCCCCAGCAACACGCTTAGCACTAAAGGCGCAAAAGCATAGGGCGTGATTAGTTCGCCCATTTCAGGTTTCAAAAAGCGGTAGCTGCCGCTGTTACAAATGACCAGCAGCAACTTGGTCACCGCCAGTTGCACAAGAATAACGCTAAAGATCAGGAGAATTCGCGAGTTTTGATCAAAACTCTTCGGCTGATTGATCCAAAGCTGCGTAATGGCTGTCGCCAAAACGAGCAACGCGATCACAAAATTTTTCGTCGGTTCCGGTTGTTGGCCGCTAAAAACCAAAAACGCCAGGCCAGCTGCAAACAGTGCGAAGATCGAGACCTTTACATACGCCGAGTTTTCCAGGCTCCGCATGAGATCGCCGCGTCCGCGGCGTCGCCGTCGCGTCTTTCGCGACGCGAGTCCACGTCTGATCAACCGACCGCGTTTCGAGAAATCGAACACCTTTTTCTTCTACTTGCGCGATGCTGCCGGTGCCGGCGATCGATGCTGTTGATATGCGCCGATGATCGCGCGCACGAGTTCGTGACGGACGACATCGCGCTCGGTGAAATATACCGTCGCGATACCAGGTACGTTTTTTAACGCCTGTAATGCCTCGACCACGCCGGACCGCTTATTCGCCGGCAAATCGATCTGCGTGACGTCCCCAGTAACGACGCATTTCGAATTCACCCCAATTCGAGTCAGCAACATAAACATCTGCTCGGTAGTCGTGTTTTGGGCCTCATCGAGAATGACAAACGCATTGTTCAAAGTACGTCCGCGCATATACGCCAGCGGAGCAACTTCAATTGTCTGTCGCGCAATTGCTCGCTCCATTTCGTCCGACTCCAGCATCTCGCGCAATGCGTCATAAAGCGGACGCAGGTATGGCGTAATTTTCTGTTCCAGGTCTCCGGGAAGAAACCCGAGCGCTTCGCCGGCTTCGACAGCCGGTCGCGTCAGGATGATCCGAGCGACTTGCTCCTTCTTCAGGGCCGCGACTGCCATCGCAACCGCGAGATAAGTTTTGCCCGTGCCGGCCGGCCCGATTCCAAAAACAACGTCGTGTTTTTGGATTGCCTCGATGTACGCGCGTTGGTTTGCGCTTCGCGCCACAATGGGCGGCTTGCGCGGCGATGTGGCGATTTTGGTTGAAACAATGTCGCTGAGGTTTTCTTGCTGCTCTTCAGCAACGGATTTGAGTGTGTAATTGAATTCGTGCCGTCGGATGTCGACACCTTGCTGGCGCGCTTTGTCGAGCTGCTCGAACACCTGCTGCGCCTTATCGACACGATTTGGATCCCCCTCGAGTTTGACCCATCCTTCACGGGTGGTGACTTTCACACCGAGCGAATCCTCGAGGTCCTTCAATAATTTAATGTCGTTGGCGTAGAGCGACTGCAAAGCGCGCGGACTATCAAATTGCAGTGTTCGCGTTTCAGGCATAGTTCAAGGAGCGGCGGCTCTCAAGCCGCCGGGGCCTGGAAAGTCGCCCCTCCTTGTTGTGCGCGATTCGAGTCACTTGTTATCGGAATCCGTAAACCAGAGCCCAATGCGTCCGTTCCTCTGGCGATTCCTCCACGCTTACGATGATAAAGTAACTGCCGGTCGTCTTCGGAATTACGTGTGCGGCCGCGAAGTGGCCTTTCTCCCATCCATCTGGTTGCTCCGCCAGTTTTCCGTCCGAGTCATAAACGTGAACAGAAACCTTCGCTTTATCGACTTCCGTTCCCAGCCAGAACCAATATTCATTGCCTTTAAACAGTTGCTGCCTCACCGCCTTTTTCTCTCCCGACCCGAGGTCCCCTCCCCAGTAATCCTCGCGCACTTGGAATCCCTGTTTTACGTAGGGTTCAGCAGCCTGAAGGGCAAATGATTGGGCATCGTCGACGGACGCAACAGCCGAACGATTGAAAGCCAATAGCGCGAGCAACGACAAGCCGATGCGCAACAGAATTTTCGTGAAGTCTTTCATCGGACTGTTAGTCTCTGGTGACAATTCCACGGCCAACGCGGGTCGTGATCTCGTTTACCTTCTTCACTGACTCAGGAGGAATGTTTCGATCGCCGACGTCGATTAAAGGCTTCACCTCAACCAGCGCATCTTGAATTTGGTGAATGATGGGAACATCGAACTCCGGCATCGCCTGCAGCCTCGTTTGAAAATATGAAAGCAGATACGGCTGGTGCAGCAATTCGGCACCATCGGCAGAAAAATGTTCTGTCACAACCGATGTCAAAACTTCGGTGCCGCGCAGCCAGCCACCCAGGCTCACAAGCTGCGATAACTTTTCATCGTGCACCTCGTTCATGGCCTGTTGCACACTGTTCTGGGTGCGATCCAGTTCGCGGCGCACATTCTCCCAGTTACGCTTGTCTGCCGCCTCGGTGATGGCTTTCGCATGCGGGGTGATTGAATTGCCGACGCCAATTCCCTTTGCCAAAGCCAAAACGCGCTGGCCAATGTCCTTTACCGCCGCCGCGTCTTCCGCTTGCACAGCGATAAAACCGTCAGCGATAACTGCTCCAAGTAAGAGCGCAATACGCGGCCGTTCAGTAAAGTTCGGCCCTTTATCGCTGCGAACGTGCGCCTTCCAATTCACTGTGCCCAATTTGTTTAGCGCACCGAAAATTTCATTCGGCAGAGGCACCACAACGTCTTCGACGGTCGTGGAGAATTGTTTAACATTAATATGCTGTGGCGCTTGGGCAGCACTGGCGGACAATGCCACGCCACAGAGTACGCTCACGCCTAGCTTCAACTGTCTCGTAAACGGAATCATTGCAGTTTCGACTGTTGCTTTCGACTTCGTATTCAGGATTTAATGGAGCGAAGTCTAACCGGAACGGTTGGCATATACAATCCCTACTTAAATCATTTTGACTCACCTTAATCGCACCACTTGGCAACGGCGGCGGTATTGTTGCCTAACTTTGCTATGGATCTAAACCGGCTGCAGCAGATTCTCGACCGCGCGCGGTCCAAACGGATCCTGGTTATCGGCGACCTGATGCTGGACGAATTTGTCTGGGGAAAAGTCGGCCGCATCTCGCCGGAGGCGCCGGTCCCGGTCGTGGAAGTCACCGGAGAATCCTTCTTCCCAGGGGGCGCCGCCAATGTTGCGCGCAACCTGCGCGAGTTTGTCGATCACGTCGCAACCATCGGAATGCTCGGCAAAGACCGCATCGGCCAGCAACTTCGAGAACTCCTGGACGCGCAAAAAATCGACGTGTCGCATGCAGTTGAAGACGAGTCATTTCGCACCATTTTGAAGACGCGCATCATCGCGCGTCATCAGCAGGTTGTTCGCGTCGACCGCGAGCAAGTTTCCGTACCATCGCCACGCCAGGTACAGCAAGTTATCACAGCAGTACGAGAGTGCATCGCAGACACTGATGCGATTATTTTCGAAGATTACGGCAAGGGTTTTTTATCGAGCGGCTTGGTGTCGCAAATCGCAGAGGATGCGCGTTCAGTCGGTAAGATTGTCGCCGCTGATCCGAATCCGCGGCATCTGATCGATTGGCACGGCGTCACAGCGGTGAAACCGAACCGTGCGGAAGCTCTGCTCGCCGCCGGTTTACCGGACCGCGATACGGAGACATTCCCGCCGCAAGATGTCGATCTTACGCGGGCCGGCGAAACGCTTATCAAAAAGTGGAAAGCGAAATACGTTCTGATCACACTCGGCGAACAGGGAATGATGCTTTTTCAACAAAACGAAACACCTCATTACATTGCGACGAAAGCGCGGCAGGTTTTCGATGTCTCAGGCGCAGGCGACACTGCGATTGCGCTGTTTACACTTGGACTCGTCTGCGGTGCCAACCCAGTTGAAGCGGCCGAAATCGCCAATCACGGAAGCGCAGTTGTAGTAAGCAAACTCGGCACGGCAACTGTCACGCAAGAGGAATTGGTCGGCAGTTTCCGCAGCGATAGCGAACATGGTTGACGCGCTGCATCCAGCCGTTTTTATCGATCGCGACGGCACGATCATTCACGACGCCGATTACTGTTCAGATCCCCAGCAGGTAAAACTTTTCCCTCGTGTCGCCGAAGCGCTGAAGTGCTTAAAATCGCACGGCTTCAGACTGATCATAATCACAAACCAAAGCGGAATCGGCCGCGGTTTTTTCTCGCTGGAACAATACCGGGCCGTTGAAGCCGAAATTTTGCGCCAACTGGGCAACGATTTGGTCGACGCTACATACTTTTGTCCGCATCTCCCCGATCATGGTTGCGATTGTCGCAAACCCGAGCCTGGAATGATTTCACAGGCCGCTGAGGAACACCGGGTCGATCTTAGACGCTCTTTCCTGATTGGTGACAAGGAGAGTGATGCTGAGTGCGGGAGAAATGTCGGTATCCGCACGATCCGCGTTCGAACTGGATTGGACCGCCAGACGGACAATAGCATTGCAGATTGGGTGGCGGAAGATTTGCCGGCTGCTGTGGAGATCATTTTAGACCACCAATTATGATACAGCTGTCATCCCGAGGCGTGAAGACGGCGAGCGACCTCACAATCGGTAATCGATTACACGGGCAAGCGCTTGCGTCCCAAGCGCAATCGCGTGAGGTCCTTCGCTCCACTCAGGATGATCGACCATTTAATGCAATGCCACTCAGTCGAACTGGGGATCAATGAACAAAGCAGTCGGCATTATTCCTGCACGATGGAGTTCTACTCGGTTTCCGGGAAAACCGCTGCATCAAGTTGCAGGCAAGCCACTTCTCAAGCACGTGTTGGAAAAATGTCGAAGAGCCAAAACTTTGGACTCAGTGATCATCGCCACCGACGACATGCGTATCGCGAATGCTGCTTTCGATTGGGACGCCGAGGTCGCGCTGACGTCGCGCAGCCATCGGAGTGGGACGGACCGAATCGCTGAAGTAGCACGTCATGCAAAAGACTTCGCGTTCGTCATTAATATCCAGGGCGACGAACCGCTGATCGAGCCGTTGCTAATTGACAGGCTCGTGGAAAAACTCCGGTCTGATCGCAATGCTAAGATCGTTACTGCTGCGCATTGTTTCGACAATCCAGCCGAGGCTTCTTCTCCGCATCAGGTTAAGGTCGTACTCGATGCAACTGGCCGCGCACTCTATTTTTCCCGGGCTGCAATTCCCTTCCCGCGCGGTCGCTCCAAGCCAAAATACTTTCGGCACCAGGGTATCTACGGTTTCCGGCGCGAAACACTCTTGCAGTTCGTGAAATGGAAACCGAGCCGGCTGGAGCGCGCTGAGTCGTTGGAGCAATTGCGCGCTTTGGAAAATGGTGTAACGGTTCATGTGCTCATCACTGCTGAAGGTTCTCCCGGCATAGACACCCCTGAAGACGCGAGAACGCTGGAGCAAAAACTTGCGCGCGCGAAGCCGAGGCCTCGACGTCAATGAAGTACATCTTTGTCACCGGCGGCGTAGTAAGTTCGTTAGGTAAGGGTTTGACTGCGGCGTCACTAGGAACCCTGCTGGAATCGCGCCGTTTGCGTGTCGTTCTCCAAAAGTTCGATCCCTATCTCAATGTCGATCCCGGGACGATGAGTCCATTTCAGCACGGCGAAGTTTATGTGCTGAATGACGGTGCGGAAACGGATCTCGATCTCGGTCATTACGAGCGATTCACGAACTGCGTACTCACCCGGCACAACAACCTTACCAGCGGCCAGGTTTACGAGAGCGTCATTTTGAAGGAGCGGCGCGGCGATTACCTCGGTAAGACCGTGCAAGTCATCCCGCACGTAACGGATCTGATTAAGCATCGCATCCGCGAAATTTCGGACGAGAGCAAATACGACGTCGTGATCACCGAGATCGGCGGTACCACCGGCGACATAGAAGGGCTGCCGTTTCTCGAGGCGATCCGGCAATTCATTCTCGAAGTTGGACCGCAAAACGTCGTGAACATGCACGTCACGCTTGTGCCGTACATCAAGGCCGCGCACGAATTAAAGACGAAGCCGACGCAGCAAAGTGTCGCCAAACTCCGCGAGATCGGCTTACAGCCGCAAGTGTTGATTTGCCGCACGGAAAAGCCGCTTGATCACGACGTGCGTCGGAAGCTCTCGATGTTTTGCAGCGTTTCCGAGAAAGCCGTCATAGAGGAACGCGATGTCGAACATACAATTTATGAAGTGCCGTTGACGCTGCACGCCGAAGGATTGGATCAGCTGGTCTGCGACTTACTGCATCTTCAAACTCCCGAACCTGATTTGGCAGCCTGGCAAAAGTTTGTCGACTGCGTGATCTGTCCGAAGCGCCACGTGAAAATCGCCGTAGTCGGCAAATACATGGATGTGCGCGACGCCTACAAAAGCATCTACGAATCTCTCACTCATGCTGCAGCGAGCGAAGATTGCGGCATCGATCTCAAATTGATCGATGCCGAATCGCTGGAGCACGGCGACGGACAGCTCAAGGAAGCGGCCGGCGTCCTGATCCCCGGAGGCTTCGGCGGTCGCGGTATCGAAGGAAAAATCAATGCTGCGCGTCATGCGCGCGAACACAAGATTCCGTTCCTGGGCCTTTGTCTCGGCATGCAGGTCGCCACGATTGAATTTGCGAGAAACGTTTGCGGCATGGGAAACGCAAATAGCACCGAGTTTGACAAAAACACCGCAGACCCAGTGATCTCGTTACTGGAAGAACAGCGTGGCGTTCGCAACAAAGGCGCAAGCATGCGGCTTGGTACCTGGCCGACGAAAATCAACCCGGGAACTCTTGCTGAAAAAATCTACGGTGACACCGAAGTCACCGAACGCCACCGCCATCGTTACGAGTTCAACATGAAGTATCGCGATCGAATGGACGCAAAAGGTTTTGTAATTTCGGGAACCTCACCCGATGGCACACTCGCGGAACTGATCGAGCTTCGCGATCACCCGTATTTTGTCGGCTGCCAGTATCACCCGGAATTTCAGAGCAAACCGAACAAGCCGCACCCGCTATTCAAAGGCTTTATTCACGCCTGTCTTACACGCGAGCCCGCACGTGCGCCGCACGCTCCAGCCGATCCATTATCGCCGCGCCGAGTCCCCGAGACGGAACTCGTTGCGCAATGATGAGATCGAGTCCGAGCCCATCCAGCTCTCGCAAGTAGCGAAACAAATTCGCCGCTGCCTCGCGCAGATCTTCTCGTTCGCTCAGCTTTCGAACGGCGGCGAACACTTTGGCGTGGCGAATTTCGAGCCGCGATGACGCGACGCGTGGCAAAGCGCCGCTCCAAGCCAGCAATCCGACGCGCTGATTTTTGTGCAGAGCAAGCGACTCGAGATTGTCCACCAACCGCAGTGGCGTTTTCGGCGCGTAATGCGATGGCAGTTGCCCTGGAACCGAAATTTGTTGCGCCGCCGCGGGAACGCTCACTTTGCCGAATTCGGACAGTTGCTCCGCCGCGATCGGGCCGCGACGCAAGATCTGGATCTGGCCGGCCGAAACCGCGACAATTGTCGATTCAATACCGTGTTGCGTGGGGCCGCCGTCGATGACGAGCGGGATTCGTCCGTCGAGTTCATCGACGACGTGTTGTGCTGAAGTCGGACTGATTTGACCAAACCGGTTCGCGCTCGGCGCCGCCAGCGGCCGATCCAATTTGCGCACGATTGCGACCAGAACGGGATGCGCGCTGATTCGAATTGCAACGCTGTTAAGGCCCGCAGTCACGATTTCAGAAACGATTTCACGCTTCGGCAAAATGATCGTGAACGGCCCAGGCCAAAAGTTTTTGGCGAGTTTCAAGATCAAGTTTCGGTCCTTCGATGGAATCTCGGCAATTTTTTCCAGCCAACCGCGGCTCGGCAGATGAAGGATGAGCGGGTCGAAGCGAGGACGCTCTTTTGCTTCGAAGATTTTTGCCACAGCGATTGGATTGAGCGCGTCAGCAGCAAGACCGTAAACGGTCTCTGTGGGCAGCGCGACGATCTCGCCCTGGCGCAGTAATTCAACCGCCGCGGCACGGTCGGTCGAAATTACTGTCCTCACGGGGGCAACTTCGCAGCCAGCACTGCTTCGGACTGTTTCCGCCGAAACGCTTCCAATTTTTCGCGAAGCGACTCATCGGATGTCGCGAGAATCGCTGCGGCGAGCAGCGCAGCGTTTTTCGCTCCCGCGTCGCCTATTGCCAGTGTGCCCACTGGAATACCGCCCGGCATTTGAGCAATCGATAAGAGTGAATCGAGTCCTTGCAGCTTCGATTGTATCGGAACACCGAGAACTGGTAACCACGTGTGCGCAGCAATCACTCCGGCCAAATGTGCCGCTCCGCCCGCGCCTGCGATGATGACCCGGACGCCGCGATCGGCTGCGGTTCGCGCAAATTCTGCAGTGGCATCGGGCGTGCGATGAGCGGACAGCACCCGCGCTTCATTTGCCACGCCAAGGTCATTCAATGTATCGACGGCATTGCGCATCGTGTCCCAATCCGATTTGCTGCCCATGATGATGGCAACCAGAGGCTTCGATTCAGGCATGGCGAAGACTTTACGGCATTCGATTCGTCCGCGCCAGAGAACTAAATGCGTTTCGGACTTGCCATGCACATCGTCCGCGCCTGTCGGCTTTACTTTGTGAACCCTCAACCTCCTCGTTTTCATTAACACCGCGCTTTAGCGCGGTGGAGGGGGCGTACCAGTGCAAAGCCGTTTAAACGGCTTGCCTGTTCACGCTCGCCAACGCACCTGACTGAAGCCAGGTGTTATGAGATATTCGGGTGTGAGCCAAATGGCCAAGTCCGTCGTTCTCATCGGCATGATGGGGGCCGGAAAGTCTTCGGTTGGACGTTGCTTGCAGCGACGAACCGGCCTTGCGTCATTCGACACCGACGAGATCGTTGCCTCGAAATTCGGAATGTCGATTCCGGAAATTTTTGCCAAACACGGCGAGGAGGAATTTCGGAAATCGGAAACGGAAGCGCTCCGCAGACTGCCAACGACGAAACAGGCAATCATCATTACCGGCGGCGGCATCCTCCTGCGCGACCAGAACGTCGAGATTTTAAAACACCGGGGCATGGTGGTCTGGCTCGATGGCGAGCGAGAGACGCTGTTTAACCGCGCTTCGAAGTCGGCTAATCGGCCGTTGCTGCAGGGCGAGAATCCAAGACAAGCGTTCGCACAACTGCTCGAGACACGGCTGCCGCTCTACGCGAAGGCTGCGCATTTGCGCATCGACACGTCAGCGCTCACAGACGAAGAAGTTGCCGTAGCGATCTTGAGTAAAGTCCGAAGAATTAATCCGGAACGGGTATCCACAATCCACGCTACAGCGCCATGAATCAGATTTCCGCAGCGGAATTGAAGACGCGATTGGTACGTTTTGCGCGACAGGTCGGCTTTGATTCATGTCGCGTGGCCAGTTGCGGTCAACCGGCGCACGCCAATGAATTTCGCGCGTGGCTGAGCGAAGGCGCACACGGCGAAATGCATTACATGCAACGCGGGGAAGAGAAGCGTTGCGATCCACAGAAGATCTTGCCCGGTGCGCGGTCGATCATCGTCCTGGCGTTGAATTATTTTCAGGGCGACCCGGCTCCCACGGCCGCGGATACGGCGAAAACCAGCAACATCGCGCGGTACGCGTGGGGCGACGATTACCACGATGTGATCAAGGCCAAGCTTTACGAGATCGACAGTTTTCTCCGGCAATTCGGCGGACATCAAAAATGTTACGTCGATACAGGTCCCATTTTGGAGCGGGATTATGCAGCGCAAGCCGGCATCGGCTGGCACGGCAAGAACACGATGCTGATAGGTGAACGGCTTGGGACGTGGTTTTTTCTGGCCGAGATTTTGACGACGCTTCAATTGCCGCGAGACGCAACGGTGCCGGATCGCTGCGGAACGTGTGAGCGCTGCATCACTGCTTGTCCGACGGGAGCAATCACCGCTCCTCACCGGCTTGATGCTCGTCGATGTATTTCTTATCTAACGATTGAACTGAAAGGCTCCATTCCGCTGGAGCTCCGATCGCTAATTGGAGATCGGATTTTCGGTTGCGACGATTGCCTGGAGGTTTGTCCGTGGAACCGGTTTGCACACGTTTCTCACGAAACAGCTTTCGCGGCGCGCGAATCCACGGCTGGCGTGTTATTGCGTGATTACCTGGAGCTGAATGACGATCGGTTTCGGGAGCTGTTTAAGAAGTCACCAATCAAGCGAATCAAGCGTCACGGCTTTCTCCGTAATGTCTGTGTCGCGTTGGGTAACGTAGGTGACCCGTCCGACCTGCCGGCGCTCGCACGGGCCGCAGTTGATGCGGAGCCGTTAATCGCAGAGCACGCGGCGTGGGCGATTGAGCAGATTCGCGGTCGGCAGCGCAGCAATTAACCTGGATTCGCAAACAAAATCGGCCTCGTGGAAGACAGCGACAATCAAGTGAATCCAAACCACTTCATCGCTGCATCTCAACTTTGTCATGAACGGGATTTCGTTTGCCACAGTCAAAGAACCAATTGAGCCTGAGGCTTTCACCGCGCGAACTGCCCCTGCCATGCACCAAGCTGTAAGCACGCCTGCGCCCTTGACCGCCAAGCAGCGTCGCGGCCGACGGAAGAAGCAAATCATTTACGGTTCGATCGGGCTGATCGTGCTCTGTGTCGTTGCATTCGTCATGTGGAGCAAGCGCGAGAAGCCTATCCCTATCACCACCGAAACGGCCATTCGGAAAACGATTATCCAGACTGTTTCGGCGACGGGAAAAGTTCAGCCCGAAACGGAGGTAAAAATTTCCCCCGAGGTCGCCGGCGAAATCATCGATTTGCCTGTTGAAGACGGAAAACAGATAAGAAAAGGTGATCTGCTGGTGCGAATCCGGCCCGATTCGTACAAAGCGCTCGTCGAACAGCAGGAAGCAGCGATCAGTGCCGCGAAAGCCACCAATCTTCAGCAGAAAGCAATGATGCTCAAAACGGATCACGACTTCAAAAGAGCTGAGGATTTGTTCAACAAGAAACTGATCTCAGAGCAGGAATTCAACGCTGCGCAGGCCGCTTACGACGTGGCAAAGAACACTTATGAGAGTTCGATTCACGAAATTGAGCGCGCAGAAGCTGCGTCGAGTCAGGCTCGGGATCAATTGTTGAAGACGACGATTTATTCGCCAATCGACGGCACGGTCACCGTTCTCAACAGCAAGCAGGGTGAACGGCTTGTAGCCACTGGCCAGTTCGCCGGCACGGAGGTGATGCGCGTGGCCGATCTTGCTCACATGGAAGCCCGTGTCGATGTGAACGAAAACGACGTCGTCAACGTGAAGATCAACGATAGGGCTGAAATCAAAATTGATGCATACGGCGATCGGAAATTTCACGGCACGGTTTACCAAATCGCCAATACCGGAAAAACCACCGGTTCTGGCACGCAGGAAGAGGTCACAAACTTCGAAGTCAAAATTCGAATCGAAGACACCGACGTGACGTTGAAACCTGGACTCAGCTGCACTGCGGACATCCGCACGAACGAGGTCAAAGATGTCGTGGCTGTGCCCATGCAGGCCGTGACCATTCGCACCGGCGACAGCAATTTGAGTCCGGAAGAAATTGAAAAGAAAAAGCAGAAGGTCGCACAGCGCGATAAAGGCGATAACAGTGCTGAGTTCGTCAATCAGCGCGCAGAGCAAGCCGCGCAGAAGGAAGAGCGCGAAAAACTCGCGAAGGTCGTGTTCCTGAAAAAGGCCAACAAGGCTCACATGGTGAAAGTCAGCACCGGAATTTCAGACGACACCTACACGGAAATCAAAGGCGGACTGCAGCCTGGCGACGAAGTGATCTCGGGAAGTTACAGCGCCATCAGCCGGAAATTGAAGGAGGGCGCGCAAGTGGCATACGACAAGGAGGGGACCAAGTGATCTGTGATCGGTAATCCGTGATAGGCTGGGCTAGTTTGGATCACGTTCACTGATCATTGATCACGATGTCCACCTCGCGTTTATGAGTTCGAACCATGCTCGCCCAACCGGTCCGATCGTAATCGACATTGAGAATATCACAAAGGAGTACGTGATGGGTGAAGAAGTCGTTCGCGCGTTGCGCGGTGTGACATTGCAGATTCGCCGCAACGAATACATCGCTATTATGGGCCCAAGCGGCAGCGGCAAGTCGACGCTCATGAACATGCTCGGCTGTCTGGATACACCGAGTTCCGGCCGCTACGAGTTCAATGGCAAGAATGTTGCCGAGATGGACGACGACGAGCTGGCCGCTGTTCGCAATCGCGAGATCGGTTTCGTGTTTCAGACGTTTAATCTTCTGCCGAGATCGACATCGCTGCGCAACGTCGAGCTGCCGCTGATTTATGCCGGCATCGAGCCGGAACGGCGGATGGAGCGAGCGATGCAGGTTCTAAGAGACGTCGGACTGGGCGATCGTGTTCATCATAAGCCCAACGAACTTTCAGGCGGTCAACGGCAGCGCGTCGCTATTGCACGCGCTCTGGTGAACGGACCCTCGATTATTCTCGCCGATGAACCGACCGGTAATTTGGATTCCAAAACCGGAAACGAAATCATGGAACTGCTTGAGCATTTGTATCGACGCGGCAATACCATCATCCTGGTAACCCACGAACGCGATATCGCGGCGCACGCGCGCCGGACGGTGCATCTGCGTGACGGGGTGGTCGAAATGGATCATGCCGGATTTATTCCGGAGATTGACGTGCCGATTCAAGCCACACCCGTGAGTTAACGTGAAACGTTTTCTCTACGAGTTGAGCGAGAGCTGGAAAATCGCGGCTGCGCAAATGCGTTCGAATTTGACGCGCTCAACCCTCACGGCGCTCGGCGTTATCATCGGCATTATCGCCGTCACCTTGATGGGCACCGCTGTGAACGGCATCTCGATCGGTTTTGATAAAAGCATGGCCGTGCTCGGCGACGACGTGCTCTACGTGACGCAATGGCCGTGGAAACCCGTAGACGACTGGTGGAACTATCGCGATCGCAAGAAAATCAAAACCGACTATGCCGAGACATTAAAACGGATGATCGCCGCGACGCCGAACTCAAATCTGATCACGGCCGTGCCGACATCGAATTTCATGCGATCGGTAAAGTACGGCGGCAATCAGGTCGATAACGTCTTCGTTCTTGGAACGACTTCCGATTTTATCATCACATCCACGATCGAGTGCACGGCGGGCCGGTTCTTTAACGAGCTCGAATCACGTGGCGGCGCCAATGTTGTGGTGATCGGTTACGACGTGGCCGATGCGCTCTTTCCTTCGCAAAGCCCGCTCGACAAATCGGTGCTCATCAATGGGCAATTGTTCAAAGTAGTTGGGGTTAATAAGCGACAGGGAACATTTCTCGGCCTGTTCAGCTGGGACTCAATGGTGGCGATGCCACTGGCGGCGTTTAACAAATATTTCTCCGCCAAAACCGAATCGGACGTCCGCGTCAAAGTTAAAGACAAGACCAGGCTCAATGACGCCAGGGATGAGCTCACCGGTTTGATGCGGCGCGTGCGCGGCTTGGCACCGGAGAAGAAGGATGATTTTTCGATCAACGAGCAGCAGGCGTTCAAAAGCACTCTGGACCCTGTGAAAAACTCAATTGCGATTGCCGGATTGTTCATCACGGGGCTGGCCCTTTTCGTTGGCGCGATTGGCATCATGAACATCACTTTCGTCAGCGTGAAAGAGCGCACCAAAGAAATCGGGACGCGCAAAGCGCTCGGCGCACGGCGGCGAACAATTCTGCTGCAGTTCCTCATCGAATCGACAGCGCTCTGTCTCTTCGGTGGATTCATCGGACTGGTATTCGCCTATCTGATGTGCTTCGGAATTGGCCAAGCCTTTCCGTCATTCCCCATTCACTTCTCGCTGGGCCTCGTCATCGTTAGCATGATCGTTTCAGTATTCACAGGCCTGTTCTCCGGCTTCGCGCCCGCATGGACAGCGTCCCGCCTCGATCCCGTAACGGCGCTCCGATATGAGTGAGGCACTTGGTCTGTCATTAACACCGGACTTTCAGCCCGGTGCCCGGCGCCGACCACTGTGCGAGTCGTTTCAATGGCTTTGCAGTGCAGACGCGCCCGGATGCAGCTCGGCGGATACGAGTAAGCCGTTAAAACGGCTCCACGCGAATGTTATTCGAGATCACCGACCTAAAGACCGGTGTTAATCAGATGTTGTTCGGCGAAATTATAAAGATGGCGCTCGCGTCGCTCGGCGCGAATAAGCTGCGGTCCGCGCTGACAATGCTTGGCATCACGATCGGCGTCTTTTCAGTGATCTCAGTCATGACTGCCATCGGGGCATTGCAGTATTCAATTGAGAACGGCATTAGCTTCCTCGGTTCCAATATCTTTCAGTTCGCCAAGTATCCGGCTAACGTCAGCGCCAGCGGCGACATCCAGGAAAAATTTCGCAACCGGCACAACATCACCTACAAACAGGCGCTGCATTATTATCGATTGATGGAAGGTGAGGCACGCGAGATTTGCCTGAAGAGTTTTGGGTACGAAGTCAAAGGTCAGGCGGTTTACAACGGCGTGAAAACAACTCCCAGTCTTCTCATCGTTGGAACAAACCGGAGTTTTCTTACCGCCAATGCCCACACGCTAGGTTACGGCCGGAATTTAAACGATGAAGATGTGGAGCTTTCGCGGCGCGTGCTCGTCGTTGGAAAGGTGGTAGAGAAACGGCTGTTTCCGCACGAATCGCCCCTCGGCAAAGTCATTCGCGTCAGCGGACACACCTACACGATTGTCGGCGTGCTCGCGGAAAAAGGGACCGCGTTCGGCCAAAGCCAGGACGACTTTGTGTTAATGCCGATTACCCGCTTCTTCGAAGATTACGGCGAGGCGAAGCGCACCGTCAACATCGCCACGCAAGCGTTCTCCGCGGACACTTACAACCGCACATTTGATCGCGCCATCGGCGCCATGCGCATTGCGCGGGGATTGCGCCCGGAGCAGCCGAACGATTTCGAGATCTACAGCAACGACTCGCTCAAGAGCGCATTTACTAACGTGGCAGGGTATGTGCGAGTGGGCGCCTTCGTCGTCAGCTTCATCGCCCTTGTAGCTGCTGGAATCGGCATCATGAATATCATGCTGGTAAGCGTGACCGAACGCACAAAGGAAATCGGCGTGCGCAAATCCATCGGCGCCCGCAGTCGCGATATCTTGCGGCAATTTTTGACCGAGGCCGTTTTCATTTCAGAGGCGGGCGGAATTCTTGGCATTATTCTGGGGATCATCGTCGGGGATCTACTTGCGATGTGGCTCAAGGTCGACCTGATTTTTCCTTACGGCTGGGCGATTGCCGGTGTTCTTGTCTGTTCAGCTATCGGCATCGCGTTCGGTCTCTATCCCGCCTATCGCGCCGCCAACCTCGACCCGATCGAGGCGCTGCGATACGAGTAGCCACCGCTGGTTGCAGCGATGCCTCGCGGTGCGATCGGGCCCTGCTGCCACGATTTTCCAGTGGTCATTACCCAAATCCAGGACGAAATTTGCGACGGGCTTTAATTCAGGCCGAGCGCTTTGAAGGTCGCATCAACGTGTTTCAAATGAATGTCGAGCGAGCAGAGGCAGTCGATCTCTGCCGATGAAAGTTTCGCCGCGATTTCCGGTTCGCGTTTTGCGTTTTCGGCAAATGTCCCCTCGCCTTTCCAAGTTTGCATCGCGGCGCGTTGCACCGCTTCATACGCGCTTTTGCGCTCAGCGCCTGCCCGTGTCAATGCGAGTAGAATCGATTGGCTGAAATACAGGCCTTTTGTCAGAGCGAGATTTTGCGCCATCCGCTCGGGGTAGACCTGCAGCTTTTCCACACCGTCTTGTAGTTTTACAAGCATGTAATCGAGCAGGATGCATGAATCGGGCAGAATGATCCGCTCAGCACTTGAGTGACTGATGTCGCGTTCGTGCCACAGCGCGACGTTTTCCAGTGCGACAACTGCGTTTCCTCGAATCACGCGTGCCAAACCGCTCAAGCGTTCGTTTGTGATCGGGTTGCGCTTGTGCGGCATCGCGGAGCTGCCTTTCTGACCTTCCCCAAAAAATTCTTCCACTTCGAGGACTTCGGTGCGCTGAAGATGGCGGAACTCCGTTGCCCAACGATCGATGCTTGACGCAATGACAGCCAGCGTCGCCATGAATTCCGCGTGCCGGTCGCGTTGCACAATCTGCGTCGAGAGCGTCGCCGCCTTTAATCCGAGCTTTTCACAAACCGCGCGCTCGATTTTCGGGTCAATGTGCGCGTGGGTGCCGACCGCTCCGCTGATCTTGCCGACGCGAATTCGTTCGCGCGTTTGTGTCAGGCGTTCTTCTGCGCGACCGAATTCGTCATACATGAGCGCTAGCTTCAGCCCGAATGTGATTGGCTCGGCGTGCACGCCATGGCTGCGGCCGATCATTGGAGTCATTTTGTAGCGGCGCGCCTGATCGGCGATGACGGTTCGCAGTGCCTGGAGATCGTCGAGGAGGATCTTGCACGACTCGTTCAGTTGAACGGCGAGTGTCGTATCCAGGATGTCGGACGAAGTGAGCCCTTGGTGAATCCAGCGCGATGCCGGGCCGACTGACTCAGCTACGTTTTCGAGAAACGCGATCACGTCATGGTTCGTTCGCTCTTCAATTTCGAGGATCCTAGAAATCGAGAATCGCGCGCTCTTCCGGATTTCGGCAGCATCTTCCTTTGGAATCTGACAAAGCTCTGCCATGGCCTCGCAGGCGAGCACTTCGATTTCGAGCCAGATTTCGAACTTGCGCTGATCCGACCAGATTTTGCTCATCGCCGGTCGGGAATAACGGTCAATCACGCAGTGAAGATAAAAGCGGGCAGCGGAACGGAAAAGCGTTTTCGCTTCTCATTAACGCCGTGCTTCAGCGCAGTGGCGGAAGCTGCGCCAGAAATTCCGAATCGCTTCAGCGGTTTCTAGGGAGATCGCTTGCGCGTAAAACCGCCAAGCTGTTTGCCGGAGGCAATGGCGCACCACCTCGCTGAAGCGAGGTCTAATGAGATGCAAAAGAAAAATCGCTCCAACGAAACATCGCTGCAGCGAGTGAAACGTTATCGCTACCGTCTAGCACACCCGAGCTCGGAGGAAGCGCCCGTTGTCATGCACGCGCACCTTCCCACTAGCCAGAAGATCCGCCACGGTCGCGACCGTCTCGTTTGTGCTGCGCGTACACGAACTTACTGCCAGGACGAGATCGCCCAAAGACAGTCTCGCAGGCCGCCTTAGGATTTGCCGATGCTTTTTCATATAATCACGATTTCTAGTGGGAGCAGGTTCGATGCCGTTAATTGGTGTGAATAATTCGTCCATGGTTGCCCTTCGGTTATTCACTTCTTGTGCACTTTAGAACTGACCGCTGCACAACACTTTTGTTCAATTTTCAGACACAAATAATTTCCACGGATCGCGGCAAATAGAGACCAACCAAGCCTTTGTATCCAGTTGCTGGCGTTCAGCGGAACATCCGAAAAGCCCGAATGTTGAACGTGAAAACAGAGGCGAGCGCTTAACGGTTCGTACCCGAACCGACTCGCGCACCGACTCGCGCACCCATAATTGGGGTCGCGAAGATGCTCAGGCGCCCGAGCGCGGCTTCATCAATCGCAAAGTCAAAATGTACAGCGCAGCAAATACCGCGATGAGGAGGAGAATTCCGCGCGATTGTTGACGAATAAAATGTTCCAGCGCTTCGGGCCGCGTGAGAAGTTCAGGCTCAAGGAGGTATGCTTTATGCCCAAGATATGCCAGTATCCAGCACCAGAAAGCGGACCCCGCAATCGTGACCATGCTGAACACGGCAAAATTCATGCGAACTATGCCCGCCGGGATTGAGATTAAGTGTCTCACGACGGGGAGTAGGCGCGCAAAGAATACGCCGCCGGCTTCGTAGCGAGCCAGCCAGCGCTCGGCCTGTTCGAGCTTGTGCGGACTAATGAGGACGTATCGGCCATATTTCATGATTAGTGGGCGGCCGATCAATCGCGAGACCCAGTATGTGATCGCGGAACCGAGATAAGAGCCGATCGTTCCTGCTAGCACCACGCCGGTGAAACTCAGCTTCCCCTGTGCAGCCAGGAACGCAGCCGGCGGAATGACAATTTCGCTCGGCACGGGAAAGATTGAGCTCTCCATCGCCATCAACACGATGATGCCGATGTAGCCGCCCGTCAGAACCCAGTTGAACCACACTTCTATAAGATGATGCATATTGTCATTTCAACTGGATCCAACACTCTCTCGATTTCCGTGCCGAATAAATTCGCCCTAGTTCAGTCGAAAAACTAAAATCCGCAATCCCAAATTCGAAATGTCGATCTACCGGCGCGTGCTGCATTATTACAGGCCATTTCTCTGGCAAAGCATATTCGGATTATCTCTGGCGCTGGCGGGGATCGGCCTGAACCTGCTCAAGCCGTGGCCGTTTAAATACATCGTCGACGGAATTTTGAAGCCGGACGGCACCTTTTGGAATAAGGGAGTGTTGTATACAAGGAGCGGCGATCAAATCTTTCCCGCTTATACAGCGATCCTCGTCGCATGCGCGGCACTGGTTGCGCTTCAGATTTTGTGGGGCTTGACCAACTGGGTAACAAACTATCTGTTCGTGAAAATCGGTCTGCAGGCGCTACTCAAGCTGCGCACGGATTTGTATGCGTACCTGCAATCGCTCTCGCTGAGGTTCCACGACGCGCGGCGCTCGAGTGATTCGAGTTTTCGCGTCGCCTACGACTCGCAGTCAATTCAAACGATCTACAACAAGGGGTTCACCAACATTTTTGCATCGGTCGTCACCTTAATCGGGACCTTCCTGATCATGTTGCGATTGGACTGGCAGCTGACACTCGTTTCACTCTGTGTGGTGCCTTTGGTTGTGGGCGCGATTTACATTTTCGCGCATCGGATCCGTCGCGAATCGACAACTATTCAGGAACAGGAAAGCGCGGTCCTGGCGCAGGCGCAGGAAGGACTGAGCTCCATCCGGATGGTGCACGCGTTCGGGCGCGAAGAATTTGAAGTGCGCCAATTTCACCAGCGAGCCTGGCAAAGCTTGCAAGCCAATTTGCGACTGACTTTGACCAACGTGAACAGCGCGCTTGTTATTAGCACGCTGATGGTCGTCGGCACCGCGGTGATGTACTACATCGGCACTCTGCACGTTTTAGCGGGGACGCTTACCCTCGGCTCCTTGTTGGTCTTCAGTGCCTATCTGCTGATGCTGTATCAACCGCTGGAATCGCTTACTTATACGGCGTGGGCTATGGAAGGGGCCACTGCAGGCGCGAAGCGCTGCTTCGAAGTATTGGACCGGCAGGACGACGTAGTTGATTCACCCAACGCTGTTGCAATCTCGTCCGCTGAAGGCGCCATTACATTTGAAGCGGTGAGCTTCGGCTACGTGCCCGATCGATGTGTATTGCGGGACATTAATCTGCGCATCGAGCCCAACCAGATCGTCGGTCTTGCCGGCGGCACCGGTGCCGGCAAGAGCACATTGCTCAGTCTCGTCCCGCGTTTTTACGACCCAACAAAAGGTTCAGTTACACTCGATGATCGCGACGTTCGCGACGTCACAAAGAAAAGTTTGCGGGCACAAATTGGGATCGTGCTGCAGGACACATTGCTGTTTTCGACGACTGTTCGTGAGAACATCGCCTACGGCCGTCCGGGTGCGACTGACGAAGAAATCATCGAGGCAGCGCGCCGGGCAGAAGCTGACGAGTTTATACGCCAGATGCCTGAAGGGTACGCCAGTACGGTAGGTGAAAGGGGCGGACACCTGAGCGTCGGCCAACGGCAGCGCATCGGAATCGCGCGAGCATTTTTGAAAAATGCGCCCATTCTATTGCTGGACGAACCAACGTCCGCGCTCGATCCCGCCACTGAAGCGGCCATAATGAAAACAATTCGGGAATTAATGCGCGGCCGAACCACTTTGATTGCGACGCACCGATTGGCGACGATTCACAATCTGGACCAAATCATCGTGGTCGATCACGGACAAATGGTTGAACAAGGTCGGGGCCCTGAGCTCGTCAAGCGGGGCGGCATCTATGCTAAGCTGTATGCTTCAGGAAATTTTCCAACGTTGTAGCGCGAGCGTCTCGCTTGCGCCTTTCGGATTCGCAACCGGGACGGTCGCGCTACCATGAGCAATGTTAAAGAAGATCGGCACGTCGAAGGCGATTGGTGGCCGGAAGCAATTCCGCCAAACGTCGAATTTGGCGAAGGGTTTTATTGCGAAACTTCGCAAATTTTCCGAAAGCTCCGAAGCAGACGGCTAGGCGCAGTGACTATCGGAACGCACGTGTCATGTTACGCCGGCTGTTCGTTCGCAATTGGCGAGAATGGCCGGTGCACGATCGGCGATTTTACGCTGCTCAACGGAGCGTTGATCATGGCCGAAGAAAAAATTGAGATTGGGTCGCACTGCCTCGTGTCGTGGAACGTCGGTATCGCCGACTCCGACTTTCATCCACTCGAGCCCGCGCAACGCCTGATCGACGCGCAAGCTCTGGCACCCTATTTCGATAACCGCCCGCAGCGCCCGAAATTACAAACCGCTCCGGTTAAAATCGCGGACAACGTTTGGATTGGAATGAACGCCGTGATTCTGAAAGGTGTTACGATTGGCGATAACTCAGTCGTAGCCGCCGGGGCGGTGGTCACCAAAACTGTTGAGCCCAATACTGTCGTTGCGGGAAATCCGGCCGTGGTAGTGAAAAAATTCCAGTGACTGCTGAAAACGCCCAACGCCCAACGTCCAACCTCCAGAGCCCAATTCTGAGCATTCTAAATTCGGCGTTGGGCGATCGGCGTTCGGCGTTTTCCGTTTGATGAAGCGCAAGCGCATCGTGGTGATGGGTTTCATGGGCTCGATGCCCATAGCCGGCGTGATCTGGCAACACATTCATTACATCGCCGGCCTGCAACGTCTGGGGCACGATGTTTATTACGTCGAAGATTCCGCGCGTCTTCCCTACAACCCGGAGACATTCGAAATAACCGATGACTTCGCTTACGCGGCGAAGGTTCTTAGCCGGCTGGCGCGGGAGTTTGAATTTAAAGGTCGCTGGGGCTATTGCGCGCGGTATTTGACGGGCAATCCCACAGCCGGTCTCTCGCTCAATAGAATCCGGCAACTCTATCGCGAGGCGGATGCGATTCTGAATGTCTGCGGGGCACAAGAATTTAACGACGACCTGCTCACTTCGGATCGAATTCTCTACATAGAGAGCGACCCTGGCGTCGAGCAGATCAAAGTCGACAAAGGCGTGAAATCGACAATCGAATATCTGCGCCGCCACCGAGCGCTTTTTACGTTCGGCGAAAACATCGGCACAAAAAGGTTTCCCGTGCCCACACACGGATTCAATTGGCGGTGCACCCGGCAACCAGTGGTGACCGATTTTTGGGCAACGAAGCGCTCGCCTTCCGCAGTTGCTGTATTCACGACAGTAGCAAACTGGTCGACCAGCGGATTAAAAGACATCAACTGGCGTGGCAAAAAATATTTGTGGAGCAAATCACGCGAATTTCTCCGTTTTGTATCCGCGCCGAAAACAGCCAAAGAAACGTTCGAGATGGCGACGAACATCGAAGACGCAAGAACGCGCAGCAAATTTGAACGAAACGGCTGGCGATTGATTTCGCCGCTGCAGATGAGCGTCGATTACTGGCTGTATCGTGATTACATCCAGCGCTCCAAAGGCGAATTCACTGTGGCCAAAGACCAATATGTCAGACTCAATACGGGTTGGTTCAGCGATCGCAGCGCCTGTTACCTCGCAGCCGGTCGCCCTGTAATTACACAGGAGACAGGCTTTACCAAAATGTATGGCGGCAAGCTCGGATTGTTGGCGTTCCGGTCGCCTGACGAAATTGCAGATGGCGTCATGAGGATCAATGCTGACTACGCGAAGCATTCACGCGCCGCGAGTGCGATCGGACGAGAATTTTTCGAATCAGAGAAAGTACTGAAATCGCTTCTCGATCGCGCGGGCGTTTAATAAGGAACGACGACTTGGGCAGCCCCGACAGCCTTCGGGGGCTGAGAAGCCGTCCCTCCTTGGTGCGATTTGAACGCGCAGACGATCTGGCGTGTCAGAACGTCGCCAAGGACCAATTGCAAATTCATATCCGAATCTTGATTTTCGACTACGCTGTTTAAGTTTGCAGGCTTTCCGCCCATGAAGCGTATTCTGATTCTTATCTCTGCCGCGTTGCTGGTTTTGCCGATAGTGCAGGCGCAGCAAGGCACGCCTATGCCTCCGCCTCCGGCCGGCGAGCAACAGATTCCGCGCGAACCGGGGCCGCCGTCGAGATCGACTCCAGCCCCGCAGGCAGTCGTTCCCGTTCCGATTCCGATTGCTCCCCCGAAGCCAAATGGCCCGGTTCAGAAGAGTCTGGTCCGCATCACAGCGACATCAGTCGAGCCTGATTACCGGGCGCCTTGGAACGCGGGCGCGCTCCAACGCGGCATCGGAGCGGGATTCGTAATCAGCGGCAATCGTATCATGACGAATGCCCACGTCGTCGCGAACAGTCGTTACGTCACTGTTGAGCGGGATGGCGACCCGAATAAATACCCAGCGCAGGTGCAATTCATCGCGAACGATTGCGATCTCGCGCTGATCACTGTATCGGCGCCAGACTTTTTCAAGGACATGTTGCCGCTAAAATTCGGTGGAATTCCTGCATTGGAATCGACGGTGTCCGCGTACGGCTATCCTCTTGGCGGCGAACGAATGTCAGTCACAACGGGAATTGTTTCGCGAGTCGATTTTCAGCTCTACACGCATTCCTCCGTCGACCAGCATCTGGCAATCCAGATCAGCGCGCAGATTAATCCGGGCAACAGCGGTGGACCCGTGATGCAGGATGCCAAGGTCGTCGGCGTTGCATTTCAGGGTTACAGCGGCGACGTCGCTCAGGGCGTGGCTTACATGATACCTACGCCGGTGATCAACCGATTCCTCCAAGACATCAGCAATGGGCATTACGACGAGTACCCGGACATGGCGATCACTTATGCCAAATTACAAAACCCGGCTCAAAGACGGTTTCTTGGATTGAAAGATGACAACCGCGGTGTGCTCGTTAGTTCGGTGATTGCGGCCGGTCCTTCGGACGGCGTTCTTTATCCAGGCGACGTCCTGCTTGCAATTGATGGCCATCCGATCGCCAGCGACGCGAACGTCGAGCTAGAGGGCGAGCGAGCCCAGTTCGAGGAAGTGGTCGAGCGCAAATTCAAGGGCGACTCGGTCAAGTTCGATATTTTGCGCAACAAACAGCCCATGACGGTGACGATCAGCTTGTACAAGCCTTGGCCGTACTCGATCCAGGGTCACAGCTATGACGTGCGGCCCCGATACGTCCTTTACGGCGGCCTGCTATTTCAACCATTGAGCCTGGATATGCTCGAAGCCTATCGCACATCGGATCTGCGTCTCCGCCACTTCTTCGAATACTTCATTTTGGAGCAAATCTATTTGCAGCATCCCGATGTTATCGTGCTGAGTAATATTTTGCCGGACCCGATCAACACGTATCTGTCGCCTTATCGCGGAGCGATTGTTGATGAAGTAAACGGTAAAAAAATTCGTACGCTCGACGAATTGGCGAAGGCTTTTGCCGAGGCGCCCGAGAAGTTGGTCATTCGCATGATCGGCGACGGCCCCCCGCTGGTGCTTGATCGCAACAAAGTGGAATCTGCGCGGGAACGGATCAAGGCGCGTTACAACGTGATGAAGGAACAAAATCTCGAAGCGTCAACCGAGCTGGCGCAGGCGGAGAAAAAGTAAAATGGTCAGACAGTCTCTCATAGCGTTCGGAATCATCCTTGTCGCGGCTACTGCGACGCTGGCGAAAAAGGAATCTGCTGTCGCACCTTCATTGCTTAAGCAAAAGCAGTTGGCGCTGGTCCGGGTTAACGTGACCGGTCAGTCGTACGATTATTTTCGGCCGTGGCAAAAGAAGGCGCCGTTTTCGAAGCGAGCGCTCGGAGCGGTATTATCCAAGGGACGCGTGCTGGTCACTGCCGATCTGGTCACGAATCAAAATTATGTCGAGCTCGAGCGCGCTGAGTCCGGAGAAAAAACAGCTGCTAATGTGCAAGTAATCGATTACGAAGCGAACCTCGCGCTGCTCGAACCAACAGAGAAAAAATTTCTCGAAGGCATTACGCCACTGGAAATCACACCCGACACGGTAGTCGGGGACCGACTCGCGGCGTGGCAGTTGGAACCCACCGGTGCATTGCTCGCCACGGAAGGGCTCGTCACGACTATCCAAATCATGCCCTACCCAATCGATGTTGGGCAATTTCTCACGTACCGCATCAGCATTCCGATGCAGTATCGCGAGAACAGTTACACTGTTCCGCTGGTCAAGAACAACAAACTCGCCGGATTGCTGCTCCGCTACGACTCACGTTCACAACTGCTGGACGCGATTCCCGCCCCCATCATCAACCATTTCTTGAAAGAGGCCGAGAGCCAGAAGTACCGCGGTTTTCCGTCTGCGGGATTCTCATTCTTTCCTACGCGCGATCCGGACTTGCGCGAGTACGCCGCCGAAAAGGACAAGAGCGGCGGCGTTTACATCACGAATGTGGAAGCTGGCACCCCTGCGATGAAAGCCGGAATGCAAGTTGGCGACGTCGTCACCAAGGTCGGAGACCACGATATCGATCAGAATGGCAACTACGTGGATTCGCTTTACGGCAAGATCGAATTCACGAATCTGCTAACTGCCCACGCCTACGCCGGCGACGTAATTCCATTCCATATCGAACGTAACGGCAAACCGATGCAGCTGAATGTGACGCTCGAGCATCGCGACGCGAAAGATTACGTAAGTCCTCCTTATTCTCTCGATCAGGCGCCGCGATACTTTGTCGTTGGCGGATTGATCTTTCAGGAGCTATCGCGGCAGTATCTCAAAGAATGGGGAGCAAATTGGCAACGAGAAGCGCCACAGCGTCTGGTTTACCTGGACCATTTTCAGTCGGAGCTTTTTCATGATCGCAATCGACGCGTAGTAATTCTCAGTCAGGTGCTCCCCGCGAACAGCACAATCGGCTACGATGACCTCGCGTATTTGACCGTCACGAAAGTAAACGGCAAAGAAATCAAATCGCTCGACGACCTGGCTGCAGCCGTGAAGCAACCGGTAGAAGGTTTCATCAAAATCGAGGTCGCAGAAGACCCAAAACAGATCGAGCTCGACGCATCCCAAGTCGCATCCGAAGCAAAGGAGCTACAGGAAAACTACGGCATCTCTTCACTGCAACGATTGCAGTGAGTTCCTGGCGAGCGACTCGTCGCAGTCAAGTGCATCTTGTGATGCCTGCGGCATCATCTAATACGGTCCATAACAAATTGGACCCTGGGCGTAGACGCGCTGGGCGAGACTGAAGCGTCGAACTCTGCGCAACAGATAACAACCGTCAAACCAAGTGGAGTTGCTATCGCTTGCAGGGTCGCACGCGTAAACAACTGCCACTCGAAATCTTCCTGCTCACCACTTGGATAAGTAAGATGCACAAAGAGACGATCATCTCGAATTCGTTTTGTCTCGCGAACAACTCCGTCTGGCAATTCGAAGGCCCACTTTCCCTGGTGCAAGATAAAAAAGTCTGGATTCCACAGATCGAGAATAATACGGCCGCGCTCTCTCACGCCTGTAGCCAAGCGCCCCAACACAGCTCGATTGGTCGCAGTATTGAAGTGCCCAAAGCTCTGACCCATAACAATCGCGGCATCATAGGCAGATGTCTGCGGCTGATAATCGCGCAGGTCTGCTTGGAAATATCGCGGGCCGCGATTCCAATCGCGTGCCTTGGCGATAGCAGATGAATCACGGTCGATGCCGGTAACCACATATCCGCGTTCACTCAAAGCCCGCGCATGACGCCCCATTCCACAGCACACGTCAATGACTGCGCGGAACTCAGGCAAAGGTGCGCATGAGCAAACGAAGTCCGTTTCGGTCGTCGTGCGGGCATCGGAGATCGGCAAGTGAAACGATGCGAACCACCGCTGCGTATACGCGTTTAGCTCGTATTGGGTGATCACGGTGGCAAGCTAAGGCCTACGAGAAGGAGCTGAGCCACCGTTGGCGAGGGGCGTGGCAAACATGGGGAAGGTTTTCACAAATCAGTCGCGATCATTACAGCGGCCCGCGATTGGCTCCATTGGTGACACCTCATTGGCTGGTAAACACGGGAGGCCTTCCTGGAGTGATCTGACGTTCTTGGGAGAGGTAAATTAACTTTCTCTCGCTCGAGCGCGTAGCCAAACTTCAAGCCAACGTCGTAGCGACCGCCAAACTTCATATCACTGAGCGCCCGAGCGGCGTCCGCCGCACCTGAAATGTCAGGGAGCTCAAAGCCCACTATCCCGTCGCGATTTCGTCGTAGTAGGTCGTGACGTACCGCTTCTCCGTCACGCGTAACGCTGACTGATCGGACGCTGCACAACCTTCGACAAAGACCCAACAACAACACGGCAACACGTATAAGGTCTAAGAGAATTAGTTTAACAAGTGTTAACCTAAATTCGGTCACTGCAGCTGTTGTTCCGTCGCACTTGTTGTTGTGCGCGGCTTTGACAGAAACCGGTCTACGTCGTCGTTATACGTCTCGAAAGGATTGCCCATGACTAGAAAATCGCGACTATCGCAGGCGATCGAATCCCAATTGATCACGTACGGAAAATTGCAGTTCTGAAAAAAGGCCACGGCGCGCGCGCGGCCTGAAGCGCGGGTGTTCGCAGGAGGAACGTGCGTCGCATTCGGTCGCCGCACACTGTTATTCCATTCCGCAATTCGTTTGCCGGGTGTGACGCCAAAGAATAATCCGCGTCGCGGATCGATGTTGTGGTACTCAAGATCGATGCTTTGCAGCCAGGGATCGTCCCAGCTCAGTTGCTCCGTCTCGATAAAGGCATCGAGCAGCCATTTCTTTGTGATCCAGTCAACGCCTCCGATCAGAGCGTGGGGATTGTGTGCGATTGCTTCGAGCGCGAATCCCCAATTTTCCAACAACCAATTGGTTTCAGCGCTGCTGTTGTGCAGGTATTTCTGCGCCAGATGATGAAACTCCCATTGCACATCAAGCGCGCCGATGGTTTTGCCATTCTCGAGCCGAACCATCCATCGGTGAGTTGGATCACGTGAAATGTCACGCGTGCTCTGCACCGCGTCGGTCAGGACAAGATTTCGCGGCAAACGCCCTTCCTCCAAAAGCGACAGAACACAGGCGGTGGTACCGATCTTCAGCGCAGTGGCGTACGGGCTCATGTTCGAATCGCCAATGAGCAAATGCAGCCGACGATATTTTCGGTAATCCGCCAGCGGCTCGTCGCGCGCGTTGATAATGGCGCGATTAAATTGCACCCATTGATAGATATCGTTCACGATGTGATCGGCGCGCTGGCTGAGCTGAAACGTGACCTGCGCTTCGGGTTGTGGCGGTTCGAAGTCGAACGCGAGCGGGTTCGATTGGCCAACACGTCCTGCGCCGGTGAAAATCTGGCGAGTCGCTAAGAAGGTTAAGAGCGTTCCGAGAATCGGCGGCGTAAACTGTGCCTCTCTTTTCATCAAATAATTCTCGTGACAGCCGAATGTTGCTCCGGTGTGGTGGTCCACGTTGTTCTTGATGAACGACACGCGGTCTTCCGCTCCGAGTGCACCGAGTGACGATTGCAGCAGATCGTCGCCCGCCAACTCATACGTGACGAGATCGTGCAGATGCAGACATTCCGGCGACGCGTATTCGATGTGGCCCATGTCGAGATACAGACGACCGCCGTTTAGGAGAAATCCGCCGTTCCCTGGCGGTTCCTCGTAATCGCGGTAATGCAGATCGATCGTGCCGGCATCTGCCTTTCGGAAAAGATAATTTTTGACCTTGGCCGGCCACAGCTCCGAATTCATGTGCGGTTCGTCTTCGCTCAGCAGACAGCCGTATTCGGTCTCGATTCCAACGATCCGATCCATTGCAGTTAATTAACATACCGAATCGGGATTTGGCGAAGCGAAAAACCTATTCCACTCACCTTCATCCTCTGTCGAAAACGGCAGGGGCGAGTCCCACTCTGTCGCACCGGGATCGCGTCTATAACCCATCTTGTCATGTTGAGCGAAGCGAAACATCTCTAGCTTTGACCGGCGTGCCATTGAAGAACTGACCAGAGATTCTTCGCCTCGCTCAGAATGACAGAGGAAATTCAGAGAGCCGACCGCTTGGAGAAGGCTCCGCCCGCCCCTTTTCGCAAAGGCAGGATTGAGGTGAGGGATTGTTTTTCCGCGCTTGAACGATGTCAGAGAAGTTTCAAATTCGTTTCAATGGCTAACGTTCCTCTTCGCAGTCCCTCTGAAAAAGTCGGCGGTCTCTTCTACTTCGGCCGGATGCTCGACAAGATCCGACTGCACGCAAGAGACGAACTGCCTTTGGACTATCACGCCAATCTAGGAAAAGGCTTTGACGAGAAATGCGTGACCTTCCTGCGGGTGACCTACAATGAATTAGTCGAGCGCGTGAAAGAGGGAGGCACGGATGATGAAGTTTTACAGTGGTGCTTCGATATCGGCCGGAGGCCGTCTTACAACGACGTTTGTGTTTGGAATGAGTTTATGCGCAAGCGGGGCTGGAATGATGAAGTGTCCGAAATATTGAATCGGCGCAAAGCCGAGGCGGGAATGACTGACAGGTCGGATATCCAGACGTCGTTTCAATTTATCGACGCAGACGAAGGACGTCTGCCGGTCCCCAGATAAAGTCGGCCGGTCCTGCGCCGACGGCGCGCCGCACGGGCGTGTCCCGACTGACGTCTATTCGGCCAGAGTGTCGATCCGTTCGGCCAGAGTGAAATCAAGTTCGGTCAAACCGCCTTTGCTATGGGTCGAGAGAACGAGGCGCACTTTATTGTAGCGAATGTCAATATCCGGATGGTGCTCTTCATCGTCCGCAACTTCGGCCACAGCATTCACGAAATCGATCGCATCCGCGAAGTCATCAAATTCGAACGTTCGCTCAACGTGTTTCTTTTCCAGCTCCCATTCAGGGATCTTTTTCATGCGGTCTTTCAGGTCCGCAGCTTTGATTAGGTCAGCCATAACGGGACAACGACTATCACCCGAAAATTGTTTTGCAATGGCAAATCGAACGGCCCGTTTTGGAACAAAGGAATCTTCTCTACCACTGGAGGGGTCCACGATTTGACGAGGCAGTCGCGATCGCAGGCCGTTCCGCGTGCGAGGATAAAATTCCTAAAGATCCAAAATCTTTGTTAGGTTCTTGGCAGAATCAAACACTTCCACAGCGCATGCGCGCCCCTGTCTTGACATCCGCTGCCAATCTCGAACCACCTCTTTCATGGCGGCTTCCGCCTCGGCCGCGTCATGGACAAAGATGAAGCCGCTCTCAGCAGGAAGATAAGAGCCGGCTCCAGTATCTTCAGTGACGACTGGCCGGCCGAGTGCAAGGAAAGCTGCGGCCCGATCGCTAATCCAGCCGGTGCGCCAGGCTACATCAACGCCTTTGATCGCGGTGAATTCAGCGAGTGCAGTCGCGAGATAATGGCGGTACGCGGCTGGAGTGCGGGCCACTTCGTGCGGATCGACAACGTTCCAGCCGAGCCGTTGCAGGCGTTCTCGTTCGGGATCATCCGCAGCAATGTTCATAGCGAGTTCGAACTCCGCTTGTGGCACTCGGCTTGGAAGTTTCAGATAAGGTTTGAAGGCAAGTTTTTTTGATAAATCAGGGAATTCACCCGCAACCTCCACAGCGCCTCCCCAATACCACTGACCAACCGTGGTGAATTTGTTCGTGGATGGTCGCGGCTTCGGCCGCAAGCACTTCGTGTCCGCCAAAGGGTAGAATGTGTTCCATTGTAGCCGTCGCTCTGTGGGAAGCGCGGAAAGTTTCGGCAGCTCACAACCCTTTGCATGAACATTCAGCCCGATCGTCCAGAATTCCTGATGGTACGACTGCCCCATCTCCATCCTGGTCATCCAGTAAAAAATTTCGCTCGGGTCCAAGTCGCAAAAAATGCGCCGCTCGAACTTCAGCAGCAGCGGCGGATGAATTGAATATGCAAGGTTGAGCAGTAAATTCGGCCCGGCGAGCCGGTCGACCAGCTCGCGTTTTGAGATTCCAATACAGTGCATTGCCTCCAGATCGTGGAGATCAGTCGCCGGTTTCTGGTAAAGCAAACAATACCGTCCGCCGAATCCGTGCACGCGCAGTTGCCTCTGGAAATTTTCGATTCTGGCTTTATCGGCCGACAGATCATCGGTCGCGTGCAACAGTTCAAGCCAGATCGCATCCAGCTTCAGTCGCCGCAGGCCAAGCATCCACTGCAGCGGTACAGAGAAATTTCCGCCGCCTTCGCGATATTTCGCTACGAATCCGCAGCCGAGGAAGATTGTCACGCGAGCAGAATCGCTGTTCTGCTCGCGTGCTCAAGACTGAAGCGCTCCGCTATTAGAACATGCGACCGGCAGCGGGCATTCGCTCTATACTGAACACCTGACGTGGAACATGTCCCTCGTGGAGTGGGATTGGGCATCCGCGGTTCGCAAATAGACACGTTTGAGTTCCACTCAGATGCGCTAAGGGCCTGTTAGCTAAGCGGAAGAAATCCTGCTACTCGTTTTGCAACAAGCGCCCTTTTCCGGTTTCTAATTTGGCCGAGATCATAGGCTTTACTAAGCATAGGGGAGGGGGATCTCCTACAAGGTACGCAATTCTTCTAATCGAAAGTAGGAGGGTAGGGCTCAGTGCGCCCGAAAAGAATCGCCTTTGCATTTCGGGCAGCGCTTTGCAACCGCAGCCGTGACCGGCCGCGTTACATGCTTCACGTGTCCTCAGGCGTTTCCAGCCGAGCAATCGCAGTTCGCCTTCGCTGGGTAGAAGTGCATCGTTACGCCCCCGGAAGCAAGGTCATCGCAAAACCCATTAGCCAAAGACGTATCGTGCACATTGCTTATGATTGAGAACGTGTGGCCCTTATTGTATGTTCTCGCTCAATAACGCCGGACCGAAGGAACGTAGTCGTCGTGCAAAAGTACAAGGATATTCGCAAGGCCCTTGCAGCACACCCGACGTCATGGAAGCTCATGGACGGCGTCGATGACGAGAAACTCGTTCCGCAGTTTCCAGCTCCAACAAGGCTCGCAAAGAACGTGGCCCTCCCAAGTCGAAAGCAGCGTTGCGAAAGTTACTTTTAGCAAGTGCGCCTGCTAATCCCGTTTCGCTGCACGCGGCCGTTTGATACAGAGAGCAACTTTATCAACGGATATTGAGTCCGTCGAGTCACTCCAAAGACGAGCTTGGCGCTCGCCAAAACCCCTGGCAACTGTAGCGGAGGTTCGCTCGCCTACCGTTAGCACTCGCTACAAATTGGCCCAATTGTTAAGAACCAAGAAAGCACTACGAGAGCAACGTCGGTAAAATCGACCGATCCCGGCCGCTGAAATGTAAAGAATCGCTTCGGGCCGATGCGGATGTCTCTACTAATTCTGCCCCCGTAGCTCCACCGGGTAGAGCAGTGGATTTCTAATTCAAGAAGGACTTCCTGCGTGCGTTTTCACGGGCTTGCGCTGCATTGCCCGACGCCAGGTGTCTTGGGAAAGCGGAGTCGCACCGCGTTGCGCAGAATTGCGTGGTTTTACAGCAGAAATTTCGCAGACCGTAGAACAGACCGTGAAAAATTCGACGCGTGCGTGTGCGCGTGGAATGGTCTGACAGAGGCATTCACGCATGGAACTGTCTCAACCCGGCGTTTGCCGAACTTTTGTAAGTTGCCTGAGATATTCCGAGACCTCGACATACAGATTAGTGAATTCGTGGAGAGCATCCTTAACGTCAACTGCGACAAGCTGCCCAGATCCCGAAACGGAGCTAATCATAATCTTTTCGGCCACTATCGAGCACTCATTGTTTTCGTCGGTCGATCCGCACTGTGGCGTGGTGAGATCTCGGAGAATGAGCAAACTGATTTCGAATGTGTATCAAACGATGCAACTTAGCTGCATCAATCTTCGGCCAATTGGTCGTCGCGCGAAGATGTAGAAACAGTTTCACTTTCGCACCGAACGGAAGGATCGCGTTGTTAAACAGAATGTTCCTGAGGAATGGTTCCTTTTCCTCAGGAGCACCAATTTCTTCAATTAATATCCGCGTCAGGCTGTCCTCAAGGCTGTTGAATACGCTGATGACGTAGACCACGTCTTTCCTCGGCGCGCCTGGCGCTCATTCCGTGCTGGCGTCATACAACCTTTGTCCGGTCCGGGCGGTCTGGGCGACCACGGGAAAAAAGGGTGTCACAGTTACGGTCCCGTTGCTCACGCGCCGCGAAAAGGCCGATAAGACCGACAGCGAACAGCACAACCGTGATCAGCCACGAAAAAGAGTTCCATGAACTGACATGGAATCGATTCCGCTTCCTAAATCCCGAATGATGGCGGAACCAAGTTCACGTCGTAGGCGAATGTCGAAGCGCTTGGGACTCGAAGCTGGTTCCGGCTTCGCCGGGAACCAGCTTCGGAGTTAGCCTGCTGCCGATGCGCATCTTGCTCTGGCACGGTTACCTCCTCGGAGGAACCGGGTCGAATGTCTACTCCCGCGCGCTCGCGCGTGAGTGGAGCCGCGGGGGACACGAGGTCATCGTCGTCTCGCAGGAACAGTCGTTCCCAATACTTAATCGGCTGGAATATTCTCGGCTGTATTTGACCGACCCTCTGTTCGTTCGCAAATTACGGCTCTTCACGGGCGCCCGTAGCTCAACTGGATAGAGCATCTGACTACGGATCAGAAGGTTAGTGGTTCGAATCCTCTCGGGCGCGCTCTGAGCGCCAATGAGTTATGCACGTCAGGCGTATTATGGAAAATGGCTTGCCAGTTCGTTGCCGTTTTAAGGCGGAGGTCGCAGTCCGGCACAATGTCCGCCCCTTTTACCCTGCAAGCATTCGGGCAATGACTGTCTGGGCGGCGATTCGCGATTTGCCGCCGAGCCATCTGTGATGGATTAGAATTACAATTAAAGGAGTGAAACGACACATGAAACAACACGAAATCACCGTTCCTCAAATTGGTCTCATCGCCGGCACCCGTGCAATGCTCGGTGCTGGTATCGCGCTGTTGCTTTCTGAAAGACTCACCGCTGAGCAGAGGCGAGCAATCGGCTGGACGCTGGTCGGCGTCGGCGCGTTAACAACGATCCCACTCGCGCTGCAATTGTTCAGTGAAGACGAATGATCTCGACGCGGCCCATTTGTCCGCGCAGATGAAAACTGACTGGGTTTGTGGAACGCGAAGCCGTGGTTTATGGTTGCGGCAGGCTATTCCTCCAACTTGGAGAATCTACTTCGCAACCCACGGGAGTACCGACGTGTTCAATTGGCTATGAAATCGAGACACAGCTTCGCTTGGAACGTGCTTCTGGCTTTTGTTTTCGTCTTCGCAATTTCCGTCGGCTCCGTGGCGCAGGGCACTCCCGCGCTTGGCCGCCTCATTGTGGAGAGAACGCCGAACTTTGGATGGAACCTCGCTTTCAATCTCCAGATCGATGGGAGGTCTGTCGCGACCGTTGCACAGGGTCACCGCTATGACGCCTGGGTCCCAGCAGGGCCGCACGTGTTGACCGTAAAGAAAGTGCCCTCGATCGGTTTTGTGCAGCCGACCTCGATACCAGTGAATATCCAGCCGGGATGGATATATCTATTTTCTGCGACGTGGGATTCCAGTCTGGTTTTTCTGCGCCCAGCAGGGGTGTGGTTGTCCCCGGGAGAGCTCTGGCAACTGAGACCTTAATAACCGTTGCTGCGGATTGCTGATCCAGTTTCCAAAACGCGCGGGCTTTTCCAGCAGCTCGTTAAGCAGATTAACAACATCACTGAAAATATGGCCGGATCTTGGCGTAATTCTTTTCGCCGATACCGTTGACTTTTCTCAAATCATCGGCACTGCGAAAAGGTCGCGCGGCGATGATTCGAACTGCCATCACCGGCCCGACACCCGGCACGGTTCGCAGCTCTTTTTCAGTCGCCGTGTTTACGTCGATATGAGCGAAAGGAGTGTTCTCTTTTGCACGCGATACGTGCGGCGCGGGCGTGTCGAACGGCGGAATTTGCACAGTGCTGTTCGGCGTCGATGAAAGAACAGCAGGAAAAGCTGCAGGCGGCGCGCGTGATTGCGGTTTTTCGGCGGAAGTGAAAACAGTAAATTGTGAGGCATTCGCTGCGCGCACGTTCAACCGACCGACGTCCGCGCCCCAGGCTCCGATCTTTTCCTGCCTCGCTGTGTCTTCAAACTGCTGAAGCTTTACCAATTCCGCTCGCGACTCTCTCGATCCGGGCGGGGCTGTTTTAAAGCCGTAAACTCGAGCCAAGCCGTTGCGAACCAGTTGCTCACCCAGATCGCCCTGTTTCGTCTGAATGAACGCGTAAAACCTTTCAAGTCTGCTCTGGCCCATCGCATCTGATAAGTGCGTGAGGGCAGTGAATGGGTCGGATAATTTTTCGCGCGCGAACTCTTTCGCAGCCCGGCCTACTTCGATAGCCTGTGGCACAGTGATCGCAAAATATTTCGCTTGTTTGACGAGACGACTCGGAGTCATCTCGTCCGTTTCAGGCGCATCCACGAAATACAGCCGGAAAACGTATTCCTTCGCACCGACGCTGACATGAAAGCTGTCACCGTCGTTCGCCGGGTTTGCGATGAGCTGGCAACCTTTCAGGACGATCCACTCTTTGGATTGGGCTTGTGCGCTAAAACCGAACGTCGTGATCCAAAGAACACAAACGGCAATAGAATCGATGTTGTACCCGAAAAACCCGCGGAGCATTGCAATCAGCTCGCTTCCAGCCGCGCCAAATGTGCGGCGTACGTTGCGATCATCCAGCCTAAAATGCTGCCGGCGATTACGTCGCTGACAAAATGGTAGTCCATTGCCACTAAACTTAGCAGCATCGGAACAGAGAGAACCACTGCTACCACGTGTACAGCCCGACTGCGTGGCATGCCAATCATCCAAACAGTTGCAAAAGCCAGGACTCTGCAGGCATGGCCTGACGGAAAGCTACCGATGTCGTCCCCTCGCTGGAACGGGTGAAAACCGTACGTGCCGGTGCCGATCAGCGATGGATTATCATGCCTCCAAGTCTCAGGCCAGTAGCGACCGAACACATCGCCTAATGAAATGCGGAAATCATCGGCGACAATCAGGCTGATACACGCCACGAGCAGCACCTTTTGCCAGCGGAGAAACGGTCCCAATGCCCGCCGAATGACGAGGACCGTCAACACCAGAGCCGACCAATTCTGTACTTCCGGCGGCGGATATGTCAGCCATCGAAAGACTTCGATCTTGTTGATGTGATGGTCATAGACGAAGAACGCCACCGGACGATCGACGCAAAAATAGCAAAGGAACACCGCAGCGATGCACGCCCCCGTTGCGATCAATGCGCGGCGCAACAATTCACCATAATCGTCACCGCCTTTCACGATCATGTGGACAGCTCGAACTGGCTCATGAGCTTGAACGTCTCGTAGCGATTTTTGATCTCCTCCATGGTTAGACTGCGCAAACGCTCGAGACTAAAGGCTTCCACGCAAAAACTAGCGAGCACGCTTCCGTAAATCATTGCTTTCCGCAGATCGTTAAAGTGCACTTTTTTTACTGTGCCGGCCAGATAACCCGCCATGCCGCCGGCGAAGGTGTCCCCTGCCCCGGTCGGATCGTGAATGTCTTCGAGCGGATACGCGCCACAACTGAAAAACTGATCTTCCTGGCCGAAGAGCAGCGCGCCATGCTCACCTTTCTTTATGGCCACATATTCCGGCCCCATCTTGCGGATGCGGCGACCGGCCTTGACGAGACTGGTTTGCTTCGTCATCTCGCGGGCTTCGCTGTCGTTCAAGATGAGGAGGTCGACACGTTTGAGCAGTGCATCCAAATCTGAGCGTGCGCTCTCAATCCAAAGGTCCATCGTGTCAGCGACTACGAATCGTGGGCGCCGCATCTGGTCCAGGACATGTGATTGCAGCGATGGTTCGATGTTCGCCAGCAATACGAAATCGGTCGCACGATATGCCTCCGGCAGCGTCGGTTTGAAGTTTTCGAAGACATTCAACGCAATTGAGCGAGTTTCGCGCGT
>DATBDJ010000007.1:0-35369 GCA_036269995.1 Candidatus Udaeobacter sp.
AGCCGCTTCCTGCGAGCTTACACGCGTCTGACCAAGCTTCCGCCGCCACAAAGACAAGATGTTGATCTCGCCAGGCTCGTGCAGCGCGTCGTGGATTTGGAACCGAGATTGAACGTGAAAGTCCTCTCGGGACCGGAAAAAACCATTTTTGCCGACGCGGCACAGATTGAGCAGGCGCTGATTAATCTCGTGCACAACGCTGTTGATGCTGCGCTGGAGACCGATGGAAACGTCGACATCGGCTGGCGCGACAAAGAAGGTTGTGTTGAGATCTTTGTTCAGGATGACGGCCCCGGTATAATGAATCCCGCGAACCTTTTCGTCCCGTTTTTCACCACCAAGCCAGAAGGCTCTGGAATAGGACTGCCGCTGAGCCGTCAAATTGCCGAAGCGCACGGCGGATCGTTGGTGCTGGTGAACCGCGAAAATGGTCGGGGCGCGCAAGCTTTGTTGCGTCTCCCGCGGTAGCTTTGGAGTACGGCGACCCCGCGCTTTGGGGACCGTTTTTGAAAGCGCGGACACGTCCGCTCACTCCCAAATTGCGTCCCAAACTTGGGACTGGGCGATCCCACAACCGAATTGACCCATGCCAGGCTGCGATTCGCCGGACTATCGTAAGTCGCTGATTCCATGCGTGATGTTCCGTTATCGCTGTACTTGGCACGCGCATTGCATTAAGCACTGGCAACTCAAGCGAAAGACATAATGAAACCCATCTCACCAACAGCTCGTAACAGCCGGAGCTTTCCACTGGTTGAATTAAATTATCAGCCGATGAGGCTCAGTGGCTTTAGGGCGCACTGCGGCAAAACTGTGGCGCCGGCGTTTCACAGTATCAGCAACAATTATTTTCAGCGGGAAGCGCGGCGTGATTTCGTCGGCGAAGCCTGTTTCTTCGTGGCGATCATTGTGACGATCACAGTGCCCTTGTTCAGCATGGCGTCTGCTCTTTCAGAACTTTGCAGTGCGATTGGCCAATTTTGATTCGACTGTGATTCAGCAACGCAAAACCAAAGACGAAACGATCGTGCGTCCGGCCGGATTTTCGCCGACCCTCTCTTCAATGGACGTGCCGCGTAAAGGCATCGCGGCGAAAAAACGCAAGCGGCGGATCATGATTATCGCGGGGTCGGCGCTCGGTTTGATTCTGGCGACGATTGGCGTTTCGCGATTGAAACCAGCGGTGCCGAGCGTCGATCGCTCGACGGTTTGGATCGACACGGTTAAGCGAGGGCCCATGGTTCGCCAGGTGCGCGGTTTGGGCACGCTCCTGCCCGAAGACATTCGCTGGATTGCCGCAAACACGGAAGGTCGCGTGGAAAAAATAAATATCTGGCCGGGAACAAAAGTTGAACCAGGCGACGTTATATTAGAGTTGAGCAGCCCCGAACTGGAGCAGAGCGCGCATGAGGCCGAATCCAAGGCGAAAGCCGCAGAGGCCGATCTCGCGACGTCCCGCGCAACATTGCAACGCGAACTTCTCGATCAGGAATCCAAAACTACGGTCGCGCATTCCGCATATGAGCAGGCGAAAATGGAGCGGCAAACCAATGACCAGCTGGCGAAGAACGGACTCGTTGCCGATCTCGTTTACAAAACTTCAAAGATCAAAGAAGAAGAATGTAAGAAGAGCGACGAAATCGAGTCGAAACGGTTGGCATTTGCTCGCGATTCGATCGAGCCGCAGATAACCGCTAAGCAGGCGGCAGTCGATCAAGCGAATCAGCTCGCAAAATTGAAGTTTGATCAAGTTGAAGCGCTGCATGTGCGCGCCGGCATGTCGGGAGTATTGCAACAATTGCCCGTGCAAATCGGGCAGCGATTGAAGGTGGGAGATAACCTCGCGCGTGTTGCGGACCCGACGAAATTGAAAGCGCAGGTCAAGATTGCCGAGACCCAGGCCAAGGACATTCAGATAGGTCAGAAAGCAACCATTGATACCCGCAATGGTGTCGCGAACGGTCACGTCACGCGCGTGGATCCCGCAGTGGAGCAGGGGACTGTAAACGTCGAAGTTGCTTTTGATGAGCCGTTGCCGAAAGGCGCCCGGCCCGATTTGAGCGTCGACGGAACAATCGAGCTCGAACACCTTGATGACGTTATTTACGTCGGCCGGCCTGCGTTCGGGCAGGAAAACAACACCGTCGGCATGTTCAAAATCCTCAACGGCACGTCCGAGGCCGCCCGCACGCCAGTCAAGCTTGGCAAGAGCTCCGTGAACACCATTCAGATTTTAGACGGTCTCCAACCGGGAGACCAAGTCATCCTCTCCGATACGAGTGCATGGGATGCACACGAGCGGATTCGGCTGAACTAAGTCTGATTTCTGAATCTGATTTCCGATTTGAAACCATCAAAGCAATAACAACATGAAATCGACTGAACTAACTGCACAGGAATCGACCAATGAATTGGACGGAAACGGCTTCACGCCGTTGATTCGGCTGGCCGCTGTCACCAAAGTGTTTCTCACCGATGAGGTAGAAACGCACGCACTCTCCGGGATTCATCTCGATATTCGCGAGGGTGAATACATTTCGATCGCTGGACCATCCGGTTGCGGCAAGACGACGCTGCTCTCGATTCTCGGGCTGCTCGACACTCCTTCGGATGGCAGTTACGCATTGAAAGGTCACGAGGTCGCGAATCTGTCGTTTGCCGAACGCGCGCGTGTTCGGAATCGCGAGATCGGTTTTATTTTTCAAAGCTTCAACTTGATCGGCGACCTCAGCGTTTTCGAAAACGTCGAATTGCCACTGACCTATCGCGGAACGAGCGCCAGCGATCGAAAAGCGCTTGTGACTGAAGCGCTCGAGCGTGTGGGCATGGCGCACCGGGCAAGACATTTGCCGAGCCAGCTCTCTGGCGGCCAGCAACAACGCGTAGCTGTCGCGCGCGCGCTGGCCGGGAGGCCGGCGATTCTCCTCGCAGATGAACCGACCGGCAATCTTGATTCGCGTAACGGTGAAGCAGTGATGAACCTGCTTCGTGAACTGCATCAGGGTGGCGCCACGATTTGCATGGTCACACACGACGAACGTTTCGCGCAGCATGCAGATCGCACTGTCCACTTGTTTGATGGCCGCATCGTTGAGGACCGCATGGCCGCATAAGCAGAGCTCGTCCGATGTCGAAAGATCTTCGATACGCGTTGCGGCAACTGCTCAAACAGCCGGGATTCACATTCATCGCGGTAATGACGCTTGCTCTGGCGATCGGAGCGACCACCGGCGTCTTGAGTCTGGTGAACGCGCTGCTCGTTCGACCATTGCCGTATCGAGCGCCGCAGCAGCTGGTCCTGCTTCTTCAGCATTTCAAATCGCAAAACCTCGAGCGCATTCCCGTGTCCCCGCCCGAGTTCATCGATTACGAAATGCGAGCGCACAGCTTCGAAAAGCTGGGAGCGTTTAGTTCCACAGATTTCAATCTCTCGGTAGAGGATAAACCGGAGCGGATTTCAGGCGCCACTGTCACGGCGGCTGTGTTACCGTTGCTTGGTGTTTCACCAATCAAGGGGCGATTCTTCCAACCCGAAGAATGCACGCTCGGTCGTGACGACGTAGTGATTATCAGTGCGCGGCTGTGGGAACGCCGGTTCAACAGCGACCCGCGGATTATCGGGACAAAGCTTCTTCTCAACGGCAAGAGCTTCACCGTTGTCGGCGTGATGCCGGCGAGTTTCGATTTTCCGCTTCAGCTCTTCAACCTTGGCAACGGCGGTCGATTTGGTGGGCGCGCCGAGATTTGGCAGCCGCTCGCGTTCACCGATGATCAGATGAAAGCGCGTTACTCGCGCGGTTTCGCGGTAGTCGGACGATTGGCGCCCGGAGCGTCGGTCGCGAAAGCCCAGGCAGAGATCGAGACGATCAACGCTCAGATGCGCCGTGAGCATCCGAATAATTATTCGCAGGACAACAGCTTCGGCGGCGATGTGCTTCTGTTGCACGACTTGGCAGTGGGCGGGATGCGCCCGACTCTGCTCATTTTGCTCATTGCTGTTTTTCTCGTCCTGCTGATCGCCTGCGCGAATCTGACGACAATGTTGCTCGCGCGCGCGGCCGCTCGGGAACGCGAAATGTCTATTCGGGTGGCACTCGGCGCGGGTCCGCTGAGACTGCTCAAACAAGTTCTTACTGAGAGCGTGTTGCTGGCGCTGATTGGCGGAGTTGCGGGCGTTCTTCTCGCGTTGTGGGGCGTGGAGTCATTGAAAGTTATCGGCGCGCAAACGGTGCCCCGCCTGCGCGAAGTAAACATCGATCTTGGGGTTCTGGGCGTAACGCTGGGGATTGCTGTCAGCACGGGAATCATTTTTGGGCTCGTCCCCGGTCTTGCCAGTGCGCGACCGGAATTGACCGAAACGCTCAAGGAAGGCGGCCGAAGCTCTACGCAGGGCAGGGCACGCAATCGTTTGCGCAACGGTCTCGTCATTGCCGAAGTCGCGCTTGCGCTTGTCCTGCTTAGCGGCGCCGGACTTCTGATGAAAAGTTTCGCGCGCCTGCAAAACGTGAATCCCGGTTTCAATCCGCACGATGCTCTGACTTTCGAAGTGTCCCTGCCGAAGATTCAATATCCAAATGATCCGTCGATCGTTCGTTTCAATAACGAGGCGCAACGTCGTCTGGCAGCCCTTCCGGGCGTTCAGGCTGTCGGTTTCAGCACGATTTTGCCGCTAGCCGGGACGAACAGCGATTCATCCTTTGCCATCGAAGGGCGACAATCGAATGATCGCACTCCGAGCCCCGACGAAGAAAACCGTCAGGTTTCTCCGGAGTATTTTCGGGCGCTCCAGACACCACTGATCAAAGGCAGATTCTTTACCGACGCTGACAACGCGGACGCACCGCCGGTCATCATCGTGAATCAAGCTTTTGCCAGGAAATTTTGGCCGAGTCAGGACGCGCTGGGAAAACGGATCGTCATGGGAGGAATGTCCGAGCACCCGAATTGGATCACGATCGTCGGAGTTGTCGGCGATGTGCGCCATTTCGGTTTGGATGTTGATCCTAAACCGGAAATGTACGTTCCATTCGCTCAGAATGCGTACTTCACGACGATCTACGTGGTCCGGGGGAGCCAGGACCCGGCGAGCTTGCTTCCAGCGATCCGGAAACAAATTCAGGCGATCGATCCTGCAGTGCCTGTCGCCAATCTTCGCACATTCGACAGTGTAATCGCCGATTCGGTCGCGCCGCGGCGGCTATCTGTGGTTTTGCTCGGTCTGTTTGCGGGCGTCGCGGTGTTACTTGCGAGTGTCGGCATTTACGGCGTGATGTCGTTTCTCGTTGTTCAACGCACACAGGAGATTGGTGTGCGCATGGCGCTTGGGGCGCAGCGCAGTGACGTTCTGAAGCTGATCCTTAGCCACTCGCTAAAGCTCATTTGTGCGGGAGCGGCCATCGGGCTCGTCGTCGCGCTAATGTGCACGGGCGCGTTGCGGGCTTTGCTCTACAACGTGAGCGCATTCGACGCGGTAACTTTCGTGCTAGTCACCATCTTTCTCACTGCTGTCGCATTGGCGGCAAGTTATCTCCCAGCCATGCGTGCAACCCAAGCCGATCCAATGGTCGCGCTTCACGCCGAATAATATGAACGATCCAATCGAAGCGCTGCGCATCGAATGAAAAGGATTTCAGAATTGGCATGATCAAGCTTCGAAATCTCGAACGCAGTTATCCGCTCGCAAAGGAGAAGTTTTTTTACGTCCTGCGCGAGATCAATCTAGACGTCGAGGAGGGCGACTTTGTTTCCGTGATGGGACCGTCGGGCGCGGGCAAATCCACGCTGCTGCACATTCTCGGAATGCACGATCACGGCTGGCGCGGTGAATATTTTCTAGGTGAAGCTGCCGTTCATCATTTGAAGCCGAAGGAACGCGCCACGCTGCGGAACGAGCAGATCGGCTTTGTGTTTCAGCAGTATCATCTGCTTGACGATCTCACCGTTTACGAAAACCTTGATATCCCGCTGTCCTATCGCCGGTACAGCAAAAGCGAACGTGCCGCGCTGGTGGCCGACACGCTCGATCGCTTTCAGATCGTTGGAAAAAAGGATTTATATCCGCGTCAGCTTTCTGGCGGCCAACAACAGCTCGTCGGCGTTGCGCGCGCCATCATCGCCGAGCCGAAGCTGCTGCTTGCAGACGAGCCTACTGGCAATCTCCACTCCAGTCAGGGTGAAGAAATCATGGAGCTGTTTCGCAAGCTCAATGACGAAGGCATGACCATCGTTCAGGTCACGCACTCGGAAAAGAATGCTTCGTATGGAAAACGCGTCATTCAATTACGCGATGGGTGGGTGGTTAACAAATAGCGGGAGAAATTTGCCATGATTCTGGATTCGTTTCGGCAGGATGTTCGTGTGGGCCTTCGGGTTTTGTGGAAGGACAAAATGTTCTGTTTTTTGGCGGTGCTCGTCCTCGGTCTTGGTATCGGCGGCGCGACCACTCAATTTGCCGTCGTCAATGCAGTCGTATTGCGCGGGCTTTCTTTTCCGCATCCCGAGCAGTTGGTGACTATTGGGCTGATCGATCCCAAAGCGACGGATCAAAACAACAACTTCGGGTTCGGCGTAATTCCGACAGCGCAGGATTATGAAGATCTGAAAGGGGCCCAGAAGTCTTGCTCCTTGATGGCCGGTTATCTCAGTGGGTCGACGATAAACGTTACCTACAAGAACAATCCGCAACGGTACAACGGTGGTTACGTCACCGAAGATTTTTTTAAAATCATCGGCGTATCGCCGATTCTTGGACGCGACTTTACTGCTGAGGACAACAAACCGGGCGCGGAAAGGACCATCATTCTCGGTTACGAAATTTGGAAGCGGGATTTCAACGGCGATTCCAACGTCGTCGGACAGAACGTTCGAGTTAATAGCAAACCTGCAACAATCATTGGCGTTATGCCGGCGAATTTTAAGTTCCCGAATTTCGAGCAACTTTGGACGCCGCTTTACAATCAATTTCCGCCGATACCGCGAGGGCAGCTCGTTATCGGTCCCAACAACGCCGCGCCGGCGGTTATGGGTCGCCTCAAATCGGGGGTGACTCTCGATCAGGCGAATGCGGAATTTATCACTCTTGCCCGCCAGTTGGCGCGGGAATATCCAAAAACGAACCAAAATTTCACATCGGCGACGGTGAAGCCGCTCGCGCATTCGCTCATTGGTCTTCAGTTTCGGCAGACCGTCTGGGCGATGTTGGCCGCAGTAATTCTGGTTTTACTGATCGCGTGCGTGAACGTCATGAACATGCAGTTCGGCCGGGTCGCATTGCGAGCAAGAGAACTCGCGATCCGGGGCGCGCTGGGAGCAACACGTTGGCGACTCGTCAGGCAGATGTTGACTGAAAGTCTGGTGGTTGCGGTACTCGGCGCAGTCGCTGGAGTTCTTCTGGCCTATTGGAGCGTCGACTTGCTGACCCGCTCAATCGACGCGCTGCCGGCCGGCTTCGGGTTGCCGTACTGGGTTCGATTTACAATCGACGCGCCGGTACTCGCGTTCACTGTCGGCATAACCCTGGTCGCGACGCTCGCCTCGGGGCTCGTCCCAGCCCTGATCAGTGCCCATGGCAATGCAGCCGAGATGATGAAGGAAGGCGGGCGCGGCAATAGTAGTCGATTGGTCACCATGATCACGCGGCTGCTCGTGATCGGCCAGATCGCACTCACTGCCGCGCTGTTGATTGCGGCAACACTCGAGATCAGATCGATCAGAAATCAGCTTCAGCTCGAGTACGGCTACGACGAGAACGCGATTTATAGCGCGCGAGTGGCATTGATGGAAGGCGCGTATACCGAAGATGGCCGTCGCGACTTTTTCAAGCGCGCCGTTCGAGACTTGCGCGCCAACCCGCAGTTCGATTCGGCAGCGCTAAGTGATCGCTTTCAAATGACGTTTGCCGGCGGCGGCCAGTACGAAGTTGACGGTCAAAATTATCTCACAGACCGCGATCGGCCCCGGGGAAACTTTGAATCCGTGTCGGACAATTATTTTTCGACGCTCGGGCTGAAAATTTTGGAAGGGCGCGATTTCACAATTGATGATGCCGATACAAAGCAACCGGTCGCGATCGTCAACGCGAGTTTTGCGCGGAAGAATTGGGGAAATCAAAGCGCGCTCGGACATCGAGTTCGCATTTTCAACCCGGGTGAGCCGGCACCATGGCGAACCATCGTGGGCGTCGTTCCCGACACGTTGATGCAGGGACCGTTCGATCAGCAGACGGATTCTGCCGGCTTTTACATGCCACTACTGGGTGCATCGCCTGCGACTCAATTTTGCACCGTTCTCGTTCGGCCGCGCGCGGGCCAGCGCGCGGAAACGCTTGGTCCTGTGCTGACCAAAGCTGTCACTCAGCTTGATGCGGACGTGCCGATTTATTTTCCGGGTACCCCCGCCCAATTCCATGACCAAAATCTTTCGGGCAATCGTATCGTCGTTAGTCTGTTCGCCATTTTTGGTGGCGTCGCATTCGTTCTTTCCGCTGTGGGTCTTTACGGCGTGATGAGCTTTTCTGTCAGCCAGCGCACACAGGAGTTTGGAATTCGAATGGCGCTTGGAGCGGACGCGCGCCGGATTTTCCGAATGGTGATGACACAGGGCGCGTGGCAGTTGGTTATCGGACTTGTGCTTGGCGCCGGCGCCGCCGCTTTGTTGCTGGGAGTGCTGGTTGCGGCGGCATTGCGAAACATTCTCTTCAAAGTAAACGCGCTGGATCCGTCCATCTATTTGGCCGTCGCCGGCCTGCTGACAATCGTTGCCGCGCTTTCCTGTTTCGTTCCCGCGCGTCGCGCCACCCGCGTCAATCCTGTGGAGGCGCTGCGTTACGAGTGATTGATCCAAAACTTAACCGCACTAACACACAATGTTTACTCTTCTTCGAACTTCATTCTTACTCTTTGTTCTCGCTCTGAGCGCTTCGGCTGCGTCCGAACAAAATATCAGTCAACAAGTTGATGCGAAGCCCGGCGATAAGTTGGTCGTTGATGTCGACTTCGGAACGATCGACGTGACTGCTGGCGCAGATAACAAGGTTGCGCTGGAAGCGCGCCGCACGATCGACTTTGGTGATGAAGCGAGGGAGAAGCAGTACTTTTCTGACGTTCCAGTTACCGTCACCAAGGATGGCAATGTCATAACAGTGCGGGCGCGTGGCTCGAAACAGGAGAACTGGTGGAATTTCGGTCACTTAGAAACGCGCGGCCAATACACGATTCAGGTGCCGAAGAAATTTGATAACGATCTTCGCACCGGGGCTGGCGACGTTACCGCCGGCGAAATCACCGGCAATGTGACGGTGAAAACCAGTGGCGGTAAACTGGCATTCAAGCATTTAGATGGAATCCTCAGCGCGAACACCAGCGGTGGATCGATCGAGGTCAAGGATTGTCGCGGTCCGATCAGCACCGAAACGAGCGGCGGCGACATTACCGTGACGGATGGAACCGGGACCGTAGACGCAAAAACGTTGGGCGGACGGATAGAGATTCGCAATTTTTCTGGCGACACTGAAGTCAGGACAAGCGGTGGAAATCTCAATTTGCAGAGGATCACAGGGAAAATCATCGGCGAGACGTCCGGCGGATCGATCGACGTTTCAATTTCTGCTGATGCCGTGGCCGATGTGAAGCTGCAAACGAGCGCGGGAAACATTGACGTCTCTCTATCGACAACCGCGACGGTTGACATCGACGCGAGCACCAGCGTCGGCGAAATCTTCAGCCGTTTGCCAATCGAGATCACCGACGTCGGTTCGGAACATTTGCGCGGTAAACTCAATGGCGGCGGAAAAACGGTGAAGCTGGAGACTTCCGCCGGAAATATCACGATCAAACCTTCATCCTCAGAAATCGCCAGCCGCTAAGCACTCGAGCATCGCCAAATAGATATGTTGAGCGACTTCAAATACGCACTGCGGATGCTGGTCAAGGCGCCGGGCTTCACCGCGATTGCGATTTTGACGCTTGCGGTCGGGATTGGCGCAAACAGCGCCATCTTCAGCGTGGTCAACGCGGTGTTGTTGCGGCCGCTGCCGTACCCGGACCCCGACAAACTGATCGTGCTCCGCGAAAACTCACACATTTTTGACAACGGCGCGGTTGGCTACATGAACTGGCTCGATTGGCACGTGGGTCAGCGAAGCTTTACCGATATCGCGCTTGTCAGACGCGAATCGTTCAATTTTTCGGTCGGCGCGGGGCAGGGGTCGCCGGAGCGCCTCCGTGGTGTCCGCGCCAGCTCCGGATTTCTTTCGGTGCTTGGGTTAAAACCGAAGCTCGGGCGCGATTTAAGCGCAGTAGACGACATAGCAGGCGCGGCGAACGTCGCACTCATCAGCGAGAATCTCTGGCGCCATGATTTCGGTGCTTCGCCATCGGTCCTTGGCCGGCGCGTGCTGATAGACGGGTTGCAGCGCGAGGTCATAGGGGTGTTCCCAGATGAACTTCAATTCGGGCGGAATCCTGACGTGCTGCTGCCGCTCAGCGAAATTGCAAAGGAACCATGGATGCTAGCGCGCGACTATCACCAGGGTTGGTCGGGACTTGGCCGACTTAAACCCGATGTGACGATGTCGCAGGCGGCGAGCGATCTCAATGCAATCGCCATGGACCTGGAGAAAAAATATCCGCAAAGCAATGCCGGACGGCGAGTAAAGATGCGCCCGTTATTTGAAACAACAGTCGGCGATTATCGCGGTAGCTTGAATCTTCTCATTGCCGCTGTGTTGTGCGTGCTGTTGATCGCGTGCGCGAATGTTGCCAACCTGCAATTCGCTCGCGCCCTGGCTCGCGCTCGAGAGATCGCGGTGCGCACCGCGCTCGGCGCCAGCCGCTGGAGTATCGCGCGGCAATTACTCGTCGAAAGCACGCTGCTCGCGGTCTTCGGCGCAGTCGCCGGAGTCTTGCTGACGGTGTGGTGCATGGATGCCATCCTCGCACTTACACCGCCGAATGTGCCGCGGTTTCATGAAACGAAGATCGATTTACACGTGCTCGCCTTCACCACATTTGCCGCTGTGCTGTCGGGAATTCTTGTCGGTGTCTGGCCGGCGTGGCGAACCTCCCACTCGGGATCCATTTCCCTCGCGCTGCACGAAGCAGGCGGTCGCAGTTCAAGCGACGGCTTAAACAGACAACGTATACGGTCGGGTTTGGTGATCATGCAGGCCGCGCTCGCGATTGTTCTGCTCGCCGGCGCGGGATTGACTTTAAAAAGCTTTTGGCATGCGCAGAACGCGCCACTCGCTTTCGAGGCGCATGGCGTTGTAAATTTCGAACTCTCATTGCCAATGGCGAAGTACAAGGCAGGCGAGCAGCGGAACGCGTTTTGGATGCAATTACTACAACGCGTGCAGAGTATTCCCGGAGTCGAAGCCGCGGCCATAAATTCGAACAGCCCATTCGACGACACTGAAAATGACAATTATTTCCATGTAACCGGCACACCGCCGGTTCCATCGGACCAAAGGCCGACAGCGGAAACCAGTGTGGTTTCACCCGATTATTTCCGCGTCATGCGCATGCCGATTCTTCGGGGTCGCGGATTCGGGCCGGAAGATTTGCCAGGTGAAAAAGGGCACTCGCGCTCGATCATCATCGACGAGTCATTCGCGCAAAAATATTTTGCAGGAAAAGATCCGATCGGACAGCACATCGACGACAACGACACACTGGATGAACATGCGCCGCCGATGACGATCGTTGGCGTTGTCCCTCGAACGCGCAATGAAGCTCCCGGCGAATTGAATGTGGAGTCGCTGCATCTCGTGCAGGAGTATTTGTTGGCATCGCAGGATCCGCAGCCGGAAAGCCAGCTGCATGTTCGTACAAGCCTGCGCGACATCGCTCCCATTGTGGCCGCGGTGAAGCGGGAAGTGGAATCCCTCGATCCGGACCAGCCGATCGGCCGCATCACGACCATGGATGGTGCTATCGCTTCAAGTCTGGCAACGCGCCGTTTGATGATGGTGTTGCTAGGTGCGTTTGCCGTGCTCGCGCTGGTGCTTGCTAGCGTGGGTCTCTATGGCGTGATGGCGCTCACGGTCACTCAACGCACTCGCGAACTCGGCATTCGCATGGCGCTCGGCGCAGAGCGCACAAACATTTTCAAGCTCGTGCTCGGCCAGGGCATGACGCTGATGGCAATCGGTATCGGAATCGGTTTGATCGGGGCAGTTGCTGCGGGCCGCGCCTTGATGTCGTTGCTTTACAATGTCGGCGCTGTCGATGCCGGAGCTGTGTTAATCGCGGTGTTTTCGCTAATTACAGCCGCCCTGATCGCCTGCTGCATGCCGGCCCGTCGCGCCACGCGCGTCGATCCGATCGTTGCGCTGCGAGCCGAATGAACCAGATGGCTCGATCAATTCCATGTTAAACGACATTCGTTTCGCTCTTCGCCAGCTCCGCAAATCACCCGGATTCACTTTTCTCGCGGTGCTCACGCTGGCGCTTGGTATTGGCATGAACACCGCGATCTTCAGTTTGATCCAGGAGCTTTTCCTGCGCGGCCTGCCCTTTTCGGAGCCCGGGCGTGTCGTGCGCATTTATGGCGAATCGAAAGAGCGCGATTTAAAACAAATGCCGTTCTCCGTGCCGAAATTCTGGCATTACCGAGACGGACAAAGCGTTTTCTCCAGCATCGCGGCGGATTGGGGCAACGGGTTTATCATGACCGGGGTCGGCGAGCCGGTTCAGTTACTCGGCGGCAACGTGACTGCCAACTATTTCGAATTGCTTGGGATCCATCCGATTCTGGGTCGCAATTTTCTGCCTGGGGAAGAGAGCAAAGGCGACGTAGTGGTGGCGACGGAAAGTTTCTGGCGCAAGTATTTCAACTCTGATCCGGGGATTCTCGGCCGTAGCATTACGCTGAACGGAGTGCCTAACACAATCATCGGCGTTCTCCCCAATCTGCCGATTTCGTGGTTCGGGCGCGACTCGGAGATTTTTGCCAACAAACCATTCGAGCCGTCCGGGATTACGAAAGATCGCGTGATGCGCGGAGTCAGTTTCATGCGCGTCACGGCACGGCTAAAGCCTGGCATTTCGATCTCGCAGGCGCAGGCGGCGATGCTCGCATTATTCCAAAGTTACAAAGAGCAACACCCGGAAACGGCCGATAACACCTGGTCGCCATACCTTGTCTCAGCGGCGGAGGATGTCACCGGAGATTTGCGTCCGGCTTTCCTAACCCTGCTTGCAGCAGTAAGCGCGGTACTGCTCATCGCATGCAGCAATGTCGCGAATCTGTTGCTGGTGCGGTTCACGGGACGGAAGCGCGAGATCGCGTTGCGCATGGCGCTGGGGGCGAAGCGCCACGGAATCGTGCGGTTGTTTGTTTTCGAAAGTACACTTGTCAGCGTCATTGCAGGGGTAATTGGATTGTTCCTGGCGCTCTGGACGGTCTCTGTCGTTCCGCAATTAGCCGGTCAAAACGTTCCACTGGAAAGCAAAGTAAGACTGCAATGGCCGGTACTCGTTTTCACACTGGGATTATCGTTCATCACGGGCCTTCTCATGGGTCTGTATCCAGCATGGCAAAGTTCGCGCGCGGATCTGGTCGATGGGCTGAAGGAGGGCGGACGCGGAGCGAGTGGCAGTCGCGGTCAACACCGTTTCCGCCGCGGTTTGGTCGCCGCACAAGTTGGATTATCGGTCGTGCTGGTGGCCGGAGCCGCCATGCTGATCTCCAGTTTCGTCCGGCTCAGTCGACAGGAAGCGGGATTCCGATCGGAGCGAGTTTGGACGGGAGGAATAGGTCTACCGCCCGCGCAATATCCCGATCCCGCGCCACGCGGACGCTTCGCGGAACGATTGCAGGCGGAATTGCAGGCTGCTCCCGGCGTGGAGGCCGCTTCGATCACCGATGCGGTCCCACTATCTGGGAATAGTTCGGCATCGCCATATGCACGTCTCGATGGAAATCCTCTGCCGCTGAATCAGCGACCGCTTGGTCTTACGCGCAGCGTTTCGCCTGGATATTTTCGAACGCTCGGCATTCCACTCCTTTCCGGTCGCGATTTTGCCGAACAAGATAAACTGGACTCGCGGCTCGTGGTGATTCTGAGCAACTCGACCGCAAAAAAGCTTTTTTCGAACGAGAACCCAATTGGCCATCAAATTCTTTTCGGTACCGACAACGGCAACGGGCTTCCGGCGGAAGTGATTGGCGTGGTGGGCGACGTCCGCTCCCAAGAGCTGTCCAAGGCGAACGATGTCGAATTTTACCGGCCGTGGGCGCAACGCAGCAGTCCATTTCTGAACGTCCTCGTGCGCAGCTCGACCAAGGCCGAAGCAACCACTGGAATTGTGCGGCTCGCCCTGAAGAAGATCGACAATGGCCTGCCGATTATCCAACCGAATACACTTGAAACCATCGTCAGCGAATCGCTCGGTCAACGACGTTTGACGATGATGCTGCTCGGTGTGTTCGCCGGTATCGCGTTGCTTCTTGCCATAGTTGGAATCTACGGGGCCGTTGCTTACACCGTTGAGCAGCGTACCGGCGAGATTGGAGTACGGATGGCGCTGGGTGCACAAGCGATAGATGTGCTGCGCTTGGTCGTTCGTCAGGGAATGAACCCGGTCATTCTCGGTTTGGTGATCGGTTTGGCAGGAACATTCGCGGTCGGCCGCCTGCTCGCGGCTCAGCTCTACCAGATTTCGGCAAACGATCCGTTTTTGCTCGGCGCTGCGGCAATCGTGCTCGCCGTCGCCGCGGTATTAGCCTGTTTGCTTCCGGCGCGCCGCGCCACACGTATCGACCCGATTCAAGCACTGCGCACTGAGTGATATGAGTGACCTAAAATTTGCGTTGCGCCAGCTCGGCAGGTCGCCGGGATTCACTCTCATTGCCGTGTTGACGCTTGCGCTCGGCATCGGCGCGAATACCGCGATCTTCAGCATCGTCAACGCAGTTCTACTTCGACCGCTGCCCTATCCGCAGGCCGACAGGGTCATGGTGTTAAACGAGTCGTCTGGCCCCGGCCAGGATTATTCGGTGGCGCTGCCCGATTATTTCGATTGGCGAAATGATAATACCGTTTTCGAGCATCTGGCCGCTACTCACAAGGAATCGCGAAATCTCAGCGGGATTCCTGGTCGTGATCCGGAACGTGTTTCGTGCGCTTCGGTAACGCGAGATTTTTTCGACATTGTCGGATTGCGGCCCGAGATCGGCCGAACATTTAGCGAAGATGAAGATAAGGTGGGCGCGCCACCGGTCGTGGTGTTAACCGACCGTTTATGGCGTCGCGTGTTTAATGCCGATCCCGGCGTGCTCGGCCGTTCTATGACGCTGCACGATCAAAATTACACCGTCATTGGAGTGATGCCCCCGCAAGTTACTTCGCCACAGGACAGCGATCTCTGGTTGTCCTTTATGCGAAGAAGCAACAACCCGGTTTGGATGCAACGGTTCGTTCACCCGATGATTTACGTCTGGGGAAAACTGAAGCCAGGCGTGACTGTCGATCAAGCGCGCACCCAAATGAAAGTAGTCGCCGCGCGCCTGGAGAAAGCATATCCCGACACGAACCGACAGGAAACGGCTGTCGTTACGCCATTAATTGAAAATCTTGTTGGCAAATACCGAACAAATCTCGCCATGCTTCTCGCAGCAGTGGGTTTGGTATTGTTGATTGCCTGCGCGAATCTGGCCAATCTGTTTGCCGCGCGAGGGTCTGCGCGCATGAAAGAGTTCGCCGTTCATGCGGCCGTCGGCGCCACCCGCGGCAAGATCATCAAGAAGCTGTTACTGGAGAGTTTTGTCATTGCGCTACTTGGCGGCACACTTGGATTCTTCTTTGCGGTGTGGCTGCGGGACGGTCTGATAGCGCTCAGTCCGGACGGCGTATCCCGGTTCCAACAAATTTCGTTCGATCTGCCGGTTCTCGGTTTCACTTTCTTAGTGGCGTCGCTGACGACTGTGCTTTTCGGACTGTGGCCGGCGTGGCAGGCGTCGCATGCGAACCTGCAGCTCGCGTTGAGGGCAGGATCCGCTGGAAGTGGCGATCCACCGTCGGCTAAACGCGCGCGGGATTGGCTAGTGATCAGCGAAATTGCGCTCACGCTAACATTGTTGGTCGCAGCCGGCCTGGTCGTGAAAAGTTTTTCGCGATTGCAATCGCTCTCCTTAGGCTATGAACCGCATGCGCTGTTCACGGCGCGCTTTGAATTGCCGTGGCGAAAATACAACAACCGCGACAAGATTGACATCTTCGCGAAAGCGCTGCTCGACAAAGTAGGCGCGTTGCCCGGCGTGCAGAGTGTTGCTGTCAGCTCGAATGGACCGCTCATGGGTGGGTGGCAAACTGGTTTTTGGCGGGAAGAGAATCCACGGCCGCAACCTTCGGACATGTTGAATAGCGATCTCGAAGTCGTCGGGGGCGATTACTTTTCCACGCTGAAGGTGCCGCTGTTACGTGGTCGGACGTTTAACGAGCGCGACACCAAAGATTCGCCGCGCGTCATCATTATCGACCAGGCGATGGCCGAACAATATTTTCCCGGCGAAGATCCAATTGGTAAACGTCTCGGCGTTGATGTCGGCAATGACGAAGAAGGTTGGGTAATGAGCGAAATCGTCGGCGTAGTCGCTCGGATGCGATTTCATGCTGTCGATGAAATGGCGCCTTTGCCGTTAATTTATTGTTCGTTAGGCCAGGCCCAGCGAACCGGTCTTACGCTGTTCGTGAGATCGACAATCGCTTCTACGGTGCTCGAGCGGTCGATTCGTGACGCTGTGACGTCAATCGATTCTTCCGTGGCGATTTTCGATACGCGGCCGATGAGCGATCGCGTTCGCGAGACCTGGGGTGCGCAACGTCTGCTAAGTTTTCTATTTTCAATTTTCGCCGGGCTCGCGCTGGTGCTGGCGACCATCGGTCTTTATGGACTGCTCGCCTACACCACGCTCAAACGCGTCCCTGAAATCGGTATTCGCCTCGCGCTTGGCGCACGCCCGGCCCAAATTCGAGCGCTCATTGTTTCGCACGCGATGCATTTGCTTTTGATCGGCTCGGTGATCGGCGTGGTCGCAGCCGTTGCATTGTCGCGCGTGTTACAAACCGTCCTTTTCGAAGTCAAGGGGATGGATCCAAGAATTTATCTTGGGGTCGGCGCGCTTCTTTTTTCAGCAACCCTCTTTGCTTCCTGGATTCCAGCGCGCCGGGCCTCACGCGTCGATCCAATGATTACACTACGTACCGAATGATATGAATGATCTAAAGTTTGCTCTTCGCCAGCTCCGCAAATCACCAGGGTTCACTTTGATTGCTGTCGTGACGCTCGCACTCGGCATCGGACTGAACACGACGATCTTTAGTTTGATTAACGACCTATTTCTGCGGGGTCTGCCGTTCAAGGAACCGTCGCGCGTTGTGCACCTGTACGGAGGAGACAAATCGCGTGATCTCGTTGATATCGGAGTGTCCGCGCCGCGTTACATGCATTATCGCGAAGGACAAACATTGTTTGACGGCCTCGCAGCGGAAAATTTCTTTGCATTCACGCTCACAGGTCTTGGCGATCCGGTTCAGATCTTCGGAGGCAGACTAACCTCGAACTATTTCGACGTTCTGGGAGTCCGCCCGATTCGCGGCCGTAATTTTTTGCCCGAGGAAGAAGAGGGCGCGGACGTAGCAGTGATAACGGAAAATTTCTGGCAAAAACGCCTCGGCGGCGATCCGAACGTGATCGGTCGGAGCATTACGCTTGACGGGACGGTGCATACGATCGTCGGAGTTCTGCCGAACATGCCGGTGACATGGTTTGGGGCGAACCCGATGGCCGAGGTTTGGACCACCAAACCGTTTCAGTTGCCGGGATTCAGTTACGAACGATTGATGCGCGGCACGAGTTTTCTCCGGGTCGTTGGAAGAATGAAACCAGGGATGACTGTGAAGCAGGTATTGGCGGCGTTGCCGTCACTGGATCAGAGTTATCGGACGCAATATCCGAACAAGATCGACACTGTTTTTACGACCACATTGCGAACACTGCCTGAGGACGTGACACAGACTTTCCGTGCGGGCTTTGCCACGCTCTTTGCTGCGGTGAGTTTTGTCTTGCTGATTGCGTGCAGCAACGTTGCCAATCTGTTGCTCGTTCGTTTCAGCGGACGGCGGCGTGAGATCGCGTTGCGAATGGCGATCGGTGCCTCGCGTGCAAGCATTGTGCGGTTGTTTGTTTTCGAAAGTTTACTCGTCAGTCTGATTGCCGGAGCAGTCGGTGCGTTCGTAGCCTGGCGATTGGTTCCGCTCATTCCGAAAATGGCTTCCAATTTCCTTCCGCTCGAAGCGAATACCGCGACGAGTTTGTCGATTCCGGTGCTGATTTTCACGATCGGGCTGTCGCTCCTGACCGGACTCTTGATGGGAGTTTATCCGGCGCTTCAAGCTTCCCACGCCGATTTGGTGGGCGGCTTGAAAGAAGGCGCCCGCGGCACGAGCGGCAGTGTGCGGCAGCAACGTTTCCGCAGAATCCTGGTAGGCGCACAAGTTGCGCTCTCGGTCACGCTGCTGGCTGGCGCAGCGTTGCTCATCACAAGTTTTATCCGCTTGAGTCAGCAGAACATAGGCTTCCGCTCCCAGAATCTTTGGACAGGCGCAATTACACTACCGGCCTCGCAATATGCTGATGCTCAGTCGCGTCAGCGTTTTGCGGAGCAAACACTTAACGAGCTGCATAATGTTCGCGGTCTCGAGGGCGCGACAATCAGTGGTGACATTCCCTTGAACGGAGGTAATCGAACGCTTTACGCGCGCGCGGACCGCGATGTTCCGCCTATGGAGAAACGCGCCAGCGCGCCAAGCCACGACATCGCGCCCGATTATTTCAAAACCTGGGGTATTCCGCTTCTGGCGGGACGTGAGTTCAATGAGCACGACACGGCCGATGCACAGAAGGTCTGTCTTATTAGTCAGGCCGGGGCGAAGAAGATATTTCCGAATGAAAATCCAATCGGCAAAACACTCCTCGTGACAAGCCTCGCTGTGCCGTGCGAGATCGTCGGAATCGTTGGAGATGTGCGCTCGATTCGGGTAGCGGACCCGCCAGGCATGGAATTTTATCGGCCATGGGCCCAGGAAAATTTTCCATTCGTGAACGTGGCGGTCCGCAGCAATCTGAGAGTCGATGCGGTCACGAAGCTTGTGCAATCCGCGCTCACCAGAGTGAATCCTGGCCTTGCAATCGCTGTGCCGCAAAGCATGGACGCTGTTGTCGCGCAGGCGCTGGGCCAGGCGCGTTTGATGATGTGGCTGCTTGGAATTTTTGCGGGAGTCGCATTGCTCCTGGCGAGCATCGGCATTTACGGCGCAGTCGCGTACACCGTTGAACAACGCACTGGTGAGATCGGTGTGCGAATGGCGCTCGGCGCGCAAACACGCGACGTGTTGCGTCTAGTTGTGAAGCAGGGAATGAGACCTGTTCTCATTGGCCTGGTCGTCGGAATCGCCTCAGCGTTCGCGCTCGGTCGTTTGATTGCGTCGCAGCTTTATGAGGTTTCGGCGCACAATCCAGCGCTGCTAGCCGGTTCAACGGTCTTGCTGGCAACAATCGCATTGATCGCCTGTTTGCTCCCTGCGCGGCGTGCCGCACACGTCGATCCAATTCAGGCGCTGCGCGTCGAATGAAGTGAACGATCTCAAGTTTGCCCTTCGTCAGTTTCGAAAGTCCCCCGGCTTCGCCCTCGTTGCAGTCCTGACGCTCGCGATTGGCATCGGTGCGAACACGGCGATCTTCTCCGTCGTCGAAGGTGCGCTTCTGAGGCCATTGCCGTTCCCGCATGCCGAACACCTCGTTAGAATCTATGAAGCACTGGAGCAAAACGGTGCGCGCTCGGCATCTTTGAATCTAAGCGATCGCACAGTGGCGCGGTTGCGCGAGTTTGGGCGCGATGTGTTCGAGGATGTCGCTGGTGGAACGGGCGGCGTTTCAGTTGTTGGTCTGAACCGCGGTTCGCCCGCGCGGACTGTCCCTGCCGCGCGAGTCACCTGGAATTTCTTTGATGTGCTTCGGTTAGCACCCGCGCAGGGTCGCAACTTCACGACAGCTGAAGCGCGCAGCGGAGCAGATAACGTCGTCATGATCAGCGACGATTTCTGGCGCAATACACTGAACTCGCGCGGCGATGTGCTCGGCAGCACGATCGTCATCGACGGCACGCCACGCACGATCATCGGTGTTATGCCGAAAGCATTCCGACACCCGTATCGCGCCAATCTATGGCTGCCGCTTGCGCTTGAGCCCGATAATCCGACCACGGTCAACAACCATTATCTGTACGGCGTTGCGCGACTCCGTTCCGGTTTCACGCCAGAGAAAGCCGAAGCCGCGGTGAAGCGGATGTGCGCCACGATCAATCGCGATGATCCAAATCCCGCCAACGCGCGCGGCGCTTACATTACCCCGTTGCGCGAGAGTTTCGTCGTCGATTTGCGCCCGAAAATTCTGGTCATCGTCGGCGCCGCGGTCTGCGCACTTTTGATTGCTGCGGTGAATTTTGCTGGACTGCTGCTCGCCCGGGTCATCGACCGGGAAGGGGAGTTTGCTTTGCGCGCTGCGCTGGGTGCAAGCAGGAAACAACTGATCAGGCAACAACTCATCCAGGCGCTTTTGCTTGCTATCGTCGGGACCGCGCTCGGTCTGCTGATTGCATCGTGGATCACGCCCGCGCTCTTCGCATTGAGCCCGGAGGGGACAGACGCAACCGGCAGCGCCATGCGCGAATTCGATTACGCAGCGCGAATCGATCTGCCGGTGTTCGTTTTCGCTGCGGGTGTGATGGCGCTGGTCGGTCTGGGTTTTGGTTTGCTGCCGGCGGCGTGTGCGTCGCGCACGGATTTGCGCGGCGCGATCAGCGTCACATCGCGTGGCGCGACGCTTAACCGCAACGCGCGCCGAATGCTCGGCTCATTCGTAGTGGTCGAGCTCGCCATTGCCGCTGCCCTGCTGACCGCCAGCGTCACCGCGACACAATATTTCCGAAAACTGATTGACGAACCGTGGGGCTTCGAAACGAAAAATCGCGTGGCTTTTAATGTCACGGTTCCGGATCAATTTTTTGCCACTCCCGCGGCGAAACAGAAAGCGCTCGTAGATTCGCTCGCGCAGCTGCAGGCGTTGCCGGGCATCCAATCTGCCACTGTGGTTTCGCCTTCGCCCATGAACGCGCCGTGGACGCTGATGCTCTTCAACGCCGAAGGCGCGCCGGCCCCCGAGCCGCGTGGGGTGTACACGGCGTACTCGCGCGTGCCCGTGCCTGGCTATTTCCAGAGTGTTGGTCAGCCGATTTTACAGGGCCGCGATTTCAACGCGGCCGACACCTCCGATGCGCCGCTCGTCTGCATTGTCAGCCAAAGCATCGCGAAACGTTTTTGGCCTGACGAGTCGCCGATCGGCAAACGCATTCGCTGGGGCAGGCTCGATGGAAGCCGGCCATGGTTCACGATTGTGGGCGTGGTCGGTGACATGAAGGCGATTGCCGATCCGCGCGACGGCGAAGTGCTCGGCATGGTCGCGCATCCGCTCGCACAGATGCTCGTGTACACAACCACACAGCTTGACGACATCACCTTCGTCCTGCACACCAATGGCCGGTCAGTCAAAGAGTCCACTATTCGCGCCGCGGTCTCCCGCGCGAATGCAAGTCTTGCCACGTACAACGTTCTCTCGCTCGAAGACGCCGCCGCGAGCTCGCGCACAACCGAACGATTCATCTTTATTCTTGTCTCGTCTTTTGGGTTTGTCGGGCTCGTGCTCTCTGCCATCGGGCTGTACGGCTTGCTCGCGTTGCAGGTGGCACGACGTGAACGCGAGCTCGGCATTCGCAGCGCACTCGGAGCCACTGCGCGCCAAATCGTGCGCCTTGTCGCGCGACAAGGGGCAACGTTGCTCGCATCAGGCTTCACAGCCGGCGCATTGGCGACGTATGGCGTGGTGCACGTCCTGCAAAATCAATGGTCCGGCATGCCTGCGCCGAATGTGATCGCGTGCATCTGCGCCGGGATTGTGCTCGGCATCGCCGCGATGATCGCGTGCTGGTTGCCAGCGCGGCGCGCCGCGCGTGTGGATCCGATCATTGCACTTCGCGCCGAATGATGACTCTAACCCGATGAACGATCTCAAGTTCGCTCTTCGCCAACTCGGGAAGTCGCCGGGTTTTACTTCTGTCGTGGTGCTAACGCTTGCGCTTGGAATTGGTGCTAATACCGCTGTGTTTAGCCTGGTCAACGCCGTGTTGTTGCGGCCGCTGCCGTTCAATCAATCCCAAAATCTTGTCGCGATCGGTGAATACGATACCCGCGAAAAAGCCGATCCGGGAACGGATATCAATTCGATCTCCTACCTCGATTACATTGACTGGCGTAACCGTAACAAAGTTTTCGAGCGGATCGCGGTTTATACCAACCAAGGCGTGAGCACGCTCACAGATGGAAACGGAGCCCTGCATATTCAAGGAGAATCAGTATCGGCCGATCTGTTTCCGTTGCTCGGAGTTCAACCGGCTCTTGGCCGTACGTTTTTGCCTGACGAAGATAATCCGGGAAATCATGTGGTCATTTTGAGCCATGCGTTGTGGCAAAGGCGGTTCGGAGCGGATCGCAACGTCGTCGGCAAAACCGTTACGCTCGACGGTAAACAATTCGAGATAATCGGGGTGATGCCCCCACGATTTACTTTTCCGATTGCTGCGGTTTCAGCGGAACTTTGGGTCTCGATGTCGAGCTTGCGCGAATCGAAGGATGGCTCGCCGCCGATGACGGAGCAACGGGACAACGATTTTTTCCAGTGCATCGCGCGATTGAAACCAAGCGTCGCGATCCAGCAAGCGCAGTCGAACATCGACAGCATTGCAGCAAGCTGGCATCAACAATATCCGGACTCAAAGCTGCACACTGGCGCGAAGATCATTCCACAGATCAGCGCAATGATTGGCAGCACGCATTCGGCATTGCTGATGTTGTGCGCGATGGCCGGGTGCGTTCTGCTCGTCGCTTGCGTCAACGTCGCGAATCTGTTGCTGGCGCATTCGCTTTCGCGCAATCGGGAAATAAGCATCCGTGCGGCGCTCGGCGCCGGCCGCTGGCGTATTATTAAACAATTGCTTGCCGAAAGTATTTTGCTTGGTCTGCTGGGCGGTCTTACGGGATTGGTGATTGCATTCTGGGGCATCGATTCGCTGAAAGCATTTTTGCCGAGCATTCCGCGCATTGACGAAATCTCACCGGACCCTCTGGTTCTTGCCGTTACGGCCATCGCCAGTCTTGGAGTTGGAATCGTTTCCGGTTTGTTTCCAGCGTGGCGTGCATCGCATTCGAATCTTACCTTGTCGCTCAATGAAGCTCCGCGCGGTGCGAGTGAAAGCGCGAGCGCGCATCGCACGCGCGCTGCGCTCGTGGTAGTCGAGATCGTGCTCGCGCTGGTCCTGCTCGCGAGCGCGGGGTTGCTGGTCGAGAGTTTCATTCGTCTGCAAAGAGTTCCTGGCGGGTTCGATGTGACGAATGTCATGACGGCACGCGTGGCGTTGCCCCAAACAAATTATGGCAAGCCGGAACAAGCGGCCGTTTTTTACAAAAAATTACTGGAACGGCTTTCGAATGAGCCTGGAACGCGGTCAGCTGCGGCAGCGTGGTGGATTCCGCTCAGCGGCAGTGAAATCGGTTTCACTTTCAACTTCGACGCGCATCCCGTGCCGAAAAGTCAGCAGCCGGTGGCACAATTTAATGCTGTCACGTTTGATTATTTCAAAACCGTGCGCGTTCCCTTGCGCAAAGGTCGCTGGTTCACCGAGCGGGATGACAAAAACGCGCCCGCGGTAGCAATTGTGACGGAGGCTTTCGCGAAACAGTTTTTCCCCGGCGAAGATCCGATCGGCAAGCGGATCATTCCAGACGGGTCGGTCGAGCCTGGCAAACCGCCAGTTCGTGAAATCGTAGGAGTGGTGGGCGATATGCACCTCATCAGTCTTAACGTTTCGCCCAAGCCACAGATCTATGTTCCATATCCGCAATTCGCCATTCAGTCGCTTTCGATCTTTATGCGGACGCAGGTTGACTCGGGTTCGGCGACTGCGGCTCTGCGTCGTGCCGTGGCCGAGATCGATAAAGAGGTCCCGGTTTATAGGCCGCGCCTGCTTGCCGATTACCGGTCGCAATCCATCGCACAGCCGCGTTTGAATGCGATGCTAGTCGGTTTGTTTGCGCTCATTGCACTACTTCTGGCAGCGGCAGGAATTTTTGGAGTGATGAGTTACTCGGTCACGCAGCGGACACAGGAGATCGGAATTCGTATGGCGCTCGGGGCGCAACGTTACGACGTGCTGCGTCTCATTGTTGGGCAAGGTATGCGTTTTGTCGGCATCGGCGTGCTCGTCGGTTTGATTGGCATTTTCGCGTGCACTCGTCTCTTGCGAAGTCTTCTTTTCGGCATTGGCGCGACTGATCTCGGAACGATCCTCATCGCAAGCGTGACCCTGGCGACGGTTGCATTTTGCGCCTGCTATATTCCAGCTCGACGCGCCATGCGTGTTGATCCGATGGAGGCGCTGCGCTCTGAGTAATCGGACTGGGATTGTGAAGGGGCAACAGTGATCGCCGATTTAAAATTTGCGCTGCGCGTGCTTTGGAGGTCGCCCGCGTTCACACTTGTAGCTTTAGTCACTCTGACGTTGGGGATTGCGACAAACGTCGTCGTCTTCGGAGTGGTGAATTCGGTCCTGCTGCGCCCGCTCGATGTCACCGAGCCGGAGAACCTCTATCAACTGCGCCTCCAGCCGTGGACAAGCTTTAAGCTACTGACTACATCGTATCCCGCATTCGAAGACATTCGGCAGCGAAACACTACCTTCAGCGACATCGCGGGTTTCAACGGATTTTGTCAGGCAAGACTGCGTTGGGGTAACGTCGTGAGAAATGTCTACGGCTATGCGGTTACGGGCAACTATTTCGATCTGCTGGGAGTGCAGCCGCAGGTGGGACGATTAATCCATTCGGACGACGAGCATGGCCCAAATTCAGCGCCTTACATCGTGTTGAGCGACAGTCTTTGGCGAAGCGCATTCAACGCTGATCCGGGCGTACTCGGCACAAGGGTGATGCTCGGCAAAGATCCCTTCACCGTAATTGGCGTGGCGCCAGCGCGCTTTCACGGCACAGACCGATTGGACTGGCCCGATTACTGGATGCCCCTCGTGAATTACTTCGCGCCGGATGACCTGCAGCGCCGGACATCCAACGCGCTAGAGGTGCTTGGGCGGCTGAAGGCCGGTGTCACGCCCGAGCAGGCTGCGGAAAATCTGAGTGCGATCGCGACCCGGTTGGCGAAGGAGCATCCGAAGACAGACACGGGAACGCCGCTGCGGCTGGTCCGTCCGGGATTGTTTGCAGACAACGGTGACGTTGTCCGCGGATTTCTTTGGAGCGTGACCGGACTCGCTCTGCTGGTGCTGGCGGCGGCGTGCGCGAATCTGGCCAGCCTGTTTACGGCGCGTGCGGCGGATCGCAGCCGAGAACTGGCGCTCCGCATCGCTTTGGGAGCGAGCCGGTGGCGGCTGGTGCGGCAACTGTTAACCGAGGCGATGGTATTGTCCATACTGGGCGGAGCAGCGGGGCTTTTGATTGCGGGTCTGCTGCTGAGTGCCTTGAACCAATGGCAATCGCCCTACGGCCGTCTGGCAGTCAGCATGGATACGCGTGTCTATCTGGCAGCTCTGTTCTTCACCCTGGCAAGCGGGTTACTGTTTGGGATGATTCCGGCGCGGCAAGTGTCGCAGAGCAGTCCGTTGCAGGCGATGAAGAGCGGGCCAGTAGACTCAACGCCGCTGCACCGGTTGACTCTGCGGGACCTGTTGCTCGGCGCACAAATTGCGATCTGCACGTTGCTCGTGACGGCCTCGCTGATCGCCGTCCGCGGCATGGTGCGCATGCTGCACGCTCCGCTGGGGTTCCAGCCCCACGGCGCAATCCTCGCCGATATAGACTGGAGTGAGATACAAGAGCGAGGTGACGCACTACTCGAGAAACAAAAAGCCATGCTCGAGGCGGTACAGGGGATTCCAGGCGTGACGACAGCGGGTGCGGTGAACCGCGTACCGTTTACCGGCGGGCTGCGCGGCGTTCCAATTTTCCCGCCAGGAACGACAGATTTCAATCTGACCAATTCTGTGCTGGCGCCATACGTGTATACAATGTCGCCGGGTTACCTGGAGGCTGCGGGCACCAGGCTCCTAACCGGGCGAGATGTCTCATGGCAAGACACTAAAACGACGCCGTATGTCGCGATGGTGAATCGAACCTTCGCGCAAAAGATGTGGGGCGAAACACCCGCTATCGGACAACGCTTCATTCTTCGGAATCACCTGACGGAGGTGGCCGGAGTGGTAGAGGACGGCAAGTATCACAACATGCAAGAGCCGGCACAACCGGTGGTCTATCTGCCTTCGACACAAAGCGAACAACGCGGGCTGGTCTTGGTGGTACGATCGCCGCGCCCGCACAACGAAATGGCGCCGGCGCTAGAACGCACCCTGAGCGGCCTCGAGCCGAACGCGCTGATCAAAGTGCAGAGCTGGGACGATGTACTGGGTGGCGTGAACGCGCTGTTCCCAGCACGGGCATCGGCAGGAGCACTGGGCGTCATGGGCCTGTTGGCAGCGATGCTCGCGTTGACCGGCATCTTCGGCACGGCGGCTTACAACGTCAGCCGCCGGATGAAGGAGCTGGGTATCCGTGTGGCCTTGGGCGCGCGCGCGAAGCACGTGATCAGCGCTGCGGTTGGGCGATCAATTGTGCTGCTTGGGCTCGGATCATTGGCGGGACTGCTGTTAGGCATCTTCGCCAGCCGGTTACTCCAGCACATCGTGTATCAGGCGAATCCGCAAGATCCCGTGGTCGTGGTCGGCGCAGTGTTAACGATGGCGCTGTTGGGCATTGTAGCGTCCGCCATTCCAGCGCTGCGAGCGCTTGCTGTCGATCCATCCAAACTCCTGCGGGAAGAGTGAGGAACCGATTAACGAAGGCTTGTTGCAATTGACTCAAGCTTCTGACGAGCAGGAGTGATTTCGGGAAGCACAGTTCTACCAAGTTTTTCCTGTTCTTCTTCCGCGAGTCTGATCCAAGACAACGCTTCTTTAGAATGGCCAAGTCCCTGCTCCGCAACTGCGAGGTTGTAATGACATGTTATCACGGCTTCCTGCTGGCCTTCAGAATATGGCAGCCCAGCGGCTTCATCGATCCCTGCCAAAAATTCCTTTTTTGCAGACTGCAAATCGCCTTTATCGAGGAAACAAACGCCACGGCTAACGAAAAGGTCCGGCATAATATGTGTCCCCTTTCTTGTGAGGGCTTCGTCGAAATGTTTTTCTGCCTCGGCCAGCAGATATTCTTTAAACGCTTTCTCAACCGGTGCGCTATGCTGGTTCTCTGCCAATTCCGCCAACAGTTGCGGGAGTCGTGGATCATCTTTCCAAACAACGGAAGCATAATGTCTGGCTTCTTCTGGAGGAAGCGGCGAATTTCTTGGGTGCATTCCGAAGCTGGCCGCTTTTTCGCGGTATTCCCATCCGAGCTCGTAATACGAATGGACATCGCTCGATTTGCGTGTTGCGCCGAACCAAACCGATCGCAGATCCTGCCAATCGGATAAGTAATCAACGGTTTTCGTGAGCCAGATGAAACTAACTGCCGTAACCAGGGTTGTAGCAGCCGCGATTCTCCACCCAGGCAAATGATTCGTCGCTTTGAACAACAGCCATGCGATGAGGATGACCGCGCCTACTGATGGCAAAAACAGATAACGATCAGTTACTGGATAACTGAATGGCAGCGCCTGTGTTGGGAGATAAGTAAACAGGATCCAATAGATGCAAAGAGTCGGCACAGGATAGCGCTTGTGCAGGAGCCACGGCAAAAGAAACAAGCCAACCAGGATGCCGAGTCCGATGAATTGGGACAACGTATTCCCCGGCGCAGGAGGTACACGATAAATAACATAATTTCCCAGCCCGGTAAGCAGCCACAAACTCTGGACAAAAGCCTTAGCATGCATGGTGAGGTCAGACTGCAATCCGGTGCTGGGTTGTGCGTTCTTGGCTACTACTGCTACCAAAGCCGCCAAACCAACGAATGGAATCTTGTCGATGATCGATCGGCCTAATGGTCGTTTTTCAAAAACGAGGTCGAAAACCACCAGCACCGCGGGGAATGCAGCAACGGATAATTTTCCCAGCAAAGCGAACAGAAACAGGAGAAGGGAAGCTATGTACCAGCCTATTGCACCACGCTGTCTGTATTTCAGGTATGCAAAAACACAGGGAAGCAAAAATGCAGCAGCCACCAAATCCTTGCGACTTGAAATCCAGGCGACCGCTTCCACGTGCGCTGGATGAACAACAAATAACAAGGCTGCAACAACAGCAGTTCCGCGTTCCTGTGTTACCGCAAGTGCGACCAGATACACAAAACCGGCAACAACCCCGGCCCAAAGGTTGCTTGATAAATGGAATGTGGATGCCTTTAGACCGCCAACTGCGCAATCGAGCGCGTAGGACAACAAGTGAACAGGGGAATAGTTTAGGTAGTATGGACTAGATAAGATATGCGTGAGATGCTCCCAGGTTATTCCCTGTATCCACGGATTGCTGACGACATACTGCTGATCGTCGACTCTGAAAAAGCCCAAATGAAGGTCGCCCGCATAAAGGACGGCAGTAGCGGCGATACACAGAAGGACAATGGCGCTATTGAGTTGCCATGAGCCGGGCACCACAGAGACGTAGGGAGGGTCGAATTTTCTTTTGCCGGGTTTCTGTTGCCGGCGTTGAACAGTAAAACGCCGAGGAACCGCCGTGGATCGAGTTTTGTTTTTTTTGCTGGAAGACACGATTTATTTCGGCGTGAACTTAATCGGCAATTCCGGCCACGAAAATTGCCTTATTGGCGTCCACAATATAACTTTTTTTCGAGAACAACTTGCATTGCGCATCTGCTTTGAACACTTGATGCCGGCATGGTGTCTCCTATTCGTCGCCAAACCGGTATGTATTTACGTCATCTAATCGCTTTCATCTCGGCCGCGCTCGTTGCGTCAGGAGGTTTCGCGCAAGATAAAAGTCAGCTGACGGTTGATGAATTGGTGGCGAAAAATATCGAAGCCAAAGGAGGCGCGGCTGCGCTGCACAATCTGCAATCGCTGCGCGTAACGGGCAAGCTACTGGTGCAGCAGGGCCAGATCGAACTGGATTATCTGGAGACCAAGAAGCGCCCGGATGACGTCCGCACCGAGGCTTCTCTGCAAGGCATGACTCAGATCCAGGCCTATGACGGCAAAGACGCCTGGAGAGTCTCGCCATTTTTTGGACGCAAGGATCCGGAGCGTATGTCTGCCGATGACGCCAAAGCGCTGATCGAGGACAGCGAGATCGATGGGCCGCTCGTTGATTGGAAAGAAAAGGGAAGCACTGTTGAATATCTTGGAACGGAAGACGTGGATGGCACACCGGCGCACAAATTGAAAATCGTGCGGAAGAATGGTGACGTCAGTTTTGTTTATCTTGATCCCAATCACTTCCTGGAAATCCGAATCCTGACCGGACGGATGCGACACGGCGCGTACGAAGAACAAGAAACTGACCTGGGCGATTACGAGAAAGCGGGCGGCGTATTCGTTCCAACCTCAATCGAATCCGGAAGCAAGGGTGCACCGGACAAACAAAGAATCGTTCTCGATAAGGTCGAAGCCAACGTCACCGTGGATGATGCCATATTCCACTTTCCCGGCCAGATCGCTTTTCCGCAACCAAAGCGCTGATCAATAAATGAGGATGTTGAATTACCAAAAGAGACGCGGGGACACGCGCGCACTGCCAAAGTCCGTCATTCGGACGGACTCGGCCCGTGTCGAGCTTTCGCAAAACCGCGCGGGCGCGTCGGGTCATTTCGCACGAAGTGCTGGACTCGCGAAAACTTTCGGAGTTGGAGTGCGATCCGTTCTGGCGTCGCTTTTGTTTTCCGCAGTTGCGCTCCAGGCTCAGGAAGCGCCATTCAACTCAGCAACCATTTCCGGGCTCGGTGCGCGTAACATAGGTTCCGCGGCAATGAGCGGGCGCATCTCCTGCATCGCTGGCGTTCACGAGCCTTCGGGTAGGACGACACTGTTTGTTGGCGCAGCGAGCGGCGGTGTTTGGAAATCCGACGACAGCGGAACGCGTTACCGTCCTGTGTTCGACGAGCAGCCTGTCCAATCGATCGGCGCGATCGCGCTCGATCCGAAAAATTCCAAAAATATCTGGGTCGGAACGGGTGAATCGTGGACTCGCAACAGCGTTTCAATCGGCGATGGAATCTACAAATCAACTGATGGCGGTGAAACGTGGACTCGGGGCGGGTTGGAAAAATCGGAACGCATTTCGCGCGTCGTCGTTGATCCGAGAAATGGCGATATGGTTTTCGCGGCAGTGCCCGGCGCGTTGTGGAGCGATTCGCCCGATCGCGGGCTGTACAAAACAACCGATGGCGGCAAGACATGGCAGCAGGTGCTCAAAGGGGCAAATCTCTCCACGGGTTGTACCGATGTCGCGATCGATCAAAGCAACCCCGACGTCGTGTTTGCAACGATGTGGGATTTTCGGCGCAAAGGCTGGGAGTACCGCTCCGGAGGCGATGATCCCAAATCGCCTTCCGCCAGCGGATTGTTCCGTTCCACCGACGGCGGAAACACCTGGACGGAGATCACACCGGAGGCCAATAAGGGTTTTCCGAAAAAACCGTATGGTCGTCTGGCGATAGCCCTTGCTCCGTCGAACGCCCAGCGCGTTTACTGTTTTGTAGAGTCGCCAGAGAGCGCGTTGTTCGTTTCGGACGACGGCGGGGCCACATGGGAAAAGCGCGACAAGAGCCAGTGGATGGTCTGGCGACCGTTTTATTTCGCGAACCTGATCGTCGATCCGAAAAATCCAGACCGCCTGTTCAAGACCGACGGCGCATTGATTGTCAGCGAAGACGGAGGAAAAAGTTTTGCGGTGGTCGGTGGCTTTCAAGGCGCGCACGGAGACGACCACGACGTGTGGATCGACCCCACAAACACGCAGGTTGTGTTTGCGGCGGACGACGGCGGAATGTGGTACTCGTACAATGGCGGCAGCAAATGGTGGAAGGCTGAGAACCTGCCAGTGTCGCAGTTCTATCATGTGAGCCTCGATGGCAGCGACCCGTATCATGTGTATGGCGGGTTGCAGGACAATAGTTCGTGGGTCGGCGACTCACAGTACCCGGGCGGCATCACCAACCATCGTTGGGAAAACATGTACGGCGGCGACGGCTTTTGGATGTTCGAAGACCCGGCTGATTCTAATTACATTTATGCGGAGTACCAGGGCGGCGAGATCGGCCGAGTCAATCGCCACACGCACCAAGCGCGCAATATCAAGCCGCGGCCGAATTACAACGAGAAGCTCCGGTTTAACTGGAACACGCCAATCGCGCTTTCGCCCAACGAGAAGGGCACGATTTACATCGGAGCGCAATTTCTGTTTCGCTCACGCGATCACGGCCAGAATTGGGACCGCATCTCGCCGGACCTGACCACTAACGATCCGCAAAAGCAGAAGCAGGAAAAATCCGGCGGCGTGACCGTGGACAATTCGTCTGCGGAAATGCACACGACGATTTACTCAATCAGCGAATCACCCAAGCAAAAGGGACTTATCTGGGTCGGCACGGACGACGGAAATCTCCAACTCACGCGCGATGACGGGAAAACCTGGACGAACGTAGTCGGTAATGTCCCTGGCCTGCCGAAGAATTCGTGGGTGAACTGGGTCGAGGCCAGCAACTTCGATCCGGCCACCGCGTACGCGGCTTTCGATCGGCACACGTTCGGGGATATGGCGCCGTATGTTTTCAAAACCACCGACTACGGCCAAACTTGGATGCCGCTTGTTAGCGCGCAGGATCCGAAAGGCGTTCGTGGGTACGCTCACGTGGTGAAGGAAGATTTGGTGAAATCCGATCTCCTCTTTGTCGGCACGGAGTTTGGGCTTTGGGTTTCAATCGACGGCGGAAACAGCTGGGCCCAATTCAAAGGCAACCATTTTCCAGCTGTCGCCGTCCGGGATCTTGCGATTCATCCGAGAGATAACGATCTGGTTTTGGCGACGCACGGACGTGGCATCTGGATCGTCGACGATATCACGCCGCTCCGCGCGTTAACGCCGGAGCTGTTGAAGCAGGATGTCGCGTTTGTCTCAGCGCGCCCGGTGCAACAACGAATCGAAGGCACGGGCGGATGGGCGAATGGTGAAGCCGTTTTCGTCGGCGATAATCCGCCTGATGCCGCAGTGATCAATTATTACCAGCGCGAGCGTCATTTGTTCGGCAAAATGAAACTGGAAGTTCTCGATTCCTCCGGTCGCGTCATCGATAAACTGCCCGCAAGTAAACGGCCTGGGCTGAACCGGGTGATGTGGACAATGCGAGCAAAGCCGCCGCGCGTGGCACCTGCCGCGCAAATCGCAGGGGCCGGCACGCGTGGGCCACGCCTTGTGCCCGGCGATTATACTGTCCGGCTCACCAAGGCAGGCAAAGTCGCCGACACAAAATTGACCGTTGGTCTGGATCGGCGCGCGAAATTTAGCGCGACAGATCGCAAGGCGCAGTTCGACGCAGCCATGCGCGTCCATGGATTGTTTGGTGATGAAAGTGCACTGATGGATCGGATTATCACCTTGCGAAAATCGCTTGGCCAGAGCGGCGCAACGTTGCCGGAAGGCGATCCGCTTCGCAAACAGATCTCGGATTTCGATGCCAAAGTTGACAGCGTGCGACAGAAAATCGTCGCCACGACTGAGGGTGGAGCAATCACGGGCGAGGAACGGTTGCGCGAGCACACCGACCAACTTTACGGCGCGATTCTCAGTTACGAGGGCAAACCGGGTGGCTATCAGCTCGCATATATCGATACGCTCAAACGCGAGCTTGGTGATGTGACGAAAGCATTTGACCAACTACTCGAGCAAGACCTGCCCGTATTAAACGAATCGCTCAAATCCAAAGGCCAGCAGGAAATCGCGTCGCCACAGGCGAAGATTAGCTCAAACGATCCTATACACGGAGCGGGCGGCTCGAGTGCTACCAGCGCACTGCCCCCAGCCGACTTCCGCGTTTCAGATTGAAGGTCCGACAGCTGCCGGTTCTAGCGTGATAAGTGAGATACCTTAACGGGTGGCAGCGCCTTCAACCGCCGCCCGCGATAAGCTTCGCAAGTCATTTGTTTAGTAACGTTGTTGAGATCGCTTGCTGTGAAGTCGATGTCCCAGTCCCAAAAGAGGAATTTCGAATTCTTGACCCACGCCGCAGCGCAAAACGTTTTCCTTTTCTTCGAAACAGTCCAGCGCGGTTAGACGAAACTTCTTTCCGAGCGTCGTCTTTAAAGTTGTTTTTGTAATTCTTCCGTCCCAAGCGTTGCCTTGTCCGTCTTCGACGCTCACGGCGCAATAGACGCGTTTGTCGTCCAGTAAAAAGCTTTTCACGCAAAGCAGGCGTTGTTTGCCCAATTGCGACGTCAGCGTGGCGGCATCCAGATTGAGTCTAAATTTCCAATTCGAGGGCGGTCGAATAAGTTCTGACATCGAAGCCTAGCCCCGTGATTGAGTCATTTTAGTTCACCTGACTTGGTGTATCAATGGCGCGGATTTCTTCCATCGCTGGCGCGATGGCGGCAAAGGCCGGCTTGTCTCTTGTCAACCTTCCGTGAGCATCATGCTGTGACTCACGAGTTGACGACTACCCTTGATGAGTTCGTGTGTTTCGCGCAAACATTGCGCGGCGATGAAAAGAGATTCGAAAAATCCAGCGAACGTATTTCAATTGGTTTTGGGTGACTCTGGACGTTAATCTCTCGGCAAAGAATGGAGCGCAAGCCGGGTGTAGCCGTTGTTTTTCATCACATTGGCCCGTACCACCATGCACGGCTTAACGCGGCAGCCGCGAGATTGCCGGTGACCGGTATTGAGTGGTCGGCTAAGGCGTATGACGCGTGGGGCACCGCAGAGTCGTCTGCGCACTACCACAAGATTTCTCTTTTCGCGGAAGCGACTGATGAGTTCCCTGCAAAGTCGCAGCTGCAAAGGGCGTTTTGCTCGGCACTGGAGCAGGTCAATCCCGATGTCGTCGCTGTGAATGGCTGGAACAATTTCGGGTCGCTGATCGCTGCGAGTTGCTGTGCGCGACGCGGAATACCGATGATTGTGATGTCGGAAAGCGCTCGCGGAGACGAAGCTCGCAGCTGGTGGAAAGAAACTATCAAGCGGCGGATGTTGGAGATTTACTCCGCCGCGCTTGTAGGCGGTCAACGGCATGCCGATTACCTCGTTGAACTCGGGATGCCGCGCGAGCGGATCTTTACCGGATATGATGTTGTCGATGACGGTTATTTTCGTCAAAAGGCGGAGAAGATTAGGAAGCAGACGTCAGAGATTAGAAAGAAATGCGGTTTGCCACAGAGTTACTTTCTTGCTTCGGCGCGGTTCATTAAGAAGAAGAATCTGCCGAGGCTGATCAGGGCGTACAAGGAATACCGTGACAAGCCGCAACGGGCGGGGGTCACCGACTCCGGCTACAACGCAAGCGCGTTATGGGACTTGGTGCTTTTGGGCGATGGTCCGCTTGAGTCTGATCTACGACGTCTGATTTCTGATCTCCGACTGAATGACTGTGTGCACCTTCCAGGCTTTCAGCAGTATCAAGAGTTGCCGATTTATTACGCGCTGGCGAATGCATTCGTTCATGCAAGCACATCAGAGCAATGGGGCCTCGTCGTAAACGAAGCAATTGCGTCGGGATTGCCGGTGATTGTTTCTGAGCGGTGCGGATGCGCCCCGGAGCTTGTGCAAGACAACGGTTTTACTTTCGATCCGAAGGATGAGCATGAGTTAGCCTCGCTGCTGCTCAAGATGGCCACGTTGTCAATTGACGAACGAAGTCGGCTCGGTCACGCGAGCTACACTATCGCTGCGAATTTCTCGCCGGAGCATTTCGCCAAAGGCTTGGAGGAAGCCACACAACTTGCATTTAGCCAGCCGCGCCACGCTTCGCTGCTCGGCCGCACATTGATAAAATTGCCATAGGAAATGCGGGTCCAGGAACTGATCCAATCCACACTATCACGGAGGGCAACGGGTTCTGTCACTGCTAATCAAATGAAAGTCGGTTTTCTGGTCAGCAGCGTTTCGCGCGAAGCAGGTGGATTGTTTGAAAGCGTGCGCGGACTTGCCAAGGCGGTGATATTAAAGGAAGCGACGGCGCGGGTGTTTGGCATCAGCGACAAAAAGAGCGCTATCGATTCGCTGGAGTGGCAGCCGGTTTCCGTTCAGAC
>DATBDJ010000008.1:0-21207 GCA_036269995.1 Candidatus Udaeobacter sp.
GGCGCGGAGGCGCATCATGCCCGAGACGTCCTGCGCATAAAAACCGGTGAGAAGCTCGTGCTTTTCAACGGACAAGGCCGCGAAGTCACGGCAGAGGTCGCCGATCTTGGCGACAACGAAATGCGGTTGCGCAAATTGGATGAAGCGGAAACGCCGCCGTTGCGTTGCCGGATTGCACTGGGACAGGCAATTCCAAAGGGAAAAAACATGGATCTCATCGTGCAAAAGGCGGTGGAGATCGGTGCGGCTGAAATTTCACCCATCATTTCAGACCGAACGATTGTGCGGGTCGATTCTGAAACCGCCGCGCAAAAGCAGTCCAAATGGCAGCAAATAGCGATTGAAGCGGCCAAGCAATGTGGCCAGAACTGGCTGCCAGCCGTACACATGCCAAGAAAACTGGGGGAGTTTTTTTCGGCGGCCGAGGATTCGTTCGACCTTCGATTGGTCGGCTCGCTGCAGCCTGACGCGCAACGCTTAAAGAACATTCTAAGGGCGCATGTGAATGAGCATGGCGACCGCCCGCACAGCGTGCTAATGCTTGTCGGTCCCGAAGGCGACTTCACACCTGCAGAGCTTGCACTTGCGCGTTGTAACGGCTGCCAGCCGATAACGCTCGGTCCAATCATCCTGCGAGTAGAAACCGCGGCAATCTACTGCCTGAGCGTCCTGTCCTATGAATTGCTGATTTAGCCGATTACTCGGCCACAGCCGCTTCAACGGCAGATTTCTCGGCGACGTCCGGCACAGCACGAATCTGGTCCGGTGGCGTGGCCTCGATCGACAGGATCACAAATTGCGCAGTGCCGTCATCGGTGTTCAGCGAGATGGTTTCGCCGGCTTCGTGACCCAGCAATGCCTGACCAATTGCGGTTTGGTACGAAATGATATGGCGGTCGGGATCCCCATCCCAGGCGCCTAAAATCGTATAGGTTTCTTCGCTCTGCGTCTCCACGTTGCGCAGTTTGACCACTGTGCCAATCGAAACGCGCGATGTGTCCGGATTTTCAAATGAAGTCCCGCGGGCGTTATGCAGCATTTGCTCGAGTTCGGCTTTTCGCCGCATCAGCACGCTTTGCATTTGTTTGGCTGCTTTGAATTCAAAGTTCTCGCTCAGATCTCCGTACGACCGCGCCAGCGCGATCTCGCGGGTATTCTCGGGAATCTTTGTGTTTGCGAGTTCCTCGTATTCCGCTTTGCGTTTTTCCAGGCTGCTCCAGGAAACAATAAGAGGCGCAGGTTTCTCCTGTCCCTGCGCGCCTGCGATCATCTCTTCGAGTTCAGGATGCACCTTAACGATCCGCGCCAGCAGCGAACGTTTGGTGAGCTCGTCGAACAATGGGCTCAACTGCAGCCGCCGCATCGCGTCGCGCGCGAGGCCGACATCTGCGTCCTTGAAGATTTCGCCTAGCAAGCCCCGGTCTTCAACGAGTACTCGATGTAGTCTGCTCGCGCGGCCCGCGGTCGCGGCGCCGCGGGATTGTTCCCGCTCCAATGCGGCAAGGATTGCGGCGAGTAAATCCGGCGCGACCAGCTCGCGCCACTGTTCACGGTCGCTGCACAGCCAGATGAGCATTTCGCTTGTGGCCGAATGCTCGCGAACGCTCCGTTCCAGCATTGCGCGAAGCTCTTCGTGCTGCCCGGTTTCACTCAAGATACGCGGAATCTGCGCGACCATTCGGCCGTGAGTTGCTTGCATCAAATACAATGCGCGCTCTGTCCAGCGTGGACCAAGCGCTCCGGGTAAGGCTTGCAAGACTCTTTTCTCCTTTGTCGCCGACAACTTCTGCAGAATCAACGTCAGGCGCTTTTCTTCCTCGAGAATCAATTTAGAAAGAGCCAGCTCAATGTGTGTTGTACGAAGTCCCGGCACGCGTGCGAGCAAATCGTCCCGGGCGATGGTGAACTCAAACGCGAGCTCGGGGTGGAGTTTCTGGTTGCGCGCAGCCGTGTTCTCAATGGCGACGATGACCGGCTGAAGCTGTTTTTCCGATTCCTTGAATTGCTCGTGAAACTTGATGATTTGTTCCAATGCCGCGAGTTGCTCCTTTGGCTGTCGCGCTTTATTGAACGCCGCGATCAGCTCGTCGGCGTGCGACACACCTTCGCCGCGTATTTCGATTGGCTCAGATTTTTTGGTAGGAATTGAAAACGCGCCGCTGGCATTGATCGCCTTTTTCGCCGATTCCCACCAGCGTTTCCATTCCGCTTCCGTGAAGACGTCGCCGATCATCCACTCGCTGATCTGCTGCGGCGTCGCTTTACCGCCCAGACTTTCCAAAACATTTCGCACCAACTCGGCTGGATTCTCCCGAGCCAGGTTTTTGATCGCGGCCAGATCCGTGGCCTTCCGTACGAGAAAGTGTTCCGGCGTGAGCGGCATGAGGTTTTCCGCTGCATACTGCACTTGCATGGCGTGGGCTTTCTTCGTGGCGAAATCGATTACGACCTGATTGAGCAGCAGATTCCATTCGCGCACTCGGCCAAATCCCCAGCTCTTGTGCAAACAAAATGTCCCCGGCTTTAATTTCTCCAGCTGCTCGGCAGCTTTGGAACTTAGCTTTCCCGATTCGACGAGCTTCTGTAGTTCAGGATCCATTTATCAGATGTATAGGTCGCACGTGACCTATAGGTCGGCTGACGATCTCGCGCAATTTACGATTGCCGGGGGCGTCACTGCATGAAAACCTCCCCGCGGTGACGACAAGCACCTCGTTTTTAGTTGCCCTTCATTTGGACGTGTTCGCGCGCAAGACGATCGCCGGAGCACCGCTGTCGGTTTGGATTGCTTTTCACCTAGGCGTCTTCATTGCGATTGGGATCGATCTCGTGACGTTTCATTGGCGCGGCCGCGAATTGAGCATGGCCGCTGCGGCGCGACGCACCGCCCTTTGGGTGCTTGTCTCGCTTGCATTTAACGCGGTGGTCTGGCGCATCAAGGGCCCACATCACGGCCTCGATTTTCTGACCGGCTACCTCATTGAGTATTCGCTCAGCGTCGACAACATTTTTGTTTTCGTATTGATCTTCGCGCATCTGCGCGTGCCTCCGCTCGCGCAGCATCGCGTTCTGGTCTGGGGAATTGTGGGCGCTCTTATCATGCGCGGCACGATGATCATAGGCGGGATAGCCTTGGTGGAACGCTTTCATTTCGTTCTTTATCTGTTTGGCCTTTTCCTTCTCATCACCGCTGGGCGGATGTTGCTTCAAAAGCATGCACCGCCCGATCTCACTGAAACGTGGGTTATGCGGATCTGTAGCCGGCTGCTTCCGATAACACCCGAATTCCACGACCAACACTTCAAGGTGCACGTGAACGGCCGTTGGATGCTGACGCCACTCGCTCTGACGATGATCGTGATCGAAGTGACCGACCTGGCCTTTGCTGTTGATTCAATCCCCGCGATCTTCGCGATCACTCGCGATCCGTTCATCGTCTACACGTCGAACATCTGCGCGATCCTGGGCTTGCGATCGCTCTACTTCTTGCTCGCGGGTTTGATGAATCGCTTCATTTACCTGCGAACGGGACTTGCAGCCGTGCTTGCGTTCATCGGCACCAAAATGATTGTCGCCGACTACATTCCGGTGCCGCGAGTTTTGGCTCTCGGAGTCATAGCGCTTATTCTTGGAATAACGATTACTCTTTCGATGCGGAAGACACGAGGTGCGGCCACGGTGGGAGAAAAAAAATAATGTATTGCCTTGGTTGACCGGAATCTGGTTAACTGAGTTGAGCGCCTATGAAAACTATCGTTTCCCTTGCAATATTCAGTGGTCTTGTCAGTGCAGCCTTCGCGGATATTCAGGATCCGCCTGGCAACGATTATGGCCCAACGCGCAAGCTCGGTCGCGGTATTTCAAATCTTGTTATCGCTCCCACCGAGTTTTTCGTGACCGTTAACCAGGTCAATCAAACCGAAGGTAATTCCGCCGGTGCTGGCTATGGCGTATGGCGCGGCCTGGGGCGCGCGGGTGCACGTCACGTGGCCGGTCTGGTCGAGATTCTGACATTTCCTTTTCCAATATGGCGCGATAGCTATTACCCGATTCTGCCGCCGGAGGTCCCATATATTCATGCCGGCTATGCGGAATTCCCGCCTGAGGTTGGTAACGAGTCCAAATATCCGTACGTGCGCGACACGCACCACGATTTCAACTAGGGTCGACGCTGTAGATTGACCTTCGCCTCACGCGAGCGTAAAGACTAGCCGACGCGCACGGGCGCTCGGCGATGCAATCGCGACGTTTCTCTGGGCTGCCGCTTATCGGTATCCTAGCCATCATTTACTTCGTAGCCGGCAAATTCGGTTTGATGCTGGCGTCATTGCACGCGAGCGCATCGCCGGTGTGGCCGCCGACGGGAATCGCTCTAGCCGCTGCACTTTTGTTCGGTTATCGCGTGTGGCCGGCGATTTTTGTGGGTGCGTTTCTGGTGAACGTGACGACCGCGGGAGACGTCGCCACATCATTCGCCATCGCGGCTGGCAACACCTTGGAAGCTCTGGCCGGCGCTTGGCTCGTGAATCGATTTGCGGGCGGCAAAAATTTCTGTGATCGTCCACAAGGCATCTTTCGATTTGCGCTTGCAGCAGCGATTAGCACGATCATTAGCCCCGTTTTTGGTGTGACCAGTCTTGCGCTCGCGGGCTTTGCCAACTGGACAAACTACGGCGTCATCTGGCTGACGTGGTGGCTCGGCGATGCGACCGGCGATCTGGTTTTTGCGCCTCTTGTTCTTCTCTGGAGCGCTGCCTCAAAACGTCATTGGAACAAAAAAGAAGCCGCGGAAGTTGGCACGCTGCTCCTTTTGCTCGTGCTGCTGAGCATCGTGGTCTTTAGCGGATGGTTTGAAATTTCGTCCCGGAATTATCCCATTGCTTTTATTTTTGGACCGGTTGTGATTTGGACAGCCTTCCGTTTTACTCAACGGGAAACAGCCACCGGAATTTTCATCCTGTCCGTGGTAGCGGTGTGGGGAACGCTGCGTGGCTTCGGGCCATTCATTAGGGAGACGGATAATCAGTCGCTGCTCGCGCTACAGTCTTGGACAGCGGTGCTGACAATCACGGCCATGGCGCTTGCCGCCGGTATGGCCGAGCGGCGGCGCATTGAGGAAGAGCTTCAGCAGCAAAAAGTGGTAGTGGAAACGGCCAACCGTACAAAAGACCACTTCCTGGCGATGCTGTCGCACGAACTGCGCACGCCACTAACTCCGGTTTTTTCCGCATTGGAATCGCTTGAAACAGAACGGGCGCAAACTCAAGACACCAGGTCTGCCCTAGCCCTGATCCGGCGCAATATCGAACTGGAAACACAGCTCATTGATGACTTGCTTGATTTCACCCGAATCGCCAGAGACAAAATGCAGCTGCGATTCACCCCGGTCGATGCGCATCTCGCGATCTCAAATGTGGTGGAGATTTGCCGAGGAGAAGTGCAATCCAAAAGACTTCGAGTGCATCTCAATTTGCGGGCGAATGCGCATCTCGTCGCGGGAGACACGGCAAAGTTTCAACAAATCATCTGGAACCTGCTCAAGAACGCGGTCAAGTTCACACCGGAGAATGGCGAGATTACCATCTCTTCTTCCAACCCGTTCTCGGAAGCCTTGATGATCAGTGTGCGCGACACAGGTATCGGTATGGACGCAGAAATCATGCGTCGCATTTTCGATCCGTTCGAACAGGGCAACCGCTCGTTTGAGCGGCGATTTGGCGGGCTGGGCCTCGGGCTGGCCATCTCAAAAACTCTCGCTCAGGCACACGGCGGCACGCTCACCGCGCAAAGCGAGGGGTGCGATCGCGGCTCGACGTTCATCCTTTCAATGCCAACGCTTTCGGCTGCCGAAGTAGCCACTGTTCCTCGCAAAGCAACCAGTGAAGCTTCGCAGCAAGGTTTGAAAATTCTGCTCGTTGACGATCATCAAGACACGTGTGCTGCTTTGGAGAAATTGCTTGTCCGCCGGGGACATCTTGTGGCGGCGACGCACGATGTCCGCTCGGCCATGGAGGCGGCGGTGCGCAACAAGTTCGATTTGCTGATCAGCGATATCGCTCTGCCAGATGGAAGTGGCATGGACCTGATGATGCAATTGCGAGCGATCTCGAACGTTCCGGGCATCGCCATCAGCGGTTTTGGTAATAACAGTGATATTGAGAGAAGTTTACAGGCGGGTTTTTCCGAACACCTGATCAAACCCATTAAGCTCGAGAAACTTGAAGTCGCGATTGACCGGGCCATCACAGCGACGTGAAGAGACGTTTCATTAACACCGCGCTTCAGCGCGGTGGTTCGAACCTCTGTGTTCAGGAAACCGCTTTAGCGGTTTTCTTGCGCGTGGAAAAACCGCTAAAGCGGTTATCAGCCTTTTCGTGGCTGGGGACACCCAGGTAAGGCAGGGTGCTAATGATATGCGGATCGTCGATTTAAAGATCGAGGATATTGCCTTTGGCGGCAAAGGCGTCGGGAGAGAACAAGGCAAAGCTGTCTTTGTTCCTTACACGATCGAGAGTGAGGTGGTTTCCGCAGAAATCCTGCGCGAAAAAAAACAATTTATTGAAGCTGAACTCCTCGAGGTGAAGGAGCGATCCGAGCATCGCCTTACGCCAGAATGCCCGTATTTTGGCCGTTGCGGCGGGTGCGCCTATCAGCACATCGACTACGAACATCAGCTGGCGATTAAATGGCGACAGGTGCGCGACGTGCTCCAGCGAATCGGCAAACTTAAGGATGTTCCGATGCGGCCGATCGTCCCTTCGCCCAAGTCGTACGCATACCGCAATCGCATCACTGTGCACGCATCGGATGGCGTTATCGGGTTTTTCCGGCGCGATTCGCATACCTTGCTCGACATCGAGCGGTGTCCAATTTCGTCCGATGAAGTCAATGTCGCGCTCGCAGAGTTACGCTCACAAAGATACGTACGCGATGGGCATTACACGCTACGGGATTCAGATACCGCGCGAGTTTTTTCCCAAACAAACGACGCGATCGCAGATGCGCTAAGGGATTTAATCGTCAATCTCGTGGCAGCGAATCAACAACTGCTAATCGACGCTTATTGTGGCTCCGGATTTTTTGCAAAAGCGTTGCTCGACAAATTCGAGCGCGTGATCGGAATCGATTGGGATCGGTTCGCAATTGCGGTTGCACAGGAAAACGCGACCGAGAAGGAAACTTACATCGTCGGCGACGTGGAAGAACAGCTTCAGCGTTTGGAGAGTCGCCGCTCTACAACGCTCATTGTCGATCCACCAGCGGCGGGACTCACTGAAAATGTTCGCAACGCGATAATTGATGTCCGGCCGCAAACATTGATTTACGTCTCGTGCAATCCGCCGACGCTGGCGCGTGATTTGAAGGAGCTGCACGAGGAATTTGCGATCGATTCAGTCACGCCGCTCGACATGTTTCCACAGACTGCCGAGATCGAGGTCGCCGTCCATTCGAGCGCCAGACTGTGAGCTTGCATACATCGCTAATGCCTCGCCTTGCAAAGATACCAGATCATCAATCCATCAATCGGTAAACCGATCAAAGTCTTTGGATCGTGCCGAAGCAACGCATTAAGCGAATCGCCAATTAGATTTGTCACCAGGACTGCAATCGCGAGCCGACGTCCCCATTCCGCGTTTCTTGCTAGCCCGATCGCGGCTGACCCACATGCCACGCCAACCACTGCCATTAGCGCGATCGATGCACCGCGACCGATCTCCAGCAACTGGACATGAGCTTCTGGTTTTAGCTGCCAGATCGATTCCAAAAAGCTTCCTGGAAACGCTAGCGCCAGCATCGTGATCCCGCAGATCAAGGCACCGGCGGCAAAAAAAATTGTCAATAAGATCGTTGCGAGTGGTCGACGCTTCGGGTTCATGATCAGTAAGATTCTGATATAGGGGTTGTTCGTCCCCCAGTCACGGTAGAGAATCGCGGCCGCGCGCTTCCAGTCCACATTGCGTGGACGTTCATATGATCGAAATCACTCGCGCGCGAGCGTCTCACTTCTGCGGGATTCAATCCGCAAGACTATGGAAGGATATCGAGTGGCCGGGGGTTTTTGATAAACCAAGTCCAAAATGGCGGCACTTCATTGTGGATGGTCGAGTTGTCTGCCCGGCTTGCCTTAACGCCGAAAACTGGGACACGCTGCAAGCTCTCGCTTATCGAAACGGCGAGCGACTGTACTGTCGACCCCTGGACCTCACGCGTTTGGACAAATATGACGACGATCGCTTTCATTTCTAAAGCGTCGTCAGGTCCTGAGCGAACCGTTAATTAAAATCTGCCTCTTAAACGCTAAAAGATTGTTAACGTTCGGCTGGCTGCACACCCACTATTGACGCTCGATCGAGAGCCTGTAACCAATTCCGACTTCTGTTTTGATGAACCGCGGCGCATTCTCGCGGGGTTCGAGCTTCTTGCGCAAATGCGTGACGTAGACGCGAAGATACTGCGCCTGGCTTTCAGCCTTCTCTCCCCAGACAGTGCGGAGTAATTGCCGATGGGTTACGACTTTCCCGGCGTTCTGCACCAGCACACGCAACAATGAGTATTCGGTCGGCGTCAGGCTAACCTCCTCGCCGCCAAGCTTCACCTGGCGCGCCGCGAAATCGACGCAAAGCGAACCCGAGGTAAAAACCGGTTCGCCAGTTTCAGTGAGCGAGCGGCGTTGAGCGACTCGAACGCGGGCCAACAGCTCTGCGGTGTCGAACGGCTTCGTCACGTAATCATCCGCGCCGGCGTCGAGCGCCGCCACCTTTTCATCGGCGTCGTCGCGCACAGAGAGAATCAGGACCGGCACATCTGACCACTCTCGCAAACGCTTCAGCACCTTTAGCCCTTCCATATCCGGCAGACCGAGATCGAGCAAAACCACATCGGGCCGACGGTGGACGATTTCTTGGAGTCCGCCCTGCCCGGTCTCGGCTTCATAGACGTGGTGATCAGCCCCTTCGAGCGCGAGACGGAGCAGGCGCCGGATCTGCTTTTCATCATCGATGATCAGCGCGCTGCGAGCTGATTTCATGACGTCCCTTCCACGCTGTTCATATTCGTCACTCGAACCGGCAGGGTGATTGTGAAACGTGCGCCGCCACCATCGCGACTCTCGGCTGTAAGTCTTCCGCCATGAGCTTCAATCAGCCCTCGGGCGATCGATAAACCCAGCCCTAATCCACCTGCTTTGCGATCGTTGCCACGGTAAAATTTTTCGAACAGTCGCTCCGTTGCTTCTGCTGGGATTCCGGGCCCGCGATCGCTCACCGAAATGAGCAGGTACTCATTCGTGTACTCGGCATCAATTTCAATTGGCATCTTCGGCGGCGTATGACTTCCCGCATTTGCGAGCAGTTTCGCGACAGCCTGCTCGATCAATGTGTAGTCCAGAAGCGCCAGGGGGATTTGTTTTGAAACGTCCAATCTGATCTCTCGCCCGTCGATTGATTCACGCTCGACGTCGACCGCCGACTGGAGGAGTTCGCGCACATCGCACCATTCGCGTTTCGGACGAATCACTCCGCTCTCAAGCCGATTCATATCCAAGAGGTTGTTCACCACGCGATTGAGCCGGCGAGACCCATCGCGAATTTCGCTGGCTAGTTCTTTAAGCAATTCGGGGTCCTGCGCATGCGGCCCCAGCCGGGAGAGTTCCTGGCTGGCGGCGCCGATAGCGGCGAGCGGTGTCTTCAATTCGTGCGAGACGCAATCGAGCAATGTTTTGCGAAGCCGCTCGGATTCTCGTGCCAGCTGAACTTGGGCCGCGAGATGTTCGCGCGCTTTCAATTGGGCAGTCAAGCTGCCGACGGTGATCGCAATGATGAAGTAGGTCGCAAACGTTAATGCATCTTCGAACTTTGCGATGTGCAGCGTAAATAACGGTGGAATAAAGAGAAAATTCCAGGAAAGCGCACTGAGCGCTGCAACCAGCAAGACCGGACCGCGATTGAGAACCATTCCAGCGAGCAGTACCCCGAGAAGAAAAATAAGTGAGATGGCTCCGTACCCGGTTAGCGGCGTCAGCAACCAACACGCTACGGTGAGCCCAGCGACACCGATCAATGCCACAATGTATTCCCGCAGTGGCGCGAAAGTCGGGCCGCTCGTCATTGCCTCTTCAAAAGGCTCAGAAGACAGCTCTTCAAGCGCACGCGGACTGGACGCTCCCGGCACGCGGTTAATGTAGCGCATTCAAAAGCGTGTGAAATGCAGTGCTTCGAATTTTAGTACCGTTTTAATTATTCCGCGGTCGCGGGCAATTTAGAGTTCCTCAGAACACGGTGAATCTCGCGTCGTCATCTTTACTTACCCCCGTTGCTGCTCCGGCCCACCTTCCGCCTGCGCCTGTCGCCTCCAAACAACGCAGGAGCCGGCTGCTTTTACTTTGCCTTGCCAGCCTTGGAATTGTTTACGGCGACATCGGCACAAGTCCGCTTTACGCCATGCGCGAGTGCTTCTACGGACAGCACGGTGTTGCTCCTACACACGCGAACGTGCTCGGTGTTTTGTCGCTCATTCTCTGGTCTTTGGTCCTCATCATCTCAGTTAAGTATTTGATTTTGATTCTGCGCGCCGATAACCGAGGTGAAGGAGGAATTCTCGCGCTTGCCACACTCGTGCACGATGTGCTGCGGCGCGGAAAGTTCTTCTTCTTGCTGGGGTTGTTCGGAGCGGCGTTGCTTTACGCCGACGGGATGATTACCCCGGCGATCTCGGTTCTGGGCGCAGTCGAGGGCCTCCACATCGCCACGCCATTGTTCGAACCCTACCTGCTGCCGATCGCCATCGTTATTTTGATTGCACTTTTCTTGTTCCAATCGCGCGGCACGACGGGCGTAGGCAGGGTGTTTGGCCCGATCACATTAGTGTGGTTTGTAGCAATCAGCCTGCTCGGGCTACAGCAAATCGTTCGCGCGCCCCAGGTGATTGCCGCGATCAATCCAGTACACGCGTTCGAATTTTTCGTGATGAATGGTTCACGCGGTTTCGTGGTGCTCGGCGCGGTTTTTCTCGTCGTCACTGGTGGCGAGGCGCTCTACGCAGATGTCGGTCACTTTGGCACGAAACCTATTCGCTTGACGTGGTTCGCGGTCGTTTTGCCGGCGTTGACGCTGAATTATTTTGGGCAGGGAGCGCTTCTGCTTGTCGAACCTGAAGCCGCCGTTAATCCTTTTTATCGAATGGCGCCTTCCTGGGCGCTCTATCCAATGGTGGTGCTTGCGACGGCTGCGGCCGTTATTGCATCGCAGGCGATCATCAGCGGCGCCTTTTCACTGACCATGCAGGCAATCCAACTCGGCTACAGTCCCCGCCTGAAAGTGATTTATACCTCGGCACGCATTATCGGACAGATCTATGTGCCGGTGGTGAATTGGGGATTGATGATCGCCTGCATCGCGCTCGTACTGGGCTTTCGAACGTCGAGCAATCTTGCTGCGGCTTACGGCGTAGCGATCACGACCACGATGCTGATCACTACAATTTTGTTTTACATCGTGGCTCGTCGCCGATGGCGCTGGCCCGCTGCGGCGGCTTTGCCGATCGCTGCATTTTTTGTCACGATAGACCTCGCATTTTTCGGAGCGAATATGCTGAAGGTTGCGCACGGTGGATGGTTCCCGCTGCTCGTATCCGGCGCGATTCTGTTCCTCATGTTAACGTGGAGGAAGGGACGCCGGGTCCTCCGCGGTCGGTTGAGTGAAATTTGCATTCCACTTAATGCTTTTTTGCCCGAGCTGAAGAATATCCGACGCGTGCCAGGAACTGCGGTCTATATGTCGGGGAATCGATCTGGCACGCCGCTCGCTTTGCTTCACAATCTTAAACATAACAAAGTTCTGCACGAGCAAGTCGTGTTGCTCACCGTCCGAACCGAGGAGGTCCCGTATCTTGCTAACGCGAAAGATCGCGTCGCGCTGGAAAATCTGGATGAAGGGTTCTGGCGCGCACAGATCCATTTTGGATTCATGGAGAAACCCGACGTCCCCGGTGCGCTCGGGAACGTAAAACAGACTGGCCTCCGCTTTGATCCGATGCGCACTACTTATTTTATCGGCCGGGAAACAATCCTTGCGACGCGCAAACAGGGTCTCTCCTCGTGGCGTGGCTCCATGTTCGCGTGGATGACACGCAACGCTGGCGATGTTAGCTCATACTTTTGCCTCCCTCCAAACGGCGTAGTCGAATTAGGCGCTCGGGTCGAAGTCTGACCGCGGATCCCAACAATCATTTCGCGTAAAAGGTGAACTGGTGGAACAGCTGATTGACTCCATTCGGCGTTAACAGGCACTTACTGACAAAAGGACTTGCCAGTGAACGAGCGTCCAATCGAGAGTGGCACCAGGAGAAATGGCACAGCTGGTAGAGGATGTTATTCTCGACACCCGCGCGGGCGTACATCGGCCGCGTAATGTTGACTGGAAACGCGCCGCGGCATTGCTCTACGGCGATTGGGGAACGAGCAAAGCTTACGTGCTCGGCCTGGCGTTTGTCGCCGCCGGTTTCTCGTCTTTTTCGATCATTCTCGCTGTATGCGCGCTGACGGCAATCGTCGGCTTCAACTACCTCATCATCTGCGCCCATTTTCCCGACGGCGGTGGTGTTTATTCGGCCGCGCGTCAGCAGAGCCGTTTTTTAGCGTCAGTCGGCGCACTTTTGCTGATCGCGAATTTCCTCGTGACCGCGGCCCTCAGCGGGTGGGCTGGCGTCACTTATCTGGGTGTTCCAACTCGGTACGCGCCGGAGGCCACTATGGCGGTGATCTTGTTCCTCGGAGCAGTCAATTATTTCGGGCCCAAACATAGCGGCAGCATGTCCATGTGGCTGGCTGTTCCCGCCGTAATCGTTGTGGTGAGCACAATTGCTTTTAGCGTCCGATATTTGAATCTCGCGCATCTTGAGCCGCGCCACACCGATCTGAGCACGGTTTGGGTGCAGTTCGTCGGCGTAATCCTCGCTTTGAGCGGTGTTGAAGCAATCGCCAACCTCACTGGCGTGATGAAACTCGATCCGAACTCGACTCCGGACCATCCCAAAGTCACGCGGACGGCTTCGAAAGCCATTATTCCAGTGGCTGTCGAAGTAGTTGCCGGAACTGCGCTGCTCGGCTGGGCAATGCTTTCGTTGCCGAAATCGTACGCGCCGCAGCTCGAGGCACACAAAGAGGACATGCTTCGGTTTATTGGAGAATATTATGCAACTCTGGTTGGCGGGACGTGGTTTGGCCACGGCTTTTCAATTTTCGTTGGAGTTGTTTTCGGGCTTCTTCTCGTTAGTGCAGTGAATACCGCCATCGTCGCATTGATTGGTGTGATCTACATGATGGCCCAGGACGGGGAGATGCCGCGGCAATTTGCGCGACTTAACAGCCACGGCGTGCCGGGTATTCCGCTCATTATTGCTGTTGCAATCCCGATTCTCGTGCTTACAGCCACGCGACAGTTTGAGACACTTGCCGGGCTCTACGCGATCGGGGTGGTCGGCGCCATTTCAGTCAATCTCGGCGCGTGCACGTTCAACAAACGGCTGGATTTGCGACTGTACGAACGCCTGATCATGGGGGCAACGTTTGTTGTTCTCGCCTTGGTTGAACTGACGATTGCAAAGACGAAACCTGACGCACTCTTTTTCGCCCTCTGTGTGTTGGGTGTTGGCCTCGGATTCCGAACTTATTCGCACAAGCTCTCTGGACTAAAGACGCTCACTGTAACGCGCAAAGTAGCCGAAATGGTCACGCCGGACTTGCATAGCAGCGTTCAAACGCGATTGGTCGAAGAGGGTCACAAAATCATGGTGGCTGCGCGTGGAATCACGCAGGTGCTCGGGTTCGCGTTGGATGAAGCGCAACTGCGCAATGCCACGTTGTACGTTTTGTACGTGAAGGAGATCGCGGTCTTTTACGCTCGCGGCCCGACTGTTCGAGGGCGCCCCAAATGGCAGGATGATCCCGAGGCGGCCGCGATAATGTCATCCATGCTCAGGCTCGCTGCCGAGCGCAATATCAGCGTACTGCCGCTGTATGCGGTGAGCGAAGACACGGCCACGACTATCCTCGACCTCGCCGCCACGTTGGGAATCGATTATCTCATTATCGGTGCCTCACAACGCACCGCCATGACAAAACTGCTCCGCGGGAGCGTGGCCACGAACGTCGCGACACAGTTACCCGATTCGATCCACCTGCTCATTTACGGATAAACATTTCTGTATTCGACATTGGACGTTCGGTGTTGGGCATTGAACGTTTCTTACTGCTGTGACTTTGCCCAAGGTTCTCGTTGCCGATTCCATTTCACAACGCGGGGTCGAAGAACTCTCACGCGACGACGTGCTCGAGGTTCTGATTAAGACGGGTTTGAGCGAAGAGGAACTGCTCGTTCTGATCCCGGATTTCGCAGGCCTAGTCGTTCGCAGCCAGACAAAAGTCACAGCCGAGATTTTGAATGCTGGCGTGAAACTTCGCGTGGTTGGCCGCGCCGGAGTGGGAGTCGACAACGTCGATGTCGAGACGGCGACGCGCCGTGGCATCGTTGTGCTGAATGCGCCGGGTGGAAATACAATTTCGACAGCCGAGCACGCGTTCTCGCTCTTGCTTTCCGTGGCGCGCAAGATCCCGCCCGCTGATGCCAACGTCCGCAGCAAAAAATGGGACAAGAAGAACTTCGAAGGCGTTGAGCTTTACAACAAAACGCTCGCCGTCGTGGGAATGGGCCGAATCGGCAGTGAGCTTAGCCGGCGCGCAATCGCGTTCGGCATGCGCGTCATGGCTTACGATCCATATTTATCTGCAACACGCGCACGCAGCTTGCAGGTCGAGTTGGTGGATGAACTAGATGAGCTTCTCAAGAACGCAGATTTCATTTCGCTGCACACTCCATTCACGCCAGAGACGCGCCACATTTTGGATTCCGCTCGGCTGGCAAAAACAAAACGAGGCGTCCGCATCATCAATTGCGCCCGTGGCGGTTTGATCGATGAATCTGCGTTGGTGGAGGCACTGCAAGATGGACAGGTAGCCGGCGCAGCATTGGATGTTTTCGAAATTGAACCGTTGCCATCCGATTCGCCGCTGCGAAGCGCGCCGAATGTTGTTCTAACTCCACATCTCGGCGCATCGACTGCCGAAGCGCAGGAAAGTGTCGGGATCGAGATCGCGCAATCAATCCGCGCCGTGCTGCTCGAGGGAACGATTCGCAATGCTGTGAACATGCCGAATCTCGACGCGAAGACGCTTGCCGTCATAGGGCCGCACCTCCGATTCGGTGAAAAGCTCGGCAGATGTTTGTCGCAGCTCGGACCCAAACGCGCGGAGTCGATCAACATCAACTACAGCGGCAAGGTGAACGAGGTCGATACGACCGCGATCACGCGGGCGGTGTTGAAAGGCTTCTTGCAAATCGCCGGTGGCAGCGAGATCAACGAAGTGAACGCGCCGGCGTTCGCTGAGACGCTCGGCTTGGAGGTCAGTGAATCACGTCTTAGCGCGCCGGGCGATTACACCGACATGCTCGAATTGTCGGCTACAGGCGAGGGCAGGAACGTTTCGGTCGGCGGCGCATTCTTCGGCGCCACGCCACGGATTGTGAGCATCAACAGTCGCCCGGTCGAGGCGCGCCCGCACGGTGTCGTCCTCGTGCTGGAGAATACCGATCGGCCCGGCATGGTTGGCCGCATCGGAACGCTGCTCGGCGAACACGGCGTTAACATTGCAACGATGTCGCTGAGCCGAAATCAGGCTGGTGGCACCGCGTTAACTGTCTTGAATCTCGACACAGCGCCGAGTGAGGAATTGCTGAAGGATATTAGCGCAAGCGAAGACATTCACGCTGCGCAAGTGATCCAGCTTTAAGAAACCGTGGTTGCACGCGACGGTCAGTCGCGCCGCGCCGCAGCGTTCGAAACAACGCGTTCGAATCAATTTCCTTGTCTGTGAGAAGTCAGTTCGATAGAACTGCCCGAATATGGACTTCAGCGCTCATTCAATCGTTTGGACTCTCGTTATCGGACTGATCGTCGGCGCGATCGCAAAACTGTTGATGCCAGGAAAGGATCCCGGCGGGTGCATCATTACAATTCTGCTCGGCATAGCCGGCGCATTTGTAGGCACTTGGATCGGTCGGATTTTTGCGGGCGAGAATTACGTCGCCGGCTGGATCATGTCGGTCGTAGGCGCCATGATCCTGTTGCTGCTCTATCGTTTTCTTTTCAGGCGCGGCGTCTAGTCCACGTGCATTGTGTAGCGGTGCTTGTGTCAAGCACCGAACGATTGATCAGGCGTTTGACGCAAACGCCTCGACAATCACAGCGTTTGCTCTGTCTCGCGAATGCGACATCATGATTCTCCATGTCTCCGCCGAAACGAACGCTAGTGATCATCGCGTTCGCGGCGCTCTATATCATCTGGGGCTCCACCTACCTCGGCATTCGTTTTGCCATCGACACGATTCCGCCGTTTCTGATGGCGGGCGGGCGATTTCTACTGGCGGGTGTGATCATGTACGCGATTGCGTGGTCGCAGGGAATCGGTAAATCGAGCTGGGCGAACTGGCGCACGTCGCTGATTATCGGCGCGTGCTTGCTACTCGGTGGCAATGGCGGCGTCACAATTTCAGAAAAGTACATCGACACCGGCCTAGCTGCTCTGGTCGTGGCGATCGTCCCGATTTATATGGTCCTTCTCGGGTGGGCGAGTGGAAAGGCGCCCCAACCGACGCCGATTGTCTGGATCGCGCTCGCGGGTGGGTTTCTTGGAGTCGGCATCTTGTTTGGACCGGCTCTGCATTTTCCGTCGAATCACGGCGGCAGCCCAGCGATCGGAATTTGCATTCTGCTTGTCACATCCTTCATCTGGTCGGCGGGTTCACTTTACTCGCGGGTGGCGAAACACGCCGCGTCGCCCTTTTTGACTGCTTCTCAACAAATGATTTGCGGAGGCATGCTGCTTTTGCTGGCGGGCGTCGTAACTGGAGAGCTACCGCGGCTGCATCTCAGTTCGATTTCGATTTCGTCTTGGGTGGCGTTCATTTACCTGGTGTTGATTGGAGCTGTTGTTGGATACACAGCGTACATTTGGCTCCTCCGTCACTGTGAACCCGCCAAGGTCGCTACCTATGCCTACGTCAATCCAATAGTCGCCGTCCTGCTCGGCGCGCTTTTTGCCGGGGAAAAAGTGACTATGCGAACGTTGATTGCCGGCTGCTTAATCATCGGTTCAGTGGCACTCGTGATCACTGCGCAGCAATTGCGAGCGAAAGTCGAGCCGTCCATCAGCGCGGCGCTGGAGCCTGCGGACTGAAATATATGAGCGACGAGAATCAATCTCGCGACTCGAAGAACCGACAAACGATCGAAGTCGCGAAACGCAATTGGCAGGCGGAAATTGAAACCGCGCAAACTTACCGAGACCTCGCTGGGCGAGAGCCAGATGAAAAGCGCAAAGGCATTCTCCTGCGCATGGCAGAAGCCGAAGAGCGCCACGCAGAACGTTGGGAGGAAACCCTCAGAGATCTTGGCGCTGAGCCGCCTGCTTACAAGGACACAATCCAGCGCCGGCTCAATCGATGGTGGAACAAAATCGCTGGAGCGGACATCGCCATCCGTCGCATGGAAGCGACGGAAGAACGGCAGGAAGCACAATTCCATGACCAGGCTGAACGCGCGTTCGTCGGCAAAAAGGATGTCCAGGAATTCTTGCGCGAGAGCGCGCTCGAGGAAAAAGCTCACGCGCGCGCTCTGAGCGCGATGGCAGCGCCGGTCAGTGCGCGCACTGCGCTCGACAAAATCCTGAAGCGCGAACGCTGGCACGGACGCGGCGGCAGTTGGGTAGCCGACGCGATCTACGGCGCGAACGATGGGCTAGGTGCCGTCTTCGGAATTGTGTCCGGTGTAGCCGGCGCGACGAACAATCAGCAGCATTACATTCTGATCTCCGGCCTTGCAGGAATGCTCGCGTCCACGTTGTCCATGGGCGCAGGCGCGTATCTTGCCGCAAAAAGTGAAGCGGAAGTGTACGAAGCGGAAATCTCACGCGAGCGCGCCGAGGTGGAAGAGAATCCTGAAGAAGAAATCGAAGAAATGTCGCTCTTTTATCAGTTACAGGGATTCACTCCTGAAGAATCGCAGAAAATGGCGGAGCGCCTAGCGGAGCAACCGGAGCAATTCGTGCAGGCGATGGCGCAAAGCGAGCTCGGCTTGTCCGAGCACCGCTTTCCGAATCAATGGACTGCTGCGATTTCGGCTGCGGTTTCCACCGCGATAGGCGCTTTTGTTCCAATCATTCCATTCTTTTTCTTCGGTGGCATGGCTGCGGTAATCGCTTCCTTCGGGATCAGTTTGGTAGCGCATTTTCTTGTGGGCGCCTTGAAATCGCTGATCACCATCCGCTCGTGGTGGGCATCCGGTCTCGAGATGACTTGGATCGGCGTTATTGTAGCGGTCGTCACCTACGGACTGGGGCTGGTTTTTGGTTCGCTGGGCTAAATGTCTGTATCTGCTTCGGTGGCGTATCGGACGTCCCGCAATTGGGACCACGAAATCCCGCAAGCGGAATGAGACGAATGCCGGCGGTAGTTGAACCACCGAGACGCAACTCGGCGGCAAAGGTGGAGTTTAGTGATCGCAAGCCGAGTTGGCACAAGCATTGCAAACGAAATTGACACCGGCGCAAACAAGCGGTTGAGAGGTAAGTCAGTGACTAGAATTCTAATTGCAGACGATCAGCGCGACGTGCTTGAAGCGCTGCGCATCTTGCTCAAGGGCGAAGGTTATCAGACGGAAACGGTCACGTCGCTCGCTGGCATCTTCAACGCGCTGGAAAAAAAAGAGTATGCGCTGCTGTTGATGGATTTGAATTACGCACGCGACACGACGTCCGGCCAGGAAGGGTTGTCGGCGATTCCGAAAATTCAGGAGATCGACAATACGCTGCCAATTGTCGTGATGACTGCCTGGGCGACGATTGAGTTGGCTGTGGAGGCCATGAAACGCGGTGCGCGGGATTTTGTGACCAAGCCATGGGACAACCCGCGTCTGGTGAGCATTGTGAAAACGCAAATCGAGCTTGCTTCAGCGCTGCGTCGCGAGCGCAAGCTCGAAGCGGAAAACGCGATTTTGCGCGGCAGCATGCCGGACTTGATTGCCCAAGCGCCTGCGATGCGACCTGTCGTCGAGTTGATTTCGCGCGTCGCTCCGTCCGATGCCAACGTGCTGATCACCGGCGAAAACGGCACTGGCAAAAGTCTTATTGCCCACGCAATTCACGGTCTTTCGCCGCGAGCGTCGCACACGATGATCACCGTCAACATGGGCGGGTTGTCCGAAACGCTTTTCGAGAGCGAACTTTTCGGGCACGTCAAAGGCGCATTCACCGATGCCAAGACAGATCGAGCCGGACGGTTCGAGCTCGCGGATGAGAGCACGCTGTTCATGGACGAGATCGCTAACATTCCGCTGGCTCAACAGGCGAAACTCTTGCGCGTGATCGAGACCGGCGACTTCGAGCGCGTCGGCTCATCGAAAACGCTGCACGCAAACGTGCGCATCATCTCCGCCACAAATGCAAACCTGGAAAATGAAATCGCAGCGGGTCGCTTTCGCCAGGATCTTCTGTTTCGCCTCAACACCATCCAGATCGAATTGCCGCCCTTGCGGGACCGGCGCGAGGACATTATGCCGCTCGCGAACAACTTTCTTCGTCAGCACGCAGAGCGTTATCGCAAACAGGTTGGTGGTTTCGATGAAAGCGCGCGCGAACGCTTGTTGCAGCACCGGTTTCCCGGCAACATTCGGGAGCTTGATCACCTCGTGGAGCGCGCCGTCCTTATGACACAGGACCGACAAATCCGGGCACCCGATCTGGGTGTGGCGACCGGCGGCGGCGAATCGCGGAACGTTGAGGAGATGAGTCTTGAAGAAGTTGAGGCATTTCTCATCAGGAAAGCCCTTGCCCGAAATGACGGCAATGCGCGCAAAGCGGCAGAAGCTCTGGGCTTGAGCAGAAGCGCGTTCTACCGGCGTCTGCAACAGTATGGATTGTGATCGGGGAGCGCACGCGTTTCGTCCCGCGCCTGCGGGAGCGAGCGCTTCTTCGCGATCGCGAACTCTTCTTCCAAACACTGACCAGGCAATGCTGCAATGCACAACGAAAGAACGTTTCGGCGTGACGCCGAAACCAGCATGCGAGACACGTGCGCTCCGCCATCAGATATGAATCGCGCCAGGAGGACTCGCCGCCGGCTTTCCTACGAAGGAAAAATTGGCTGGCTCGCATTTGCCGCTGTAGCACCGGCGATCGTTGTTGCGCTTGCGCTTCTTTGGTTTGGCGATCACAGCGCGAAAGTACAGTGGACACTCACTATTCTAATCGTCGGCTGCTTCCTCGCGTTCGTCTCCAGCGCTCGCGAACAGACGATTCGACCTCTGCAAACACTGTCCAATCTGCTCGCGGCATTGCGCGAGGGTGATTATTCGATTCGTGCGCGCGGCGCGCGCGAGGGAAGCGCAATGGGCGAGGTCCTTATCGAAGTAAACTCACTGGGTGAAACGTTGCGGCAGCAGCGTCTCGGCGCCTTTGAAGCGACTGCGCTGTTGCGCACGATCATGAGTGAAATCGATGTCGCGATCTTTACATTCGACACCGAACGGCGGTTGCGCCTGGTAAATCGCGCCGGCGAAATGTTGTTAGGACAATCGATGGACAAATTGTTAGGGAAGTCGGCGAATGAGATTGGGCTTCAGCCGTGCTTCGACACGCACGAGGACGAACCGCAGACTTTGAATTTCCCGGGCGGCTCAGGCCGCTGGGGCATTCGGCGAAGCGCATTTCGCGAAGAAGGTTTACCGCACGAATTGCTCGTATTAACGGATCTGAGTCGCACGCTCCGCGAAGAGGAACGACGCGCCTGGCAACGGCTCGTGCGAGTGCTGGGCCATGAGATGAATAACTCGCTCGCGCCGATCAAATCGCTCGCCGCCAGCCTCGAATCCCTGCTGCGACGCGATCCTCTTCCATCCGATTGGAAAGATGATGCAGGTGCCGGGCTGAATTCTATTGCCTCGCGGGCCGATTCACTTAGCCGCTTCCTGCGAGCTTACACGCGTCTGACCAAGCTTCCGCCGCCACAAAGACAAGATGTTGATCTCGCCAGGCTCGTGCAGCGCGTCGTGGATTTGGAACCGAGATTGAACGTGAAAGTCCTCTCGGGACCGGAAAAA
>DATBDJ010000009.1:0-20247 GCA_036269995.1 Candidatus Udaeobacter sp.
TAGGCACCAGCAGTTCGGTTCCCAGTACTGCCTGCCACGGCTGGATTTTCACTTCGTGGATCAGGTCGCTGCCTTCGACGGTAAAATCGGGATGTCTTGCCAGACGCACCCGGAGAAAGAGATCGCCGCTTTTGCCTCCGCCCACGCCGGCCTCACCCTGGCCGCGCAAACGGATTCGCTGTCCTTCGTGAACACCACGGGGGATCTTGACTTGGTATTGTTCCACTTTGTCTGAGCCGGCGCGCCGCAGCGACACGGTCCGAGTCGAACCGTGTAACGCTTCTTCGAGTGTGACCATAATGTCAGCTTCAACGTCGGCCCCACGCTCCGCTGTAGCCTGGCGGCCGCCAGATCCGCCGAAAGCCGATCGACCACGGCCGCCGCCAAAAAATGCCTCGAAGAAATCGCTAAAACCGGTTCCGTCGAACTCGAATTGAACTCCGCCGTCATCGCTGCCCCATTGATGGAACCCGCCGCCGGCGTGTTGGCCCCCGCGCTGCTGCCAGTCCGGTGGTGGCTGGAATCCTCCCGGCCGATTCCAATCTGCACCAAGCTGATCGTATTTTTTTCGTTTTTCGGGATCGCCCAGGACTTCGTAAGCTTCGTTGATCTCCTTGAATTTCTCCTCCGCCGTTTTTTTGTCCTTGGCCACATCGGGATGATATTTCCGCGCCAGCTTGCGGAATGCGCTGCGGATCTCGTCCTCGGTGGCCGTTTTTGGGACACCGAGCGTGTCGTAGTAATCGCGAAACTGGACTGGCATTTCTTCCCAAGCTTGTGCCGCCACTGGAATCGCGCAACTTTTCAACGATGCGCGACGTGGGGAAATTAATTGTGATTCTCGGCGTGATCACGACGCTGGTGGGATTGGTTGTGTGGGGCGGATTTATGCCAAAATGGCTGGGACGTCTGCCTGGCGATATTCGGATCGAACGGGAAGGTTCGGGGTTCTATTTTCCGGTCGTGACCTGCATTGTTCTTAGCATCGTCCTGAGCTTGCTATTCTCGATCTTCTCGATCTTCAGACGCTGATCTCACACAACGGCCACAACGGTTCACAAAGGCCACGGACTAGATCTTCTTAATGTCGTCGGTGTCCCTTTGTGTCCTTCGTGTGAAATTCTGCGATGAACGAGGCCAAAGAAATTCAATTGACCCGGCACGTCGCCCGCCTACTGAAATGCCGGCGTTGCCCGCGGATGCAATCAGCACCTGTTTCGGGCGGCGCGGTCCTCAGCGATGTGATGATAGTCGGCCAGGCTCCCGGTCCACGCGAGCCGGCATTGGAGCGGCCATTTGCACATACCGCTGGTAAGACACTTTTTCGTTGGTTCGACGAATTTTGCGGACTGACTGAGGCTGCCGTCCGATCAAAAATTTATTTCGCAGCGGTCTGCCGGTGTTTTCCTGGAAAGAATTGTGGCGGCACTGATCGTGTTCCGGCGCCCGATGAGATCCGCAACTGTTCGTCGTGGATGAATAACGAGATTGGAATTATACGCCCGCAACTCATCATTCCAGTCGGCCGGCTGGCTATCACACAATTCATCGACTGCCTGAAATTGGAAAAAGTGATTGGCCACAAATTTCGCGGGGAACGCGCCGGACATCGTTTCGATCTGATTCCATTGCCGCATCCCTCGGGCGCATCGCCATGGCATAAAATTCCGCCTGGGAAAGCACTCACCGAGCACGCGCTCAAACTAGTCGCGCTCCATCCTGCTATCGAGAAGCTCGCACAAGAAGCACGACGATCACAATAAAGTATGGTGTGTCTTTGCGTCCCTTGCGGACTTTGTGCGAGACTCTGTCGTGGAAGTTCCACCGCGCTCTGAAATTCTCGAATCCGATAAATGGGATTTGAAGCATTTGTTCACTGATGTGAGCAAGTGGCAGGAGGATTTTAGGTGGCTTCAGCGAGAGTATCCGGAATTCCAACAATGGAAGGGCAAAGTAGGGGAATCGGCTCAAACCCTGGCTGGCCTGCTTGAATTTGAGAAGGCGCTCGAACAGAAAATGGAGCGAGTCTATCACTACGCCTCCTTGCAATTGGCGGAGGACAGCACGAACAACGAATTTCTCGCGCGTATGGGGCAGGTTCAAAACCTGCTGACCAAAATCGGTGAAGCTGCGGCCTTCGTTGTTCCGGAAATCCTGGCGATCGATGATGACAAATTCATGCGTTTCACTACCGATCCGGCGCTGGCCGAGTGGCGAGTCAAATTGCACAAAGTTCGGCGGATGAAACCGCATGTGCTTTCGGTGCCCGAGGAACGTCTGCTTGCGTTGAGCAGCGTCGCGCTCAGTGGCTATGACGACACGTTTTCGCAGTTGACCGACGTGGACATGAAGTTCGGCGTTCTGATCGATGAGGCAGGACGCGAACGACCGCTGACTCAAAGCTCCTTCAGCTCATTTTTGGTAAAACGGGACCCCGAGCTGCGGAAACGGGCGTTCCATCAATTCTACGCAGAATTTCGGGATCATGAGTACACGCTAGCCGCGTCGCTGGCGTATTCTGTGAAGGCGGATGCGTTTCACGCGCGCGCGCGACGCTACTCATCTGCGCTCGAGACGGCGCTGTTTCCTGATGATGTGCCGACCGCCGTCTATGACGGACTGATCCAATCTGTCCGCGCAAACTTGAAGCCGCTGTTTCGCTACTTCGATTTGCGCCGGCGCGCTCTTGGTTTGAAGGAGCTGCATCACTACGACACCTATGTGTCGCTGGTTCCGGAAATCGACACGCGTTTTAGTTTTGATCGGGCGATTGAGACAGTCGTTCGTGCGTTGAGTCCGCTCGGAGACGAATATGTCGAGGTGCTGGCGGAGGGCTTGCGCTCAGAACGCTGGTGCGATCGTTACGAAAATAAAGGGAAGCGAAGCGGCGCGTTTTCGTCGGGCAGCTACAGCGCGCCGCCTTATATCCTGATGAACTACAAAGATGACGTCTTCTCCGATGTATACACACTGGCGCACGAGGCCGGTCATTCCATGCACAGTTGGTTGTCGCAGAAGGCACAGCTGTTTCAGGATTACGAGTACCCGATTTTTCTGGCCGAGGTCGCCTCGACCTTCAACGAAGAATTACTGACTCATCATCTGCTCGAGACTACGAGCGATCAAAAGATGCGGGCCTACATCATAAACCGGCAAATCGATGATCTGCGCGGCACCTTGTTCCGACAGACGATGTTTGCTGAGTTCGAAAAAATCATTCACGCCATCGAGGAGCGTGGTGATGCGCTGACACTCGACGTTTTCAAGTCCGAATATCATAAGCTGCTCGAGACCTATTTCGCCGAAAATTTCGTTCTCGATATCGAGCTGGACCTCGAATGCCTGCGGATCCCGCATTTCTACCACGCCTTCTATGTCTACAAATATGCAACCGGCATTTCGGCGGCTGTGGCGCTTTCCCGACGCGTGCTGTCGGGCGAGCCAGGAAGTGTAGAGGCGTATCTGAGTTTTCTGCGCTCTGGCGGTTCGAAGTTCCCGCTGGAAGCGTTGAAAGCGGCAGGCGTAGATATGACGACCTCTACGCCTATCGAGAGCACACTGCGCTTATTCGAACGTCGGCTCACCGAACTCGAAGAACTCCTGCTGTAGGCCGGCTGGACCAGCCCCGAATGCTTTCGGGGTTCACAGAAGCGCCCTACAATTATTATCATGAATGCTGCCACTGGGCGTCCTACCATTCCGCCCATGCAATGGGAAGGCGACCAACTTCTGCAGCGGTTGGAACCGTTGTTCCAGGAAAATTTCGAAAAATTTGGCGAACTAGGGGCGGCAGTTTCCGTTTGGCATAACGGTAAAGAGATTGTCCATCTTCATGGCGGATTTCGCGATGCGCATCGCCAACATCCGTGGACCAGCGACACGCTTGTTCTGGTCTGGTCGGCGACAAAAGGAATCGGTAGCGCTTGTGTCTTGCATGCGCTGGAGAAACGCAAGATTCAGCTTGACCAACGAGTCGCCGAGTTCTGGCCTGAATTTGCGCAAGCCGGCAAAGAGAACATCAATCTCGCGCAATTGCTTTCGCATCAATCCGGTCTCTGCGCTTTAGACCGGCGCGTCGATGTGCTTGCTTACGAGGCAGTCATTCGAGCGGTGGAGGCGCAGACGCCGATCTGGGAACTCGGAACAGCGCATGGTTATCATGCGCGCACATTTGGATTTCTCCTCGACGAGCTTACCCGCCGAATCGCCGGCAAAACGCTATCAGATTACTGGCGGGAAAATTTTGCCCGCCCTCTCAACCTTGATTTCTGGATCGGTTTGCCAGAAAGCGAAAAGGCTCATGTGGCCACAATTTACGCACCGAAAGCCGGCAAGCCGCCAGAGCCGAAGCAATTTTATACTGATCTCGTTACGGCGGGAACGTTAGCAAGAAAGACGTTTACCTCCCCTTATGGTCTCAGTGTGATTAGCAAAATGAACGATCCTCACATCCGCGCGCAGCCGATTGTTTCGTTTGGCGGGATCGGAAGCGCCTCTGCGCTGGCAAAATTTTATTCCATGCTCGCCAACGGCGGCACGTTTGAAGGCCAGACTTTCTTTTCAGGAGAAACGCTCGAATGGATGAACACGACATTCGCCGATGGGATCGATCGAGTCTTTCAAATACCGACAGCTTTCTCGGCGGGATTCATGAAAGACTCGCGGTACGCGCGGCGAAAGCTCTTCGGTGCTGCGGCACACTCCTTCGGTCACCCCGGTGCCGGAGGCAGTCACGCATTCGCCGATCCAGAAAACGGAATCGGATTCGCATACGTGATGAATCAGATGGAACAATCGGTTTTGCCGAACGAGAAATCGCTGCGGTTGGTGGATGCGATGTATCTGTAACCGCGCCGCTGTGAGGCGCGCCACGCGGTGCGGTATTTACGCCCCTGGGCGACGATTTGCACAGCGAAGCGGCTACATTTCGCCGATGATGGTGATCGAAATGTTGCGCCGGTGCGACGCGCGCCGGTGCTCGAACAAAAAAACGCCCTGCCAGGTGCCGAGCTGCATCTCTCCATCAACGATAGGCACTGTCTCACTCGTGCGCGTCAACGCCATTTTGATGTGGGATGGCATATCGTCGCCGCCTTCGGAGTTGTGTGTGAAATAATCGGCGTCCTCGGGCACAAGCCGGTCGAAGAACTCCTCCAAGTCGCGTCGCGCGGTTGGATCGGCATTTTCCATGATGACGATACTGCAGCTGGTGTGCTGGACGAACACCGTCACGGTACCGTTTCGGATGCCGATAGCATTGATCTTCGACTGCACGTCTTCGGTGATCTCGTACAGGCCTTTACCCTTGGTGTGAACTTCGAGCTGGTTGTGATGGACATGCATCAAAGTGCAGATTAGTGAACCTGATTCTGCGAGCAATGGCTAAGGCGGCCCGTTCAGTGCAATGAAAGTGCGCGTGCAGTTTTACGCGCAATTGCGCGACTTGGTTGGGATGCGCGAGTTGGACCTAGAACTTTCCCAGGGAACCACGGTCCGCGACTTACTTGATGAAATCTACGCACGTCACCCTGCGCTCCGTCCGCACGATAAGAGCATTTTGGTCGGCGCCGGCGTGGAATTTGTAGATCGCAATCACGCACTCAAACCAGGAGAGGAGATTGCGATCATGCCCCCGGTGCAAGGCGGCTGAGAAATCCCCCAATTCCAACTTCAAGCTCCAGAGAAGCATAAATCTCAAGGACAGTCATCAGCTGTCACACCGTGCCTTCTTAAAGTTTACGTGTTGGATTTTCTCTGGATGTTGGATGTTGGTGCTTGGAGCTTAGTGGGTGTCAGTCTCGGAAATTCTTGAAATCCGTAGCCACGCCGAAGTCGCGCCTGCGCACGAATTGAATGACAGCCTGGAGATCGTCCTTCTTTTTTCCGGTGACGCGAATCTGCTGGTCCTGCAGTTGACTTTGCACTTTGAACCCCTGGGATTTGATCGCCTGGATAATTTCCTTGGCCTTGTTGCCTTCGAGGCCCTGTTTGATCTTCAATTCCTGCCGGGCATGGCCGACGGATGAGATTGCGGGTTCTTCCTGCTCGACATTCCGCAAATCCACGCCCCGCTTGGATAGTTTGCCGATAACAATCTCCCGCAGCGCTTTCAAGTGCGCTCCGTCGTCGGCGATCAAAATAATTTTGTCTTGTTCAGGAATGATTTCGGTTTTCGCGTCTTTCAGATCGAACCGAGTAGCAAGCTCTTTGCGCGACTGATTTAGCGCGTTATCGATCTCCTGCTTGTCCGCTTCTGAGACGATGTCGAAGGAAGGCATGGTGTGAATTTCAGGTGTGAATCTGACTTTTCAAATCGCCAGCGCAGCCATGTCGAGGCTACTTATCACGGATTCGCCTTCGCGATATTAATGTTGCCTTTTCCGACGCGAATTTCGATTACGGCGTGATCTCCGCCGTTAACGACGCGATCGATCTTCATTCCGTTCGTCGCCGCCGGCCCGACTGGTGCGTTGTTGAAATCATTGACGATTTTCCCATGTTCGGCTTCGACGAGCAGATGAAAAGCAGCATCGATGGGAAGGTATGCCCACGCATTTCCGTGGGAAATATGCATGTGGGTAGACAACTGCTCTGCTTGCCACCAGTCGAACGACACCATGAGATTTCCGCGTTGTATCGCGAGATCGAGGTTTTGACTGAAACAGTTGCGTGCGAACATCCGGCCCATGTTTAACTGCGCACGCATGGCTGACCCCCGCATCCCATCGACAAGAATCTCACCGGCATTCAATTCCAACTGCGACACGCTGGCGCTGGCCGGAACAACGATTGTGTAGTCAACCGTGCCGGAGCGGTCGCCCAATCCCCATTTTGGTTTGGGAGGAAATTTTGTCGTAATGGAAACGGAGCCTGGTGTCGCAGAGACATCGATGGCCATTTGTGCCAGGCGCGCGCGTTTATAGGCTTTTTTAACAGCGTGAACCCGCATCTCGTTGACGTTCGAGCCGTAAAGCAGGACCGACCCATCGCCGTTTTCTATCGTCACATTTGTGTTCGATTCGACCGTATACAACCGTTCGAAACTTTCTTCGAATATCCGATTCGGCGCCGCTTTGCAGCCGTTGAGTAAAATCAGCAGCACGCCAAGAAGTCGGCAGAGTTTCCGCTGTTTTGTGGACGGCTTTCGCACACGCGAGGGGTTTCCGAATCAGACCCAGAGTGTGCGGTCAAACGTGCGATATTGGATTGCTTCGCTCACATGTTCCGGTGCGATGTCGGCCTTATCGTCGAGATCAGCGATGGTGCGGGAAACTTTCAGGATCCGATCGTAAGCGCGAGCGCTGAGATTTAATTCGCTCATGGCTACACGGATCAATTCCTGTGAGTCCTGACTAAGCTTGCAATGTTGTTTGAGTTGGCGCGTGGCCATACGCGCGTTGCAGTTCACTTTCGGTTCGCTGCGAAATCGTTGCTGCTGCCGCTCCCGGGCAGCAATGACTCGATCCCGAATCGCTGCGGAGCTTTCTTCCGCGCGCTCGCTGGCGACATCGCGATACTCGACGGCAGGCACTTCAATGTGCAGATCGATCCGGTCCAGCAATGGACCGGAGATCCGCTGCCGATAGCGCTGTACCTGCAATGGCCCACAACGACATTCGCGTTTTAAATCTCCAAAATAGCCGCACGGACACGGATTCATCGCGGCAACAAGCATCAGCTCCGAGGGAAATGTAACGCTGCCCGCCGCTCGCGACACCGTGACTTTCCCGTCCTCGAGTGGCTGCCGCATGACTTCCAATGCTGATCGTTTGAACTCCGGCAGCTCATCCAGAAAAAGAACACCGTTATGGGCAAGACTTACTTCGCCAGGATTTGGAAATGTGCCGCCGCCGAGCAGGCCAATGTCGCTGATCGTGTGGTGTGGAGCGCGGAACGGCCGTATGGACACAAACGATTGCTCCGAATCCAGCAATCCCGCGATGCTGTGAATCTTTGTCGTCCCAATCGCCTCCTCGAGCGAGAGCGGAGGAATGATCGTTGGAATTCGTTTGGCCAGCATCGATTTGCCGGACCCGGGGGGACCAATCATGAGCACGTTGTGACCGCCGGCGACGGCCACTTCGATGGCGCGTTTTACGTGGCCCTGGCCTTTTACATCGCTGAAATCGACATCGTAGCTTTGGTGGGTGGCGAAAAATTTGCTCAGATCGGCACGCGTGGGCAGAAGCGGGACTTCTCCGCGCAGAAACGCGAACGTTTGCCGCAGATTTTGGACGCCGTAGATATCGATTTTTTCGACCATCGCCGCTTCGAGTGCATTGGTTTCGGGAACAAATAGCGCGCGCTTGCCGCGCCGTCGTGCTTCGAGCGCCACGGGCAACACGCCTTTGACTGCCCGGACTGAACCATCCAGGGCCAGCTCGCCCACAAAGCTGAAATTTTCAAATGGCGAACTATCAAGGTTTTCTGTAACGGCGATCATTCCAAGAGCGATGGGCAAATCAAAACTGGGCCCCTCCTTCTTAACGTCTGCCGGGGCAAGATTGATTGTCGTCCGGCCGCGTGGCCAATAGTAACCGCTGTTGGCGATGGCAGTAGTTACCCGGTCGCGGCTTTCCTTTACCGCGGCGTCAGGCAATCCAACGATAATGATGTTTGGCTCTCCGCCGGCTCCGTTAACTTCAATTTCGACTTCATACGCGTCGACGCCGTACACGGCGGCGGAGTAAATTTTCGCCAGCATGAGCGATCAGGGTTGCAGAAAAGCAGTCTGCCGAAAAGTGTCAAAATAACCTCAAAGGCACTGCTGCCTGGACCGCTGGGAACGGTCTGAAACCGCTCAACCGAAGCCTGACCGGACGGCTATTAAAAAATTTTGAACACGATACATCCAAGGGTTGTCACAATTTCGAATATTTAACCTTGTTAAATACTTTCTCGGATAGTACAACCCGTGAGCGACAAGGCATCGACGAATACCATTTACGGCAACGTATCGGGCCTGACCCCCCAACGTATTGATGAAAAAGAGTTATATGGCTGCTGAAGATAGCGATACCGGCATTAAGATTTACCTGCGAGAGATCGGACAAATCCCGCTGCTGACTCCCGACCAGGAGATCGAGTTGGCTGCGAAGATCAAGAAGGGCGATCGCGAAGCGCGAGCCTTAATGATCCGCTCTAACCTGCGCCTGGTCGTCAAGATCGCGCATGACTATGCGAACCTCGGCTTGCCGCTTCTGGACCTGATTTCGGAGGGCAACATCGGCTTGATGAAGGCCGTAGAGCGTTTCGACCCGGCCAAGGGCGGAAAGCTCAGCACGTACGCGGCGTGGTGGATCAAACAGTCCATTAAGCGCGCGCTGGCGAACCAGAGCAAGACGATCCGCCTGCCTGTGCACCTTGTGGACAAGATTTCCAAGATGCGCCGGGTCTCCCTGCAAATGAGCGAAGAGCTCGGCCGCGAGCCCACTGACGAGGAGCTTGGCGACGAGATCGGAATCGCCAGTGGGAAGGTTTCCCAGCTCAAGACAGTCTCGATCCGTCCAGCCTCGCTCGATGCGCCAATCAGCGACGATGATTCGACCGAATTCGGCGAAATCGTTGGTGACGAAGAGGCGCAGACGCCGTTCGAACTGTTGCGTGACAAAAATCTTCGCAACGAAGTCGGCGGATTGCTGGATGTATTGGACGATCGCGAGAAGAAGATAATCTTCCAGCGGTTCGGATTGGACGGCGGCAAACCAAAGACGCTCGAGGAAGTCGGCAAAAAATTCGGCGTTACGCGAGAGCGGATTCGGCAGTTGCAGAACATCGCGCTGTCGAAACTTCGTCGGGCTTTGAGTAAGAAGGAGCGTCCAGTGGACGTAGAATTACCGGTAGAAGCGTGATCTCAAGCCGGGTCGCGGTGTCGAGGCGCTTTTGTATCTGACCTGCGATAACGGCGACGCAGCGCCGTTGCTACAGTTACTTCACGACGCGCAGCTGAATGGAATCAATCATCGCGCGCCCCATGTGGACGTCGCTGATAATCACCAGGCGGTTGCCCGGCGCAGCCAGTTTTTTGTTGCGCAAGAACTTCTCGGCTGAGGCAATTGTCCTGTCCGGATCTCCAGTGAAATCAATACGAGCGGGAAACACCCCCCAATAAAGCGCCAGCCGACGATAAATTTGTTCGTTTGGCGTGAAAGCAAAAATAGGCGCCCGTTGTGGACGCAAATTTGCTGCATAACGCGCCATTCTGCCGTGCAACGTAAACACAACCAGTTTGGAATTCTCGAGCGAGTTCGCCAGCGCGACTGCTGAGGCAACGGTTTTCTGCCGGACGTTTTCCAGAACGGCATCTTTGGCATAACCCGCTCCGCCGCTGCGCTCAATGCGCACTGAAACGCGGTTGAGGACTTCAACGCATTCCACTGGATAGCGACCCATTGCCGTTTCGGCCGTCAACATGAGGGCGTCGGCTTGTTCAAAGACTGCGTTTGCCACGTCCGTGATTTCGGCGCGCGTCGGCAGCCGATTTGTGATCATCGATTCGAGCAATTGTGTTGCGATTATTACGGGTTTACCCGCGCGAATGCATTTCTTCACAATCCGGCGCTGAATGATCGGCAGTTCCTCCATCGGACACTCGATTCCCAGATCGCCGCGCGCGACCATAATCACGTCGGCGGTTTCAATCATTTTGTCGATGGCCCTGACCGCCATCTGGTCCTCGATTTTTGCCACGATCTGCGCGTTGCTTTTCTTTTTCGCGAGAAGCCGACGCAGCGCGTCGAGGTCCGTTTTTTCCCGCACGAAACTCAGCGCCACAAAGTCGACGTCTAGCTCTGCGCCCAGCGCAACGTCCGCAATGTCCTTCTTCGTCAGCGGCGGCAGATTGATGTGGACATCCGGCAAATTTATGTGACGGCGCGATCCGAGCACGGCCTCCGTCAGCACCTTGGTGCGTACGCGGTTCTTTGCCTTCTCAAGCACCGCCAGTCGAATGAGACCGTTATCAACCAAAACGTTATCTCCGACCGCCACCGCGTCCGCAAATCCCGGGTAATTTACATCAACCGAATATTGCTCCTTCGGCTTAGCGCCGCGCACCGTGAGTTCCAGGATGTCGCCTGATCGCAGATGCAGTTTGCTTTTTAGCTCTCCCGTGCGAATAGCCGGCCCTTGCGTGTCTAGCAGGATCGCAACTGGACGAGCCGCTTGTGCAGCAAGCGTGCGGATTTGCGGGACAACTTCGCGGACAGCTTCGTGAGTTGCGTGGCTCATATTGAGCCGAAAAACGTCAACCCCTTTCTCGATCAGGCGTCGCAGCGCTTCCGCCTTGTTCGTCGCCGGGCCAAGCGTGCAAATGAGCTTCGTCTTCCTCATCGAGGATTGATCTCACTAACACTCGCGCTCCGCTCAATGCAAATACGCGGATTTGAATCCGCGAGCTCACGACCAGCCAGCCGTCTTTTCGCAAGCCGTCGAGGCGCACAAAAACGCGGCGCGCTCTCTGAAGCGTGCCGCGTCAACGTAATTCGTTTGTTGTTATTTCAGCTTCGCTTGCGTCTGTTTCGCGAGGTCCAGGTGCTCCTGAACTATTTTTGATGTGTCCTCCGCAAACTTTTTCACGTCCGGATCCGTACCGCTGCTTGCTTCCTCTTTGAATTCCGCCAGGTCTTTTTCGTGGTCTCTGATCATGTTGTCCATGTAACCCTTATCCGAGCTCCAGCTCACCTTCGGGTCTTTTGCCGGCAATTTGACGCCCTTTTCCATGGCGATTCGCTTTAGCTCGTCACCGGCTTTGCCGTGATCGGCGACCATCCGTTTGCCGAAAGATTTTACATCCTCACTTTGGCCGTTCTGTTCGGCCAATTTTCCCATCGCGACTTCCATTGCCCCGCCTTTTGCAGCTTTCCTCATAAAAGTTTTGTCTTTTTCAGATAACGAAGAGCTCTTGTCGGCTGGAGTGGTTTGTGCGGGAGCAGGGGTAGTGACTCCGAGCGCCGCGATAGCGACAAGAACTATTGGAAAGTACGACAGTATGGTTGTTTTTGTTTTCATAGATCTTTAGGATTCCAACACACCGGGATTCCGGCAATTAAGAATCGGAGCCGATCACGTTGCTGGACGGGGTTTTATTTCGTTTGGGCTCCTCCTGCCCGGGTAAACCACAGGCGTAGCCTCGGACGATCCATGAACCGCTTACGCTTCGGAGACATCCCGCGCGTAAGAACTTTCTACGCGATGCGCGACGTCTCTGTAGCCGTGTTCCACTTCGTAAATTTGCTTCATACATGCAAGCGACTTTTGCTCGTCGCCGAGGCGTTGGTAAATGAGCCCGAGATTGTACACGACGTTCTTCTTCATTGCGTCCATCGATGAAATTTCTTTTGAAGCGTCCTCCAATTGTTTGACGGCAAGATCCAGCATTCCAAGTTCGCCATAGCAGCAACCGAGCAGATGCATCGCCTTCAAACGCGCATGCGGATTTTGCCGTGCACGCTGCAACTCCGGGACAGCTTCACGGAACCGGCCGGCATTGAAGAGATCTTCACCCAGCTCGAACCGCAATTGAAGATCGGTCGGATTACGGGCAGCTCGTTCTTGTGCATCTGCAATCCGGACGTCTGCACGCTTTGCTGTAGCAGCTTTTAGTTCCTCTGATTTCTGGCTATACAGTTCGTGAGTTGGGTCGTGCGTGGAGAGAAATTCCTCGTGCGCAGCGATTTCGTGCTCGAGGCATTTTAGTCTTAGATCAGAAACCTTTCGAACTAATCCGGCATCTGCGCCTCCAGTGAGATCTGCGGCGCGCTGATACCACATGATTGCCGTCTGAAAATCTTCCTTTTGCTCGTGCAACGCGGCCAGCCGGCGGGTGAAATCAAGGTTCGCCGGCTCTTTGGCGTGACGCGCATGGGTCTCGGCGATCTGTTGTTCGAGCGATTCCCCGCCGAGCCGCATTCGGTTCTGTTGCTCAAGTGAAATCGCCTCCTCCTTGTCCTTGATCAAATCCCGATAACTCTCCGCTTGCGTCCATCCACCACGTTTCATCGTCGAATGTGCCGAGGCGTCTTTGCCCAGGCGTCGCGCTTCGGCATCGAGCGGATCTATCGCCGTGATTCGGTTATACATCTCAACCTCCAGATCATAGTCACCAAGTTGACCATATAGACGGGCAAGCTCGTGGAGCACTTTGACGTCCCGGGGATTTTCCTCGAGCACCGTCTGCAGTGCGAACACCGCAACCTCCGGCGAGTCCGCGGCAAGCGCGGCTTCTTTTAACAGGAGGTTTGCCTGACGATTGTATGGTTCGTCTTCAAAAACTTTCTCCAGAATCTGCATTGCGCGGTGCGGATCCTTTTTAATCTCATGTTGCGCTTTCATCGCGGTGAATTGTGCGGTTGAGATATTGAAGAAGCTTTTTTTTGTCGATTTGATTTTTGTTACCTCGGTGCGCCGTAGCAGTTGACGGCCTGTCAGGAACTCCGGTTCTTGTTTAAGGACCTCCTGCAGGAGTGAAATCGCGTACTTGAAATTGCGCAGCTCGATGGCGGTCACCGCCTTGAGCCATAGCGCTCGCAGCGATTCGCTTAGTTCCTTCTCGATTTTGACGGCCATCGATGCGCCTAGCTTATCACAAAATCCGGCGTGGGTGTGCGCGTCTCATCGCACTGCGGGTCGAGCCGAGCAGAGCTGAGCACATGGTGCGTGTCCGTTTGAGCTAAAAAGCAGCGGACATTACAACAAATCCAACTGTGGCTTCTGCGATTCCGGCATGCTCCTTGACGACTTTCTCGATCGCCGCTTCGTTGCTGCCGTCTCGTGACTCGAATTTTCCAGATGCGCTAGAATGTCTTTGGCGCGGTCGAGGATTTCTTTCGGCAGGCCGGCAAGCCGAGCAACCTGGATGCCGTAACTTTTGTCGGCACCGCCGGGAATAATTTTGCGGAGAAAGATGATCTGATCGTTCCATTCGCGCACTGCCACGTTCAGGTTGCAGACGCCTTCGTGATCGTCACTGAGTTTGGTCAGCTCGTGGTAATGCGTAGCGAACAACGTTCGTGCTTTGATCTTGTCGTGCAGAAACTCCGCGACGCTCCACGCAATCGACAGCCCGTCGAACGTTGACGTGCCGCGGCCGATTTCATCGAGAATCACAAGACTTCGTTGAGTGGCGTTATTGACGATGTTTGAGGTCTCATTCATCTCCACCATGAACGTCGACTGGCCTCGCGCCAGATCGTCATTCGCACCGACGCGCGTGAAAATGCGATCGACCAGACCAATTTCTACACTCTCCGCCGGCACGAAGCTGCCGATCTGCGCCATTAAAACAATCAGCGCTACCTGCCGGATGTAAGTTGATTTCCCGGCCATGTTCGGCCCGGTAATAATTGCGAGCCGTACGTTTTCGCCGTCGAGCGACGTGTCGTTCGGCACAAACTTTTCTTCTACGAGAGTTTGATCCAGGACGGGATGGCGACCGTCTTTGATCACCAACCGCAGCGTCTTGTTTAACGCGGGGCGGCAGTACCGGAACAGGCGCGCGGTTTCCGCCAGCGCGCAGATGACGTCAAGAACCGCAATTGCATCTGCAGTTTGCTGCAGCGGCCCAAGCTCACGCAAAGTCTGCTCGCGCAGTTTTTGGAAAAGCTGGTATTCCAGCTGGCGGGCGCGTTCGTCTGCGCCAAGAATTTTTGCCTCTATTTCCTTAAGCTCAGGTGTAATGAACCGTTCGCCGCCGACGGTGGTTTGTTTTCGCTCGTAACGCGCAGGCGCGTTTTGGATATTGGATTTTGTCACCTCGATGAAGTAACCGAAAACGGAGTTGTAGCGGACCTTAAGCGACTTGATTCCTGTGGCGGCAATCTCGCGCTCCTGCAATTGACCGATCCAGCTTTTGCCGTCGCGGGACGTTTGTCGCAAAACATCAAGAGCGTCCTCGTAACCATCTCGAAAAATACCGCCGTCCTTCAAGGTCAACGGCGGATCGTCGCCGAGAGCGTTGGCCAGCTTCTCCGCGAGTGCCGGCATCTCACGAATTTCACTTTGCAGATGCTGCAGCAGCGCGGGTCCTCCAAACCCGCCGCTTTCCGCTATGGTCGGCGGGCCCGGCGGCCGCGCCCTGCCAAATTCAATTCGCTCGATCAGCTTGCCCAGCTCACGTCTTATTGCGGGGATTTGTTGAAGCGAAGTTTTCAGGGCCACCAAATCACGCGCGTTGCCTGAGGCCAGGCTCAAACGTCCGGCCGCGCGTTCGACATCGCGAATCGATTTCAGCTCAGCCCGAATTGATGACAGCAAATCGGGCTCTTGTAACAATTCGGCGATCATCTGCTGCCGTCGTTCCAATTCCCTCAAGTCGCGCAGCGGCTGCAAAATCCAACTGCGCAGTTTGCGTGCGCCGATTGACGTCATCGTGCGGTCGAGTACCGCGAGAAGGCTGGTATCACGCGTACTGCGCGACTCCACGAGCTCGAGGTTCGCCTGTGTTGCAGCGTCGAGCAGAACATAATCTGTGGGCGCATCGCTGCGCAGCGCGGACAGGTGATCGATATTCCGTCGCAGCTGGTATCTTAGATAATGGACGATCGCTCCGGCTGCGGCGGTAGCAGTTGACATGTCACCGCAGCCAAATCCATCGAGAGATTTCACCTTGAAATGTTCGCATAGAGTGAACACCGCCTGCTCGGGTAGGAATGCGTAGCTGTCGTAAGAGACCGCATTCGGCAATTGGACAAACTGCTGTCGTTGCTCATCGCTGACCAAAATTTCCGAAGGCGAAACACGGCTGAGCTCGTCAAACAGCGATTGCCAGTCGCGTGCCTGTAGTAGTCGAAACTCGCCGGTGCTTAGGTCGGCGTAGGCGAACCCGAAAACGCCGTCCTTCGTATAGATGGCGCCCAGGTAATTACCCCGCTTTGCATCCAGCAGATCGAGATCGCTGACCGTGCCGGCGCTCACGATCTGGGTGATGTCGCGCGAAACGATTTTTCCCGGCTGCGGTTCGCTTGTCTGGTCGCAGATCGCCACTCGGCGTCCGGCCTTGATCAATTTTGCAATGTAAGTTTGCGCTGCATGATACGGCACGCCGCACATCGGCACCCCATTGCGCTTCGTCAGCGCGACGTTCAGCAGTGCCGATGCTTCGTTTGCGTCTTCAAAGAAGAGTTCGTAAAAATCCCCGAGGCGAAATAAGAGAAGCGTATCAGCCGGGATGCTGCTTCGCAGCCGGCGGTATTGCTGCATCATCGGAGTCAGCGCGTCCCGCATCGTTTTCAATTTGCAATCAGCAGATGGCGATTGCGAGTTCGGAATGTCGCCGGCGAAAGTCTTCCTGCATCCGGTGCGTGGTGAACTGTTACAGCCGGTTCATGCACGCCGTCAGCTGGGTTACATAACGCGTTCCGGTTCCATTTGCTGTGATCATTGCGCGGGCAGGTTTCCGCAAATCGAACCTTGTTCGAAGGAATCCGTCGGTTCGCCTTGCCTAGCGCACGTCGCCGTCGCAATTCTCTGAACGTGCTCTCAGCCTGACGAAAACATTCCGCGAAATTTCCGCACGACCGGCGATCCGCTTAGGATTTCGGGCTCGCCACGGGTTTTAAACATGACGGACCCGGTGTCGAACCTATGACGTTGGTAGCGCAGCGGACGGTGCACGGGACCGTCGATCAGTGAGGCTCTTCACGAGCACCGCGAAGATCAAAATTGTCAAAAGCGACAGCGGCTGAAGGTACCGTGCAGTCGGACCCATCGAGAATAATGTGATTGTTCCCAGCAAAATCCAGCTATGGAGACAAAGCAGAAAACAATAGCCTTTAGGGACGAAAAAGATGAGGCAGGCGCAGAAAAAGGGAGCGACCAAAACAATATAGTAATATGGCTGTGCAATGACCTGATACCGTTGCAGGAGCCTGTAAATCTTAGCGTGCTGAGGCCGCGGAGGCACCACATGGAACTTGGCGGCTGCTTTGCTCAGCTCGTTATCCCACGGAGAAGTAGTCTTCATGTCGGCTTTTGCCTTTTTGCGCATTGCGGGAAAATTCCAGTAATCCAGAAATGTTAGCGCGCTCAATTTCAGAACGCGCCATGGGCGATGAAACAGCGCGTGCACTGCAGTCTGTTTCGCTACCCGGTTACAGATAGCAGCATTCGGCTCCGTTTTTTCCCACAGGTTTATGAGGTGGTCGGGCATGTAAAGCTGAGCATTCCTTCCTCCGACGTCGCCGAGTCGAAGTTGCTCGCGTCGTGCGAGCAACGCTGCTAAACGCGGATCGGGAGAGTCCGTCGGCTGAAGCGCGGGAGCCCATGTGGCCAGCAGGGTTAACCCACTGCTGTGCAGATACGCAGGTTCGCGACCAGCCAGCCAACCATTCAACCGCTGATACCCCTGCTGCAGACTCATCATAACAAGAATACTAATTGTCATATGAACGCCTGCCGATCTCGCGACGAACATCCGTGCGGTGCGCGAGGAACACTTGCAAAAAGCTGTGCGAATTTCCGGGAAAAACGCTATCAGCGGTAACAACAACATGGTGACTTGAACGACAAGTAGGTAACTCATCCTAAAACTGATCAGGAGCAATCCGAGTAGTTCGACAACGAAAAGTTGCCACAAACGGCGCTGGTCAAGGTAACAAAACGAGAGCAGCAACATTAGGACATACACGAAAAGGCTGATCGTCTCTGTCATCACATAACGCTGCCATACCAGTTGCAGCGGATCGATCGCGCAGAGAAATCCGAAAAGACAGGAGCATCGTAAAGAAAGCTGGAAAATCCATCGGCAGATAAGTGCAACGAGGATCGACGTGATGGCGCCCAGAAACGTCTGAAGAATCATCAATGAAGTCAGACTTTCTGTCCTGAGCGACGACCAACGAATGATGTACCCATAGAAAAAGGATCTATCATGCGGGATCCATCCCCACAAAGCCGTCCAGAGGTAACTTTTTGAATCTCCTAGAAACAGTTTCGGTAGAGGATCCAACGCAAGTAGAACAAAATTCAGTGCGAGAATGAGAAAGCAAAACAACCACCAATGGCCTTCTACAGAAAAACGTGTACTCCGGGTGTCTTGTACGCAGCGCGTGTCGGCTGCTGTGATACTCGTCGCCATTGCGTGAACGCCGACTCTTGAGGAGGGCCGCACGGTTGTCAATTACAGTGGAGGCGAGGGGAATCGAACCCCTGTCCTCGTCGCTATCCACGCAAACATCTACATGTTTATCCGGTGATAAGTTTTAAGGAGCCGAACCTTGCACCGGCACACTGCCGGCTCCCGAGCGTCCACGAATTTCCTTCACGAACCTGCGCGGTCGCTCCGCCGATTCGCCAGCCTGCTGTCCACGTTTGGCGCCGTAGCAGGCGTCCAACTCCAAACGTCACGGTCAATTAAGCCGCGAGAGCGAGATCTTGGTGATCTGCGTTTATTTGTTTTGGTCCGGTTTTTAACGAGGCCAACGAACCATCCTCGACATGCCGCCTGCGCTTCCAACGATGAGTCGAAGCCAGTGCGCCCCCGATAAAAATGTGCTTGAATAGATACCGCAATTTGCAGTGTTATGCAATAGCCCCCAACTTTCGCCGCGTCCTAAATGGCATTCGAAGTTACATCTGAATCCTTGACTGCAGCACAGCCGCAAGACCCAACCGATTTTAAGGCCGGTCCGGCGCGGCCGTTACCGGGATCAGCGGGCACGTACAAGTCGCACACACGCTGGCGATTTCGAGGCCTGAGTTCGCGATGGGCCCGTCGGAATTTTAGCAGCCGCGCAAGCGAACTCTCTGGAGGAGATACGATAATCGTTTCGGTGCCAAAAAGCGGACGCACGTGGCTTCGCGCATTCCTGTGCGCCTATTTCTGTCAACGCTTCGGCCTGCAATTTACATTGCGGCCTGGACGTTACGACATCGCCGGATTTCCGCGTGTTGTATTTTCTCATGACCTGTTCGAGCACCGCACCAAAGGAGATCTGTGGGACTGGTTGCGCGGAAAGTATCTCGTGCCGCGCCGCGAGCTTGCCCGCGCGAAGATCATTCTGCTTGCCCGGGATCCGCGGGATTGTTTTGTGTCTCTCTATTTGCAGCTAACGAGGCGCGATCCAAACGCGCCGATTCAGCTCAGGCAGAAGAGCGTCAGCGACATGTTGCGCGACAAAAAATTCGGGATGCGTGCGATCATTGATGCGATGAACGACTGGATTAGCGAGTTCTCCGAGCGCGCCAATTTCCGACTCATCCGATACGAAGATCTTCGCGCGGCGCCGACAGAGCACTTCGCGGATCTGCTCACGCTTCTCGGCGAGCAAGCACCAGATGTAACGACGTTCGAACGTGCGCTGGAATTTTCTCGCTTCGAAAACATGCAAAAGCTGGAGGCTGCCGGCGCGTTCGATTCCAACATCCTGCACCCGGGCGACGTGCGCGATCCGGAGTCGTTCAAAGTGCGGCGTGGAAAAATTGGCGGGTATCGCGAGTACCTTTCCGCCGAGGATCAGCGATATGCCGCGGATATGTTGACCGAGCTCGACGTTCGTTTCGGTTACACGCCCTGACGTACTTCCGCGGATTGCAACGCGGAGGATGCAACGACGACTAAAGCGTTGCGCCTACGCCCTGCCGGTTCCCCATCGCCGATGCAGAAATCGCTCCCACGGCGAGAATAGGATTTTGTCCGCCAGCAGACCAATGACCACGATCATCAGCATGATGCCGATGACCTGGTCCATCGCATTCAATTCACGACCGTAATGCAGCAGGTGGCCAAGACCAAATCCCGTCAGAATTGTGACATAAATTTCCGCAGCCATTAATGAACGCCAGGCGAAAGCCCAGCCCTGTTTCATTCCGCTTATCAAGTGAGGCAGCGATGCCGGAAAAATTACGTACAGCCATCGATGAAACGGACCCGAGCCCATCGTCCGCGCTGCGCGCGCGAAGATTGGTGGAATCGTGCGAACTCCGGTGTCGGTCGCGATCACAACTGACCAAACTGTTCCCATGATAACCACGAAGAGCATCGCGGCTTCGGTTTGTCCGAACCACAGCAGAGCAAGCGGCACCCAGCATACGCTCGGCAACGTTTGGAGGCCGAGCGCGAGCACGCCGATCGTGTCTTCGGCGAATTTCATAGATGCGGTTAGCAGCCCAAGCGGAAGGCCAATGGCAAGACCGATGAAATATCCGACAAGCAGACGCCGCAAGGTGACCGCCGACGCGCTGAAGAGAGTGCCATCGCGTGCTGCGTTCACCAGGTAATCCGAAACATTGTGCGGAGAAGGCAGCAAAACC
>DATBDJ010000010.1:0-30532 GCA_036269995.1 Candidatus Udaeobacter sp.
ATCTTCGTCGGGTGAAACCTGGGCGCCCGCAATTTTTTCGACTTCCAGGTTCCTGACCCACTCGTCTGTCACGCCGTCGAGATGCATGAACGCACGCTTGGCGAGTGCTTCGGTATCGGTTTCCTGAGAAAGCATTTTGGCAACTTTCATCTCGCGCGCGGCGGTGTGAACCGAGTCCTCAGCCAGGTGAACACTGGGTATGTAGCGCAGACGCGCGAGCGCAACGGTGTTCAATTCGGGCGTTGAAGCGAGGTATTTTTTCTCGACAGCCATGATCGCCGCAGCCTTCGGGTTCGTCTCAACCCATTTTGCGCCTTTCAAGAGCGCGCGCGTTGCTCTCGCCGCGATGTCCGGATTTGCGTCCACCCATTTGCCGTTAGCGATGACTTCGCAGCAGTACTCATCTTTGTAAGGCGCATCCGTTATCTGGTCCGCAATGTTTCTGACTTTGGCTTCTGCGATCAATAAGCTGCCTATTGGTTCGGCGTCGGCGACTGCGTCCACCTCTCCTTTGTCGATGGCCAGACCAAGTTCACCTGCTGGATAGACCTTCCACGTAATGTCTTTTCCGGCATCAATGCCATGGGTTCCGAAGACGCGATTCGCGAATACGAACGGCGGCGTGCCCATTCCCGGCACACCAATTCGTTTGCCTTTCAGGTCCTCGATCGTGTGAATATTCGTTTTCACGCCCGCCTGGACACGCAGACATCCGCGGTGAACTCCAGCTAGGAACCGTACATCCAAACCTTGTTCGATCGGCTTCAGAAAATACATCACCAGATGGTGAGTGATGTCGTAGCTGCCCAGCGCCAATGCATCTTTGTACGTGGCCCAATTGCACTTCACTAATTCAGGCTCAAGTCCCTCCTCCTTAAAAAACCCATTTTCGTACGCGGCGTAAATCGGCGCCTCGCAAGTCAGGCCGATATAGCCGACACGAACTTTCCTCGCATTGCGAGCTCCTGCCCCGGAGTTCTTGCCACAGCCGGACAGAAGCAGAACCGCGCAAGCGCCGGCGGTGATGATTTTGAAAGCCTTGTTCATCTGATATAGAGGCTTCGGAAATAGCCCCATAAGCTTCGCCTATAAAAGCAGAAGCCGTCGCCACGAGCAAGCTTAACTGATTGTATTTGCTGATCGCGCCACACAGTATCTCGTTCTCATATGCACGATCCGGTGGAGCTGCGCCACCTGCGCTATTTCCTCGCCGTAGCCGAGACTGGCAGCTTCAGCCGAGCCGCGAACCGCCTGGGAATATCTCAGCCGAGTGTTTCTCAGCAGATGCGCGATCTGGAAGCCGGTCTTCGAGTGGCTTTATTTCAGCGCCGAGGAAAACGTATTCTGCTGACATCAGCTGGATTGGTTTTTCGAGAACACGCGCGGGCGATTCTTCGTCAGTTGGAAAATTTTCTCCAGGAACTGAACAGCGACACGGAACAACTGCGGGGCGCTCTAAACGTGGGAGTCATTCCCGTCCTGAACGTGCCGCTCATGCCGCACCTGCTCGGTCTGTTTGCTACGAAACACCCCGGCATCAGCGTGATTGTTGATGAGATTTCGTCCACTGAAATAGAGACCGCGTTGGAAGAAGGGCGCATGGACGTTGGTCTGGGCTTCGTTACGCGATACTCACCTAATTTGCGTTACGATCGCCTGTGCACTGACGAATTCGCCTTGGTCCTTTCGGAAGAACATCCTTGGTCGGAGCGACGAAGAATTCCTTTTGCAGAATTGCATCAACAGCGATTGGTGCAATTGACGGACAGCTTTGTGATGCGGCATATGACGGACGAGATCTGCCAAAAACATCAGGTGCGGCCGCGAACGGTCGCCGAGATTAGCTCTATCGAGACCCTGCTGCGGTGTCTTACGACTTTAGAGGCCGGAGCGTTGATGCCGAAGATCGCGCTTCGAGGGCGGGATGCGCTAAAATTGAAAGCGATTCAGCTTCAGGGCAAACATCTCCGCGTCGAGATCGGCCTGTTGCGTTTGAGCGATTCGCCTGGCAACAGCGCTGTAGGCGCGTTCACAACCCTCGCGAAGACGACTGTCCCGAAGATGATCAAGCGGCTCGCGGGCTGAACACGAGCCTGCTGGATTTACGGACGCAGGGCCGTGGCTACAGCCACTGAACAATCGTTGAAACGCGGCGAGCAAAGGATTGCCCGGTCTTCCCCACGGAATCAGCGAGAATCTGGGTGCGACCGAGTTGCCAAGGCGTGCTCGCCAGCACGCAGCGCGTCGTGCTACAGCAACTGATAAGGATCAACGTCGACTGTGACGGTAACGTCTTCGGGGAAGGGCAGTCTTTCAACGGTTTCGCGAACGACGCGACTCAGGCGCATGATGGCTTCACCGCGGATAAGAATGTGAAATCGAAATTGCCCTTGTAGTTTCTCCAGTGGCGCAGGTGTGGCATCGCCGAGAATGAATTCTTGGGGCACGGCTTCTTTTAAACGGCGCTGCAGTGTTTCGGCTGAGAGCTTGGCGCGCCCTTCGTGCGCGGAGCGTACCGTGATCAGGATTGCGTGTTTGAATGGCGGAAAACCGCAGCGCTCACGAAACTCGAGTTCCTGTTGGAAGTAGCCAGCAAAATCGTGATGTCGCGCAAACTGAATTGACGGCGAAAACGGTGTATACGTTTGCACGAACACTTCGCCCGCGGTTTCGCCGCGGCCGGCTCGCCCGGCCACCTGTGTGAGAAGCTGAAATGTGCGTTCGCCCGCCCGGAAATCCGGCAGGTGCAGCGCAAGGTCGGCATTGATGATCCCAACGAGCGTCACATTGGGGAAATGAAGGCCTTTCGCGATCATTTGCGTGCCGACAAGAATATCGATCTTGCCGCCGCGAAAATTTCTCAGTGTTTCGCGATACGATTCCTTGCGCGTCATGGTATCCGCGTCCATACGGCGCACCACTGCTTTCGGAAAAAGCTGCGCGACAGTTGACTCGACCTTCTCGGTCCCGAAGCCGTAATAAATCAATGCATCCTGGCCGCATGCCGGACATTTCTTCGGCACGGCAGCCGTGTGCCCGCACAAATGACAGCTCAATCGGCCGGCAACGGCGGGATGTCGATGAAACGTCAGCGCGACGCTGCAATTCGGACAATTGCGCGCTTCGCCGCAGTTACTGCACAGCAGCGATGTTGAAAAACCGCGCCGGTTGAGGAAGAGGATTGTTTGCTCGCGTTTCTCCAGACGATCGGTGATGGCTTGCGACAACTTTTCTGACAAAATCGCGATCGCCTTTTCTTTGCGTCGTTCCTGACGAAGATCGACAATGCGCATGAGCGGCATCTGCTTTTGGTCCACGCGCTGGGTCAGCGTTGCGAGATGATATTTGCCAGTCGCTGCGTTTTGATAACTCTCCAGCGACGGTGTAGCGCTGCCGAGAACGACGACGCATTTTTCGATCTTCGCGCGTACCACCGCGATGTCGCGGGCGTGGTATCTAGGCGCTTCCTCCTGCTTGTACGTCGTCTCGTGTTCTTCATCGACAACGATGAGTCCGAGACTCTTCAGGGGTGCGAAGATCGCGCTGCGCGCTCCGATTACGATGCGTGCCCGGCCGGAATGAATCTTATGCCATTCGTCGTGTCGCTCGCCTTCTGACAAGTGGCTATGCAGAACAGCAACGGCATCGGGCAAATCGGCGAACCGGCTCTTGAAGCGCTCAACAGTCTGTGGCGTAAGCGAAATCTCCGGAACAAGCACGATAGCCGTCTGTCTGCGGTCGAGCGCGGCGCGAATGCCCTGCAAGTAAATTTCCGTTTTGCCGGAGCCGGTCACACCATGGACCAAAATTGGCCGCGCGTTTTCTGGTGAATCAAGGCCTTGCACAATCTGGTTCAAAGCGCGTGTTTGTTCCTCGTTGAGAACGAGATTGGAACTCGCGATGAACTGTTCATCAGCGTGAGGATCGCGCACGACAGCTTCCTGGCGTAATTCTGCGAGACCGCGTTTTACCAGCGCGCGCAGAGTTTGGTTGTCGAGCGATGTCTGGCGCAGGAGCTCTGCCGCGCGGACTGGTCCCGGCAATATGGAAATTGCGGCGAGGAGTTCCGCCTGACGCGGCGCGCGCCTTTGCAGTTTCTCGAGCTCTTCAGCGTCCGGTTTGCGGCCCGGCTGCACGAACAATTGTTTTTTCCATCCCATTTCCGCCCGCCGAATCACCTGCGGCAGCATCGTGCGCACGACCGTTTCAATCGGGCAGCAATAATAGGCGCCGATCCATCGTGCCAATTCGAGTGAGTGCTCGCTCACCATGGGAACTTCACCAATGATTGCTTCGATCGGTCGAATGCCTTTTGCTTCGCTCTGTTCTGGAAGTGCGACCACGGTTGCCAAAGCGGATTTGTCTCGAAACGGTACGCGCACGCGTGAGCCCACTTGCACTCGTTCGGCCAAGCTTTGCGGTACCGAATAATCGAGTTCGCGGCGGATGGCGCGATCGATGACGACGCGAACGTAATTGGCTTTTACCATTGAGAGTTGGGCGTAATTTAATTGCCCACCCCTATACGCACACGAGATTTGATGCCGGAGCTACTACGATTCGCTTTCAAATTGATGCTTTGCGTCCTCCTCGCGCTGGCTGCCGGTTTTGCTTATCTCGCGGTCGTATCGGGCGATCCCATCTACACAGTTTACGAATGGATGAGTCCGGCGCGATTTCAGCGTTACGACGGGATGATTCGAACCATTGCGCTCGAACATCAGGTTGATCCCATGCTGGTGAAAGCGGTCGTGTGGCGTGAAAGCCGGTTTGATCCGGGGAAAAACGGCAGCCGCGGAGAGCGCGGGCTCATGCAAGTGAGCCAGATAGCAGCAAACGAATGGGCGCGTGAAAACAGAGTCACCGGCTTTCAGGTGCAGAAGCTTTTCGATCCCAGGACAAATCTCGAAGCCGGCACATGGTATTTGCACCGAGCGATAGAGCATTGGAAGCACGAGCCTGATCCACTTCCGTTCGCATTGGCAGAGTACAACGCCGGCGCCAGCCGGGCCCAGAGGTGGAGCGGAAACAGCCTGGCCGACATTTCAGTGCGAACATTTCTAAGCAACGTCGATTTCCCCGGAACACGAAAGTACGTCGAGTCGATCATTGATCGCTACAAGTTTTATCAGCGTCGTGGCCGGATGTAGCTGGAAACTCTGGAGCCTCGCGACTAGATTTCCCACCGGCATCCTTTTTCAACTTGTGCCGTAACAATGGCAGTCTAAATTGACCAACTTTTCTCGCAAACAAATGCCGCGGTCGACCTTCTCAATCCTGCTTTCGATTGTTCTTGCTGGCGTGACGCTTGGATTTTCTGCGCTGGCAGGCGATCGCAATTTGCCCGAGCACAACGTCGTTTCACCTGCAACGCCAGCTCTTCAACCCGCTCTCGGAACACACCAAAGCTACTCGGAAATCGAAAGCGCGTCTTCCCTTGCAAACCCTGGCGGCAACCCTCCCGTAGAAGCTGTGTCGTCGGCTCCGCCGACACGCAGCAGTTTCTTTGCGACATGGCAAACCATCGCCGGCGCGAGCAGTTATCTGTTGGATGTTTCAACGAGCAGTTCTTTCAGCAGTTTCGTGGAGGGGTACCATGATCTGGATGTTGGCAATGTTACCGGCCGAGTGGTGACCGGCTTGAATGCCGGTACGACTTATTACTACCGAATCCGTAATGGTGCCGCACGTGCAGGCAGTTACTCGGAAGTCATGACGGCTGCCACGATGGCGCCGGCAGGATTGATTATTCACGCCACATTCGACAGCTCCATCACTAACAGTCCGAACGCAGCGGCGATCCAAGCTACGATCAACCGCGCCATCGCGTTCTACGAATCGCTGTTCAGCGATCCAATCACGATTCAGATTCGTTTCCGCTATGCTACCACTGCGCCGGACGGCACGGCTCTGCCACATATGACGGCGGCGCAAAGTTGGTTTGTGATCTACCCACTGCCGTGGTCGACTTTCGTTAATGCCTTGCGGGCAGATGCGCGAACCAGCAACGACAACGTTGCGAATGCAAGCCTGCCAGGAAATGCACTCTCTGCAAACATCGCACCAGGAAGCGCCGACGGCCGGGCGGTGGGCTTAGATACGCCGCCGGCGATGCTTGCCAACGGTGACGTAGGCCCCGGCGGCCCGTATGACGGAATCGTCACGCTTAATTCTTCGGCGCCCTATCAATTCACCCGGCCTACAAGCGGCAACACTCTTGATGCTCAGCGCTCTGTGGAACATGAAATGGACGAGCTCATTGGGCTCGGTTCGCATCTCAATAGCAATGATTCAAATCTGCGTCCACAGGACCTGTTCAGCTGGTCCTCACCTGGCGTTAGAAATGTTACTACGTCCGGCACGCGCTACTTTTCGATCAATGGCGGTGTCACTAACATCGTTAATTTCAATCAGAATTCGGATCAAGATCTCGGCGACTGGATAAGTCCTTCCTGTCCCCAACCGCACCCGTATGTTCAGAATGCTATAGCCTGCTTTGGACAATCTTCCGACATCTCCGTAACGTCGCCGGAAGGCATCAACCTCGATGTTATTGGTTACGACCTGCAAGCTTCGCCAATAGCTGTGCCGTACGATTTCAACAATGACGCGCATTCAGATTTCCTGCTTTCCAACGGGGCGACGCGCCAAACAGCAATCTGGTATTTGAACAATAATGTTCTCAAAGGGGCAGCATTTGGGCCGACGCTTCCCGGAGTCTGGCAAGTGGTGGGCGTTGCCGACTTCAACCGCGATGGGCATCCGGATTATCTGCTGTTCAATTCAGTGAGCCACGCAACGGTGATTTGGTACATGAACAACAACGTTCATGTAAGCAGCACAACGGGGCCGACGTTGCCGAGCGGATGGAGCGTTTCGGCTTTGGCAGACATTAACCTGGACGGTTATTCCGATTACGTTCTGTTCAATGTGAACACAGGCGGAACAGTGGTGTGGTATATGCACAACAACACGCATATCGGCTCTGGAGCCGGCCCAGCTGTGCCTGGGGGATGGGCTCTGGCTGGTGTTGCCGATTTTAACGGAGACAATCGTCCCGATTATCTACTGTTCAACGCGGCAACGCGCGCCACCGTCATCTGGTACATGTCCGGAGTCGCCCACGTCGGCAGCCACGCTGGACCGACGGTCACAGCGGGCTACGCAGTGGTAGGACTGTCCGACTTCGATCGTAATGGCCGGCCGGACTACGTGCTGTACAACTCGGGCACACGCCAGACCGCGATTTGGTACCTCAACAATTATCAGCTCATTGGCGGTGCCAGCGGTCCGACTGTTCCCAGTGGTTGGACCCTTGTCGCGCCTTAAGTCTGCTGCATCAGATTTACTTGGCGTTACGAGCTTGAAATCCTGAACCTCCGCTGTTCGGAATTTTCTCCTTGTGTTGCCCCAAGGTACGCGACATAACCTCAGCGCTTTTATAGAGAGATGACGTCCGGCCGCTGTTGCACCATAGCCTCAATTATTGGCGCGACCGCCACGTTAGGAGCGGCCGCCGCCGCCGCAAATACAGCTTCACCCGAATTCGAACCGCGCACTGACCTACATACGACCCAGACGGCTGTCGTCGATGCGCACGAATCTGGTTTCGGGGACACGGGAGGCCAAGCTGAGGCTGCTGTCACTGCGCCTTCAACGCGGAGCAGCTTCATGGCGACGTGGCAGAGTGTCAGCGGTGCCTCGGGTTATCTCCTCGATGTTTCCAGGAGTCAGTCGTTCAGTGACTATTTGGATGGGTACCATGACTTCGACGTGCGAAATGTAACTGGTTGGGTTGTCACCGGATTAAATCACGGTACGACCTACTACTATCGAGTGCGGCCGTATTATGTCGGCAGTCGAGGCAGCTATTCGGAAGTAATGTCCGCCGCGACAGTACCTAACACCGGGCTGAACATTCACGCCACTTTCGATGCTTCAATCGTCGTCAACCAAAACGCGGCGGCGATCGAGGCAATGATCAACCGGGCAATCGCAATTTATGAGTCGCTGTTCACCGATCCAATTACGATCGAGATTCTTTTCCGTTATGCACCTACCGGGCCTAACGGGGACGTTCTCCCTAACGGCGTTCTGTCACAGAGCAACTCCGTAGTTTACAATGTTTCGTGGAGCACATTCATCAACGCCTTGAGGGCGGATGCCAGAACACCAAACGACAGTCTCGCTAATGCAAGCCTGCCATCCTCGGCAATCTCCCCACACATCGGAGTTCACAGCGCAAATGGGCGAGCGGTTCGGTTGAACACTGCTCCTGCGATGTTCCCAAACGGCACTGTCGCGAACGGCGGCCCGTACGATGGAATTGTTACCCTGAATTCACAGCTGCCGTTTCAGTTCACCCGGCCCGTGGCGGGGAGCAATTACGATGCGCAACGTGCGACTGAGCATGAAATTAATGAAGTGCTGGCTTTTGCGTCACGTGCAGACATCACCAACCCCCGGCCTCAGGATCTTTTTAGCTGGTCATCTGGTGGCCACAGAAATATTAGTGAGGCAGGCTGGCGTTATTTTTCGGTCGATGGCGGTGTCAACCGGATCGTCTTTTTCAATCAGGATCAATATGGCGACCGCGGCGATTGGGCGTATCCAGATGGGACCAGACCCTGCCCGGACCCCCGCCCGCACGTGCAGAATGCGTTCGGTTGCACGGGCCAGCCTTCTGACATCACGGCAACCTCGCCCGAAGGAATCAATCTTGACGTGATCGGTTACGACCTTACTAATGCGCCGCCGTTCGCGCCTCCTGCGACCGATTTCGACAACGACGGTTCTCCTGATTTTTTGCTTTACAACGCCAGTACTCGACAGACGTGGATCTCGGGTTTTTATGTTCCTTCAGAGCCCGGCCCAACCCTTCCGGCCGGCTGGAGCGTAATGGGAGTTGCGGATTTCAACCGCAACGGTCATCCAGATTACTTGCTGTTCAATTCAGTGACACACGCCACAGTGGTTTGGTACATGAACAACAACGTTCATGTCGGCGGGGCTACTGGACCGATGCTTCCTGGCGGTTGGACTGTGGCGGCGCTGGCGGATGTTAATTGGGATGGCTATCCGGATTACGTCCTGTTCAATGCGAACTCGCGGGCAACTGTGGTTTGGTACATGCGCAATAATGCTCACATCGGCTCCGCATCCGGGCCAACTCTTCCCGCCGGATGGGCTCTGACAGGAGTCGCGGATTTCAATGGCGACGGTCATCCCGATTACTCGCTGTCTAATCCGGGCACGCATGGAACCGTGATCTGGTATATGTCCGGAGTTACGCACGTTGGTAGCCATGCTGGGCCAACCATCCCACAAGGGTATAATATGATCGGTGTCGCTGATTTCGACGGCAACGGCAGACCGGACTATGTGCTTTACAATCCGAACACGTACCGAATATCGGTTTGGTACTTAAACAACTATCACCTCATCGGCGGTGCTAATGGCGGCCCAGTCCTCGATCCAGATTGGGCGATAGTGGCACCGTAATCAAAATCGGGCGTATATCTCAAGGTGCTTCGCCATCGACGGCGGCGCATTTCAGGTTAACCGTCTTTGGTGATGACCAAGGAGGAAATCGCCACTGTTCTGGAAAAAGTTGCGACGCTGCTGGAACTGAAGGACGAGAATCCATTCAAGGTACGGGCTTACACGAACGCAGCGCGCGCAATTGAAACGTTCGGCGGAAACGTCGGGAATTTTGAGGATGCGGAAGCAGTCGCGAAGATTCCCGGAATCGGAAAAAGCATTGCGCTGAAAATTAAGGAGCTGGCCGCCACTGGTTCGCTGAAATATCTGCAAGATCTCACCACGGAATTTCCTTCGGGAATCCTGGAATTGTTTTCATTGCCGGGGCTTGGCGCGAAAAAAATCAAAGCTCTTCATGACAAACTCGGGATTAGCTCGGTCGAGCAGTTACAGAAAGCCTGTGAAGAAGGTCGCGTTGCTGACTTGCCGGGATTCGGGCAGACGACGCAACAAAAGATTTGCGATTCGATCGCGAAACGGGCGGACCATGCAGGCTGGTTTCAATTCGGGCAGGTCGCCGTTGAAGCTGAAGTGTTGCGCTCCGACCTCGCCGCGCACAGCGACGCTTTACAGGTCGATATCGCAGGGAGTTACCGGCGTCGAAAGGAGATCGTGCATGACGTCGATTTTTTGGTCGCAACAAGAAGTCCCGAATCGATCATGATGTCTTTCGTTTCACATTCACTTGTTGAATCGACCATTGCGCGTGGGCCAACAAAATCGAGTGTGCGTCTTCGTTCCGGAGTCCAGTGCGATCTACGAGTGGTGAACACGGCGGAATACCCGTTCGCGCTTGCTTATTTTACCGGGAACAAGGAGCACAACATCGAGCTGCGGAGTCGCGCTCTGCAACGAGGCTGGACCTTGAACGAATATCGGCTCGCGCTTGTGCCGATCGACGCAAAACCTAAGACGCAAAAGCCGGTGAAGAATATACCAGAGATACACGACGAATCTGATCTGTATCGAGCGGTCGACCTCGATTTCATCCCCCCGGAGCTACGCGAAAACTGGGGTGAATTCGAAGCTGCCGAAAAACAGTCTCTCCCTAAACTGATCGAGAAGGAAAATTTGCGCGGCACGTTTCATTGTCACACGACGGCAAGTGACGGCCACAATTCCATTGAAGAAATGGCCGAAGCTGCGCAGGCGTTAGGTTTGGAGTACCTGGGCATCGCCGATCATAGCCGCAGCTCGATTCAAGCTCATGGACTCGATGAACCAAAGCTGCGCGTCCAGATCGCCACAATTCGGAAGCTGAACCAAAAGCTGGATGGGTTTCGTATATTTGCCGGGATCGAATGCGACATCTTGCGCGATGGATCACTCGACCTGCCAGACGAAGTGCTGTCGCAGCTCGATTATGTGATCGGATCGGTTCATTCGGTCTTCAACTTGAGCGAAACGGAAATGACGCGGCGCGTCATCCGCGCGATCGAGAACCCATTCGTTACGATGCTGGCTCATCCGACCGGGCGGCTCCTGCTGAAACGCGACCCGTATCAAATCGATATTCCGGCCGTGCTCGACGCGGCGGCGCGCACTGGCACATGGATCGAGCTCAATGCCGCGCCGAAGCGGTTGGATCTCGACTGGCGATGGTGGCCATTAGCGAAACAAAAAGGCGTGAAGTGCGTGATCAATCCTGACGCGCATCGCACTGGGCGTCTTCACGATCTTTGGTTCGGAATTGGCATCGCGCGCAAAGGCTGGCTTACCAAAGAGGACGTGATGAATTGTCTGCCGCTCGGACAAATCGAGATGGCTTTGGGAGCGAAGCGCCAGAAGATGGAGTAGTGGTGCTGAAATGTGCCACCGGGTTGTTTTGTCATGCCGAAAGAAGTGAGGAACCTCACATCGAAGCTCAAGCACGTAGTGGTAATCGTGTCATCCAACAGCCCGTGAGAGGTCCCTCGCTTGGCTCGGGATGACGGCAGGTACTTACGGCGTACTTTCTCGTTGCGGCATGAACATCGTAAGACATTTGCAGGCGCCGCCGGCTTTGATGAATTCGCTCATGGATAATTCATGACATCGGTAGCCGCGCTCTTGCAATGTTGTTACCAGCTTCGGCGCACCTTTTGGCAGAACGATGTCGCGTTCGATAACAACGGCATTACACGAAAAGTGTACCGCTTCTTCTGGTGCGACCTCGAGTAAATCAGTGACGTGCCCCCGAATTGCGCGCTGCCCGTACTCGTCGAAAGCGCTGGGAAACCAAAACGCGCCGCCATCGGGTAACGGGCAAAAGCAGGTATCGAGATGGTAAAAGCGCGGGTCGACCAGCTCCACCGAGACAACCAGACAGCCCAACCTATCGGCAATCGCCGCATGTGACTGAATGTCCGAACGGAATTTGTAGCCGCAAAAGAGCGCGTCACCGCCGAAAAGCGCGTCGCCCTCACCCTCGAAATACAGATTCTCCGACAGCCACTGTACTTCGTAGCCATGTTGTTCCATCCATTTGGCAAAGAACGCCTGCTCACCGGCGCGTTCTTTGTGACGGAAATTGCTGGGAATGAATGTGCGCCCAACGGTAAGCCCGGCATTCGCGGTGAACACCATGTCGGGAAGGCCTCGTTGCGCCGCTATCAGATGAACTTGTGCATGCAAGTTTGAAAGCGTCGCGTGCAATTGTTTCCATTGCGTTTGCGCAATCACGGTGTCGGCAGCGTGCGCGATGCTCATCCACGGGTTGATCTCGTATTCGATTCCGTAGTAATCCGGCGGACAAAGAAGCAGCTCGCGCATAGTGGCCCGAACCTAGTTGCGAGTGGGCGAGTCGCTTAGACAATTGGCGAGTTCCCGAAGGAATGGTTCGACGTCTGTGGCCAGCCCGATCGATTGCAGAGGCTGGTGTTCGATGGCCTTGTCTACCGCTGTTGGATCAATATCGACGCAAACTGTCTTCACGTGTGGCGCCAACATGCTGGCCAACGCGAGCGAATGCTCGACTGTCGCAAGCAACATCACATGCGTCACGTCAGCCAGTTTTCGCCGCATGATCTTTTGAGCTTCGATCACGTCCGTCGTAACGCCGGGGATTGGCCCTTCGTCCCGAATTCCACCAGTGAGCACAATATCTACGTCGTGGCGAACACACGCGTACAGAATTCCACTGGTCAGAATCTTCTTTTTCACGGCTGCCGCCAGGCCCCCGGTGTCGCGGATCGTGTTAATCGCCCGCAGATGGTTTTCGTGGCCGGCTCGCGCGAAGGCAAGCTCCGGATTAACTCCCAATGCGGTGCCGAATAACGCGCGCTCCACATCGTACGCCGCAAATGAATTGCCGGCGAAAAGACGATTGACATATCCGGCCTCAATCAGCCGAACTAAATGCCAGCCGGCGCCGGTCCGAACGAGTGCCGGACCGGCAACAACCGCGATCTTGCCTTTCGCCTGGTTGGCGCGCCGCAACTCATCGGCAATTTCACGAATAATGGCCGATTTCGGCTCTTCTGGACCAACTGTGGTGTTAATGAATTGAAAGATATCGGTGTACGTGGTGGCACGCTGCAGCGGAACAACACGGATTCCGTGATGTCCAATCACAATCTCATCGGCTTTGCTGACATCGAAAAATTTCACAGCTCGCGCACTGTCTGTCGTTCGATCGAGCGCGATGGCACTGTTTATCATCGCAGGCTTGACTTCGATTTCCCTGCCGTCCACGCAGACGAACGTTTGCTGGTTGGTTGTGACGTAAAAATCCGGCGGGAAAACTCCATCAGCAGGAGCGCTGGCGACCCGCGCGTTCGCTCGCTCCACGGTTTCGGCACCCTGTTGACGAAGACGCAGAATCAGGTCGTCCAGCGCCTCTCCCGTTTCAGTCGACACTTCAATCCGCGCAAAGCTCTGGTCCGTCCGCTTTTGGCCAATGTTAACTTCAATAATTTTGAACTTTGCGCCATGGGTCAATATCTGATCCAGCACCTTGGGGAGGATAAGCGAATCGATGATATGGCCATGCAGCTCGACTGTTTCGGAGAACATTGGGAGAGTTTAGCTGACCGATGCGTCCGCGCCAGCGATGGGAAGTGGGGCATCTTGCCTAACCTGCCGACTTGATGCGCATCAGAAACGATGTCATTGCAATTCGAGCCAGATTCAGACAAGAGGGAGCGGAAGAGGAAAACATTTAAAGGAGCACAATGGAAAAACCCAACGCGCGCGGGCCCTCGCCGACTCGCAAAGCGCATCGCGCTCTCGGGTCGAGGTTGAACCGAACGGCAAAACTTCCCCCGCCGGTGCCGGCGAAGAAAGGTTCCGCGAAGTTACCTCGTCCAGATAACCCCTAGGCCGCGAACAGCATGCATGCAGATCTCGCAGGTCTCGAAGCGAAAATCGCAAAGAGACTGTCACGCAGTTCGGAGTACGTGGTTACGCAACTAGCGGAGCTGCGAGTCGTGCGACAAATGTCAGAGGCGGACCTTCGAGATTTTGCAAGAAGTCGTGGCTGGCGTGTCATTCGTCGCCTCGGCGGCCGCCAACTTGAATTTTACAATGATTCAAACCAGCAATCGCTGTAGCCCGGATCGATGATCCGGTCGCTAATGGCAGGCGAGCATCAATGGCCGGGTTACCCGATGCGGGCTACGGCGCCACTGGACAGCGCGAATCTGTTGGCTTACGAATGCGCCTGCCGCAATCCATGGAAGCAGCGAAAATTTATTTTATCATCTTCGGCATCTTGACGATCGCAGGCGGCATTGTTGGGTACGTAAAGGCAGGCAGCGCAGCGTCGATCATTGCCGGCTGCATCGCTGGCGTGTTATTGCTCGTCGCTGCGTTTCTGTTGCCTGAACATCACGTCATTGGGTTGCCCACAGCGCTTGTCGTGTCGCTGTTGTTAGCTGCGCAATTTGCCCCTAAATTTCTGCGTACCGGAAGAGTGATGCCCGCTGGCATGATGACGCTCCTGAGTGCGATCGGAATCATCGCGGCCATTGTCGCCTGGGTAAAAAAGCAATAGCGTGGGAAGAATTCGCCTACGGACGTGGCGGCGGCTTGTATTGGTTTTATTCGCCGCGCTTTTCGCTGCGATTGTTTACCGCTGGATCTCTCTGGAGCGACTTCAGCGCTTGGCGCCCGCAGAATTCCCGTCGACGCCAACCCCGCAACCTACTGCCACCCGGCCGCCGGTGATCACTGGAAAACTCGACACCGTTAGGTTGTTCAACGGGATCACGCTTCATTCGACGGTTGAGACTAATCCCGGCGCCGATGCCAGCACAGAACGCGCGCAACCCGATAGCTACGCGCTCGATTTAAGGTTGCAGGCGCGGGTACCTTCGCCGAACAAGACTATCGAGGAGTTGGCGAAAGTCAGCCCCAGTTTGCCGAAGCTGCTGCCCGGTTTGGCCTCGATGTTCCAAGGCGACCCGATCTCGCCACTTTATGCGCAGCTTTACGACACTAAAGTCAGAACACTGCGCGAAAATCTGTCTCGGCTCGACACGCTTCTGTCGCGGCACAATTTCTTCGATTGCCAAACTGTTCTTCAGCTTCAACACCCGCAAACACACCGCAGAGCCCTTCTTCTGCAAGCGGAGATGGATGTCGATGCCGACGGCTCCGATGGCGATCGAATGCCCGCCGGCACGGGGGCTCCTGCAAACTTCAAACCAGCCACGAGTTACCGCTGGGCCAAGAAAACATCAGCGCCAAACCCGTATCTTGGCGCAACTGAGGAGGCGTTGAAACGCGCCGAAAATGAATATTCGCTCGCCACCACTCCTCCGAATCGGAAACGCGATTTGCGTAACACGGTTTCGCAGCTCCGGGCCGAAGTCGGCACACTGAAAAACTTCAGCTTTCTCATCGGCGCTACTGATCCTTTTATCGTTGTTCCTGGTTCATTTACGCACGCACGCGACCCCGTTAAAGTCGGCGATCTTGCAGTACTTGTCTTTGGAGATGCGATTTATCCGGCGATCGTCGGCGATGTAGGGCCGAACGACAAAGTCGGAGAAGCATCGTTGCGCATCGCGAAAGAAATCAATGCGCTATCCACGCCGTACAATCGGCCCGTGAGCGATCTCAAGGTCACGTACCTCATTTTCCCGGGTACGGCAGACAAGACGATTGGTCCGCCGGATTTCGACAAGCTTCAGGTTCAGTGCGAGGCATTGATCAAAGAGATCGGCGGCTCGAGCGTGCCATTGCATCACTGGGAAAATATTATTCCTTCGCCAACTCCCAGCCCTGCCCCGAGTCCTACTTTGTCGCCTGGTGGAACTTCATCTCCTTTGTCGACACCCGCTGCTACACCATCGGCGACTTTTGCATTTCCGATTTCCAGTCCCGCCGGGACTGCGCACACGGCTCCGTCGAGCACGCCCACGAGTTCGCCTGCCGCGACGCGTACCGTCGCCAAAAAACGGAAGCCTTGAACGCCGCGCCGCGTAAAGACCCAGATGTCGCTGCTCCGCGCGCAGTGGCACCGGTGCATCATGCCCAGCCGGCGGATGGATACAGCGATACGCTGCGTCTTATGCACACGCTGATGCAATATCGGCACGAGCCAATTCACTCGGAGCTGATGAAAATTCGCGACAAGTATTCAATGTTGCACCTGGATGTGCTGATTCTGATCTATCATTTCGCAAAGATTTGTGCGGGACATATCCTTGAGATTGGAGCATTCGTTGGCGGCGCGACCATTGCGGCGGCGTTCGGCGTTCGCGATTCGGGTCAGAAGAAAAGACTAATTGCGATCGAACCGGGCGGGAGCGTCAAACACAAGCGTCTCGGCACGCGCAACATCGTCCGAGATTTGGAACGCAACCTCGCCAAAGAGGGTGTGGCGAATTGGGTCACACTGATCAAGGGCCATTCGTTCAAGGCGCAAACTACCACTGCTGTCGATCAAGCTGTCGGACCGGATCAAGTTGGTCTGCTGATCCTCGATGCTGACGCAGCGAAACGCAGAGACGTCGATTGCTACCGCCAGAGATTTGCTGACGGATGTTGGCTGGTCATCGATGACATTTACGGCGCTGATTCAAACGAAAAAATCACGCCGAGCCGAGCCGACGTAGACGCTTTGATAGACGCGGGCTTAGTGGAACCTCTTGGTTTCTACGGCTGGAGCACTTTCGTCGGCCGTTGGCGCGGAGGCACAAGCTGAATTGTTAGCTGCCGTGGCCTTATCCTTCCTCAGGGCCAACGACGAGATGAATCACGCCGTTGGGGGCCGAGACGAAGAAGCCGTTGAAGTCTTCAGTCAGTTGTTCAACTTCGTCCCGCCGCGTAATGCCATGCACTTTCAGAAATGACGCGGCTGCTTCTGTATCGTCCGTCTCTAATTCGAGCCAGATGTCTGGATGACTCAGGTTAGGCACACTGTCGATCCAAAGCCGGTTTGGACCGAATTGGAAAATACAGCCCTCCTTTTCCTCCTCGATCAACGTCAGCCCTAGCGTGTCGCGGTAAAACGCAACCGTCTGTTCGTAGGTGTGACTCGGACATTTGATCGCGATGTTCGCACCGCCTGAAAACTGCGCCCCTTCGAGCTTCGCAACCATAGAGCAGCCTAATGACGAAATCCGAATGTCGAAATCCGAATTAATGACGAATGATAAAGCCCGAACTCTGCTCGTTTCGTCATTGGTCCTTTGCCATTTCTATCCGTTTCGATGAAGTCCCGGATGCCCAACAATCCACTACTTCCATTACTTCAAATCAGCTCTCGCCCGTTCCGCCCGGCTCCGTCATTTTCATCGGGTCCAACGCGCGGTCCAGTTCTTCTTCCGGCAGGATTTTTTTGTCGCGGGCAATTTCGCTGACAGTCCGTCCGGTCTTCGCGCTTTCTTTCGCAATTTCAGCGGCGCGATCGTAACCAATTCTCGGCGACAGACTCGTCACCATTGCCATTGAGAGCTCGACCAGTTCGCGGCAGCGCTCCTCGTTCGCAACAATGCCCCGCACGGCCTTATCGCAAAAAATGTCGACCACACTCGAGAGAAGCCGGATTGATTCGAGAATGTCATACGCCATGACGGGCATCATTACATTAAGTTCGAAATTTCCATTCGCGCCGGCCCATGTGATGGTCGCGTCATGTCCAATCACCTGGGTGCACACCATCATCATCGATTCCGACATTACGGGATTCACTTTGCCCGGCATGATTGAGCTGCCTGGCTGCGTGGCGGGAAGCTGAATTTCGCCAATGCCGCAGCGCGGCCCACTGGCAAGCCAGCGGACGTCGTTTGCAATTTTGAACAAGCTCACAGCGATCGTCTTTAAATGGCCACTGGCTTCGACAACTGCGTCCTTTGCGCCCTGCGCCTCGAAATGGTTCTTCGCTTCGTAAAATGCGATCCCTGTTCGCTGCTCAATATGACGCAGGACTTTTTTCGGAAAATCGATGTGGCGATTCAGACCGGTGCCTACTGCTGTGCCGCCAAGCGCGACTTCGCGCAAAACTTCGATCGCTTTGTGCGCGCGTTCCTTCGCGTAAGCAACCTGCTGCGCATAACCGGAAAATTGCTGGCCGAGCCGAACCGGGGTTGCGTCCATCAAATGCGTCCGGCCGATCTTTATGATGTGCCAGAATTCTTTGGCCTTTGATTCCAAACCGTCCTGCAATTTGGTCAATGCAGGGATCAAATGCTTCTTCAACTGTTCTGCCGCAGCGATATGGATAGCCGAGGGAATCACATCATTACTGGACTGTCCCATGTTGACGTGGTCATTCGGATGTACGGGCTCGTGTGATCCGATCGCCTTGCCCTCAAGCTGAGCGCAGCGGTTGGCAATTACTTCGTTGGCATTTGTATTCGTGCTCGTGCCGGAGCCGGTCTGAAAAATGTCGAGTGGAAAATGTTCGTCGAGCTTCCCGTCGACAACTTCTTCAGCTGCCTGGACGATCAATGCCGAGCGTTCCGCGTCGAGCAATCCAAGATCGTGATTCGCCTGGGCCGCAGCCCATTTGATCAGGCCAATGGCGCGAATGAACGGCCGCTGAAATCGGTAGCCGCTCACGGGAAAATTGAGCAGCGCACGGTGCGTCGAGGCGCCATGCAGCGCATGGGCGGGCACAGTCATCTCGCCCATCGAATCTTTTTCGATCCGCGTAGGCTTTCCTGTCATGCAGATCGGTCGGCCCCGACACCTACAAGCCGCGAGCTGCGCTGGTGCTCACGAGTGCGTCGCGCGCGCGTATGGCGTGGAGGCGTCTTCTGGAAAACCGTGATGAACATCGGAGGAATATTTTGCAGGAAATATTCCGATTTGGCGTGCTTGAAGAGCCTGGCGTGCTGCTTCAGTTCATTTGTGACTTGGTAAATAATAAAACTGCCATCGGGCGCGAGAGCATCATAGGTTTTCCGAAGCAGTGCGCGTTTCTTTTCAATCTGCAGGATACTGAACGGGATTCCCGACAGGATGTAATCGCAGGCGCCGAAACCGCGGCGGTTCAGCTCAAGCGGCAGGGTGGCGGCATCCCCATGTACGACATGCACACGCGGGTCGTCGGCAAATTGCCGCTTCAGATCTCGTGCTAATGCCGCGTCCAATTCAAACAGAAGCAGATGCGAGTCTGGAGTCATCCGTCGCGCGATTTCGCGCGAGTGCACGCCTTCTCCGGGCCCGTATTCCGCGATCACCCGCGGTTTGCCGAAATCCATCTTGCTGGCGACGCGTTCGACCAGCGCTTTTGAGCTGGGAACGATCGAGGCGATCTGAAATGGCCGCTTTAAGAAGCGCTGAAAAAACAGTTTACTCACAGGGAGACGAATAGTCGCCTTGCGGTATCCAATTGTCCAGCGACGAAGTAGCCGATAAACGTGCCGAGGCGTTACGGAGTGCGGCGACATGTCGCCGCTTTCGAAAGCGCCCGATGTCCGGCCGGTCTCCAAAGGGCTAGCCTTGACTGACCCAATGATCACCGATCAGTTATCACTTCCGTAATGCGCGGTTAGCTCAGTGGTAGAGCACTACCTTGACACGGTAGGGGTCAGAGGTTCGAACCCTCTACCGCGCACCATCGTGTTCTCTGAACGTCAGCTGCAACCTAACGCGGGGCCTTTGAACGTCTGACAAGATCACAAGTCAGAGTTGAAGGCCCTATTGGCGATGTCGCCCATTGATTTTGCTTCGAGCATTGAAACGCTGTATCAACAGCAATCGATTCCAAATAAAAGCCTGCAGCAATGTCTGATCTCCCTCAATTACGCGACGCCATTGCAGCGGCAACAGAGAGTCTTCGCACTCTTTTCAGCCTCGAACCGCAGATGGCGCAAGCTGCCGGTATGATCGATCAATGTCTCCGTGCAGGAAACAAAGTGCTTGTTTGCGGTAACGGCGGCAGCGCGGCCGACGCATCACACTTTGCCACCGAACTAGTGGTCCGTTTCGCCAGGAATCGTCCCGCGCAACCGGCGATATCCCTAGCGAGTGACGGAGGAATCATCACTGCTGCCGCCAACGATTACGGGTTTGATGAAATCTTCGCGCGTCAGATAATGGCGTTCGGCGTACCTGGCGACGTGCTTGTTGCGTTAACAACTTCAGGTAAGTCGCCGAATGTAAAGCGGGCGCTGGAAGAAGCGAAATCGCGCAACTTGAAAACGATCGCTTTTCTTGGTCGGGACGGCGCGTCAACGGTTGGGATCGCCGATGTCGAGCTTCTGGTTCAAAGTCATTCAACAGCGCGAACTCAGGAAGCTCATGAGCTTCTTCTGCATGTGTTGTGCGAAGTCATAGAGTCGCGGCTCAATGACCTGTAGACGCTTCGTTACCGGGTGCCTCGGCAAGCCGACGGCCTGCAGATTACTCCGATTTTTTGAGTAATCTCTCGCGCTCTCGATTGAGTTGCCGGCGCTCGCTCGCGGTTAAGCTTCCGATCCCAAACTTTGAAATCTTATCAAGAATCGGATCGATAGACCCATAAACGTCTTCAGGGTCCGCAGTGCGCGTCGGTCGTATTTTTGGCACAACGCGATACTTCGGCCTTGGTGCGAACCGCTCTTTCACGGAACTCCACCATGCAAGCTCCGGCCCGGCGCCAGTCCATTCGATAAAAAGGAAAGCCGCGCCGATGCTTGCCCAGACGACCACTAGGTCGCTCCACGCGTGGTAGGCAAGAAGTTGAAAGGTGTAAACAGCCGCAAGAATCAACGCGATCCACTTCGCCATAATCCGCAGAAAGATTTCCGCACGTGGATAAACAGTCGCAAACGCAATAAAAACTCCGAAATGCAATGCCTGTGACCCGGCCAAAACGGACCGTTGCGAAAGCCCCCAGACAGTTAGCAGCACAGTTGGCGTAATCAGCAACAGGAGATACAGCCCGATGTAAGAGCGTCGCCCGATAAAGCGTTCGACTTCCCGCCCGAATACGAAGAGCAAATACATCTCGATCGCGAACCACAGCAGCCCGGATGGTGCATGAACGAAAGCGTAGCTGAAAAGACGCCAGACCTGCGCACCGTACCAGACTGCCGCGCTGTCGAACTGCAGCCACCCCAAAATCGCTCCTTGTCCAATGGCCACAAGAATTGCCGCGAGAACTGCGGCAGCGACATGGACACCTACCAGCATCGTGGTCACATCGAGTGGATAGCGCCCCATCCACGCAACCGGCCGATAATCATCGGACGTCGTGACCCCGAACATGCTTTCAATTAATGCCGCGCAGTGTGCTTGTGCAAGTCAAACGGCGAATCGAATCACGAATAACGGCGGCATTTCTGCACGCGAAACGTGCATTTACCTTTATTCGTTCCGCTTGCCCCTCCGTAGCCTTGGCGAAGGCGGATTCGTGGTTACAATGGACAACCTTGCTTAATGAAAAATCCCGCGCCCGCCATTTTTCCGCCAGACGGCATCGGTGATGGAGCGCCGGCGAATCAGGCCGTGCTCGATTGGGTGCACGAAATCGCGATTCTCACGGAGCCGGAAAATATTTTCTGGTGCGACGGCTCCGATCGGGAACACGATTTTTTGATCGCTGAATCCCTGAAGCAAAACGTCCTGATCGAATTGAATCAGAAGAAAGTCCCACGTTCCTATTTGCATCGCTCTAATCCAAACGACGTGGCGCGCGTCGAGCAATTCACCTTCGTCTGCACACCTACAAAAGAAGAAGCCGGGCCGACAAACAACTGGTCTGAGCCGGCAGAGACGTACAAGAAACTCCGCGGCTTTTTGAAGGGAGCGATGCGCGAACGCACGCTATTTGTCATTCCATACATCATGGGCCCGCCGGATTCGCCGCTGGCGAAAGTCGGCTTCGAGATCACCGATTCAAAATATGTCGTGCTCAACATGCGGATCATGACGCGGATGGGCGAAGTAGCGGTCAAACGGCTCGGCAATGATCCTGAAGCGGAATGGAACCGCGGAGTGCATTCCCTCCTGGATATTAATCCCGAGCGCCGATTCATTTGTCACTTTCCACAGGACAACGCGATCATCTCTGTCGGTTCCGGTTACGGCGGCAACGTCTTGCTTAGCAAAAAATGTCTCGCGTTGCGTATCGGCTCTTATCTGGCACGAAAACAAGGCTGGCTTGCCGAGCACATGCTGATACTCGGGGTCGAATCGCCGGAAGGAAAAAAACATTATGTGGCTGCGGCATTCCCGAGTGCCTGCGGCAAGACTAATTTCGCCATGCTGATTCCGCCCGAACATTTCAAAGGGTGGAAGATCACGACCGTCGGCGACGACATTGCATGGATGCAAGTGCGAGATGGTCGGCTGTACGCGGTCAATCCTGAGAACGGCTACTTCGGGGTTGTGCCTGGCACTAGCTATCAATCAAATCCAAACGCCATGCGATCGATCGGTCACGACACGATATACACGAATGTCGCGTTGGCTGATGACGGCGATGTGTGGTGGGAGGGGAAAGATGGCGATCCCCCAGAGCACGCAATCGACTGGCGTGGGAATGATTGGTCGCTGGATTCAAAAGAAAAAGCTGCGCACCCGAACAGCCGGTTCACCACGCCGATGCGGAACAACCCGGCGCTGGATCCTGATGTGGAAAATGGCGGCGGCGTGCCGATCAGCGCGATCATTTTCGGTGGACGCCGCAGCGACACTGTACCGCTGGTTTACGAATCGCTTGATTGGGCTCATGGCGTGTATCTCGGCGCGACGATGGCTTCGGAAACAACGGCGGCCGCGACCGGAAAAGTCGGCCAGATCCGACGCGATCCGATGGCGATGCTTCCATTCTGCGGATACAACATTGGCGAATATTTTCAGCACTGGCTCGACATCGGAAGACGACTGACGGATCCACCGCGCATATTCAGCGCGAACTGGTTCCGCAAGGGCCCAGACGGCAAATTCCTGTGGCCGGGCTTTGGCCAAAACATGCGCGTGCTCAAATGGATTCTCGATCGGTGCGAAGGCAGCGGCGGCGCGCTCAAATCCCCTGTCGGCTGGTTGCCGAGTCCGCACGACCTCGATTTGTCAGGACTGGATCTCGATCACAAATGCGTTGCAGAACTTCTCTGCATCGATCACGAGGAATGGCAGAACGAAATTGCCGCACATAAAACGTTTTTCGATTCGTTGGGCGGCGTGGTGCCGCAGCAGTTGCTCGACCAGCGCAAAGAACTCGCCGCCCGATTTAAAGAATAAAGGTCCATCATGCCCGGCTCGCGGAGAGCGACGAGGGAGATCCATTTGGTGGTGGCGCACCTGAGCTATGTAGTGTGACGTGTTAGTTTCTGCGAGGTCGCTCACTCCGTTCGGGATAACCGCGCGTTAGTGTTGGGAGATTTGCGAACGCCGCGCGTTGCTCGGATAATCTCCAGTGGGTTTAGCGATCGGGAAGAATGAACAGCTTGCAGTGCGAGCACGGCATGATTGCATCGAGGTTCGCGGCGCGCGTCAGAACAATCTCAAGGGCATCGACGTTGATCTTCCGCTTGGGCAATTGACGGTCGTCACCGGCCCGAGTGGCAGCGGTAAATCAAGTCTGGCGTTCGAAACGATCTACGCTGAAGGACAGCGGCGGTACGTCGAGACGTTTTCGCCGTATATGCGGCAATTCCTCGACCGCATGGACAAGCCGCGAGTGGACGACATTCGCGGCATTCCGCCTGCGATTGCCATTGAACAATCGAATTCCGTCAAGACGTCCCGGTCCACCGTCGGCACGATGACCGAGATCAATGATTATTTGAAGCTTCTGTGGCCGTGTATCGCTCGCGCATTTTGTCCAAGTTGCGGCCGCGAGATCCGACCCGAAACTGTGCAGTCGATCGCCGAGCAAGTGCTGCGCGATTGCGCTGGCAGGAATATTCTCGTCACCTTTTGGGTCTCCGTCCCGCCGAAAACCGATCCGCGGAAATTTTTCGATTTTCTCCAGCAACAAGGATACCTGCGCGTTTGGATCGACAACCAAATCGTGCGTGTGGACGCCAATCCCAAAATAAAGCGACTCGGCGGGCGTGTGCAGGTTATACAGGATCGCATCGCGATCACTGAAGAAAATCGCGCGCGATTAGTTGAAGCAATCGAGACCGCGCTGCGCTTTGGCAAAGGCCAGGTCAACGCAATTCCAATTTATCATCACGGATCACCGGTTACTGATCACGTTCCCTTCTCCACAGGCTGGCACTGTGCGTATTGTGATCTGGACATTCGTCGGCCTACGCCCGGGCTTTTCAGTTTTAACAATCCACTGGGAGCATGTCCGGAGTGTCGCGGCTTCGGTCGCACAATTTCACTCGACCTGAACAAAGCCATTCCCGACCGGCGGCTCAGCATTAAACAAGGCGCGGTGCGCGCCTTTCGCGGCATCGAGTTTGGCGAATCGCAAAAGGATTTGCTTCGCGGCTGCGCGCGACACGAGATCGACATCAATGTGCCTTTCGAGCAGTTGCCAAAGGCCGATCAGCATTTTGTCGTCGAAGGCGAAAAGCGATCAGGCGATTATACCGACGAAGAGTACGAGGACGATCGGTGGTACGGCGTCCGCGGATTTTTTCGGTGGCTGGAGAGCAAGACGTACAAAATGCACGTTCGCGTCCTGCTCAGCCGTTATCGCGCCTACGTGACCTGCCCCAAATGCAACGGCGGGCGGTACCAACCCGAGGCGCTGAATTACAAATTGCGGGGCCGCGTGCCGTCGCGGCCTGGCGCTGACAGCGCAGTACCCTCCCCGTTAACCCTTCCCGATTTCCAAGCGCTTTCGATATCCGACGCGCGAGATTTTCTTCGCAACGTTGAAATTGCTTCTAACGACAAGACGGCCCAGATGTTACGCGAGGAAGTCTGCGCGCGGCTGAATTATCTCTGCGAGGTCGGCGTCAGTTATCTCACTCTTGATCGGTCGACGCGCACGCTCAGCGGCGGCGAAATCCAGCGCGTGAACCTCACGACGTGTCTTGGCGCGTCCCTCGTAAACACGCTTTTTGTCATGGACGAACCAAGCGTTGGATTACATCCGCGCGATGTCGGCCAACTGATCGGCGTCATGCATAAGTTGCGCGATCGGGGCAACACGTTGCTGGTGGTTGAGCACGAAGAACAAATCATCCGCGCTGCGGACAATTTGGTTGATCTGGGCCCAGGCCGTGGTGACCGCGGTGGCGAATTAGTTTGGAACGGAGCAGTCAGTGATCTTGCCCTACAATCGCATTCGCTTACTGCTGATTACCTGAGCGGTCGGAAATCCATTTCGCTTCCGAAATGCCGGCGAGAATGGAGCTCCTCGATCAAAATTACTGGCGCGCGACAGCACAATCTGAAAAACATTGACGTTGAGTTGCCGCTGGGCGTCCTGACGTGTGTAACCGGCGTCTCCGGTTCCGGAAAATCGACGCTCATTCACGACGTGCTTTACCGGAATCTTTTGCACGCCAGCGGTCAAGTGGCAGGTGAGCCAGGGGCGTGCGCATCGATTACAGGCGCCGACAAAATCGGCGATGTGGTAATGGTTGACCAATCACCGCTTGCGCGCACCCCGCGTTCAACTCCAATTCTTTATCTCGATTTGTTTGATCGAGTGCGGGAATTGTTCGCGGCGCAACCAGAAGCAATCTCACAAGGACTTAGCGCCAGTGCTTTTTCGTTTAATTCCGGGCAGGGTCGCTGCGAACGTTGCTCAGGCACCGGTTATGAAAAGATCGAGATGCAATTTCTCAGCGATCTTTTCGTCCGCTGCGCCGAGTGCGAAGGCAAACGTTTCCAGCCGCACGTGCTCAAGGTGCGTCTGTGTGGCAAATCCATTCATGACGTTCTCCACTTGACGGTCAGCAGGGCGATTGAGTTTTTTGCAAGCCTTCGTCAGCGCGAATTCGACGAGGCACCCTCGCCCCAGTCCTCTCCCTCGCAGGGAGAGGCGGACTCGAAGCGCCAGGTGAGGGTCGATCCGTGTATTCAGATTTCGAGCGGGCTCAAAGTGCTCGAGGAAGTGGGTCTCGGTTATTTGCAGCTGGGTCAGCCGTTGAACACGCTTTCAGGAGGCGAATCACAACGGCTGAAGCTGGTTGGACATTTACAACAGACGGACAACGCCGAACGCCCAACACCCAACGCCCAACGCTCAAACCGCAATCTTTTAATTTTCGACGAGCCGACCACGGGACTGCATTTCGATGACGTGGCGATGCTGCTGCAATTACTCCAGCGGCTCGTAGATCGCGGCCACTCAATTGTTGTGATTGAGCACAACCTGGAAGTGATCAAGTGCGCCGACTGGGTCGTCGATCTCGGGCCCGAAGCCGGTGATGCAGGCGGCGAAGTGGTGGCGACGGGAACGCCGGAAGAAGTCGTGCGCGTGGAGAAGTCGCATACGGGACGATTCTTGCGAAGTGTGCTCGCGAAATCTCAAAAAGCATCGCACGTCATCCCGAGCCGCGAAGACAGCGAGGAACCTCGCAAAGCACTGCGCGAGTTTGAGAGGTCCTTCGCTTACGCTCAGGATGAGAGCTTTGAGTTGGTGCGCGCCGCTGAAGACGCACCGCGATTTCGACTTCACGGACGCAACGGCGCGATTCAGGTCCACGGTGCCCGCGAGCACAATCTCAAGAACATTGACGTAAGCATTCCGCGCCAACAGCTCGTGGTGATCACAGGTCTGAGCGGCTCTGGCAAATCGACACTCGCCTTCGACATTTTGTTTGCCGAAGGCCAGCGCCGCTTTCTCGACAGCATGTCGCCTTATGCGCGGCAGTTCGTGGAGCAACTTGAAAAACCCGACGTCGATCTCGTCAGTGGATTGCCGCCGACTGTGGCCATCGAGCAACGTGTCACGCGTGGCGGAGGCAAATCGACAGTCGCGACCGTGACGGAGATTTACCACTTTCTTAGACTGCTCTTTGCGAAAACCGGAACGCAATTTTGTCCTGATTGTGATTTAGCTGTCGAAAAACAGAACGTTGCCTCGATAGTGAAGCAGATCGAAGCCGCCGCCAAACGCGGACCGCTGAAGATCCTCGCGCCGCTTGTCAAAGCGCGAAAAGGTTTTCATACCGATGTGGCGCGCTGGGCGGAACGCCAGGGATTCGACACGCTCCACGTCGATGGCCAGTTGATCCCGGTCGCGCATTTCCGGAAACTGGAGCGCTTCAAAGAGCACACCATCGATGTGGTGGTCGACGTAGTTGACAGGAAGCGAATTGCAAATGCACAGAACATCGCTCGTCGCGCACTGGAGATTGGCCGCGGCACAGCGCGTCTTCTGGATTCGAGGAACCGGTTGACTGTGATGAGCACGGAGATGAGCTGCCCAAACTGCGGTCGCGCATTTGAGGAACTCGATCCCCGTTTATTCTCATTCAATTCGCCGCACGGCCTGTGTGAGGATTGCGGCGGGTTCGGTGAAATTTGGGACCAGGATCTTCAAACCGGCGCAAGCCGTGATGGTGAATCTGTTTTAGAAAACGAGCTTGCCACGGAACGAGAATCTGAATGGATCGACGAAGATGAAGCGCGCGAATGCCCGGGTTGTCATGGCTCGCGCTTGAATGCGGTGGCCCGTCATGTACGCGTGCAAGGCTTCGCGATCGATCAGTTTGTGAACCTTTCGGCGAGGGGAGCAGCACGCCTCCTCGCCAGGTTAAAGTTCAAAGACACGCATCAAACGATCGCAGCCGGTCTGATTCCCGAAATTCAACAGCGGTTGCGTTTTATGGAGACAGTCGGGCTCGACTATCTGGCGCTGGGGCGTTCGGCAAAGACGTTGAGTGGCGGCGAGTCACAGAGAATCCGTCTCGCTGCGCAGCTCGGCTCAAATTTGCGCGGCGTGCTCTACGTGCTTGACGAACCGACGATCGGCCTGCACCCGCGCGACAATGAACGGTTGCTGGAAACGCTCACCACGCTCCGCGACAAAGGCAATTCGCTTGTCGTCGTCGAGCACGACGAAGAAACAGTGCGCCGGGCCGATCACATTATTGATCTCGGGCCGCGCGCGGGAATCCATGGCGGGGATGTGGTCGCGGCTGGAACACTGCGCGACATAGAGGAAAATCCAAAGTCTGAGACAGCGCGCTGTTTGAAAAAGCCGCTCTGTCACCCGACCCGCGGATCGCGCCGAGGTTTGCTAAACGTTGAAAACTGGATCGAAATCAGAGGCGCGCGTGCGAATAATTTGAAAGGGATCGACGTTCGTTTCCCTGCTGGCAGGCTCTCAGTGATCACCGGAATCTCCGGCAGCGGCAAATCGACATTGATGCATGAGGTGATTTGGCCGGCGGTACGCGATCAGCTGACGCAAAGAAAACGCGCAGGGAACGGTGATCTGTTCAAACTCGTCAGCGGCACGCAGGAAATTGAAGCCGCTTACGAAGTCGATCAATCGCCCATCGGCAAAACGTCGCGCTCGACACCAGGCACTTATGTCAAAGTATTCGACGAAATTCGCGACCTTTACGCACAACTGCCGGTCTCGCGCGTGCGTGGGTATTCTGCGAGCCGATTCTCATTCAACGCAGAAGGCGGGCGTTGCGAGACATGCAAAGGACAGGGGTTGATCAAGCTGGAGATGAATTTTTTGCCCAGCAGTTATGTGCCGTGTGAGGATTGCGAAGGCCGTCGCTATAATCCGCAAACGCTCGAAGTCCTCTACAACGAAAAATCGATTGGCGACGTGATGGAGATGACGATCGAAGAAGCTGCGCAATTCTTCTCTGCGCACCCTAAGATCGCGCGTCCGCTGTCGCTGTTGGTCGATACAGGCCTTGGCTACCTCAAGCTAGGACAACCGAGCCCGACATTGAGCGGCGGTGAAGCGCAACGGCTCAAGCTCGTGACGCAACTAAAACGCGGGGTCAGCCGCGCAGCCAACGAGCAGATCCGAAAAATGCGAAAGCCGGGATCGACACTCTATTTGCTCGAAGAACCGACAATCGGGCTGCACATGGCCGACATCGAACTCCTTCTGAATGTGCTGCACCGGTTGGTTGACGAGGGAAACACCGTGATTGTAATCGAACACAATCTCGGCGTTATCGCGGAGGCCGATTACATTGTCGATCTGGGTCCTGAAGCAGGAGAGGGCGGCGGCGAAGTCGTTGCTTGCGGCACGCCTGAACAAGTCGCCAAGAATCGATTGAGCCGCACCGCGCCATTCTTGCGAAAGGTTTTGACTAGCTCGCGCGCCAAAGCAGCTCTGTCATCCTGAGCGGGAGCGAAGGACCTCACAATCGAAGTGAGTGTTATGCAAGCTAGTTTGCGTGATCAATCCCTCTCAGTGAGGTCCCTCTTTATCTCTGCGGCTCGGGATGACACGCGTTTTAATTGCGGGTACGACTGACATCAGCAACAATCGCGCCGCAATGCTCGCGTACTACCTGCACAATCTGAATCCAGTTATTTTTCGGATCTACGACAATGTCGGGCCGCGGTGGTACGGGCTTGCGTATGTCCTGGCATTTGTCTCGAGCTACATGCTGTTCAATTGGCTGGCCAAACGCGGATACGCGGATCTGCCGCCGGAACGCGTAGGAGATTTCATCACCGGTTGCGCGCTGTTCGGTGTCATCATCGGCGGACGTCTCGGATACGTTTTCTTCTACAAACCCGAAATGCTGCGGGAACCGCTGTCGATTTTGCGCGTCTGGGAAGGCGGCATGTCAAGCCATGGCGGGATGCTTGGCTTGCTTGCATTCACTTTCTATTACGCGCACCGGCACAAAATGTCATGGATGAATCTCGGCGATAATCTGGTCGTCACTGCGCCAATCGGTTTATTCTTTGGGCGATGCGCCAACTTCATCAACGGAGAGTTATACGGCAGGATCACAAATATTGCGTGGGCGATGCAATTCCCAAAAGAATTGCTCGATCATCCGCAAGAAGCCGAGCGCGCGGTAGCGGCATGCGAGCGAATCGATCCATCGCTAACCACACCCGAGGCGATCATCGGCGCTGTGCGCAGCCAACCGGAGGTCGCGAGTGCGCTGCGATCAATTGTTTCGCCGCGGCATCCGTCCCAGCTATACGAGGCTTTGTTTGAAGGGCTCGCCCTCTTCGCGATTTTGTGGTTTGTGCGGACCCGCACACGTCAGCCCAATGGGGTTCTGACTGGTTTGTTCTTCATTTGCTACGCGATTTTTCGGATCGTCATCGAAAATTTCCGTGAACCAGACGCGGCATTAATCGGTCCTTTTACCCGTGGCCAATTTTTCTCTTTTTTCCTGATTGCAATTGGTGTGGCATTTGTCGTCGCAGCGAGGAAACGCCCGGCCTTTCCAAAGAGAATGCCAGAAAAATGACGAATACCGAATGTCTGATGACGAAGGAATGACGAAATCCGAATGACGAAATAGCCGCTGCGCAACTTGTCATTTAAGTATTTGGGCTTGTTTCGTCATTCGTCATTTGTGCTTCGTCATTGGATTCTTCCTTTCGTTTCTGCAAAACGGCGTTATTACTTAACCCGGTGACGCAGGAATGCTCGTTCCGGAAATCGTAGCTGCCGGCGGCGGTCTCCTGTTTGCGTTCGATCACGCGACGATCGCAGGCAAGCTCGTTCTCACTCTTCTGGCAATCGTCTCGATTTTCAGCTGGTCGATCATGG
>DATBDJ010000011.1:0-10529 GCA_036269995.1 Candidatus Udaeobacter sp.
AGTTAAGTGGAAAGAATTTCTTGATGAAGTCGAGGCGGAAAAACGCGCGGATGAGCTAGACTTAGATTTGGACGAGTCCGCAATTTCTAGTGCTGCAGAAGCTTTTCGTTACGAATACGATCTGATCACTGCTGAGGAAACGGAAGCATGGTTGGCAAATCGTGGCCTGACTTTCGATGACTTCAGCGACTATTTTACTCGTCAATATTATGCCACAGCCATTGGCGAAAAGATCGTTCCGGATAAAGTGGAATATCAGTGCGCGTCGTCCGAGCTACGCCGGTGGTTTCTGACGGAATTGATTTTGTCCGGAGATTTGGACCGGTTCACCACCGATTTAATGGCACGTCTCGCGGCACGCTGCGCAGGAGAAGAACCGGCCCCAGATGCGATTGAGGCGGAAGAGCGGAAATTCTTGCAGCGGAACGGCATTAAAACAGCACAACGGGCGAATTGGCTCGAGAAATTGGAGCGTGATTCGAAATGGCTGGATGAAATGCTCGCAATCGAGGCCGCATACCGGACGCATTGCGACAGGCTGCTTGTCCCTGAGGCGCGTCAACACGAATTGATGACTTTACGCTTGCCCCTGACGCGATTCGAAACCGAAGTGATCGAGCTGGAATCCCACGACGCCGCCAAGGAAGCGCTGTTTTGCGTCCAACAAGATGGCATGTCAATGCAGGAAGTTGCCACTGAGGGAGGTTACCCTTACCGGCGTTCTGAGTTCCTGTTAGAAGATCTTCCAGTGGATGCCCAGCAGAGATTCCTCAGTATTTCCGCGGGGGGCGTCCTCGAACCATCTGCGCGCGGTGACGGATTTGAACTGTGTCGTATCGTCAACAAAATTGAGCCGCACGCGGAGGACCCAGCCGTTAAATCGCGGATCGATCAGCGATTGCTCATCCGGCATTTCTCTGAGCTCACGAGCAAATACACGCAGCGGCGGCTCGGCGCCCTGTCACCTGCCAAAGAGTGAAAGTTCAAGACACCCAAATTCTGCGGCGTTCATCGGTTTTCCGTTTTCTTGCCGACGAACATTTCGCCGCGATTGAACCGCTCTTGCAGGAAGAGCATTACGAATTCGGCGATGTAATCGTAAAGCAGGGTGATTCGGCGGATTCGTTTTATGTTTTGACCAAAGGACGAGCGCGCGCGCTTAAGCTTAAGCCAGACGGAGAGGAAATCCCGCTGGGCGTGTTAAAGCCGGGCGATTCCTTTGGAGAGGCTGCATTGTCTGAGGGTGGAACCCGAAATGCGACCGTGCGCTGCAGCACAGCGGTCGATGTTCTGCGGATCGATCGCGATGACTTTCTCCAACTCGTCCATCGCGTGCCTGATCTGAAACAATATGTCGAGACGACTGGCCGTAATCGGGCATTGCAAAGCTTTCTTTATCAATTCAGTAATTTCGGCCGGCTTCCGACGCCTGTACTACGCAGCATGATCGACAGGTTGGAGCCGATCACATTTGAAAAGGGCAAGCTGATTATTCGGGAAGGAGATGACGCCGGACCACTCTACATCATTGAGAAAGGACGGGCACGCGCGTTTTCAGGTGTGGATGGACACGAGCGCAATCTCGCCTTCTATCGCGAAGGTGATTTCTTTGGCGAATTATCAGTCTTGAACGGATCGCCGCGCGCAGCGTCGGTAGAGGCGTTTTCTGAATGTCAGTTGCTTTCCCTTCAATCGAAATCGGTCCAAGACTTACGGCGTCGGTTTCCTGAATTTGATAAACTACTGAACGAGCGGCTCGCACTTTACCAGGCAAAAACGGAGGCGCGAATTCCGCTCGACTTCACGACCGAACTGCTTCCTGCGGAAACGCAGGTGCACGACAAAGTGGAGTTGAACGGTGAGCCTCCTCCCAGCGAGGCTCAGGGCGAAGAAGAGCCGTTCGCAGACGAGCGCGGTTTGTTTCGGAAACGCGGAAAGCGCATCCGCAAAATCGATCATGTCATGCAAATCGACGAGATGGACTGCGGTGCGGCCTGTCTCGGAATGATCTGCCGATATTTCGGACGTAAAGTCAGTCTGCCGCGGATTCGGCAGCTCTGCCATACGGCCACTGACGGTACGAGTCTCAAAGCGATTTCTCGCGCAGCGACCGAACTCGGGCTGGCCGCGCGCGCTTTGAAAATCTCGGTTCGCAATCTCCCGGTCACCCCGTTGCCGGCCATTGTCCATTGGGAGGGCAATCACTGGATCGTTCTTTATGATGTCGACGAACAGTTCGTGCGCGTGGCCGATCCCGCACGCGGTCTGCGGAAACTTCCCCGCCGAGAATTCGAAGCGAAATGGACAGGCTATGCGGCGCTGTTCGATTATACGCCCGCATTCGAGCAGGCTCCGGAAAGCAAGCCAACGCTGGCATGGGTTCTTCCGTTTCTTGCGCGATTTAAGGTTATCTTGCTTCAGGTGCTGGGCCTAGCCATTGCCGTCAGCTTCCTGCAACTGCTCTTCCCGGTGTTCACGCAAGTGGTGGTCGATAAGGTCATCATTGAAAACGATCTTGGCCTGCTGAAGACGATCCTTGTCGGCATGCTTGCTGCCATCATCTTCGTGCAGCTCTCCACTCTCGCCCAGGAATACCTGCTGGCCTTCGCTGCTGTGCGGCTTGATACGGCAGTTCTGGATTTTTTGAGCCGAAAACTTCTCTCTCTGCCGATGACTTATTTCATGAGCCGCCGGACAGGGGACATTCAACGCCGGCTCGATGGTGCGAGGCAGGTTCGGCAATTTGCGGTCCAGCAGGGAATTGGCGCTTTGCTGGCACTGGTTTTTCTTGTGGGCGCGGTGGTTCTGATGGCGATTTACAGCCCATTTCTCACCCTGGCGTTTTTGGCAACGACGCCCCTTTATGTGGGACTAATGATCTTTTCAGTCAAAGTACTTCGTCCCCTGTATCACGGGGTGGAAGAAAGCCAGGGCAAATACAGCTCGCATCAAATCGATGCCATCAAAGGCATCGAGGTAGTGAAAGCAGCATCGGCCGAAAGCGCATTTCGTGAAGCGATGCTCAATGAGTTTCTCTCCGTCTCACAAAAACTTTTCAAAGCGACCTTTATCGTGATGTCGTACGACAGCGTTCTGCAAAGCATCGGACTGCTTTCTACTGCGATCTTTTTGTGGGTCGGCGCAACACAAGTCATTAATGGACACTTGAGCGTTGGCGGCTTTGTTGCGTTTAGTTCGCTGACGGCAATGGCCTACGCCGGAATCCTGCGCGCGCTGGGAGTTTGGGACAACCTGCAAAACGCCGCGGTTCTGCTGAATCGGCTAAACGACATTTTCGAGCAGGAGCCCGAACAGGGCCATGATCGTTCTCGACTCGTCCCCGTGCACAGTCTCGAAGGACGAATCGAACTGCGCGGAGTCACCTTTAAGTACGGCGGCCCCGAATCGCCCGACATCTTAAAAAATATCACACTGGATCTGGCGCCGGGGCGGATGGTGGCTTTGGTTGGCCGCAGCGGCTGCGGAAAAACGACGCTCATCAAATTAATAGCTGGATTGTTCGAACCTACTGAAGGGTCCATCTTTTTCGACAATGTAGACCTGAAGACTCTCAATTATCGAGACGTGCGCCGGCACATCGGAACGGTGCTCCAGGATAACCACATGTTTAGCGACACCATCGCGCGCAATATTGCGTTCGGCGATCCGGAGCCGGACCTCGATCGGGTGTTTACCGCCGCGCACGTCGCCGCTGCGCACGATTTCATTATGCGCCTTCCCCTTGGTTACGAGACAAAGATTGGCGAATCGGGTCTTTCTCTTTCCGGTGGCCAGAAGCAGCGCATCGCAATTGCGCGGGCAATCTATAATAATCCGCCCGTGTTGATCTTTGATGAGGCAACCAGCGCCCTCGATACAGAATCCGAGCGCGCAATTCAGGAAAATCTCGCGCGATTAACGGCGGGTCGCACTACGATTGTGATCGCGCACCGGCTCAGTACGATTCGCGAAGCGCATTCTATTGTCGTGCTCGAACAAGGAAGCGTTGCCGAGATTGGCACGCACGATGAGTTGATGGCACAGCGCGGGCTGTACTATTACCTCTCAAGCCAGCAACTGGGAGTCTGAACAGTAGCTCCATGAGCGCACAATTAACCGAACGCGGTTCACTCGACGTGGAATCCGAGATGCTGCCGCAGGAACCGCCTCCCTGGGTCATTCGCTCTACGGCGTGGCTGTTGCTCGCGGCTTTTCTTTTCGCGCTGCTTGTCGCGATCGTAATGCGGCTGCCGGAAACCGTCCATTGTCAGTTCGTGCTCATTCCTGCCACCGGCGCGGACCCAATCCAATCGCCCCGGCAGGCGATCATAAGTCGCGTGGCTGTCGAGGAGGGCCAGCCTGTCAAATCGGGTGAAGCGTTATTCGTTTTACGTTCCGACGAAATCCGCGGTTGGGACACACAATTTCGGACTCTTACTGAAGATTTACGCTCAAAAGAAGAAAGCCTCGCTCAATCTGAGACTGCTTACGCTGCCCAACTTAAGATTAAGGAGGCCGAGATTGAACAGGCAAAGAGCGAAGTAAAATTTCGCGAAAACCACGCAGCAACCAGCAGGGAGCTGGTCACCCGCCTGGAAAAGCTGGCGACGCAGGGAGGTTTTTCGCAAGTCGACATGATCAAATTGAAACTCGACCTCGCCGCATCCGAAAAAGATTTCAGTGTAGCCCAGAGGAGTATGCAGCAGGTGAACCTCGACCGTGAGCGAATTCAAATGGAGCATGCGCGTCAGCGGGGCGAGCAGCAGGCGGAAATCGAAAAGCTAAAGATGCGCATCGGCGCATTAAAAATCGATCTGGAAAATACCCAGCAAAACCTGCTTACGATTCGCAGCCCATACGACGGCGTCATCATCGCCATGGACCAGCGCACCGTAGGCAGCTTTGTTCAGCAGGGACAGGTGCTTTGCCAGCTGGCAGCGAAAGAAGCCAAACCACGCGCCCGAATGATTTTGCCTGAAGCCGGTCTTTCAAAACTCGCAATCGGCCAGCGCATCCGGTACTTTTTTGAAGCATTTCCTTATCAGCGCTACGGCGCTGTAACTGGGAAACTTGACTGGATTAGCCCATCGTCTGTTACTTCGACCGACGGGCGCCATTTCATCGCACTTGGATCACTCGATCGTTACCAGATTTCTGCGGGGACGGGACAAGAGTTGGCCCTCCGAGTCGGGATGAGAGGAGACGGGCACATCATCGTGGGCGGACGAACACTAATTGAGTACGCCTTCGAACCAATTCGACAGTTACGCGAGAGCATGAAGCAATAGATCGACCTGGCGATGCGAGAAACGCGTTCCAAGCTGAGAATTGAAGACCTGACAACAAGCAATCAGGCCATGGCTCGTTGCCTGCAGTTGGCAGCGCTTGCTACGAAGTCGGACGTGCCGGTGGTGCTGCTGGGTGAAACGGGCACAGGCAAAACTTTGCTCGCTCATGCCATCCACAATTCTTCGGCGCGGGCAGCCCGGCCGTTCATTGCGTTTAACGCTTCGGCAATAAGCGACACGCTGCTCGAGAGCCAGCTATTCGGCCATGAACGCGGGGCTTTCACCGGCGCACAGCAAAGTGTCAAAGGAAAATTTGAGCTCGCCGATGGCGGCACACTTTTCCTGGATGAAATCTCTGAAATGAGTCCTCTCGCCCAGGTAAAAATCTTGCGTGTGCTCGAATACGGCGAATTTGAGCGCCTCGGCTCCGAACGGATGCTCACTTCCAATGCGCGGATCATCTGCGCATCAAACTGCTCGCTGCGAGAACGAGTGCGGGAGGGAAAATTCAGGGAAGATCTTTATCAGCGTCTCAATGGCCTTACTCTTCTCATTCCTCCGCTTCGTGAACGCTTTGAGGAATTGCCGGCGTTAATTGCCGCCGAATTGAAGATGGCTGGGCTAAAAGAGGGCAAAAACATTACCGCCATCCATCCGCACGCGATGGATAAGTTGCTTCACCACAACTGGCCCGGAAACCTTCGCGAGCTAAATCACACAGTACGCACCATGACTCTTTTTTGCGATGGCTCGGTAATTATGCCCGAGCACGTCGCCTTTCCTCCCGACCTGGGGCCAGATCGAGCTACCTCTAAATTCGCCAAGTCATTACCCGCTCTCGCCAGTAACAACCAAGAGAACGACGCCGGTTCCGATCTGTCGATGGAAAGTGCGATGAAAAGGCATGTCCGATTTGTCTATCAACAGGCAAATCAGAACCAGCGGCGTACCGCAAAGTTACTCGGTATTTCTCGATCAACCCTCGGACGATATCTCCGAGGCATGGTCCAAAAATAGAGCATCGTGGACTAAAAACGAGCCGACGCGGCCCTAGATGAACTCCGATGTTCGCTCTATTTGCCATGGCTATTTTCGCCGTGAAGGCTGCGTAATTCCTTCTACACCAAGGAGAAATTGACGGAATTACTTTATTGGAACCAGACTTTGCGCGACTTGGCACAGATACTGATAACAGAGATAGCCAAGTGAGTGCACCGAAGAACAAGAATGCGCCCGCCGGAGAGTCAGAAAATCAAAGGCCTAAGCGCAAGAAAGCGAAATTGATTCGTCTGGATGACCTGATTCCAAAACAGGACGTGACAGGCGGGCAACAATTGCTTTTCGGTGCCAGTGACACAACCCAATCAATCAACAACCCCAAAAAGGACAAGTAACAAACATGAGAGACAAGAAAAAGACAAACATCACCGTCCGTGACCTGAAACCCAAAAAAGACGCCAAGGGCGGCTTTACACACCAAGGCAACCAGGGCACTAAAGCGCCGACTAACATCAGAAGCGCCGGCGGCGGCCATAGCGTCAATAAAGTAGCAGGGCCGTAAGGTAAAAGGGCCTCGCCCTCAGTTCCGTCCCCGCAGTAACACAAGACAATCAATCAACAAGTCAAAGGATAACCAAAACATGAGAGACAAGAAAAAAACAAAAACCATCAACGTCCGTGACATGAAACCCAAAAAAGACGCCAAGGGCGGTGTGGTCGCTGATGTCAGCACTAAAACCCATAGCATCCAAAATCGTGGCACCCAAGGTCACCAGATAAATCGTCCCGGCCGCGGCGATACTTAAAGTGACAGGCTAAAGAGCGGCCGATGGTTCGATCCCGCGGCGCAGTTCTTATTTATCTTTTTCGCGGCTCTGAACAAGAGGCCACGAGCCAGAAGGGCGGCGGTTCTCCCCAATTAACAAGACAGTCCTTGCGGCGAAAACCACCGCATTAGGGCTAATAAGCCCAAAGGCCGCACGATGAATCCCTTCATCCGTGCGGTTTTTGATGTACATAATTTGTCTTCCGTTGACGTTGCGCACCGAGGCAAGCTTTTAGACCGAGCGGCGCATCCGTTGAAATTGCTGCGCGTCTCGCGATCGACGGTTGGCCGTACCTCGAAGCGTCTGCCGAAATTTAAGCCCAGGCCAGCCTTATAATTAGACCGACGTGGCTTAAAATGAAGCCGAAACAATTTTCCTCTCGTGGCTCACCTAAAATTATCAGGGGTTTTATCTGCTGCAAAAATGCCTCTGGCGTAATGACAAACGATCAATCCGCGGTGCTGATGCTGGGTGCTTCCGAATGTTGGCACGATTGCTGATAACAAGAAGCGCGAAACGTGAGTGCGCTTAAAGACAAAGAAGACACGCCTGGCGGCGAGCCCGAAAATCAAAAGTCCAAGCGCAAAAAGCAAAGACTAATTTGTTTGGATGACCTGATTCCAAAAAAGGACATAAAAGGCGGCCGGCAATATCTCTTCGGTTCGACTGATACGGCGACGACTGAAGAGAAAGAGAAATAGCAGAAAAGCGGCTGTTCTCCCCAGTCCCCCAGTTCCCCCCAGTTCCCCCCCAATGGGCTACGCCGCCAGGTGGCGCTTAATCGCACGAGGCGAGTTGCGGTGCCATTGTAAATGACGCGCGCAACTCGCCGAGTGGCGGGATTGTCTGAATCCCCTGCTTGTGCTCGAACGGGCGCTGTTCGTCATGATCCGTCAAACCCCAGCAGGGCTCGACGCATAAAAACCGTCCACCGTCGGACCACAACGTCAGATAAGGTATACCAGTCAGATCCAGTGTGACCCAGCGGCCACTCGGCGGATCAACGTAGGAAAACTGCCGCCGCGGAACATCTACCAATTCGAGGATGATCGAGCCGCGCAATTCGCTTTTGGAAAACGGCATTTCGCCGCCGCGGAATTCGATGTCACGCGTTTCGTTTGAAAGATAATTAGCGGGCGAAAAATACCGGCGATATAAACCACGCGGCATCTGCAGACGAAAACTTTCGAACGACGTCGCGCCAAAACCTGGATGCAGTCCAAAACCCACGTGCGCCGTTAGCTCCGGCTCATGATTCTGAAACTCAAACAGCACAGCCAGATTTTCGGCCTCGAGTTTGTACGTCAGATCCAGGCTCACCTTGAGCGGATATTCGCTGGGCGAAAAATCCTCGGGCGTCATGCGATATTTCAGCGACGCATTCTCCTCGGCTGACGATTTGACCAAACGCCATTTCTTGGAGCGAAGAAAGCCGTGATTGCCGCCCTTAATTTCACGGCCGCGATAAAGGCTTCGACCGTTTTTAAGCCGGTGAAGATAATATCCCATGACCGTCGCGTGGTTCGCCCAGCCCCGTTCCGGCGTTGAGAGATCGTCGTCACGATAAAGAAAGCCCACCCATTTCCCGGCTTCATTGATTCGCGCGACGCTGATCAATTCCGCGCCGAGGCGCGACACAATGATTCGAAGCCCGTTGTCTTCGTCGATCAAAACGTCGAAATCGTCGCCGTCGCGTTTTTCTTCGGAATGCGAAAACTTCATCCGGTCGTATAAATATGCGCTGCTGTAGCCGCGGCGCTGTGCGCCGTCTTCGCTGCGATCGGGTTCAATCACTGCAACACCCCACAGGGGCGTGGCTACAGGGAAGTCTCATGGGAACAATCCGCGGACCTGCTTCGCTTTGATCACACGCTCGACGCCGATCGCCATCGCTGCCGTGCGATGCGAAATTCTATGTTCTTTTGCTCGTCTGATCACCTGGGCAAACGAGTGCTCGAGAATGCGGAACAGTTTGTCTGTCACTTCCGTTTCCGTCCACAGAAACGCCTGCAAGCCCTGCACCCATTCGAAGTAGGAAACGATGACGCCGCCGGCGTTACAAAGGATGTCCGGGATCAGGAAAATTTCATCCCACCGCTTTTCAAGGAGCAGGTCGGCATCTGGCGTTGTCGGACCGTTGGCAGCTTCGGCGAGGATACGGCACTTGATTTGGTCAGCGTTTTTTCCGGTGATCACACGGTCGACAGCCGCCGGAACCAGAATGTCGCAAGGCAAGGTAAGAAATTCTCTTGGATCGACATGATCATCCTGAGCAAACGCCCGCAGCGTGCCTTTCTTCAAGACATGTTGCTCGGCTGCTTTGACGTCGATGCCCTTCGGGTTGTAGATCGCGGCCGTGTGATCGCTAATCCCCGTGACCGTTACGCCGCTCTTGTACGCGAGCGAGAGAGCCGCCACTGAACCGACGTTTCCGAATCCCTGGACGATTGCGGTGCATTTTTCAGGGTTCATCTTCAACATGTTCATGGCGCGCTCGATCAGATAAACGGCGCCGCGTCCTGTCGCTTCCCGGCGGCCTTCCGTCCCCCCAATCGCAACCGGTTTGCCGGTCACAATTTCGTTCACGGCATATCCCTTGTAGACGGAATACGTGTCCATGAACCAGGCCATGATCTGTTCGTTCGTGCCCATGTCGGGCCCCATGATGTCGGTGTGCGGACCGACGAACGGAATCATCTCCTGCATGTAACGACGCGACACCGCCTCCAGCTCGTTGCGCGACAATTTTGTGGGGTCAATCGCGACGCCGCCTTTCGCACCGCCATAAGGCAACTGAGCCAGCGCGCATTTCCAGCTCATCCACATCGCGAGCGCGGCGGTCTCACCCATCGAAAGTGAAGGTGCGAAACGCGTGCCGCCCTTGGTGGGGCCGAGCGCAATGTGATGTTGAACGCGATACCCTTGGAACGCCTGAGTGCTGCCATCGTCCATGTGCACCGGCAAGGTCACGGCCATGGCACGCTTTGGATATGTCGCCCACTCGCGATCGCCCTTGTCGATGTTCAAATAATCGGCGATGACCTTGAACTGGTCGCACGCCATTTTGAAAACTGCGTCATCGTAAATCGTTACGGACGAATCTGTGGAATCTGGGACGGCCATGGGAAACTTGCTATTTGCGCTCTCACGGCGAGGCCGTCAACCCTGAAAGATTCGTCGTGTGCGCTGTCCTCAGCGCAGCGCGCTGTAGCGTGCGCCGTCCGCAGCGCATCGGACCAGGAACTCCGCTGAGGACAGCGAACGCTACAGCTGAACGAACGCTGAGGACAGCGGACGCTGCACTCCGAAGATCGACAAGAACGCGTGAACCTGGCTAACGTTCACGAATGAGAATTGAAACCTTAGCCGTTCACGCGGGACACGCGATCGATCCGGCAACCGGAGCCGTTGCCGC
>DATBDJ010000012.1:0-8962 GCA_036269995.1 Candidatus Udaeobacter sp.
GAAAAATTACCGACCGTCGGATTGCCTTCGGCGTTTTCGCCAGCGCTCTTCGGTTTCGCTCGCCGGTTTTACGAAAGCTTCGCCGTTTGCCGGACTCTCTATCGCAAATTCAAGCCTCAGGTGGTTCTCGGAATGGGTGGATTTACTTCCACCGCACCGGTCCTGGCCGGGCGAATACGCGGAATCGCGACCTTTATCCATGAATCGAATGCTGTTCCCGGAAAGGCGAACCGGCTAACGGCGCGGATGGTGCAGGGGGTCATGCTCGGCTTCAAGGAATGCGCTCCCTTTTTTCCAAAATCGCACACCGAAGTCACTGGCACACCAGTCCGCACCGAGCTGGTGCGTTTGGATCGACGTGAAGCGCGTCGAAAGCTCGGGCTGCAGGAGGATGTGCCGACGTTGCTTGTCATGGGAGGCAGCCAGGGCGCCAGCGGCATAAATCAGGCGCTGATCAAATCGCTGCCGTTTCTGCAAGGTTTGAAGCTGCAAGTGATTCACCTTTCGGGCTCGCGCGATGAACGATTAGTCTCGGATAATTATCGCCGCGAAAATATCTCTGCGTACATCGCCGCTTTTTATCATCGCATGGAAGAACCCTACAGCGCCGCCGATGTTGTTGTAGCGCGAGCCGGCGCGGCCAGCCTTGCGGAGTTCGCGGCGTTTTCCCTGCCGGGCATCCTGATCCCGTTTCCTTATGCGACGCACGATCATCAGACACGCAACGCCGAGATTTACGCCCACGCCGACGCCGCAGTTCTTCTGAAGGAATCGGAGGTCTCCGGTGAATTGCTTGCGCGCAAAATAAGTGAGTTGATGCGTGACCCGGAGCGGATGCAGCAAATGGCTGCGAATTGTTCCCGTCTGGCGCCACAGGATGCCGCTGGCCGCGTGGCGAACACGATGGAGAAATACACCACTCATGAAGCTGGCCTCTGAACAATGCGACGCGCCAGCCGATCGCGCGGAAGTGCTCGACTTGCAGCCATTCCTGACACAGGAACATCACCGCATTCACCTCGTTGGCGTAGCGGGCAGTGGCATGAGCGGTCTGGCCGCGCTTTTGATTGAGCTCGGCCACGCAGTCAGCGGCTCGGACAAAGTTTCAACAATGGAAACAGATCGACTGCAGCGAATGGGACTACGCTTTCACGAACAGCACCGGCCGGAACATGCCGACGCAGCCGAACTTCTTGTTTTTTCCTCCGCAATCAAAACCGACAATCCGATTCTGCTAAAAGGGCGCGATTTGGGAAAACCAATCGTTCGTCGCGCCGAGGCGCTTGCTGCCGTCATGCGTGCGAAACGCGGCATCGTCGTTGCCGGCATGCACGGCAAGACGACGACCTCAGCAATGGCCGCGCACGTGTTGCGCGAAGGCGGCCTGCATCCATCCCATTATGTCGGCGCGGAAATTCCGATTCTGGGAACCAACGCGCACTGGGACACTCGTGGCGAATACTTTGTTGCTGAAGGTGACGAAAGCGACGGCACGCTGCGCTGCTTCCATCCCGATTACTCCCTGATTTTGAACATCGAAGAAGAGCACCTCGATTTCTATTCTGATCTTGCTGCGATCGAAAAAGTCTTTGCTCACCTTGTAGACCAAACGAGCGGTAAAGTTTTTTTTAACATCGACGACCCGAACACAGCGCGGCTGTGCGAGAACGGCAGACACACCGTCTCATTCGGTTTCGCGGGCACAGCCGATTACCGTGGCGCGAACGTGCAATCGCACGCGTTTAATTCGGCTTTCGACGTCTATTCTCGCGGAGATAAAGTCGGCGACGCCGTGCTGAACGTCCCGGGGCCGCACAACGTTCACAACGCGCTCGGGGTAATTGCGCTCGCTCTGGAACTGGGGATTCCGTTTGAGAAAATCGCGGCGTCTCTTCGGAAATTTGAGCACGCGCGGCGCCGGTTTGAGATCAAATATGAAAGTGAGCGCTTTCTGCTGGTTGATGATTACGCGCATCATCCAACGGAGATTTGCGCGACGTTGAAAACTGCGCGAGCGACCGGTCGCAAAAGAGTCCTAGCGATGTTTCAACCCCATCGCTACTCGCGCACGAAAGCGCTGTGTAGCCAGTTTGGCCTCGCCTTCGAGCACGCCGATCGCGTAGTGGTCACCGACGTTTATCCCGCGAGCGAACCGCCAATGCCGGGCATCAGCGGCCAGACGATTGTCGACGAAATCATCAGACACGGACACTGCGCCGCGACCTATCAGCCGAACTTCGAGCGCGTCCATTACGATATCGGCAATGTCGTCGATGCAGGCGATGTTGTCCTGAGCCTCGGCGCCGGGAACATTCATGAAGAATTGTCGATCCTCGCGGCTGACCTCGTCGTCGCGGAACGGCTGCAAGGTATCGTAGGCGAAGAGGGCGACGTCCGGCTTTACGAGCCACTCTCAAAGCACACGACGCTGCGCGTGGGCGGCCCGGCACAGTTTTGGGTCGAGCCTCGAAGTGAAATAATATTCGCAGAATTGATCCGGTTTTGCCGCGACGAAAACCTCCCGCTGTTTGTGATGGGTCGAGGATCGAATCTTCTGGTCCGCGATGGTGGAATCCGCGGAGTAGTCATTCATCCGTTTGGCGGCGATTTTGACAAAATTGAAGTGAACGGCTGCGACATTACCGCAGGTGTCGGCGCGAAGTTTAGGGAAGTCGCCTACGCAGCAAAGACGGCCAGCGTCGGCGGCCTCGAGTGGATGGAGGGAATTCCGGGAGCGGTCGGAGGCGGACTGCGCATGAACGCGGGGGCAATGGGCGCCCAGACTTTTGAGAACGTTGTGCGGATTCGTTATCTCGATGCAAACGGCAACGCACACACGAAAACGCGCGATGAGCTGGAAGTGCATTATCGCAATTGCCCCTTGCTTGAGAAAAATTTCGCAGTTTCTGCTGTGTTTCGCGGTCGACGTGCGCCCGTGGAAGAGATCGTGCACAAATTGAACGCGTCTCAGGAGAAACGCCGGACGTCGCAGCCGGCAGCAAAGAGCGCAGGATGCATTTTCAAGAATCCAGACTCATGTCCGGCGGGAAAACTGGTTGAGGAACTGGGTCTGAAGAATACGTCCGTCGGCAAAGCACGCGTCTCGGAGGTGCACGGCAATTTTATCGTGAACGATGGCGGGGCGACAGCAACGGACATGCTTGCACTAATCGACGTCATTAAGGACAGGGCACGTGCCAAACGCGGAATCGAATTGGAAACTGAAGTGCAAATCATAGGAGAACCATAGTGAATTCGAGAGACGCATTGCCAAAAACAATCGCAGTGTTGATGGGTGGGCCGAGCAGCGAGCGCGACGTTTCACTTGCAACCGGCCGCGGCGTTTCAAAGGCGCTGCGGTCGTTGGGTGTCGAAGTGGTCGAAGTGGATGTGAGAGATGAAAATTTTCAGCTCCCCGACGATGTCGATTTTGCATTCATTACCTTGCACGGAACTTTTGGCGAGGACGGCCAGCTACAGGAAATTTTGGGACAACGCGGTGTCGCTTACACCGGCGAAGGAGTAGAGGGGAGTCGGCTGGCTTTCGACAAGATCCGGTCGAAGGAAAAATTTGAGGAGCACCGCGTCCAAACGCCGGAATGGGAAACGATTGAAGCGGATCAGCACCCACGCATGCAGCCGCCAATTGTTGTGAAAGCACCGCGACAAGGCTCAACCGTCGGCGTTCACATTGTAAAGACGATCGAGGAACTGGCGCCGGCGATTGCCGCTTCCGCGAAGTACGATCGTGAACTGTTGATCGAAAAGTTTGTAACTGGCCGGGAATTAACGATAGGCATCCTCGGTGACCAAGCTTTGCCTATTCTCGAGATAATCCCGAAGGGTGGGGTTTACGATTTCACCAACAAGTATCCTTTTCTTAATCCGCAGGCAGGCGGTGGCGCGGAACATGTTTGCCCGGCCCGAATCGATCGAGAGAAAACCGCCGAGATCCAGCGACTAGCGTTGCGAGCGTTTCGCACGCTCGGGTTGCAAGTCTACGGCCGCGTCGACGTAATCTTATCCGACAACGGCGACCCGTTTGTGCTGGAGGTTAATACGATTCCTGGAATGACCGAGGCTAGTCTCCTGCCGGAAGCGGCGGCGGCTGCGGGCATCAGCTATGTTGATCTTTGTGCCCGTATATTGGCACTCTCTCGCGCCAGAACAGAAGGGAGCCGCAGGTGAGTTCTCGCCCGAGAAATTCCCACTCACGCAACCGGCGGCTGTCTAACGGGCGACAGCGACGCGAGCAGCATCTGCTCGATGTGAAGGTGCGTTCCCGCAAAGCCACCCAGCATCGGGTTCGCAGTGTTCTCGGAGTTCTTTCCAAAGTGATTTTGCTGGCCGTTCTGGTTGCTGCCCTTTACGTAGGCGCGCGCGAAACGCTACGACGTTTATTTTTCGAGAATGCAGATTACACACTCAAAACGATCGAATTGCAGACCGACGGCAGCTTACAGCGTGAGCAGGTTGTAAAGGCAGCGGATCTGCGCGAGGGCGAAAACATTTTCAAGGTGAACCTCGCACAAGTTCACGATTGCCTTCAGCAGCTGCCTCAGACCGATGAGGTGCAGATCGAGCGAAAACTGCCGGGCGAAATCGACATTCGCATCATCGAGCGAAAACCAGTCGCATGGATTACGACTGAAAAGGAAATTTCCGATCCATTTACGTCGGATGCCGCTTTTTTGGTAGACGCGCGCGGTGTTTTGATGAAACAAAAGAAGTTGTTGCCGGAATATCTGGGATTACCGCTCATCGTGGGATGCTCGAGCGAAGTGCTCGAAGCGGGAAAAGTTGTCGAGTCGGTCGAAGCGAAAACAGCGCTGGAGTTGCTGCGTCTCAGTTCGCGCAGTTTCATGCAAATGCGGTTTCAGATTCGCGAGATTGACGTTTCTAAGGGGTATTACCTGCTCGTGACCGACAAAAATCGCGCGCGCGTGACGTTCGGCTTTAGCGATCTGGAGACGCAACTACGACGCCTCGAGAAATTTCTTACGTATTGCGATGACTCCAAACAGGAGCTCGCGACGGTCAACCTGCTTGTGCAACGGAACATTCCGGTGACCTTCGCCGAGAGCCCGGCGGCGGTCATCAATGATACAGTCGAGCCCGCTGTTGAGCCGCGGATCATGAAAGCGATCCCGGTACACGCGCCCGAAAAGACTGCCGCGCCCGCAGCGAAGGCACGGGCCGCTTCGACACCGATCCCAAAAGTACTGAGCAGCCAACGAAAAAGAACAGGTTAACAAGCATGGCAAGCAACAACTTGATGATCGGTCTCGAGATTGGCACATCCAAGATCTGTGTCGTTGTGGGTGAGAGCCGACCCGATGGGACGCTCAAAATTTTCGGCGTAGGCCAGGCGCCGTCGCGCGGCGTCCGCAAGGGAGAAATCGTCGATTTTGAGACGGCAATGAAATGCGTGCACGAAGCAGTGGTCGATGCCGAACAGAAAAGCGACGTTATGATCCGCAGCGTGTACGTCGCTGTCGCCGGGTCACACCTCCAAAGTTTCAACAACCGCGGCTGCGTCACGCTTCCTGAAGATCGCGATGAAATTGATGAGCAGGATGTCGAGGACGCGAAAATCAGCGCGCGCGAGGTAAGCATTCCAGCTCAAAACGCGTTTCTCCATTCGCTCATTCAACATTATCACGTCGACGGAAAGGACGGAGTGGTGAACCCGGTCGGAATGCTAGGGCAAAAACTGGAAGCCGATTATCATATCATCCACGGCGTCCGCACCCGCATTCAAAACACCATTCGTTGCGTGAAGGAGCTGCCGCTCGATGTGGAGGACGTTGTTTTTGGAGGGTTGGCTTCGGCGCAGGTCGTGCTCACGCAGCATCAAAAAGATCTCGGTGCTCTCGTGATCGATATTGGAGGTGGGACGACGGACTACGTCGTATACGCTGACGGCGCAGTAAAACAAAGCGGTTGCCTTGCCGTAGGGGGCGATCACATCACCAACGATATTTCAATGGGGCTGCGAATCCCCATGGCGCGCGCGGAGAAATTGAAAACGGAAGAGGGTAGCTGCACTCTCGGCAATTGTTTGCCGGGCGAAATGATCTCACTAAAGGATGATTCTGGATTCGCTGGGAAGGAGATTGAGCGGGAAACGCTGAATACCATCGTTCACCTGCGCGTCCGTGAAGGGCTGGAACTGCTTAAACGCAGGCTCGAGGAGGAACCGTATCTCAATTACCTCGGCGCCGGCATTTTCATAACCGGTGGTTGCAGCCTGCTCAACGGCATTGACAATCTCGCAGAGGAAATTTTCGAAATTCCTGCGCACGTAGCTCACGCCCAGACTGCGTGGGGCGTAACATCGGCGGTAGAAGATCCGCAGTTCTCGACGGCGATCGGCCTTGTGAAGTTCGCACAAGTCATGCATACCGAGCGGCCGTCGCGCGGCATTGGTCGAATCTTTCGAGGTTTTTTCAGCGGAATGCGATGACAACGAATCCAGACGCAGTGAGAGCGCGACCGCCGGGCGCGCGGCAAACGGTTGATCCAAGACGGGCCGGCGGTCCGTTCTCTGCCATATGATTCAGCTTAGCAAAAATTACGGTCTTCCGGAGCGGTTGGTGGAATCTATTCCAATCAAAGTGGTGAGCGTTGGCGGCGCGGGCTTAAACGCGCTCGACCGAATCGTGCTCGACGGGCTGGAGAAAGCCGGTGTCGTCGCGGTGAACACCGACGTTCAATCGCTGACGAGTTCGGTGGCGCCGCATAAAGTACAGCTTGGCCGAACTGTGACGCGCGGATTGGGCGCGGGCGGCGATCCTGAACTCGGTTATGAGGCAGCGGTTGAATCGACTGATGAAATTCGTGAAGCATTAACCGACGCGAACGTGATTTTCATTTGCTCCGGACTGGGCGGCGGCACCGGGTCGGGCGCGGCGCCGTACGTGGCGCATATCGCGCGTGAAACTGGCGCCCTCGTAATAGCGTTTGTCACTCTTCCGTTCACGTTCGAAGGCAAGCGGCGCAAGAAACAGGCCCTGGAGGCGCTGGCGCGGCTGAACGAGATCGCTCACTCGGCGATTTGTTTTGAAAACGATCGAATGGGCGATCTGGCGGCGCCGCATTCCGGAATTCATCAGGCATTCGCGATGGCAGACATGACCATCAGCCAAAGCGTTCGCTCGGTTGTAAATTTAATCCAGCGACCCGGGCTGATTCGCATCGGCTTCGATGATTTGCGCGCGGCGTTAAGCACTCGCAATGGTCGCTGCTTGTTTGGTTACGGCGAATCCGATTCGGACAATCGCGCGCATGACGCGCTGAATCAGGCGTTGAAAAATCCGTTAATGGATCGTGGGCGAATGCTCGCGGACGCGACACACGTGCTAGTGCAGGTGGCCGGCGGAGCCGGCCTAACGCTGTCGGAGGTCGAAATCCTGATGCAGGAATTCGGACGCCATGTTGACGAGCAAACGCACATTCTGTTCGGAGCGGCCGTCGATAACCGGCTCGGAGATCGGTTGAGTATTACCATCATCAGCTCGCTTTCGGCCGAGGACGAAGTTTTCTCACCGCAAACTGCTCCCGCAGCTACTGCCGACCCCGCGGCTGAGCCCATGCATAACCATCGCGAGGAGACACCGCCGCAGGTAAATGTGGAACCGGAGCCGGTGGCGATCGAAGCCACGTCGTCCGGGGAAACTATTCCGGTCGAACAACCGGTGATGTCGCAAGCGATGCCGCCTGACGTGTTTGTGCCCATTGAACCCGAGCCGATCATAGCCACGCCGCCGAAGAAAATGGCGGCCCACAAGGAAGAAAAGTCCGCGGCCGAAAAAGCCGGGCAGGCGAAACAGGAAATTTTGCAATTCGAACCCGTCACACGCGGTCGCTTTGAGAAAAGCGAACCGACAATCGTTGAAGGCGAAGATCTCGACGTGCCTACCTTCATGCGCAAGAACATCAAGGTGAAGTGATGCTTCGCAGCCGTTGAAACGGTAAACCGTTACACCATTACATCGGATCCGCGCTTTAACGATTCAACGGTTTAACGAATCAAGCAGGCTTGGCCTACTTTTTCATCAGCTCGAGCACGGCAGTTATCATTCCGATAATGCCTGTTCGAATCGTCGGCTCAGGGACGGGTGCGAATTTACTCGAATGCAGAGTCGGCAATTCCTTCCCCCCCTCTTTGAACTCCGCGATCTTCGCCGGGTCGACTGCTCCAAAGTGAAAATTGACCGCCGGAATGGAGTGATCCGGCAGGCTGTATTCGGAAAAATCTTCACCACCCATCACGGCATCGACGATCTCGACGTTTTCGTCGCCTAACGACTTTTTCCAAACAGCGACAAGCCGCTTCGTGAGTTCGGGATTGTTGTAAGTGGCAGGTGTAACGAAATCCTTGGACACGCTTACAATCGGCGCCAGGTCGGGCGGTATTCCAGCGGCTGCCGCGCAGCCTTTGGCAATTCGATCGATATCTGCGAGCACGCGCTCGCGCACCTGAGATTTATATGTGCGCACCGTGATCTGCATCTTCACTTCATCCGGAATAATGTTGTGTTTGGTTCCGCCGTGGATTGATCCCACCGTGATAACGATTGGATCGAGCGGATTATTTTCACGGCTTACAATCGTTTGCCAGGCGTTGATTATTTCAGCTGCTAGGACGATGGGATCTTTCGTTTTATGCGGATACGCGCCATGTCCGCCCACACCTCTGACAGTGACATCAACTGAATCCACATTTGCGGAGGTGTAGCCTTCAGTTACGCCAATATGGCCGGCTTGAATATCGGCTTTGTCATGAAAACCAAGGGCAAAATTCGGTTTTCCGAATCGATCATAGAGTCCGTCCTTGAGTAACGCGCGTGCGCCACTACCAATCTCCTCTGCTGGTTGTGCGACAAACACGATCGTGCCGTGCCATTGCTCTTTTAATTTTCCGAGAGCGCGCGCAGTGCCGATGAACGCCGCAACGTGT
>DATBDJ010000013.1:0-66981 GCA_036269995.1 Candidatus Udaeobacter sp.
GCCAGCCGAAGATTTGCCGATGCGTAGGTGTCGCCTTCCCTGCCTTTGTACGCGAACAGCTTGTCGCGTTTGCGCAAGACGTAAATCCCAGCACCAATGATAAGCAGTTCGAGAACCGAGAAGAACAGTTTCAATGCCAGCGAAATGCCCGACGGCAACTCGGCCCCCGCTAACAGCGCTTCCATATATCTGAATTCGCTCTGTGGGAGCTAACCAGTTCGACTGTAAAATTTCTCAAGGCTGCGTTTGCTGTAGCCCGGTTGCCGGTTGAGCAGCGCGCGCGCTTTGCAACAGCGAAACGACTAGAGAAGTGGCGATCTGATCGATTCTCAGCGCGTCCGCCCATACGGCCATTTGGTCGCTGCCGATCGAAAAAAAAGTGAATGTAACGAACCAGTCACTGAGAGTAATGGAGAGACTTATCACTTACATCCAGCAGGAGTTACGAACGGCCAAACATTGCGCCGTTTACAAGGAGGAACTGCTTCGTGTGTGGCCGCAGAAGGGCAAACCGCGCGAAGCAGAGGTCGCGCGATTTGCTTCCAATAACGGCTTGCGACTGCGCTACTACCGGGATGGTTTTTGCGCGATCTTTGATGCTGAGCCCTCAAGGCAAGGCTAATGCGCTACGGGTGCAAGACAACTTTAACGCATCCGTCTTTCTTCTCTGAAAACATCTCATACGCGTCCGGCGCCTTATCGAGCGGCAGGCGATGCGTGATGATGTCGTTCAGCTTGACTTTGCGCTGGTCGATCAGGGCCATTAGTTCATCGATGTACCTCTGCACCGGCGCCTGACCCAACGCGAGCTTGATGCCTTTATCGAACACCTGGCCGAGCGGGAATTTGTACGGAATGCCGTAAACGCCAACAACGCTAACAAAGCCGCCCCGGCGCACTGCGCTGATGCAGTTCGCGAGCGCTTTGGTGCTTCCGATTTCAGCGCGCCAGATATTGCCGAGTTTGTCCGCGATGTTGCGGTCCGCTTCCATTCCCACCGCGTCAACGCAAACATCAGCGCCGCGTCCATCGGTGAGCTCGCGGACCGCTTCGATGGGATCGACCTCCTGCGCATTAATCGTCTCCGAGTTGGCAGTTTTACGCGCCGCCGCAAGGCGATACTCCTGAATATCGATGCCAATGACGCGATTTGCGCCGCGCAGCCATGCGACTTTCTGCGCCATCAGTCCTACCGGTCCGCAACCAAATACCGCCACTATCTCGCCGCCCTTCACTCCGGCCCAATCGATCGCTGTGTAGCCGGTCGGGAAAATGTCGGTGAGAAACAGCACCTCTTCGTCCCGATACGCGTCGGAGATTTTTCGCGGCCCGAAATCTGCATAAGGCACGCGCACATATTCCGCCTGACCGCCAGCATAGCCGCCGTACAAATCGGTATAACCAAAAAGTCCTCCTCCTTTTTGGCTGAGCAGAGCGCCTTCCGGTCCGTAATGTTTGGGATTTGATTTCTCGCAATGCCCTGGCAAGCCGTCCTTGCAAAAAAAGCAGCTGCCGCATGCGATGGGAAAAGGGACTACGACGCGATCGCCTTTGCGGATGTTTGTCACTTCGGGCCCGGTCTCTTCGACAACGCCCATGAACTCGTGACCGATGATCATGTCTTTGAGTTGCGGAAAGAAACCGTTGTAGATGTGCAAGTCCGACCCACAAATTGCGGTGGAAGTCACACGCAGAATCGCGTCACGTGGGTGCTCGATTTTTGGATCTGCCACATCGTTCACTTCAACGTGGCCGGGCCGATGAAACACAACAGCTTTCATGTTCGCTGTTACTATTCGCCGCTGCGGCGCGCCATAGCCGCAATATTGTTCGTCACAACATTAGCGCTGCAAGAGCGTGAGCAATTTGCCTTCGCGATGCTCGACTTGATCCATCGTGCACTGCCGCGGGTCTTTGTCCGAACGCCAGCGCACAATTTTTGTGCCATGGCGAAAGCGGCCGCCGGTAAAATGATCGTAGGCAACTTCTACGACAATCTTCGGAGCCACTGGTTCCCATTCGCCAGTGCGTTCGGTGCTCCAACGGCTCGGGCCGCCGGGCGCGTTGCCACTGAATCCTGGTGGTTTTCTTAACGCTTCAAATTTTTTCGTCAGCTCGCGGCGTTGTTCTTTGGTGAAAGCGGACGTGAACCCGACGTGATGCAGTAACCCGTCGTTTCCATAAAGCCCGAGCAATAGTGATCCAATGACGCGTGCTCCAGTCGCGTAACGAAAGCCGCCGATCACGCAATCCGCCGAGCGGATCTGCTTGACCTTCACCGCTGCAGTGCGCTCGCCCGAAGCGTAGGCGGCATCGAGACGCTTCGCGATTATGCCGTCGAGATCGCCGCCAGTTTTTTTGAACCATTGGGTCGCGGTCCGAAGGTCAGTCGTCGCTGGAGAAAGCCGAACGTTTTTGGCCGAGCTGAAATTGGAACTCGCGAAGTCTTCGAGAAGTTGCCGGCGTTCGTGCAGCGGCGATTTCAAATACGATTGGTCTTGTTCTGCGAGCATATCGAAAACGATGTAGGTCGCGGGATGAGCTTCGGCGAGCTTCTTAACGCGACTAGCAGCGGGGTGCAGTCGCAGTTGCAGTTCATCGAACGAAAGAGCGGCGCTGACAGGAACAACAAGCTCGCCGTCGAGAACAAATCGTTTTGGAGGCAAGACAGCGACAGCCTCCGCGACGTCGGGAAAATACCGCGCCAGCGGCTGACCGTTCTTGGACTGCAAGTAAATCTGCTCGCCGCCACGAAATGCGACGCAGCGAAAGCCATCCCACTTAGGTTCATACTGCCAGCCGCCTCCAGCCGGAATCTCTTCCACTGAGCGCGCTTCCATCGGCGGCAACGGTGGCTTTAATGGCATTTGCATCTTCACGGAAAAATTGTTGCCGGATGTAGATCGTAGATCCTCGCAAAACGGTTGCCCGGGCTCTTACGGTAACGATTGGTGAGGCGCTGGGTCTGTGTTACTCTAAGTTTTTGTCTCATAAGACAATCATCCGTCACTCCGATTGTCGATTTTACCAATTACAGAACCATTCGTGCGTACACACACGTTTAAACCGGTAACATTAAGAAAGGATACTCAGATGCGTCTAACGAATCGAATCAAACAAGCGGGAGCAACTGGATACATTTTACTTTGGCTCTTGGGAATTCCCATTCCAATTTTGCTCCTCATTTTTCTGCTCCGAGGCTGCACATAATTTGTATGTGAACTTCTACGGACCTACGTGCGAGCGAAGACAAACAAAATGGATCCTGGAGCAAACAGAATTAATACAACCGGTTAGAATAACGGTTTCGAACTGATACCAACATTCTACAACATTAAACTAAAAGAAGTCATGAAACGAATTTTACTAACAGTAGCTTATCTAAGCGCGCTTAGCCTTGCGACATTGGCTGCCGACGATAAGAAGGCGCCCGATAACACGGCAACAAACCAACGGGATCGCTCCGGCGACACACAGACGTCCGGCGACCAGTCAAACAGTTCTGACGACCTGAAGATCACTCAGGCCGTCCGGCAGGCACTAATGAAAGACTCCGAGCTTTCAACGACTGCCAAAAACATCAAAGTCGTTACTGCCAACGGCCAGGTCACACTCCGCGGACCTGTTAAGAACGCCCAGGAGAAGGCAAAGGTCGCTCAGCTTGCGAGCTCAGCCGCTGGCGGCGCCCGGATCGACAATCAAGTCGACGTTGAAGACGCGAAATAACAAATAACCTCAAACACAAACGAAAGAAAATCCTACTATGCCCAAATCAGTATTCGGTATTGCAACCACACAAGGCCAGGCTGAACGAATCGTTCAGCAACTCCAAGCTCAAGGCTTCGCAACCTCGGAAATCTCAGTGCTCATGCCTGACACAGGCGGCACCCGAGACATTGGTCATGTTAAAGCTACAAAGGCGCCGGAGGGCGCAACCACCGGCGCAGCTACCGGTGGCGTTACTGGTGGCGTGCTCGGACTTCTGGCAGGGATAGGCGCGTTGGCAATTCCCGGTCTCGGCCCATTTATCGCCGCTGGTCCTATTATGGCGGCTCTTAGTGGCGCAGCGGTCGGAGCCACCACGGGCGGCGTCGTCGGTGGTCTAATCGGCCTCGGCATTCCCGAAATCGAAGCAAAGCGTTACGAGGAAAAATTGAAAAAGGGAAATTACCTGGTCGCGGTTCACGCGGATGAAAGTGAAGACGTTGATCGGGCCAAGGATATTTTTAAAGCTGCCGGCGCTGAAGACATCAGCACCGTTAGTGAAGCCTCGGCACCGAAACGCTAAACCGTGATGCAGAAGGGGGAATCTATGGCTAGCGAGAATCCAATGGATCAAGGACCTCTGGTTGCGCCTGAGGCGAAAGCAAAAGCGGAGCAGGGTGTGAAGCAAGCCCGCAAAGCGGCGGAAGATGTCCGCTCGTCCGCACGTGCAATGGCCGATGAATACCGGGGCCGGGTGGAAGAGATACGGGACGATGCGCTTGATCGCATCCGCAGTCTTCAGGATGACAGCAAACAGTACGTCCGCGAGAACCCGACAAAGGCGGTCTGCATCGCGCTCGGAATTGGCTTTGTGCTCGGTCTGATTTACCGCCGTTAGAGGCCTTGTTAAACCAGGTGCCAGATGTGGGCCTCCGCAGCTTGTAGCTGCGCCCGGTTAGGCCTCAGCGTCCGTTACATAGCCGGCTCACGCAACGAACGGAGTGAGCGGGCAATTGCCTTGCCACACAGCAGTCGGCGTCAGCGTTCCTGAGTGCACGTCGACGCTCAGCTTTGCCCTGTTTAGCGACAACCATCGGTGCTACCGCTAGCGAACTCTTAATCGAAAGGTCGTTTCATTGTGGCGGAGCAGCGTAATTCGGAAGTGCCGAAATCAATCCCTGGAAAAGTTTTCAGCCTGCTGAAACAAACGTTTCAGGAGTGGCTGCAGGACAAAGCGCCACAGCTAGGCGCCGCGCTTGCATATTACACAGTGTTTTCGCTGGCGCCGTTGATTCTCGTGCTGCTTGCGATCGTCGGAGTCATTTTCCGTCATGACCCTGCGGGTGCATGGAACAAAATCACGCAACAGATGAGTTACTTTCTCGATCCAAGCGCTGTGCAGGTCGTTCAAGACATTGCCGAAAAAGCCTCGCAACCCGGCAAAAGCACAATGGCAACAATCATTGGCATTGCGCTCGCGATTTTCGGCGCCAGCGGCGTGTTCGGCCAGCTACAGGACGCCTTGAACACCATTTGGGGTGTGAAAGCAAAACCTTCGCAGGGTATTTCGGGATTTTTGCGGAGCAGGTTTCTCTCATTTGCAATGGTCGCGGGCATCTGTTTTCTGCTGCTGGTCTCACTCACAATCGAAGCGCTGCTCAAGGGTTTCAGCCATTACGTTCAATCCGTTTTGCCGGGTGGCATGGGGATCGCCCTTGCGGTTTATCTCGTGTTCGATTTCGTCGTCGTCGTTCTGCTCTTTGCGATGATCTTTAAATTCCTTCCGGATGTGAAGATTCAGTGGCGCGACGTTTGGATCGGCGCGGTGATCACTGCCATACTATTTGGCATCGGAAAATGGCTGCTGGGCTTCTACCTTGGCAGCGGCGCCGCCGGCTCTGCCTATGGAGCAGCCAGCTCGCTCATCACGTTGCTGCTCTGGGTTTATTACTCATCGCAAATCCTATTGTTCGGCGCAGAATTCACGCAGGTGTACGCGCAACGAGCAGGTCGTGACCTCGAGCCGAGCGAATACGCCGTCCGTGTGGAAACAAAAGAAGTGGAACACAGCTAGCAGCACGCAGCCATGCGTCGTCGCATGCCGTGTAGCATCGGCTATCCTCAGCAGATTCGCGGTTGCGCTGTAGTGACGCGCTGAGACAGCGCACGCTACAGCACGTCACGAGCTTTATTTGTCCTTACTAACGGCCCACTTGTTAGCGTCTGACTGCGTCTAATCTTCCTGTTCGATGGGTCCGCCCCCGCTGTGCGTGGGCAACCGAACTTAGGGCGATCTCCGATTACTGCATGAACGGCGGCATGCCCTTCTGTTATGGACGAGAAAAGCTCGTTCGCGGAAGTGTTTACCGGCCGCGCAACAGAAAGAGAAAAACAAATGAAAAAAATGTTACTAAGTATCGCCCTCGCAATCGCAGCTCCGTTCGCATGGGCGCAGGTCTCAGAAACGACGACAACAACGACTACTACCGAGGGCAGCGGAACGATCACGGAGTACACTCCCGGGAACGTAATCGTGCTTAAGGAAACCAGCGGACCGCGGACATACCATTTTGGTAAGACCGTCAGTTACGTAACGCGAAGCGGTAAGGTGCTGGACGAAGATGTCGTACGGACGCGAGTGAAGGTCGGCGCTCCAGTTCGTGTCCATTACGTTGGGACGGGAGACAACGTGATGGTTGATCGAGTGATTCTCGACGAAGATTGATAAAACACATCCCTGACTGTGTATCAGCGCGCCTTTCCTGTTCGCCAACAGCGAACAAGGAAGGGCGCGTTGTGCGTACATCTGGGCAGATCAAGGGACACCCACACTATTATGGATCACCTAAAGGAGCGTCGCCACGTTTCCTGCCTATCTGCGCAATGCAGTCATGGATATGACAACGTCCAAAGTGCCTCGCTGCGACGAACATACTTCAGAAAGGAAAAGCCATGGGCACAATTTTACTAATCATACTAATCCTGCTGCTGGTCGGTGCTTTGCCAGCGTGGCCTTATAGCTCTGGGTGGGGATATTGGCCCAGCGGAGGACTCGGACTCATTGTCTTAATTCTAATCATCCTCGCTTTAACGGGGCACCTGTAAAACAGTAACGGATTTTGCCTATATCAGCTGTCGCGTACGAATTGCGAATTTTCATTCGCCCCGCAGAACCAAAGCGGTGGTCGCGTTCGAAGGATAAGCGACAATATTGATATTCGATGGGGACCGCGATGGGGATTAGAGCTCTGGGAACTGAGAGCGCGTGTTGCTGTGAGCAGATGTCGTTCGATTGGTGGGCCTCGCGAGGGAAAGAGGGAGTATGCGAATCGCCGAAGTTGCACCGCTAATCGAAAGTGTGCCTCCGAAACATTACGGGGGCACTGAACGGATCGTCTCCTACCTTACCGAAGAATTCGTTCGCGCTGGGCACGAGGTGACTTTGTTTGCGAGCGGTGACTCGGTTACAGCCGCCAAACTCATTGCTCCAGTCCGCCGTTCATTGCGCAAGAATGAACGCTGCAAGGATCCCATGGCGCGTGAGCTCGTGCTCATCGATCACGTCATCGAGCGAGCGGCGCAATTTGATGTTATTCATTTCCACACCGGCTACGTCCACTTTCCTGTCTGTCGCTATCTTTCTGTTCCTTACGTCACGACGTTGCATGGGCGACTGGATACTCACGACCTGGTCGCTGTATACGAGCGCTTTCGAGATTTATCGTTCATCTCAATTTCGGATTCGCAACGTGCGCCAATAAATGGGGCCAATTGGGAGGCAACCATTTATCATGGACTGCCTGCGAACCTCTTCCGGTTTTATCCTGACCGCGGCGATTATCTCGCTTTTTTGGGAAGGATCTCGCCAGAAAAAGGACCGGACCGGGCCATCGAAATCGCGAAGCGTGTGGACATGCCTTTAAAGATGGCCGCCAAGGTGGACCGCGCGGATCGAAAGTATTTTAAACAAGTAGTCGAACCACTGCTGAATGATCCGCACGTGGAATGGGTTGGCGAGATCACCGACAAACAGAAGAACGAATTCCTTGGTAATGCTTACGCATTGCTGTTTCCGATCGACTGGCCGGAGCCTTTCGGGCTGGTCATGATTGAAGCCATGGCGTGCGGAACACCTGTGATCGCATACCCGCGTGGATCTGTGTCTGAAGTGATAGATGAAGGTAAGACTGGGTTCATTGCCAACGATTTGGACAGCGCCGCGGAGGCAGTTCGCCGCGTACCCGACCTCGACCGGCGAGTCTGCCGAAGCGTTTTCGAAACGCGCTTCACCGCGAGCCGCATGGCGGATGATTACCTGAAGTTATTCGAGCAGATGGCGCAGCGCAGCGATCGCGAATACGCCGAACTGGCAACTTCATAATATTCCAAAAAAATTCACTTGGAGACGCGCAGTTTCACGTTTGGCCGCGTTATTTTTCCTAGAGCCGGTGTTTTTTGGCCGCACTGGTTCAGCAAAGTTCACGGCCAAATTCAACAACAATAGGAGGGAAGGGAATGAAGCTGGATACATTAAAGACACTTTACGTGAATGAGCTGCGTGACTTGTACAACGCAGAGAATCAATTGCTGAAGGCACTGCCGAAAATGGCAAAGGGCGCGACGTCGGAAGAGTTACGGGATGCGTTCGAAAAACACCTCGAGCAGACCAGAACGCACGTCGAACGACTCGAAGAAGTTTTCGAAGAGGTTGACGAAACCCCAAAGAGCAAGACCTGCAAAGCAATGAAAGGTCTCATAGAGGAAGGATCCGAAATTCTGAAAGAGGAGGGCGAAGAATCGGTCATTGACGCCGGGATTATCGTGGCCGCGCAAAAGGTCGAGCACTACGAGATCGCCAGTTACGGCAGCGTCCGGACTTTTGCTCAATTACTTGGCAAGGACCGCTCGGCGGAACTTTTGCAAACAACTCTCGATGAAGAATCGGAGGCGAACGAGCTGCTGAACAAATTGGCCGAAGACATAGTGAATCCGGAAGCGCTCATGGAGCCGGAAATGGCGGGCGCTTCTTCGCGACGGTAATCAGAACGTCTCCGCTGCTTTGTCGTTGCGGACACTCTAAGCTAACTACACTGACGCATATTCGCGCCGCACTGAACATCAGATCAGGCGGCGCGAATCATGTGCCGGTCTGTAGCGCCTCAACACGCTTGCGGTGCTATGGTTCGGTATAATTTGCACCTGCCTGCCCGGCAGGGATTGATCTTTCCGACGGCGCGGTTGTGCGCGATCACATGCGCGGGAGTTGGTCGGAACGTCGCCCAACGCACATCAATTGATCTACTGAATCGCAAAAGCAAAACATCGGCTGAACACAATAGGCCGGACCTTCGTGCTCGTTCCGCTAGTCACGATCAGTGCCTGCAGTGATCACTCGGCAAAATCGTCCCGGCTCCTCGCGAATGGTGATCTCGAACGCGGCAGGGCCGCAATGGCAAAGTATGGCTGCGTCGCGTCTCACACCATCCCGGGCGTGCGCGGTTTGGATGCACTCACTGCGCCACCGCTCATTGGCATTTCCCAGCGCAGTTATCTTGCCGGTATGCTGGAGAATACGCCGGAAAATCTGCGGCGCTGGATCCAGCATCCGCGCCACGTTAATCCGCGCACGGCGATGCCGGAACAAGGCGTAACCGATGGAGACGCGTTGGACATGGCCGCCTATCTCTACACGACGCGCTGATAATCCGCGTGTGTAAGCCGAGCAAAACACGCATTCGAACTGCCGGCATCGTTTTCTTTTTCGGTGCCTTCGAACGAGAACATTACGATTTCGAATCCCGGGAAAATTCTCTATCCGGCTGGAAAGTTCACGAAAGCAGACGCTGTCGATTATTATAACCGTGTTGGGCCGTCTCTACTGCCACACTTTCGGAATCGGCCAGTAACGCTGAAGCGGTACCCTGATGGTGTTTACGGCGAAGCGTTCTACGAAAAGGACGCTCCGGGTTTCACTCCAAAATGGGTCAAGACCTTTCCAGTGCCGCGCCATGAGGGCGGCCCGGACATTAATTACATTCTCATCAACGACCGCCGCACGCTGACGTGGGCGGCGAGTATCGCCGCCTTGGAGCTGCATCCTTTCTTGCATTGTGTGCCGCATATTGATCGGCCAACCCAGATCGTCTTCGATCTGGATCCCGGCGAAGGCACGAACATCCTGATCTGCGCTGAAATCTCATTTTTGCTGCGCGATGTGCTGAGGAAATTACGCCTGAAATCTTTTCCAAAGGTTTCCGGGTCGAAAGGCATTCAGGTTCACGTGCCGCTCAACACGCCCATCACCTACGGCGACACACAGTCCTTCGCGCGGGCCACTGCGGAGCTCTTGGAGAAAATGCATCCCGGCAAAGTCGTCGCGAACATGGCGAAAAACCTTCGCGTCGGAAAAATCTTCATCGACTGGAGTCAGAACGCAGATTTCAAAACGACGGTCGGAGTTTATTCGCTGCGTGCCAAACGTGCGCGGCCGTACGTCTCCATGCCGGTAAAATGGCAGGAACTTGCCAAGGCGCTCAAGAGATCCAACGCGGCGCTCCTTGATTTTGCACCCGACGAAGCGCTGCACCGGTTGAAAAGGATCGGAGATTTGTTTGCGCCTTTGGAAAGTTTGAAACAAAAGCTTCCGAAGGCGTTCACCGCCGCCGAACCGGCTAAAAAGCCGCGGAGAATGCGATCGCTCCTCGAATACGATGCAAAACGAGACTTCACACAAACGACTGAACCGTCGCCGCAGATTCCGAGGCGCAGCGTTCAGGGAAGCCGCCGCCGGTTTGTCGTGCAGAAACATGCCGCGAGTCATTTGCATTACGATCTTCGCCTTGAAATACATGATATTCTGAAATCATGGGCGGTGCCGAAAGGTATACCGCTGCGGAAAGACGAAACACATACAGCGTTTCAAACCGAGGATCATCCCATTGAGTATTTGCAGTTCGAGGGAGTGATCCCACGAGGCGAATACGGCGGCGGCACAATCATGGTGTGGGACCTCGGTACGTTTGAAGTGATCGACGGCAACTATTGGAAAGGACGGCTCTCCGTGTTCCTCGCCGGAAAAAAATTAAAGGGCCAGTGGAGCTTGGAGCGGATTGGCGACGAGAACGGAAAAACAAAGTGGTCGCTGCGAAAAACCGCGGCTAACGCGAAGCCGATTTCCGCCACGCGAAAGGAATGTTCCGCAGTGAGCGGTCGGTCGATGGAACAAATCGCCGGCACAAAGAGCGGCGGCTTTCCAGCCGCCGCCGATAGCGCTTCGGAAAGCGTGCCTCGCCTGGAAAACGCTTCAGCGCGAACAGCAGGCGCAAAACCAAAGCGAACTGCCGTGCCGCATTTCATAGCTCCGATGAAAGCAACAGCAGTGGCCGAATTGCCCAAAGGAGATGAATGGATTTACGAAGTGAAATGGGACGGTTACCGCGCGCTCGGACTCAAGCATGGCGACGATGTGCGTCTGCTCTCGTTAAAGGAGAAGGACCTGACCAGCGATTTCCCGGCTGTAGCAGGCGCTTTAGGTTCAGTCAGCGCACGCACCGCGTTGATTGACGGAGAAATTGTCGCTGTCGATTCCAAGGGTTGCCCGTCCTTCCAAGCTTTGCAAAACAGAGCGTTGATGGGTCGCGATTGGCAGATCGTATATTACGCGTTCGACCTGCTCAATCTGGAAGGCGAAGACTGGACCAAACGGACATTGGAAAGTCGAAAGAAAAAGTTGCGCGATGTTCTCGAAGGCTCAGACGTCCGATACAACGCAAATCTTTCGGGCTCGCCGGAAGCGGTTTTCCGAACAATTCAATCAGCGGGATTGGAAGGCGTGATCGCGAAGAAGCGCGATTCCATTTATCGCGCCGGTACACGCGTGACGTCCTGGCTGAAATTTAAGATTAATAAGGCACAGGAATTCGTGATTGGCGGCTACAAGCCGGACGCAGGAAGCTTTCAATCGATTCTCGTTGGATACTATGAGGCGAAGAAATTGATTTTTGCCGGCAAAGTGCGTCAGGGATTCAACCCTGCCAGTCGCGCGAAGCTTTACAATACGATGCAGAGGTTTCTCACCGGCAAATGTCCGTTCCACAATTTGCCAAGCAGCCGGAGAAATCATTTCGGCGAAGGTATCACCGCCGACGAAATGAAACAGCTATGCTGGCTGCGGCAAAAACTTGTGGCGCAGATTAGTTTCACTGAATGGACGAACTACGGAATGTTGCGCCATGCAACATTCGAAGGGCTGCGCGACGACAAAGAACCGCGACAGGTGGTTCGAGAGCTGCATCCTGAATGAGAGTCAGCGCGTGGTTGTGCTTTGCCCCGTTTGCTAAAATCGCGTGCCGAGCTACACCTGGACCCGCTCGAGAACTGTTTGCAGCTCGTGAAGATCTATTGGCTTGACGAGGTGAAAATCGAATCCTGCTTCTTTCGAACGTCGCAGATCTTCATCAGTGCCGAAGCCGGTGATGGCGATTGCCTGGATCGGTTGTTTCTGTCTGGCCCGCGCGATCACTTCATACCCGCTGCCATCCGGCAGGCCGATGTCGCATAACAGCACATCAATGTCGCCCGAGCCGATGATCTCAAGCGCGCGATGAACATTGTCCGCAGCCAGAACTTCATGACCAAAATGAGTGAGCAGGCGCGACAACGTGCGTCGCGTATCCCTGTGGTCTTCCACGATGAGGATGCGCAAGGACTTGACCGGACCTCGCTCACTTTGTGGAGCCAGATCCGTGTTCGCAGTTTGTGGTGCTACCGTCTCCAGCGTTACTTTGAAACTTGACCCAAAGCTGCGGCCACGGCTCTCCGCCTGGATCGTGCCGCGATGCAGCTCGACGAGGTGTTTCGAGATCGCTAGACCCAAACCGAGCCCGCCGAACTGGCGTGTCACGGAAGCGTCGGCCTGCTCGAATGGTCTGAAGAGCGAACTCAGCCGGTCGGGTTCAATGCCAATCCCATTGTCAGTAATGTCGAAATGGAAACAGTCACGGTCATCGCTGAAAGTGCGAATGGCAATTTCCCCCGCGTGTGGCGTGAACTTCACCGCGTTGTTAATCAAATTCCAAAATACCTGCTGAAGCCGAATAGGATCAGCCTTGACGTAATGTTCCTTGGCGTTGAGCCTGGCGGAAAGGGTTAAACTTTTCGCTGCGATAGCTGAACCTGCGATTTCGACAGCGTTACGAATGACGCTGTGCACGTCGCAAGTTTCGACATCGAGGCGAACCTTGCCGCGCGTGATGCGGGTGAGATCGAGCAGGTCGTCAATTAAACGCGCCTGCAATTTTACATTGCGTTTGATTAGTTCCACGTCCTCGACGAACTCAGGCGGAAGTTTTTTTGCGTTGTCTTCCAGGTAAGTCGCCGCCGCCAGCGCAGGCGTAAGCGGCGTCCGCAGTTCGTGACTCAGCGCCGCGAGAAAGTCGTCCTTCGCCTTGCTGGCTTTTTGGGCTGCGATTTTCTCAGCTTCATATTCTCGGCTGCGGATTTGGTCGGTGATGTCGCGTGTGACTTTGGAGTAACCGCGAATGTTTCCGTTCTGCTCGCGCAACGCGGTCAGGATCACTTCCGCCTCAAATGTCGTGCCATCTTTGCGGACGCGCAGGCCCTGATCGCGAACGTGCCCTCGTCGCGCTGCTTCGCGCAGATTGCTTTGTGGCCTGTCAGCGGCGACATCCTCAGCCGTGTAGAAGCAGGCGAAATTTTTTCCGATGATTTCGTCCGCCGTGAAGCCTTTGATTTTTTCCGCCCCCGTGTTCCACGTCATCACGTTCCCCTTGGCATCGAGCAAATAAATGGCGTATTCCTCGACGCTATCCACCAAAATGTGGAACTGCTCCGCTTGCTCGTGAAGCGTTGAGATACTCGATCCGTTCTGGCCCATGGACAGAAAAATGCAATTACCTCGAATTCGAAACGTGGCTGTTTTGTGGTTCCCTCCCGCCGCGATTAATCTTAACAAAAACGACGTAGACCGCGTTCAGGCGCCAGGATTCGGCCATATGTATTATCGTTTCCTGGCCGAACGAGTGGTCCTGCCGCGTTTGGGGGCGACCTTCATCGCTGGCGTCTCTGAAACTGCCAGGGCTCGAGCGAGGTCTGCTTCATCGGTCAGGTCGAGACGCAACGGAGTGATCGATACCCAATTGTGCTCGACGGCCCAGCGGTCGGTCCCCTTGGCCGCGCCTTCCAACGGGATGACCGTGAACCAGAAGATCGAACGCCCCATTGGATCCTTGTCAGGAACCACCTTCCCATCGTAGTGGCGCACAGATTGGCGCGTCCACCGGATTCCTTTCGGCTTCTCCGGCAGATTCACGTTGATCAGACATAACGTTTTCCTCGGCATTAGCAGGTCGAGGACTTTGGCAACGTAAGGCTCGAGCGCAGAAAAATCCGGTTCGTGTTTGTCGCTCACGTTAGTGCTAAAGGCGATGCCTCGCGCGCCGAGTAGCGCGGCCTGTTTCGCCGCCGCTAATGTGCCGGAATGCCAGACTGCGTTACCCAGGTTCAGCCCCAAATTGATGCCGGAAAGGACCAGGTCCACGTGCCCCCATTTATGCATGCCCAGCGCGACACAATCGGCCGGTGTGCCATTAACGCTGTAGGCATCAAAGGAGCCGACATGAATACGTTTGAAGCGCAGCGGTCTTGATGCCGTGATCGCGTGACTCATTGAGGATTGCTCGACATCCGGCGCTACGATGCGCACCTCACCGAAACGGACTGCCGCTTTGGCAAGCGGCACAATGCCGGGACTGTAAACACCGTCATCGTTGGAAATGAGGATTCGCATTTTCACAAAGTTACAAACGCGTGCTGCTGTGTTTGTGGCCGAATACGTTGTGACAATTACTAGCTGTATCGAAGCGAAGATGCGAATCCTGTTGATCCACAACCCCAAAGCAGGAGAGCGCAACCATGATAAAAAGCAGTTGATCGCCTCACTGATCGAGCGTGGACACAAGACGTTCTATCAATCCACAAAAAAACGCGGCTGGAAAAAAGCATTTGATAAATCCGTCGATCTCGTGATTGCAGCAGGAGGAGACGGCACCGTGCGCAAAACGGCGTGGCGCCTCATGGACACGGACGTGCCGCTGGCGATTCTGCCGCTCGGCACGGCGAACAATCTGGCGCGCAGTCTCGGCTTCACAGCGTCGCCCGACAAAATAATGGCGCATCTTGGTCAGGGAACAGTCCAACCATTCGATATCGGTGTCGCGCGAGGCGCGTTTGGAAAGAAATTCTTCGTCGAAGCCGCCGGTGGCGGACTGCTCGCGGATTTTGTAAAAGGCGCGGAGCATACAGACGACGAAGAGGCTCCCAAAAAACAGAGGATCAGGCAGCACGTATCGTCGTTGCGAAAAATATCGGCGCAATATCCCCCACGGCAGTGGAACATCAGCATCGACGGCGAAGATGTTTCCGGTTCCTATCTGCTTTGGGAGGCGATGAACATTCGCGCGGCGGGGCCCGGGCTCAATCTCGCTCCTCGCGCAGCAAGCGACGATGGGGTCCTCGATTTCGTTTCGGTGCGTGAGCAGGAACGCACTCTTTTTGAGAAATACCTCGACGCACAACTCGCGGGAAATGCGCACCCATTTCCGTTCCCTGCACGCAAGGTTCGAGAATTACAGATTGCCGAGCGCGCTGGATCAATGCACTTCGATGGCAAAGTTTGGCAGAAAAAGAGAGACAAGCGCAAAAGTAGTGGCCCGGTTGAGATCAGCGTCAGGCCCGCTGCGCTGATGATCTCTGGACCAGCGCCGATGCGGTCATAAGATTGCCTCTTAGACCGGTTCATTACGCATTTCTTGTGCGATTGCCGAGCTGCGCTCATCGGCAAAATCCCGATGAGAAATTAGGCGCTTTCCTCAAAGTCTTTGCCGCGACTGGGATGCGATTGATTTTTACAAATCTATGGCGAAGAAGGTGCTGATCACTGGAGGAGCAGGTTTCGTCGGCTCACACGTGGCTGATGGATTGCTTGAAGCGGGTTACGAAGTTCGGGTCCTGGACAATTTAGCGCCGCAAGTCCACGGCACGCGCGGGCGACGCCCGGAATATCTTGCGCGCGAAGTCGAGTTTATCCGGGGCGACGTTCGCGATCCCGAGGCGGTGTCTCGCGCGCTCGAAGACGTGGGCGGCGTCTTCCATTTTGCCGCGGTGGTGGGAGTCGGTCAAAGCATGTACGAGATCGCACACTACACCAGCACCAACAGCCAGGGCACAGCCGTTCTGCTGGAGGCGCTGGTGCAACGCCCAGTCGAGCGGCTCGTCGTCGCTTCAAGTATGAGCATCTATGGTGAGGGACTGTATCGCGCGCGAGACGGTGAGTTGGTCGAGGGTCAAGAACGCACGCTGGAGCAATTGCGGGGGCACGATTGGGAGGTGCGCAATCGCAACGGCGAACCGCTAATCCCCGTACCGACGCCTGAATCAAAGCGCCCTGCCCTGCCGTCCGTCTATGCGATTTGCAAATTTCATCAAGAGCGCCTGTGCATGACCGTTGGCCGCGCGTACGGGATCGGCACCGTTGCGCTGCGCTTCTTTAATATCTTCGGCACGCGTCAGGCGCTCTCTAATCCCTACACAGGTGTACTGGCGATTTTTGCTTCGCGTTTCCTTAACAACAATCCGCCACTGGTGAACGAAGACGGCAAACAGCGGCGGGATTTCGTTCATGTGCGCGACGTTGCGCAAGCATGCCGGCTCGCCTTGGAAACTCCGGAAGCCGCCGATGAAGTGTTCAACATCGGCAGCGGTCACGATTATTCCATTCTGGAAATCGCGGAGCAAATGGCACGTGTTCTTGCCAAAGAGCAAACCGAACCTGAAATCATTGGGAAATGCCGTGTCGGCGATATCCGCAATTGTTTCGCGGACATTTCGCGAGCGCGAAAAATTCTCGGCTACGAACCGCGAGTCAGCTTGGAAGAAGGTTTAACCGAGTTGGCCGACTGGCTTGAAGGACAGATCGCAATCGACCGAGTGGATCACGCGGTGCGCGAACTGAGTCTGCGAGGCCTGGCGGTATGAAAAACGGCAGCCATCCTGTGCTCGGAATTCTGCAGTGGCTGCGCCCGGGCGAAGAGGAACGCGTAGAGCGCCTGCTTGTCGATCTGAAAACAATCGGCGTGACCGAGCTGCGGACCGGAATTTCGTGGGCGGACTGGCATACGGAAGGCGGCGAGAAATGGTACGACTGGCTGCTGCCACGTCTCGCGCGCGAACTCAATGTGCTGCCCTGTTTTCATTACACTCCGCCGTGTCTCGGCATCGCGCCAACCGAATGCTCGCCACCGCGCAACCCGAAACAATACGCGGATTTTCTCGACGTTTTTATCAGTCGCTTCGGAGAATTTTTTGAATGGGTTGAGCTTTGGAACAAACCGCGCAGCCCGCTGGAATGGAACACGACGCTTGATCCGCACTGGTTAATCTTTTGCGAGATGGTCGGCGGCGCGGCGCACTGGGCGCGGCAGCGCGGCAAAAAGACCGTGCTCGGGGCCAGCGGACCGATGGATGCGCAGTGGGTCGGATTGATGTGCGAGCGCGGCGTGATGCAATACATCGACGCAGTCGGCATTCATGGGTTCCCAGGCACTTTTGAATTTTGGTGGGATGGATGGAACGCCAAGATCGCTCGCGTCCGCAAAGTCCTTTTGCAACACCGTTCCAAAGCGGAAATCTGGATCACCGAGACTGGTTACTCGACCTGGCGACACGACGAACGCGGCCAGATCGCTGCACTGCTCGATGTCATGCGCGCGCCGGCGGAGCGAGTCTACTGGTACAGCGCGCATGATCTCAACCCCGCGCAAGTTTCGGATGAAAAGAAATTCTATAGCGACGAGCGCGAATACCACTTCGGTCTGCGCCGAAGCGATGGCTCCGACAAATTACTGTTTCGTTTGCTTGCACAGGGCGGTATCGATGCGGTCGAAAACTCCGCATGGCTGGGCCGAAGCAACGCAGTGCCACGCGCGGGCAATCGGCCTGTGGTAATCACGGGTGGCTGCGGATTCATCGGCTGCAATCTGGCCCATGCGCTCTGCTCCCAGGAGCAACCGGTGATTCTGTACGACAATCTCTCGCGTCCAGGTGTACAACAAAATGCGGAGTGGCTGCGCGAGGAGCACGGTGATCTGGTCCAGGTTGAGGTCGCAGATACACGTGACGCGCAAACGCTCGCAGCATGCATCGAGCAAGCCGCGGCCGTGTTTCATTTTGCGGCTCAGGTCGCAGTGACGAGCAGCCTCACTGCACCGATTTATGATTTCGATGTTAACGCGCGCGCGACGCTCAATCTGCTCGAAGCCGTTCGTGAATTACGCAATCCGCCGCCGGTCATTTTCACTTCCACGAACAAAGTCTACGGAAGCCTCGAGGACGTTGAGCTTCGATTAAACGGTGAACGGTATGAGCCCGTGGAAGAAGAGATTCGCACCTCCGGGATCAGCGAAGATCAGGCGCTCGATTTCTATAGTCCATATGGCTGCTCCAAAGGCGCGGCCGATCAATATATTCTCGATTACGCTCGCACCTTTGGCTTGCCCGCAGTCGTCTTTAGAATGAGCTGCATTTACGGACTGCATCAGTTCGGTACGGAAGATCAGGGCTGGGTCGCGCACTTTCTCATCAACGCGCTGGAGCAACGGCCGATCACCATTTACGGGGACGGCAAACAGGTGCGCGACATCCTGTTCGTCGACGATCTCGTAGAAGCGCTTCTGCTGGCCCGCAAAAACATACGGATGCTATCCGGGCAAGTGTTTAACCTCGGTGGCGGCGTTGATAATACAACGAGCCTGCGGGAGTTGCTGGCGTTAATCGGCCAGCTGCACGAAAGCAAACCGCGGATTAACTTCGCGCAATGGCGACCGGGGGACCAGCGGTACTACGTAACGAGTTTTTCGAAATTTCATACGGCCACGGGCTGGTCGCCACGCATTAGCAGAGTCCAAGGCGTGCGTCGTCTTTACAACTGGCTGCGCGAAGAGCGAGCGCCGCGCGAAAGCATGGCTTTCGCCCAATGAGCGCAATGGCAAAAAGTTTGTGGAGCGTACGCGTCCCGCTTCCCGGCGAAGGTAATTCGCGTTCGCGGACTTCTGGGATGATGCGCGCGTCGATGATTACAGCACCGCACAAAATCGAAATCGTGGAAGTGCAGATCCCGCGACCAAATCCAAATCAACTCCTCGTAAGTATAGAAGGCTGCGGCGTCTGCGCCTCAAATATTCCACCGTGGGAAGGCAAGCCATGGTTCACCTATCCGATGCCTGCGGGCGCGCTCGGCCACGAAGCATGGGGTCGAGTTGAAGAGACCGGCAGGGAAGTCGTTGATTTCGAAACAGGCGATCGCGTCGCAATTCTCTCCAATAAGGCATATGCGGAATTCGACCTCTGCGAATCATCCTCCGCCGTAAGAATTCCCCGCGCGCTGCACGACCGGCCGTTTCCCGGTGAACCGCTCGGCTGCGCGATGAACATCTTTCGCCGGAGCAAAATTGGTAAAGACGACACAGTCGCAATTGTCGGGATCGGCTTTCTCGGAGCATTGCTCACCCAACTTGTCAGCGCCACGGGGGCGCGCGTCATCGCCATATCGCGCCGCGACGTCGCTCTAAATCTCGCGAAGCAAATGGGCGCGGCGCACACGCTGGTGCTCGATGAGCACACTATCGAAAATGTAAAAAGCTTCACCAACGGTAACTTTTGCCACGTTGTCGTTGAGTGTACCGGCAAACAGTGGCCGCTCGATGTTGCCGGTGAGATCACGCGCCAGAGCGGGCGGCTTGTAATCGCCGGTTATCACCAGGACGGGCTGCGTCAGATCAACATGCAGCTCTGGAATTGGCGCGGATTGAACATAACTAACGCGCACGAACGCGATCCGCTAATTTACGTCGATGGAATTCGACAGGCTGTTCGCGCCATCGAGGCGGGATTGCTGAATCCCAGGCCGCTTTACACGCATTTCTTTCCACTTGAACACCTTGCCAACGCGCTGAACGCGGCGGAGCAAAGACCTGACGGTTTCATCAAGGCGCTGATCACAACATGAAAGCCGCTGCGCCTGGCATACTTCCTCAGTTTGGCACAACCGTGCCCCGACGGCCGCGGCTTGGATTTCTTGGCCTTGGTTGGATCGGTCTGCATCGGCTCGCTGCTATCGCCCGGGCCGGTGCGGCCGAAATCGTCGCGGTTGCCGACCCCATCACAGAAACATTTCCTGCTGCAACCGCGCACGCGTCGAACGCGCTCCGTTTCACCGACGCGAAGCGGCTGTTTGATTTCAGTCTGCAATTGGACGGAGTTGTGGTCGCGACACCGAGCGCGCAGCACGCCGAACAATGCATTAGCGCGTTGCGGCATGGACTGGCGGTCTTTTGCCAAAAACCGCTTGGCCGCAACACGGCAGAAGTGACGGCGGTGATTGACGCGGCGCGATCAATCAATCGGCTGCTGCACGTCGATCTTTCCTATCGGTACACGAGAGCGCTGCAGGAAATCCGCCAGCTCGTCAGAGAAAACCAGCTGGGCGAGATCTTCAGCGTTGAACTTGTCTTTCACAACGCATACGGCCCGCAAAAACCTTGGTTCTACGAGCGCGAACAATCCGGCGGGGGGTGCGTCATGGATCTTGGCATCCATTTGGTTGACGCTGCCCTGTGGATTCTCGATCAACCGATCGTCAACATAACCAGCCGCCTTTTTCATAAGGGCGAACGCATCGACCAATTCGATGGTGTTTGTGAGGATTATGCTATTGCGCGGCTGGACCTGGCGAATGGCGCCGCGATTAATCTGAGTTGCTCGTGGCATCTCCACGCTGGCCGCAACGCGGTCATCGAGGCGTCTTTCTATGGAACCAAAGGCGGCGCGGCGCTGCGAAACGTGAACGGCTCGTTTTACGATTTTGTTGCTCAGCGTTTCAGCGGCACGACGCGGCAATTGGTGGCCGAACCGCCGGACGAATGGTTCGGGCGCGCGGCGGTCGAATGGGCGCGGCGCCTGGCAATCGATCGCCGCTTCGACCCTGAGGTCGAACGGATGGTCGAGGTCGCCGCCGCGCTGGATTCGATTTATGAAAATGCAAACGTCTAGCGCGGCGCCGCGTCGAATTTTGATGACGGTCGATCCGATCGGTGGCGTATGGACTTATGCACTCGATCTAGCGCGCGCACTCGAGCCGCGCGGAATCGAAATTGCACTGGCGAGCATGGGCGCGCAGCTCACGCGCGCACAACGCCAGGAAGTGCTCGGTCGCAAAAACATTCGCCTGTTCGAAAGCGTGTACCAGCTCGAATGGATGGACGATTCATGGGACGATGTCGATCGAGCGGGTGAGTGGCTGCTGGGAATTGCAGACCGTGTTCAACCCGATCTGATTCACCTTAACGGCTACAGCCACGCTGTACTTCCGTGGAACGCGCCTGTGGTGGTGGTGGCGCATTCATGCGTGCTCTCGTGGTGGCGCGCCGTCAAAGACGAGGAGGCGCCTGCGAGGTACAATGAGTATCGCGAGCGTGTTGCTGCGGGTCTCTCAGCGGCGGATCGCGTTATCGCGCCGAGCGCCGCCATGCGCGACGCTGTGGCACTTCACTATGGCAGAAATGTCAATTGCACTGTCGTTCCTAATGGGCGCGACCCGCAACCATTCTTGTGCGGTGAAAAAACGTCTCTGGTTTTTTCATGTGGTCGCGTTTGGGATGAGGCAAAGAACCTGCAGGTGCTCGATCAAATCGCGCCGCACATTCAATGGCCGATTGCCGTGGCGGGCGATTGCCGGCATCCCAACGGACGTGCCGCAGCACTGAACAATGTGCCTTGTCTCGGAAAGCTTGTGCCGAGCGAGCTCGCGCAGCAATTATCGCGCGCTGCCATTTTTGTTTTGCCGGCGCGCTATGAACCGTTCGGGTTATCTGCTTTGGAAGCTGGCTTAAGCGGCTGCGCGCTTGTGCTCGGCGATATCGCAAGTCTTCGCGAGACGTGGCACGGCGCGGCGATTTTCATGCCACCTGAAGATGCCATTGGCATGGCTAACGCCATCAACAGTTTGATCGAGGACAGACGACGGCGGGAGCGTTTTGCTCAGCAGGCTCGCACTCGCGCGCTGGAGTTTTCTCTCCATCGGATGACCGAAGATTACGTCGCCACGTATCGTATTTGCAGTGAAGCTGTGAAGCGGCGGCTATCCGGCCGCGAATCAGAATTCGCGCCGACTCGAAGCTCACTCCTTGAGGAGGTGGCGGCTTGAAGGTCGTCATGTTTTACCAGTCGCTGGTTTCAGATTGGAACCATGGCAACGCGCATTTTCTGCGCGGCATCGCGAAGGAGTTCATCAACCGCGGACACGCCGTGAGTATTTACGAACCGCAGAATGGATGGAGCATCTCGAACCTGATCGCCACAGAAGGCAGCCAACCGCTCGATGAGTTTCGCGCGCGTTTCCCACTTTTGAAATCGGAAATGTACGACCTCGCCAAACTCGATCTCGATCGCACGCTCGACGATGCAAATCTCGTTCTCGTCCACGAATGGAATGAACCCGCACTCGTGCGGCGAATTGGCCGGCATCGTTTGAAGAGCGGCGGGCGATATCACCTGTTTTTTCATGACACGCATCACCGTGCTGTCACCGCCCCCGACCAAATGAGCCAGTACGATTTGTCGAATTACGATGGCGTGCTCGCTTACGGCGAAATACTGCGAGACATCTATCGTCGGCGTGGTTTGGCGTGGCGCGCGTGGACGTGGCATGAAGCTGCGGACACAAACGTTTTCCGGAACTCGCGCAATTCCCATTTTGACGGCGACGTCGTTTGGATCGGCAACTGGGGAGATGACGAGCGCACGGCAGAATTGCGCGAGTTCCTGATCGAGCCCGTCAAAAAGCTTCGACTGCGTGCCAAAGTTTTCGGGGTGCGTTATCCGCAGCACGCCCTGGACATGTTACGCGATGCTGGAATTTCGTACGGCGGTTGGCTGGCTAATTATCGCGTGCCGGAAATGTTCGCCCGTTTTCGCGTCACGCTTCATGTACCGCGCCGGCCGTATGCAGATCTTCTCCCGGGAATTCCGACAATTCGTCCATTCGAGGCGCTGGCATGCGGAATTCCGCTGGTCTGTTCGCCCTGGAACGATACTGAAAATCTATTCCAGCCAGGCCGCGATTTTCTTGTAGCGAAAAATGGCGAGGATATGAGACGGCATTTGCGCGCCCTGCTGAGCGACAAACAGATGGCACGCGATCTCGCCGGCCATGGGCTCCAAACGATTCGTGCGCGTCATACCTGCGCTCATCGCGTGGACGAATTGATTTCGATCATCGCGGAGGTGGACCGATGAACATCGCGTTTTTTGTCTCGAGCGTGCTGTCAGCGTACTGGAATGGCGCCGCGACGTATTATCGCGGACTTATCAAGGCGCTGCACAATCGCGGCCACACGATCACAGTTTACGAACCGGACGCGTACGGCCGACAACAGCATCGTGACCTGGAGCATCCCTCCTGGGCGCGTGTGATCGTTTACGACAATGACGAGGACGCTGCGCTGCACGCGCTGGAAGCGGCTCGCCGCAATGCGGACATGATCGTAAAGGCGAGCGGCATTGGTGTATTTGACGAATTGCTGGAGGCGGCGGCCGTCGAGATGAAGAAGGCGCACAACCACATCGTGTATTGCGACGTCGATGCGCCGGCCACACTCGAACGCATGGCAAACAACCCGCGCGATCCGTTTCGCGAATTAATTCCGCGCTACGATTTTATTTTCACGTACGGTGGCGGCTCACCGGTGGTGCGCGGGTACGAATCGTTCGGAGCGAAATTATGCGTGCCGATTTATAATGGTCTCGATCCAGACACCCATTATCCAGTTGCGCCCGATGCGCGGTTTCGAGCTGGTCTTGGTTTTCTAGGCCATCGGTTGCCCGATCGCGAAGCTCGCGTCGAACAGTTTTTTTTGAACGCGGCTGAGCAATTGCCGGACCTGCAGTTTCTGCTCGGCGGCATCGGCTGGGACACAAAGGCCTTGCCGCCGAATGTGAAAAATCTCGGCCACGTTTACGCGGCCGATCACAACGCGTTCAACTGCACGCCATCTGCGGTGCTAAACATTTCGCGGGCAAGCATGGCGCGCTATGGGTTCTCGCCCGCCACGCGTGTCTTCGAGGCTGCCGGCGCGGCGGCTTGTCTGATCACCGATGCCTGGACAGGCATAGAGAATTTCTTCGAACCGGGTGAAGAAATTCTCGTCGCGCATACTGGAGACGAAGTGGCCGCGCATGTTGTCGATCTCACGCCGGAACGCGCTCGAGACATTGGCCAGGCGGCATTTCGCCGCGCGCTGGCGCAGCACACATATGCACAGCGGGCCGCACAGTTCGATGAAATTCTGGAAGGCGCGTTCGTATGAAGATCGTCATCCTCGGCCTTTCGATAACCTCTTCATGGGGCAATGGACACGCGACCACATATCGCGGTTTAATTCGCGGACTAGTCCGGCGCGGACACGACGTGCTGTTCCTCGAGCGGGACCAGCCGTGGTATGCGGCGAATCGCGACATGCCCAATCCTCCTTTCGGCCGCACCGAAATTTATCAAAGCATCTCCCAACTGAAGCGCGCATTCGCGGACGAAATTACCGCCGCGGACTGCGTCATCATTGGCTCCTTTGTTCCAGACGGCAAACTCCTCGGTGAATGGGTGACGAATTCGGTGCCGGGCGTGACCGCATTCTATGATATTGATACGCCATTAACGCTGCAAAAAATCGCGCACCGGGATTGCGATTATCTTTCGGCCGAACTCATAGCGCATTACGACATTTACCTGTCGTTCACCGGCGGACCAACACTCGAGTTGCTTGAGCAGGAGTATGGCTCGCCAATGGCACGGGCGCTGTTTTGCTCTGTCGATCCCGAGACTTATTTCCCGGAGCGGCGCAGGAAAAGATGGGCGCTCGGCTATCTCGGAACGTTCGGCGCCGATCGGCAGGCGAAATTGAATTCGCTCCTGCTCGCACCGGCAATGATGTGGCCGGCCGGGCGATTTGTGGTGGCCGGTCCCCAATATCCAAAGGCAATTCGCTGGCCAGCGAACGTGGAACGGATCACGCACTTGTCGCCTGCGGAGCATCGCGGTTTTTACAACTCGCAGCGATTCACGTTAAACGTCACGCGCGCGGCCATGGTGCGCACCGGGTTTTCGCCGAGTGTGCGCTTGTTTGAGGCCGCAGCTTGCGGCACGCCGATCATCAGCGACGACTGGCGTGGGTTGCAGACACTGTTCCGACCGGCAGAGGAAATTCTCGTGACAAAAAATGCCGGAGAAGTTCTGGAGATTTTGCAGGATCTCCCGGAGCAGCTTGCGCGCGAAATCGGTTCTCGCGCGCGGGAGCGGGTGCTGAGCGAGCACACATCGTATCACCGCGCCGCCGAACTGGAGTCGATTATCCATGCCGCACGAAATTCGACGGATGATCCGCGTGAGCTGGCGCCAATCAAAATGGATCGGGAGGAGGTTTTCTTATGAAAAGGAACGGCTCGGGTTCCCCACAGCGAATCCGTCCTGTGGCGGACAAAATTCGTGTGGCCATAGTTGGCGTTGGCAATTGCGCGTCATCGCTTGTGCAGGGCGTTGAGTTTTATCGAAACGCCGCTGAGGACCACTTCGTGCCGGGATTAATGCATGTGAACCTTGGTGGCTATCACGTGCGTGATATCGAGTTCTCAGCCGCCTTTGATATCAATGCCACGAAAGTCGGCCGCGATCTCAGCGAGGCAGTTTTTGCCGAGCCAAACAATACGATGCGCTTCGCAGAAGTCCCCCGGCTCGGAGTGAAGGTCCACCGCGGCATGACCCACGACGGACTGGGCAAATATCTCAGGCAAGTTATCAAGAAAGCACCAGGCTCGACCGACGACATCATCGGCATCCTTACAAAAACGCGCACTGACGTGGTTGTCTCATTTTTGCCGGTCGGTTCTGAAATGGCGACGAAATGGTACATCGAGCAGATCCTGGAAGCTGGCTGCGCATTTGTGAATTGCATCCCGGTGTTTATCGCTTCGCAAAAATACTGGCAGCGGCGATTTAAAAAGCGCGGGCTGCCGATCATCGGTGATGACATTAAATCGCAAGTAGGCGCGACGATCGCGCATCGTGTGCTGACGAATCTGTTTCGCGAACGCGGTGTTCGGCTGGATCGCACCTATCAGCTCAACTTTGGTGGCAACACCGATTTCCTGAACATGCTCGAACGCGAGCGGCTGGAATCGAAAAAGATTTCTAAAACCCAGGCAGTGACTTCACAGCTTGGCCATCCGATGCCGTCCTCGAACGTGCACATCGGTCCCAGCGATTACGTACCGTGGATGACAGATCGCAAATGGTGCTACATCCGCATGGAGGGCACAACTTTCGGTGACGTGCCGCTCAATTGCGAAATGAAACTCGAGGTGTGGGATTCGCCGAATTCGGCCGGCGTAGTTATCGATGCGATTCGCTGCGCCAAACTCGCATTGGATCGTGGACTGAGCGGTTCGCTGGTCGGTCCATCGAGTTACTTCATGAAAACACCGCCGCAACAGTTCACAGATGAAGAGGCATGCGCATTAACCGAGGCGTTTATACACGGAGGCGATGGCACAGCTGTAGCCGGGATCGGTGATCCCAGTTCCGCAAATCACACCAAAGGGCGATCGGCATCACCGATGCCGACTTCAATGAACGGAGAAAGCATTCGGCGGAATGGCAGTCGCGCGAAGCGGACGAAAATGAAATGAAGATCGTCATCTTCGGTTTAACGATCAGTTCTTCGTGGGGAAACGGTCACGCGACTGTGTGGCGCTCACTCACCCGGCAGCTTGTCAGGCGCGGACATGAGATTGTTTTCTTCGAACGCGATGTTCCTTACTACGCGGCACATCGCGACGTTTCGGATATCGATGGCGGTACGCTGCGGCTCTACGAATCATGGGATGAAATTTGCGATTGCGCCGAGCGCGAATTGCGTAGCGCTGATGTCGGAATCGCAACTTCATACTGCCCGGACGCCATCTCAGCCTCTGAATTGATTTGGTCTTCGCCTGCAATTCGGGTCTTCTACGACCTCGATTCGCCGGTCACTCTGACGCGGTTCCGGGCAGGCGAAGCCGTTCCCTACATTCATCCCAATGGCCTCGGCGAATTTGATTTGGTGTTGAGTTTTACAGGCGGCGCGGCACTCCATGCTCTAAAGCTTGATCTCGGCGCAAGGGAAGTTGCTCCGTTTTATGGCAGTGTCGATCCGGACGTGCATCGCCGCGTCGCGCCAAACCACGCGTACCGTGCTGCGCTTTCATATCTCGGAACCTATTCGCAGGATCGGCAACACGCGTTGCAGGACCTCTTTATTGAGCCCGCCCGGCGCAAGCCAACTGCGCGGTTTGTCATGGCCGGCGCACAATATCCCGCAGAGTTCCCCTGGACTGAGAACATTTTCTTCGTCCAGCATCTTCCGCCGGCCGAGCATCCGAAATTCTTTTGCTCCTCACACTTGACATTGAATGTCACGCGCGCAGCCATGCGCGAAATGGGGTGGTGTCCGTCCGGCCGGTTGTTTGAAGCGGCTGCGTGTGGCACGCCGATGATCAGCGATTGGTGGACCGGCCTCGACGAGTTTTTTACCCCGCATTCCGAAATTCTTGTCGCCTCTTCGGCACAGGACGTCCTTGCCGCATTGGAATTGAGCGATGCGCAATTACGCCGAACCGGGCACGCTGCGCGCGAGCGCGTTCTGGCCGAGCACACCGGCGCAAAACGAGCCCAACAATTCGAGAAGATCATCGAGAATGTGCACGCGCCCGAAATGATGACCGCGTAAACCAGGCATCAAACATCAACATCAAACAATCCATGTGGGGCATTATTCCAGCAGCAGGATCGGGGACGCGAATGCAGCCACTCGCCTTCTCCAAAGAGTTGCTTCCGGTCGGAGGTCGAGTGGACGGCGCGGTCGAGCGCCCCCGCGCAATCAGCGAATATCTCGTCGATCGAATGATGATCGGCGGCGCGACGAAGCTTTGCTTTGTGATTGCACCCGGAAAGTCGGACATCCTCGAATACTACGGCGGCGGAAACCTCGATTCGGTCACGATCAGCTTCGTCGTGCAGCCGCACCCGAGTGGATTATGTGACGCAATTTTCCAAGCCGCGCCGCTCGTTGCGCCGCACGAAGCGGTATGCATCGGATTGCCTGATACGATTTGGTTTCCAGAAAATGCGTTGTGTGCTTTGCCCGATGATGAACTCTCCTTCCTGCTTTTTCCGGTAGAGCAGCCGCAATTCTTTGATGCCGTCCGCATTACAGCGGATCGGCGTGTGCTGGAAATTCAGGTGAAACAAAAGAACGCGGCGTCGAACTGGATTTGGGGCGCATTCAAAATGCCGGGAGCAACGTTGCACGACTTGCGATCGCTATGGCTGGAACGCAATCGCCAGGACGAGTACATCGGCACCCTCATAAACGCATGGCTGGCGCACGGTGGCAGCGCCCTTGGAGTTCGCGCGGGCGAATCTTATGTCGATGTAGGCACGCTGAACGGCTATCGCGAGGCAATGAACTTGCTGAGCGATGAAAAAATGAGGAGCGGCGCGTTTCCAAGCCACGACCGGCGCTGGAACGCTGCCGCCGCTGTCCAGGCAATCGCATGAGCGCAGATTTAGCCGAGATCGACACGGAGGAACGCGCGCAAATCGCTCACCAAATCGGCGCATTGGGCGATTGGTTTCACAACATCAACATCGGCGGTGTGCAGACCGCACCGCGCCATTTCCTTGGCGATTATCCGCGCGTGAAATGGGAGCGGTTCCAGCCTGCGATTCCAGCGGATTTGCGCGGAAAAACTGTACTCGATATCGGTTGCAACGGTGGGTTCTACAGCATCGAGATGAAAAGGCGCGGCGCCGATCGCGTTGTGGCGATCGATTTTGACGACCGGTACCTGGCGCAGGCCCGTTTCGCCGCATCGACGCTCGGATACGAGATCGAGCTTCGCAAACTTTCGGTTTATGACGTGCACAAACTCGGCGAGCAGTTCGATGTCGTTTTGTTCCTCGGAGTCCTTTATCATCTGCGACATCCGCTACTCGCCCTGGATTTGATTCACGAGCACGTCGCTCGCGACCTTTTCATTTTTCAATCGTTACAGCGCGGAAACGAAACGATCGAGCCGATCGAGGAGGATTACGATTTCTGGGAAACGGACGTGTTCGAGCGCCCCGGTTTTCCAAAACTGTATTTCGTTGAAAAGCGTTACGCCGGTGATCCGACTAACTGGTGGATTCCAAATCGCGCCGCTGTTGAAGCGATGCTGCGGAGCTCCGGTTTTGAAATTGTCGGTCATCCAGAGACGGAAGTGTTCGTCTGTCGCCATCGATCCTTGTCCAGCGGGCCGCGCGCGATTTACGCATCCATTCGAAGGGACGATTATGATTGAAGCGGTGATGATTTGGAACGAGCCGAACAACAAATCCCATTGGGATTTCGAAATCGACCCGGAATGGCGAATGTTTTCTGAAATGGCAATCGCGGCGGCTGATGCCGTTGCGGGGATGAATCCATATGTGTTTCGCGTTTTCGGCGGGATCTCGCCGATCGATCCCAAATTCATTCAGCGCATGAAAGATTTTGGCGTGCTCAATCATTTCGACGTAGTCGCCTTGCACGGCTTTCCCCTCGACTGGAATCATTGGCCGATCAATGAATGGCCGCAGCGCATCCGCGAAATTGAAGGCGTTACCGACTTGCCGGTCTGGATTTCCGAAGTCGGTGTGTCGAGTTTCGGCGCTGAAGAAGTGCAGGAATTCGGTTTGCGCCGCACGGCTGAGCTATTAATGGGACGCGCGGAGCGCATTCACTGGTATTCACTTTACGACCTGCCACGCTCCTGGCCTGCGACAACTCGTCATCGGGAGGCCGAAGGGTCTTCGTACTACAGGCATTTTTACATGGGATTGCTGCGCGAAGACGGAACACCGAAACTCGCGTTGCGACATTTTCCCGAATACGCTCCGGATCTTGGCATCTGTCAGTGGTTTCACTTTGAAGATCATCGTCTCGATGACGCGGTGCATTGGATGCGCAAACTCGGCGTGAAACATCTACGCACAGGTTTGAGTTGGGCAGACAGTTTTCGTCCGAAGGCGCTGGATTGGTTCGATCGACAAATGAATGCGCTCGAAGAATTCGAAGTCACACTCACATTTTGTTTTACTCCCGAGCACCGCGGCATTGCGCCGCACTACACCAGCCCACCGCTCGTTGCTGGCGAATTCGCCGACTTCTGCGCGCAAATGACTGCGCGGTACGCGCCGGAGGAGGAGCGCTTTCCTAAGCGTCCGGCTACCCTCGACCGCTGTAGAACCGCTGCTCCGCTTTCATGAGACGATTTCTGTTCGTGCGACATGCGGCGCACGATCTGATGGAGCGCGGTGTGATTGCCGGACGCCAGTCAGGCGTGCACCTGAACGCGTGCGGTAGAGAACAAGCGCAACAACTTGTCGAACGGTTATCGCTGCTGCCGATTGAGGCGATTTATTGCAGCCCACTTGAACGCGCTTGTGAGACGGCTATGCCGCTCGCGAACACGCTGCGGTTGCCGCTGCAAATCGCCGATGAATTTAATGAGATAGATTTCGGCGCGTGGACTGGCTGCACGTTCGCGGAGCTAAAAGACGTTCCCGAATGGCAACAATGGAATTCATTTCGCAGCACCGCAGTCATTCCTGGTGGCGAGTCGATGCTCGCTGTACAGGCGCGCGCATTAAAAAAAATGTCCGAACTGGCGAAGCACCACGCGTTCGTCGCTGTTTTCAGCCATGGCGATGTGATCCGCGCCCTGCTGGCGCATTTTCTCGGCATCCATCTCGATCTCTTTCAACGAATCGAAATTGATTCGGCGTCGGCGAGTCTCATCGAATTGGGCGATTCTTCCGTGCGAGTGCGGCTGGTAAACGCGAATGCCGCGAGCTCGGAATTGCTGCCCTGTCTGCGGCAGCTATGATCAACCACGCGGTGCAGCGCCGGTATGTTCCATCACCTCAAGCACTTTCTCTGGTGCGACATCTTGCTGCAGTTCAGGCAGCTCAGGATCTTTCGTCGCCTGGATATCGAGCTTTTCCCCAATTGCTTTGACCAATGTGATTAGACGCGTCACTTCATGTTCAGCAAGAAGACTGACCTGCAAATCCAATTCGGCGCGACTTTGCGCTTCTGCACTCATGCGGTTCTGCGTCATCAGCACGAACGTCGTCAGAAAAATGGCCTCCACGGACGCAACCATCGCCAGGGTAACAAAACTTGGATCGAACTTCGGCAGGGGCACCCCAGGAAGATTACTCACGATCCAGGCACCATAAATGGCCGCATGAATATAAATGAACCGCATGCTGCCAGTGAAGCGCGTGATCGTGTCCGCCACGCGCTGGTCAAGACGCTTCTGCTGTTCCAACCGCTGGCGTCGCGCGAGCAAAGATCGTACATTGCGCTCCACGACTCCTGCTAATCTGGCCCCCTGCTGTTCCTTTACGCTCGCATCCGACATTCCCGTTATTGAATCGAAGCGTGTGCTGTAGAGAGATGCCGATCTCCAAAAGAACCACGCATGTACATCGGTTCGTGCGATTTAGTCTGCAGGAGGTGAAGTCATGCTACGTTGGGCCGTTATCTTCTTAATAATTGCGATTGTCGCAGCGCTCTTCGGATTCACCGGAATTGCTGCCGGTGCTGCTGCGATTGCCAAGTTCCTGTTTGGCCTGTTCCTGCTGTTGTGCCTGATCTTTTTTATATTGGCGATATCAGCAGGCAGGAGAGTCCCATAGGACTCAATCAATTCTGAAAAGCTCCTGGCTGCCTCGGGACATCTGTTTTCAAGGCGGCTCGCTCTACATCTGCGGCTTCAGCTTTTGAGCAGAATGCGAAAAACAGCGAGAGCGCGCTCCATGCGTAGACGTCGCGGGGATTGAGTTTACCTTACCGGCAAGACGCACCTTAGATTTTTCGCTCGTTAGACGAACGTCGAGGCTTATCGACTAGTCAGATTTTAAGTGCGTGGACGAGAACGCCGATCGGTTGATTTTGGCCTTCGCGCGCTGCGCGCTCGTACCTGTTCGATCCAGTCTTTGAGATTCGGAATCGGCATAAAATTGACGATTTGCTGTGGTGGAACCCTTGCAGTAAGCACAGCTGCCAAACCAAGCTGAATGAATTCCAACTGCCACGGATGATGGGCATCGGTGCCGAGTGAAATACGTGTTCCATGGTCGCGCGCGAGTTTCAGGAGCTGCACATTCAAATCCTGTCGATCGGGATAGCAATCGACCTCCAGCGCTTTGTCGAGGCGCGTCGCTTCTGCGAAGACGCGCGGCCAGTCTGCAGTCAAACCGAGCCGAAAGTTGTAAATCCGACCGCGCGGATGTCCGAGTATGTGAACGTGCGGGTTGCGCAGCGCTGCAAGGTAACGGTCGGTTTGGTCTTCGGTGCTCCGCAAGGAGGAATGGAACGACCCCAGAACGAGATCCAACGCTAAGAGGGACTGCGGCGACATATCGCCTTCGCCGCGCGGGTTGAGATTCATCTCAATGGAGCGTAGCACCATCAACTCTCTGCCGGATTTTCGCAGCGACATATTGAGCTTCCTTATTTCGGCTCCCTGCTTTTCAAGTTTAGGCTCGTCGATGCCGCCGGCAATTTTGAGGCCCTTCGAGTGATCGGTGATCCCTATGTACTCGTACGACCCCTCGATTGCCGCGTCGGCCATTTCAGCAACCGTTCCCGACCCATCACTCCAGAGGGAATGCATTTGCAGATCACCGCGCAGGTTCTTTGACCATTCGGGTTTCGCCGCCAGTAGTCGTCGCGCTTCAGCGAGCGAAATGAAGTCCCGGCGAATCGAGGGTGTTTTGGGTAATCGCAGAGGCTGATCAAGCCAGCACCGAATCTGTTTCTCGATAAACGGACCAATTGCGCGCAGTTCGGTCAGTGATCGACTCTCCGCCGCCAGATCCGCAATCTCTTCCGGCCAAAGAAAAGCGCTGCGCGCGGCGCGCCGAAACGCGCGTGTTAGAATGCCACTCTCGCGCTCTGCCTGCTGCGCCAGCAATTCCGCAATCTGAATATTCGACAGCACATTTGAGAATCGATTCCAGTTAAGCATTCAGCGGGAGGGTTTCGCAGCTGCCCGGCAAGAATCATCGATAACCCCCACTCCCGGCGCGCGTTCCTTCGTCTCAATGCGATTTTAATAGTAATGCCAGAAACGGCGGAAGAAATTTCACGCAAACCGGAAATCCGCAAAGAGCTCCAGCGGACCACTGGCGAAAAACGTCCCGAAACGATCAAGGTGCGCGGCAGAGACAAACTTTGGTTCGTTATACAGGCTCTTGTTCTTGCTGGTTGCATCGCCATTTATTTTCTCATCGGCTCGAAGGTGATTCCGTTGCCGCAATCAACTGTCGGCGTCGTTTGGCGAATTCTCCGTGGCACAGCGCTGATAGTGATCGTTCTCACTATCGCACGAGCTGTTTCGGTCTATGGCCTTGGGCGGATAGAGGATCCTTCGACGCGTTTTACGCTCCAACGCGTTCTGCATCTGCTCGTCGCTCTTGCTATCGCGGTGATCGGCATATCGATCATTTTCGTAAATTGGTATGCGGCGCTTGCCGCGTTCGGCATTGGATCAATCATCATCGGCCTAGCTGTACAAACGCCGATGAAAAGCTTCATCGCCTGGATTTATATCCTCGTTCGCCAACCTTACCGGGTTGGTGATCGCATACAAATCAGTGACGCCACGGGCGACGTAATCGACGTTGGCTATTTGGATACGACTCTGTGGGAATTCGGGGGCAAATACATTTCAGGCGATCATCCCAGCGGTCGGGTGATCAAATTTCCAAATGAGCAAGTGCTCGACGAAATCGTTTACAATTATTCGTGGCCGCTTTTCCCGTATATTTGGAATGAGATTAAGTTCCCTGTCGCGTTTAATTCCGATCTTGAATTCATCGCCAGCACAATGCAGAAAGTTGCTGAAGAAGAGCTAGGTAAAGAGATGATCGAGCGCGTCCAAACGTTTCGTGACTTGCTCGCGCGTACCCCAGTCGACGAATTAGAAGTCCGCGAGCACCCGCGCGTGATTTTTCGGGTAAGCGAAAACACGTGGCTCGAAGCCATCGTCCGCTATCTGGTTTCTCCTCGAGAAGCTGGTCGCGTTAAAACGCGCTTAATCAAAAAGCTTCTCGCCGCCCTTAACGCTGCTCCCGACAAGGTGAAGTTCCCGGCAGGCTCAGCTCGCTAAACCAATCGAATCAAGAACACGATTGGCCGCTCCATTTTGCCGATTTGTTCGCGTGCGGTCGAAACAAATCGATCATGAGTGGGATGAGCCTGAAACTGAAGATGAACCACTCGCAGCAGGTGATGTAGCGGATGACGGCTCGCCTGTTGCTGCAGCTGCTGCGGAAGTCGCCGACCTAATTGACACCGTGGCGGGATCTCCTGCAGCACTTGTCTTTGCAGCCGCCGCTTTCGCAGCCGCGGCCTTGGCGGCTGCCTCTGCCGCAGCCTTTTTTTTCGCGTCAGCCGCTGCAGCTGCGTCCGCGAGATTTTTATCAACCGCATCGGCTTCGAGCGGATGAATCTTGTGATAGTACTCGTTTGATCTTGAAAGCTGCTCTTTGCGGAACAGCAGCGAATCGAATCGTTCGCGCTTACTCAACTCGAAATCTTTGTCCATCTTGATCGCTTCGAAGGGACAAACTTCGACACAGATCTGGCAGCTCATACAAACCGAGATGTCGATATCGAACACCTTCGGGTAAAACTGCGGTTTGCCCATGTAATCGGGCTTCTTGTCGTCGCTCTTGACGATGTAGATGCACTGGGGCGGACATTCCTTTTCGCAAATCTTGCATGCCACGCAACGCAAACCCGCGTGCGCATCGTCGCCATCAAAAACGAGGAATGGAAAATTGCGGTAATTTTCCGGAAGCGGACTGCGCTCCTCCGGGTACTGCACCGTGGTCAGCCGTTCCTTCTCGAAATAACTTCCGACAAAGTTCCGCGCCGTGACGGCCATTCCTTTGAGTATGCCTGTGCCAATCATCGATCCACTTCTCCCATCACGATATCGACGCTGCCGAGGATTACCATTACATCAGCGACAGTGTGACCGAGGCAGAGGTCCTCAAGCACAGTGAGATTAATGAAGCTTGGTGGGCGCACCCGGTATCGATATGGGTTTGGAGTGCCGTCGCTAATCAAATAAAATCCAAGCTCACCCTTTGGTGCTTCGATGCGACCGTACGCTTCGCCAATCGGTGGGCGAAATGCGCGCACTTTTACTTTTGGATTCACAATCGGGCCGGGTGCAATTTGCGCGAACGCCTGCATCAGGATCTCGACGCTCTCACGCATCTCCAACGCTCGCATCATCAGGCGATCGTACGTGTCGCCGTGATCCCCGAGCGGTATCCGGAATTTGAACCGCGGATAAAACCCATAGCCGTCTACTTTGCGAATGTCGTAATTCACACCGCACGCCCGCAACATCGGACCTGTGATACCGGCGTTGATCGCCAGTTCGGCGGACAGTTTGCCGACGTTTTGGGTGCGGCCGATGACGATCTCGTTGCCGAGGATGAGTTCCTCGAATTCGTCGAGAAACTTCGGGAAGCGATCGACAATTTGTTTCGCTCGGACGAGCCATTCATCGCTCGCGTCCACGCGGCACCCGCCGAAACGCATGTAATCGCACATCATTCGCGAACCGGATAAGGACTCGAAAAGATCGAGAATTTTTTCGCGCTCGCGGAAGGCGTACATTAGTGGCGTACCCCACGCGCCCATGTCGCTGAGCAGAAAACCGAGAAGCGAGGCGTGATTCTGCAGCCGCGTCAGCTCGGCGAGAATAACGCGCAGATACTCCGCGCGTTCGGGAATTTCGATTCCGGCGAGTTTCTCAACGCTGAGCGCGTACGCCCAGTTGTTGCTCATCGAGCACAAATAATCGAGCCGGTCAGTGTACGGCATCGAGCCGAGGTAACTGGTGTTCTCGCCGATTTTCTCGTGATTCCGATGCAGATAACCGAAGACTGGTTTGAGCTTACGGACGACCTCGCCTTCCAGCGCCACATTCATCCGAAACACACCATGCGTGGATGGATGCTGCGGTCCCATCGAGACTTCGAGCAATTCCCCCTCGAGCCGTAAGCCCATGCTCACCGGCGGTCGCTCGAATGCTTCGAGGGTTTGGATTGTTGCGCTCATTTCCGGTTCAACGCTTCAGCCCTTTAACGGTTCAACGATATCTTCCGCGCCATCAGTCTGCGGCCTTGGCGTGTAATGCTGCTTCGCCTTATCCAGCACCTCATCGTGCGGCGTTGGTTCCCATTCGTAATCGTCCGGCTCACGATAATCTTTCCGCATCGGATGATCTTCGAACTCGTCCCACATCAAAATCCGGCGCAGATCGGGATGCCCATCGAAGTGGATTCCGTAGAGATCGTAAACCTCACGCTCCTGAAACTCCGCGCTGCGCCAGATCGGCGTCAGTGACGGCAGACGCGCGCCAGCGATGCGATTGGGCGTACGTATACGGATAATCACCGGCCCATGCTTATGCGTCATCGAGTACAGGTGGTAGACCGCCTCGAGGTACCCCGGCGTTTTCTCTTCAATTGTTTCAGCCAACTCCTTTTCTTCACCATTAACCACCTTTTTTACTTTGACGGTCTTCTTCGTGGTTCGATCTACCCAATCAATGCCGGTGACATTGGAACAAAAATCCAGCAAGAGCGCTGGATCGACGCGGAGAAATCTCGCGACTTCGACAGCGTGTTCGTTGTTAAGCATTAGCGACTGCTGCTGCGAGGGGCTTCCGTTCGGCACGATCTCGATCTTCGCACCGGGGACGGAGGCTTCGACGCGCGTTTTGATTTGATCGAGCGATTCCACGTCAGACTCGCTCGAGTTCGGGCGGCCGAAACAGATCCGGATTGGCCGGCGGCTCCAGATCATGGGCGCCGAATGCCGGTACTGGAAATTCGCTCGGCTGTTCCGAACTCAGATGTGCGGCTTTGTGTGCACCGGTCAATTTTTGTTCGTCGATCTTGCGCTGTAACTCCATGAAGGCGTGCAGCAACGCTTCCGGCCGCGGCGGGCAACCGGGAATGTAAACGTCAACCGGAATGTACCGATCGATTCCCTTTAGCACGTTGTAGCCTTGCTTAAACGGTCCGCCTGAGATGGCGCATGCGCCCATGGCAATGACGTATTTTGGATCGGCCATCTGGTTGTACAGCCGCACGATTTGCGGCGCCATTTTCTTTGTCACGGTTCCCGCGACAATCATCAGATCTGCCTGGCGCGGAGAAGGTCTGAACACTTCACCGCCGAAACGTGCTATATCATAACGCGAGGCCGCCGTTGCGATCATCTCAATGGCGCATCAGGCGAGTCCGAATTGCAGCGGCCAGATCGAGTTCTTGCGTCCCCAATTGTACAGGTCCTGCATGGAAGTCACCCAGACTCCCTGTCGTTGCATCTCTTTTCGCAACTGCTCGTCGATTTCGTCTTTGCTCATAATTAACTCTGCCACGTTAAGCAGCCTTTACCCCACGCCCAGACAAGGCCTTCGAGTAACAGCAACAGGAAAATCAGAATCGCGATGAACGCCCCGACCGGCAGCGCGGTAAAGGCGACGGCGAACGGCACCAGAAAAACCGCCTCGACGTCGAAGATTAAAAAGATGATTGCGTAAAGGTAATACTGTGAGCGGAACTGAATCTGTGCGTCGCCGATCGATTCTACTCCGCATTCGTACACCGCATTCTTTTCTGCGCCGGGTTTGGGCGGCTGAAAAAATCGCCGCCACATCCAGGCGAACACCAACGGGATCACTGGAAATACCAGCGCTACACCAATAAAAATGACAATGAATACGTACGGATTCGGGCTCATCCTGTGCATATCAAATTCGCTCGGAAACACTCACTGCCAAGTTTATAGTTACGCCGTGAACACAACCGTAAGGAAATTTGCCAATTTTCGCCGAGGCCGAGAAGGCGGACCGCGATTTTTACAAAAAACTGACGGGCAACGAACGTTTGCAGATTCTGCTGGAGCTGCTCAATCACGGCCCTGAGCAAAGACTGGAGAGAGTTTCTCGAATTGTTAAATTCCCGCGGCGTTGATTACGTTACCGTCGGCGCGCGTCATTCCGAGTCGCGGAGACGACGAGGAACCTCACGATGTAATCGGCGGCACACAAGCTGAACGGCGTGCTCAATCAGACGGGCGTGAGATCCTTCATTTCGTTCAGGATGAGGGCTCACGTGAGCTACCGAAAGCTGACCTGGAAGAGCGAAATTACTTCTCCTGGCCCGATTTTCTTCCAAACCAGCGCCGCTTTTTCGGCTTTGCTTCCTCTTCTGGCTCCGGATGAGTCTCGGCCGGTTTTTCTTCTTCGGCAGTCGGCTGTTCCGCCGTTGCCTCAACGCGCTCCGATTCTTCCTTTGCTTTTGGCTCGTCGGTTTTGCGTTTGCTTTTCTTTTCCGCCGGCTTTTCCTCGACGACCTCGAGCATATCGACCCATTCGATAAACGCCATCGGGGCCGAATCGCTTCTACGCCGTCCAAGCTTCACAATGCGGGTATATCCGCCGTTGCGCTCCGCCGACCTTGGGGCGATGTCGTCGAACAGTTTTTTGACCGCCGTCTTTTGGCGAAGCGTTGCCAGCGCCGTGCGCCGTGCGTGAAGCGATCCCTTCTTGCCGAGCGTGACCATCCGCTCTGCGAGCGGTCGAACTGCTTTCGCCTTCGCCAGCGTGGTTTTAATGCGCTGATGTTGGATCAACGAACAAACCTGATTCGCCAGCAGCGCTCTGCGGTGGTCAGCGGTGCGACCGAGCTTGATCGTCTTTTTTTGATGTCTCATGACGCGAGAACGTGAGTTAAATTAAACGTTCACTCCGCGCCAGCGGATGCGGCGGATGCAGCGGGCGCGGCACCATCGCCGCTCATCGGAATCTCCACCAGGCCGGGATCAAACTTCATGCCGAGACTCAACTGAAGGTGTTGCAGTTTGTCCTTGATCTCGTTCAATGATTTTTTGCCGAAATTGCGGTACTTGAGCATTTCAGCCTCGGTTTTTTGAGCGAGCTGACCCACGGTTGTGATGTTTGCATTGTTCAAACAATTCGCGGCGCGCACGCTCAGCTCGATCTCGTTCACACTCATATTGAGCAGTTTTTTGAGCTTCAGGTTCTCTTCGCTGACTCCCGCTGGCGTCTGGTCGAATTCGATCACCTGCTCGTTGTAATGCACGAAGATGTCCAGGTGGTGCCGCAGTATGGCTGATGCCTGCAACAGGGCGTCATCCGGCGTCAACCGGCCGTCAGTCCATATCTCCAGGATCAGTTTATCGTAATCGGTGCGTTGACCGACACGGGTGTTTTCAACCGCGTACTTCACGCGCGTCACCGGCGAGAAGATCGAATCGATCGGGATCAAACCGATAGCCTGGTCGGGGCGTTTATTTTCCTCGGCAGTGGCAAAGCCCCGGCCGACACGAACATCGAGCTCGGCGTCAAACTTATGTTTGCGTTCCAACGTGCAGATTAATTGCTTGGGATTGAGTACTTCGAACCCTTGAATCGTCTGAATATCGCCAGCCGTGACTTCGCCTTCCTTGTTTATGGTGAGCGAAAGCTTCTTAGGCTCGTGATCCTGCCCGTCGACTTTAAACTTCACTTTCTTTAAGTTGAGAACGATATCGGTCACGTCCTCGACGACTCCCGGTAGCGTGGCGAACTCATGTTGCGCGCCGGCAATTCTCGCTGCAGTGATGGCGGCACCTTCCAACGACGAAAGCAGAACGCGTCGGAGGGAGTTTCCAACAGTGTGGCCGTAACCCGCTTCAAAGGGCTCGGCTGTGAATTTAGCGTAGTTAGCTGTGGCAGTGCTCTCGTCCTTGCCGAGAGTCTTCGGCATTTCAAAACGACCGTAACGGATTGGCATATTTTTATTTGGATTGCCGATTGCCGATTAATGATTTTGAAAAGACAACCTCCTCGCGTGGAGAAGTCGTCCTTAGAAATCTAAAATCTGCAATCTTAAATCTGCAATTCCTTCACCGGGTTCCCCCTGGCGAGTGTGGTTTCACGTCCAGCAACGGAAACCCAGGGACCTACGGCGCAGTTTCAAAACTCGCTGCGAAGTTTGGAATAAAGACCGTTCTGCTGATTTTGCAAGCGGAAGTCACTCCCATACACCGGTTTTCAGACCGGTGGTTCTGCCGAGGGCGGCGTAAGCCGTTTTAACGGCTTGATGATTAAATGCGTTGTAAGCCGTTGAAACGGCTGCCTGGCTATTCCCCCATCTCGCACCTGCCTGAAGGCAGGTGTTAATGAGAACGTCATCCTTCCATCACGTCATCCGGCAACTCGTTTGCGTTTGCCTTGCTCTTTGGAAAATGCGCGGCAAGAAGCTTTCCGACCTCCTCGATGCCGTCAGTCAATGCGGAGCTGAATTTTTCGTGCTGAAAGTGGGCACGCATCTGTCCGACTATACGCTGCCAGAATTGCTCGCCGCACTTTTCGTGAACTGCTTGATCACCAACAACAGCGAACTTGTGCGCGCGCGGCGCTACAAAAATCAGCACCGCGTTGCGCTCCCGCGTCTTGTGCATTCGCAGTTGCTGAAATTTTTTCTGCGCAACAGATAACGGCTCAGCATTTAATTTGCCCCGCTGAACAAAAACGCGAATCTCGCCCGACGTTTTTGATTCCGCATCGCGAATGGCCCGAACAATTCGGTCGTGCTCGAGCTTGCCAAGGAATTCTCGCGTTCGCATTTTGTCACCAGCTCGATCCGGCGCCACCACCACCAAAACTGCCGCCACCGCCGCTGAACCCGCTGAAACCGCCGCCGCCGCCACTGCCTGACGACCATCCTCCACCGCCGCCCATCGGCAAAAAAACCGGACCGGACCGGCGGGACGAGTAACCGTAGCCGCCGAGTCGCCGCATAAGCCGGGAAACAATTATTAGAATGGCCAGGAAGATCAGGAATGGCAAAAGACTCGTTGCGCGACCGCCCTGAGATTTCTCGGCAGCGGTTTTTCCCGAGCCCTTGTATTCGCCGCGGATCGCCTTGCAGATCAGATCGATGCCTGTTGCCAGCCCAGTTTCATAATTGCCGCTACGGAAAAGCGGTTTGATATTCCGCTCGGTGATGTCGAATGCTGTCGCGTCCGGTAACGCGCCTTCGAGACCGTAACCGACCTGGATAAACATTCTGCGATCCTGAATAAAAACGAAAAGCACAACCCCATTGCGCTGCTGCTTTTGGCCGACGCCCCACGCCTGCGCGACGCGCTGCGTGTAATCCGCGATGTCGGAATCGCTTTGCATTTTCGGGAAAACCGCGACCACGACTTGATCGGAACTTTCCCGCTCAAATTGAGCCAACTGTTCGTTAAACCGATACGCAGCTTCCTTCGAAACCACGCCCGCGTAATCATTGAAGTAACGGTCCGGTTTCGGCGGAATTACTTCCGCGGCGTGCAAGCTGGTCGCGAGCAGCGTCGCCAGCGCGAGCGCAATGGCCAGGGAGCGTACGCGCTTCTTGCTCAGTGACGCAGACAATGTTCTCTGCCCCGCAAAATTCGCAGGCAAGGTTGCCTGCGTCACGGTTTTCACGGCGACGCGCTCGCTGCAGGCGCCGGACCCGGCGTGCCAAAATTAAACTGAACAGGCGGCGGCCGCTCGGCACCAGCTTGCGCGGTGAAAAATGGCCTCGGCGAAAAACCGAGTATGCCCGCCATCAGATTTGTTGGGAAACTGCGAACCGCGACATTGTAGTCCTGCACAGCAGTGTTGAAGTTGCCGCGTTCTACCGAAATGCGATTCTCTGTTCCCTCCAGTTGCGCCTGTAAACTCAGAAAATTCTGGTTGGCTTTTAACTCTGGATAACGCTCCACGACCACCAGCAACCGCGAAAGCGCGTTACTCAACTGTCCCTGGGCCGCCTGAAACTGCTCGAGCTGCGCAGCGTCTGTTGGCGCTTTGTTGGGATCAAGCTGGACGCGCCCGACACTGGCGCGCGCGTTGGTAACTTCGGTAAGAGTCGACTTCTCAAAATTAGCCGCGCCCGAAACTGTATTCACAAGATTGGGAATCAAATCTGCGCGGCGCTGATAGACATTTTGTACCTGCGCCCAGCTTTGATCGACAGCTTGTTGCAAACGGACCAGGCGATTGTAACTGCCGCCAATTGCCAGAGCAGCAACGACGACAACACACAGCACAATGGCGAGCACGACACCGCAACCGATAGCGAATCTGTTCATACAGTTTTGAATGCTTCAAGAATTGTAGAGGGAAGTCAATTCCCGCGAGGAAAGGCTTCCCGTTCCAACGACGGCAAGCCCGTCCGCCTACAACCCCAGCACGAGCCGCAGGAAATGCGCATCGGAAAAGTTTCCGTGCGACCCTTGGCGCACAATAATTGTCTTCAGCGACGGAATCATGAACAGCCGCTGATAATGCGAGCCAAGCGCGACGACCATGTCGGCCGGCGCGTCTTTGCAAATGCAGACATCCGTCCATTGCGCACTTTGCCACGGCAGATCCAGCAAACGTTCCATATCGCGTTCCTCTCCGTGCGAAGCCTGCTCGTTCAGCCAAAAGGTGAGTCCATAACATGGGTTTGTCTGCGATCCCGTAAGCGCTTCTCTCAACAAGGCCGCAGGCACAATTTGCCGCCCGTGATAACTGCCGTTGCCAACGATCACCTCCCCAAAGCGAGCCCATTCTCGAGCAGTCAGTTCGAATCCTGTCGCTGGCAGCGGATTGCCACGGCTATCCTTTTTGTAGTTCAGACTACGAAGTCCAAGGCGATTCGAGACGCGTCCTTCGAAGTACCCGATCACGCTGCGGCTACGCAACTTCCGACGCAACAGCTCGGTGAAAATTTGGAGATGACTCGGACCATAGATGAACGCTGCGCCCGGTTCGGCAACCTCCGGCAATTGAATAGCCATCGTATTTCGGTCGGCAATTGATGGTCGCTGAAGATTTGACGCGCCTTCGATGCCGTCGGTCTGATTAAGCAACTCACGGATGGTAATTCGCGATTTGCGCGGATCGCTTTTCCATTCTGTGATCGTATCGGCCACGGGATCGTCCAATCTGAACAATCCATCACCCGCCGCGGCGAGTGCAGCAATTCCCCAAAAACTTTTTGTTCCACTGAAAATCGGTGATCTCCGCGCTGCGGATCCGCCGTTCGCATAATGCTCAAAAATCGTCCGGCCATTTTGCATCACCAGCACCGCCGCGCCGTGTCTGCTCTCGGAATATTTTGCCGCCCGCTCGCAATCAGCGGATTTGATTTCGGCAAAGGCGACCGGCTTAATGACAAGGTGAATCGCGATCAACAATCGGGTTGCGCATATCGAAGGCCTTAAGTAGCACCCGCGGCGTCGTTCTTCCGGGGAGCACAGGCTGCTGGCCTGTTGTCGTCGGCAGCTTGACGACGACTCCCAGCGCGTCGCAGCAGTGCAGCGCAACGAACGTTCGATAAGCTTTTCGGCAGGCTGCCGAAAAGGACAGGCTGGCAGCATGTGCTCCCCAGCAACTGACGTGCGCACGCTAGTCTGAGACTGCCGGTCCCGCCTGTGTGGAAGCGGTAGATTCTGCCTGGGCTACGCGTTGGGCGACCGGCAAATTCTGTTTTCGCAGCTCTTCGACGTTTGGCAATTCGTCAAGGTTACGCAGACCGAAGTGCTCGAGAAAAAATTGCGTCGTCTCATATAAGAGCGGGCGTCCTGGGATTTCGGCGCGCCCGGCAATCTTCACGAGGCCGCGCTCCATCAATGTTTGGAGCACACCGTCGATGTTCACGCCACGGACGGCTTCAACATCGGCGCGCGTAATCGGCTGGCGATAGGCTATGATCGCCAGCGTTTCGAGCGCAGGCGCGCTCAATCGCGCCGCCTTCGGGGTAGGATAAAGCTGGCGGACCCATCGAGCATATTGCGGTTCAGTAACCAGCTGCCACCCTTCCGCTTTTTCGACCAATTGAAATGCGCGTTCTTGTTGGACGTACTCAATTTTCAGTTGTTCGAGCGCAGCGGCGATCTCTGGTTCGCGCACCCGAGAGAAATCGTTGGCTCCGTCAGCTGCCGCATCATCGTCGGCGCCTTTGATGGCTGTCGTAATCTCTCGAATCGACAGCGGTTTCTGCGCGCTGAACAGAACTGCTTCGATGACACGAGACAAAGTCATAACAAAACGCGTGTCATCCTGAGCGAAGCGAAGGACCTCCCACTCGAAGTTTTTGGTACGCGGATTTCGTCACGTGAGCCATCACCCATTGTGAGGTGCCTCACTTCCTTTCGGATGACCGCACGTTTAAGCATGGTTGATTATGCGCCAATGGCGCTTTGAATTGCATCGGCAATGCGGTCCGCTTGTCTGTCGATGGTTTCACTCTCCCGCCCCTCGATGAGCAGACGAATTTTTGGTTCAGTGCCGGAATACCGCAGCAACACGCGACCTTTGCCAGACAGCTCCCTTTCCGCCTCGGTCACCAGTTTCATTACCGCCGGCAGCTCGTCCAGCGGCCTCTTCTCTTTGATGACTAAATTGCGCTGGGCCTGAGGGTATTTTTGCAGGCACGCCTTCAATTTACCCAGCGGCTGGCCCGTCTTATGCATGATCCGCAAAACCTGAAGCGCGCTGATAATGCCGTCACCGGTCGTAGTGAAATCGCGAAAAATGACGTGACCACTTTGTTCGCCGCCAAGGTTGAGTTTGTGCTGCACCATTTCTTCCAGCACATAACGATCGCCCACTTTCGTGCGCACCACTCTGCCGCCGCGCGCGCCGAGGGTTTCATCGAGACCAAAATTGCTCATCACCGTGGCTACGACAGTGTTTTGCTCCAGGCGGCCACTGTCTAATAGATCGAGCGCGGCAATCGCGAGAATCTCATCGCCATCAACAATCTCACCGTTCTCGTCGCATAGAAGAACCCGATCCGCATCTCCATCATGAGCAATCCCGACGTCCGCGCCGCTGACCTGCACAATGCGCTGGATCTCCTCCGGATGCATGCTCCCGCAGCCATCATTAATGTTCATGCCGTTGGGCTGGTTGTGCGTAACGGCAACGTCTGCGCCTAGCTCGCGCAACACGCAAGGAGTGGATTTGTAAGCGGCGCCGTTTGCGACATCGACAGCTACACGCATCTCTTCGAGTGACATTCCCTTTGGAAAACTCGCTTTCACAAATTCCACGTATCGGCCCAAGGCATCATCGATTCGCGTCGCGCGTCCGATCTTATTCGCCGTCGGTCTGATCGAATCGAGCTGACCGCTGAAAACCAGCTGCTCGATTTTTTCCTCGATCTGATCGTCGAGTTTGTAACCGTCGTGCCGGAAAAATTTAATACCATTGTCCTGATAAGGATTATGCGACGCGGAGAGAACGATGCCCGCATCCGCTCGCAGCGAGCGCGTGATGTAAGCAACTCCAGGGGTCGGCAGCGGCCCGATGACCAGAACATCCACTCCTAGCGAAGTAATTCCTGCCACAAGCGCGTTCTCAAGCATGTAACCCGAAAGACGCGTATCTTTGCCGAGCACAATTTTCGGTCGTGCGCCGTCGGGCGTTCTGCGGGGATTCATTTGCGCAAACACGTACGCAGCCGCGCGCCCGAGCTTCAGTGCCGTCTCCGCCGTCACCGGCTCCACATTGGCGACACCGCGGACGCCGTCCGTTCCGAAAATCTTTTTCTGCTCGGTCACGCCGCTAATTGAAACGCTCAAAGCGTCATTCGTAAACGGTAAATTTCGAAGGAGCCAGAGAACGGCGGCTTCCCAGCCCCGAAAGCTTTCGGGGCTGCCCAAGCCGTTCCTCTTTGCCTGTTTGCAGGCTTGATCTCGCCGTAATTTCTTGGTTCAATCGCCGCGTGCCTCCTGCTGAGGATGAGGTCAGTCCACTGACCACGACTGGTTCGGCAGCTCTCGGAGCCTACGGCCCCGCTATATTTACTACCACGCACTGGAGCGTGGTGCTGGAAGCACAAGGCGAATCGCCAGCGGCGCAGGAGGCGCTTGAAAAGCTTTGTCGCACGTATTGGCGACCTATTTATGGCTTTGTGCGACGACACGGCACCGCAACCGAGGATGCGGAGGACCTTACCCAGGGGTTCTTTGCTTTGTTACTGGAGCGCAAAGATCTGAATACCGTGCGCAAGGAAAAGGGACGACTTCGTTCGTACCTGCTTACATCCGTGAAACATTTTCTCGCTGATGAGTCGCGCCATGCGATGGCAGTAAAGCGCGGCAAAGGACAGCGCTTAATTCCATTGGATGAAATTCGTGAGCGCGAGTGCGTTGATATTGAACGCAGCGACAGATTGACGGCGGACCAAATCTACGAACGTCGCTGGGCATTGACGGTTTTGGAGCAAGTGCTGACGCGACTGCGGGACGAGTATCGCAGTGCGGGCAACGTCCGGTTCTTCGATCAGATGAAAAAAATGCTGATGGACGAACCGGACCGGCCTTCGCAAGCAGAGATCGCCAGTGAATTCGACATGACGGAGAACGCGGTCAAGCAAGCCTTTTACCGATTTCGTCAGCGTTACCAAGCCTTATTGCGAGAAGAGATCTCCCACACGGTAGCGATGCCTGGCGACATCGAAGATGAACTGCGCCACCTCATCGCTGTAGTCCGGGCGTAACCTCTGCGAGAATTTTACGCAGTAGAAGAGGCGGGGGCGCGCAAGCGACTCCCTGACAATGATCAGCGCGCTCAAACTTTGTCCAAAGTGCGGAGGGGAAATCCCCGCCGACGCGCCGGAAGGAGGTTGTCCGGGTTGTCTTCTTGAGAGTGGCCTTCGCTTACTGGACGGAGAAGCTGTAGTCGGGGTCGATGACGCCGACAGGCCAGCATCACCGATGCCGGCTACAACGCACTCACCCGACCTGCTGGAAGAACTAGGTGACTACGAATTGCTGGAAGAGGTAGGTCGCGGCGGTCAGGGCGTGGTGTTTCGCGCACGCCAAAAAAGTCTCAATCGCATAGTTGCGTTGAAAGTTCTTAGCCTTGGTCAGTGGGCGAGCAAAACATATCTGAAGCGCTTTCGCAGGGAAGCCGAAGCTGCGGCCCATCTGGATCATCCATGCATCGTTCCGATTTATGAAGTCGGCGAGCGCGATGGCTCCTGTTACTTCAGCATGAAGTTTATCGAAGGCGGTCAGCTTGATGAAGTACTCAGGCGCGAGCCGATGTCGACCCGGCAGGCGGCGGAACTCATCGCTAAGGTAGCGCGGACCGTGCATTACGCGCATGAGCACGGGATTGTGCATCGAGATATCAAGCCGGGGAACGTTTTGCTTGATAAACAAGGCGAACCACATCTGACCGACTTTGGCCTGGCAAGATTAGTCGAATCCGAGAGCACGGTCACCCATACGATGGAAGTGATGGGCACGCCAAGCTACATGGCACCAGAACAAGCGGTGGGAAATAACGCAGCTGTTAGCAGCGCGACAGACGTTTACGGTCTTGGCGCCGTCCTCTACCATCTGCTAACCAGGCATCCCCCGTTTGCTGGAGGAACAACATTTGAAACCGTGCGGCTGGTCTTAGATACGGAGCCGCGCTCGCCGCGCCTGTTAAACCCAAAAATAAATCGCGAGCTTTGCACGATTTGTCTGAAGTGCCTGGAGAAAGACCCTAAGCACCGATATGTCTCGGCGCTCGCCCTCGCGGAAGATTTGGAGCACTGGCTAAAGCACGAACCAATCCACGCGAAGCGAAGTGGATTTTCAACCCACGCTCGCAAATGGGTGCGACGTAACCCAACCAGTGCACTCCTTGTAGCGTCCCTGATCGCTTTGGCGGCGGCGATGGGCTGGAATGTTTGGAACAGCCAATTAGTCAGCGGTCCCGCCCTAAGCGGAATAGCCGTGCTTCCGTTTGAAAACCTGAGCCACGATCCAGACAACGCGTATTTCGCAGAAGGAATTCAACAGGAAATCCTGATGCGTTTGGCTAGCATTGCGGGGTTAAAGGTGATTTCGCGCACCTCCACGCAGCAGTACCAAAGCAAAATCAGGAATCTTGCTGAAATCGCGAAGCAGCTTGGCGTAGCGAACATTGTTGAGGGTAGCGTGCAAAAAGCGGCGGATCAGGTGCGGGTCAATGTGCAGTTGGTTAACGTGCAAACCGATTCCCACCTCTGGGCAGATACGTACGATCGGAAGTTGACTGACATCTTCAGTGTCGAGAGTGACATCGCCAAACGTATCGCGGAGTCGTTACAGGCGAAGCTAAGCGGCCCGGAAGAGAAGGCATTAGCCATTAAACCAACAAACAACCCCGAGGCTTACAACGCGTATCTGCGCGGCCTGGCTTTCGAGGCACGTAGCACGTACTCAAACGATGCCCTAAGGAAAGCCATCGATTCCTATGAGCAGGCAGCCCAGCTCGACCCGAACTTTGCGCTGGCTTGGGCTCGACTTTCGCGCGCGGACGCGAATCTTTACTTTGTGCGCGCGGACCAAACCGCTATGCGGCGCGACGCGGCGAAGCAGGCGTTAGAGAACGCGCAGAAACTCCAGGCGGACTTGCCCGAAACCCTGCTGGCCTTGGGTTATTATCAATACTGGGTGCTGCGCGATTACAGGCTCGCTCGGACCACCTTTGGGCTCCTCCGCAAACTGTTACCAAACACCAGCGAGGTGCCATTTGCCCTCGGCTCAGTTGCCCGACGCGAAGGAAACTGGGATGCAAGCATCGCTTACTGCGAAGAAGCCCTGGCGATGGATCCGCGTAACGTGGAGTTATTGAGCAATACAGCATGGAGTTATGCTATGCTTCGGCGATTCCCGGCCGCCTTAAAGCTGTACAATCGGGCGTTGGATATTATGCCGAACGATCCCGATCTGATCACGGCAAAGGCCAGCGTCTATCAGGCCGAGGGTAACCTGGAGGAAGCCGGTCGACTTTTGCCACAACTAAGTCCAGGCACGTCACCTCTGAACGCTTTAATCGTCAAGATGACTCAGTTAAGGCTTGAACGAAATCACGGTGAAGCCATCCGTTTGCAGCGAGCGCGACTGGCTCAATTCCAGTCCGCTACTGAGATCGACAAGGCCACCAATCGCATGATCCTGGCTTTCGCTCAGCGTCTTGCCGGCGATACCGCTGGGGCAAAGGCTACAGCTGAAGAGGCACGCAACATTCTGATGCCGCTTTGCAAAGAGCAGCCGGATAACTCCTTCTTTGCACAACAGTTCGCCCTTGCCAACGCCGTGGTCGGAGAAAAGGAGGCGGCGCTACAGGAAGCCGATCGCGCGATCATGCTTTTGCCCAGTGCTAAAGACCCACTATCCGGGCCCACCCGCGAAGAGGTCCTGGCGTTAATTCAGATGATCTTCGGCGAGACTAGCCGTCCGATCTCAACTCTCACACGTCTGTTACAAACGCCATACATCAGCTGGCTTTACGGCCCAATGCCGGCTACGCCAGCACTTCTGAGACTTGATCCAATCTGGGACCCATTGCGCGACGATCCCGCTTTCCAGAGGCTTTGCGAAGAAAAGCAGCCATAAACGCATGCAATTTTTTTCCGAGCTAAAGCAGCGCAATGTTTACAAGGTCGCCATCGCTTACGATGTCGTGGCTTGGTTGGTGATGCAGGTCGCTACCCAGATCTTTCCATTTTTCGAAATCCCGAATTGGGCAGTGCGTCTGGTGGTGCTGTTGCTCATAATTGGTTTTCCAGTGGCATTGATTTTGGCCTGGGCGTTTGACCTGACGCCGGAAGGAATTTAAGCGAGCGGCGGATGTCGATCCTTGTAAATCGATCGCGTCGAAAAGTCGGGATCTGACCGCGATTCTCAAAAGCACGTTTAAGCGGGCGATGCCCTTCGCTACCACGCAGTGGAGCGTGGTGCTGGACGCGCAAAGTGAATTAAGAGCGGCCCGAGAAGCGATGGAGAAGCTTTGTCGCATTTATTGGCGATCCATTTATAGCTTCGTGCAGCGACAGGGTATTGCACCGAAGGAGGCAGAGGATTTTACTCAGGGATTCTTCGCGCTGCTTTTGGAGCGCAAAGACCTGGCTACCGTCCGAAAGAAGAAGGGGCGGCTTCGTTCTTACCTGCTTGCATCAGTCAAAAATTTTCTAGCCGACGAACGGCGTTCTGCCATGGCGATCAAGCGAGGAAAAGGAGAACGGCTCATTGCGTGCGAGGAGATTCGTGAACATGAACACGTCAATGTTGAACGCAGGGACAGATTGCCCGCTGAGCAAATCTATGAACGTCGCTGGGCATTGACGGTTCTGGAGCAAGTGCTGACACGACTGCGGGACGAGTATCGCAGCGCGGGCAACGTACGGTTCTTTGATCAAAGCAAAAAGATGCTCATGGACGAACCGGATCGGCTTTCGCGAGCACAGGTTGCCAGCGAATTCGGCATGACCGAAAAAGCGATCAAGTAAGCGTTTCACCGATTTCGTCAGCGTTACCAAGCCCTATTACGAGAGGAGGTCTCGCACACGGTAGCGATGCCCAGCGACATAGAAGATGAGTTGCGCCACCTCATCGCTGTGGTCCGGGCGTACCCTGTGGTAGAATAGTCAGCGCGAGAGGAGGGCACATCAGTGCCTCTCCGATAATGAGCAGCGTAATCAGACTTTGCCCAAAGTGCGGCTCGGGAATCCCAGCCGACGCGCCGGAAGGAGGTTGCCCAGGGTGCCTTCTTGAGAGTGGCCTTGCTTTACTGTCGGACTCATCTGTAACCGGGGCCGACGACCTCGGCAGCCTGGATAATCTTCATAGCAGGAAAGCACAGCGCTTCGCGGCGATGCTTGGAGAACTGGGCGATTACGAACTGCTGGAAGAAGTCGGCCGCGGCGGTCAGGGCGTGGTATTTCGTGCGCGCCAGAAGAGTCTCAATCGCACAGTAGCATTAAAAGTCATTAGCCTTGGTCAGTGGACGAGCAAACCACACCTGAAGCGCTTCCGCAGAGAAGCCGAAGCTGCCGCCAGCCTCGATCATCCGAGTATTGTTCCTATCTACGAAGTGAGCGAGCGCGATGGCTCGTGCTACTTCAGCATGAAGTTCGTCGAAGGCGGCCAGCTTGACGAGGTAGTCAAGCGCAAGCCGATGTCCACCCGGCAGGCGACGGAATTTATCGCCAAGGTAGCGCGCACCGTACATTACGCGCATGAGCACGGGATTGTGCATCGAGACATCAAGCCGGGAAATATTTTGCTTGATAAGCAAGGCGAACCACATCTGACCGACTTTGGCCTTGCCAGGTTAATTGAATCAGACAGCAGTATTACGCGCACACTGGACGTGATGGGCACACCTAGTTATATGGCGCCAGAACAAGCCGCGGGTGAAATCAACAAGCTTGGCAGGGCCACAGATGTTTACGGACTTGGCGCGGTATTCTATGAATTGCTTACCGCCCATCCACCTTTTGCCGGAGGAACAAGCTATCAAACGATCCGGCTACTGCTCGATACTGAACCGCGGCATCCGCGCTTGTGGGATCGGAAAATAGATCGCGAGCTTTCCACGATCTGCCTGAAATGCCTGGAGAAAGATCCAAAGCGCCGTTATTCGTCCGCTCTCGCCCTGGCTGAGGACCTTGAGCACTGGTTAAAGCACGAGCCGATTCGGGCACACCGAACCGGAATTTTCACCCGCGCACGCAAGTGGGTTCGACGCAATCCGACCAGCGCGCTATTGGCAGCGTCCCTGATTGCTTTAACAGCGGCCTTGGGGTGGAATGTTTGGGAAAGTGGACTAATCAGTCGTCCTACAACTAAGGGCATCGCCGTCCTTCCCTTTGAAAATCTCAGCCACGATCCGGATTATGCCTATTTTGCAGACGGTATCCAAGAGGAGATCTTGACACGTCTGGCTAGCATTGCGGATTTGAAAGTGATTTCGCGCACTTCCACGCAGCGCTATGGGAGCAAACCAAGGAACCTGCCTGAGATCGCCAAACAACTAGGGGTGGCTAATATCCTTGAGGGTAGCGTGCAAAAAGCTGCCGATCAGGTGCGAGTCAATGTGCAGTTGGTTAATGCGCAAACTGATTCCCATCTCTGGGCCGAGACCTATGATCGCAAGTTGACTGATATCTTTAGCGTGGAGAGTGAGGTCGCCAAACGAATAGCGGAATCGTTGCAAGCGAAGCTCACCGGTCGCGAGGAGCAAGCTATTGCCGCCAAGCCGACGGACAATCTTGAAGCGTACGACGCCTATCTCCGTGGTCTGGCTTACAGTCTGACAACGGCAAATACGCCCGCCGACTTTCTTAACGCACAGAAATACCTCAGAGAAGCAGTGCGTTTGGATCCGAAATTCGCCATGAGTTGGGCGCTGCTTTCAATCGTAGAAGCTCGCGGTTACATCTCCTTGTATCTTCAACCAACTGTGGCCTTGCGTGAAGAGGCCCGGCAGGCAGCGGAAACCGCGCTCAACCTTCAGCCTAACCTTGGCGAGGCCATACTGGCCAAAGGCCATTATCACTACGCCTGCTTAAAAGATTACGACACCGCCGTGCGTTACTTTGAGGAAGCGCGTCAGCTACTGCCCAATAGCGGCCGGATTCCTGAGTCGCTAGCGTTGGTCACGCGGAGGCAAGGCAAATGGGACCGGAGCGAACACTATTTTGACGAAGCCGAGCGGCTTGACCCGCGCAACATTCGCCTCCTGACGCAGCACGCGATTTCCTATATCGCTCTTCGTCGTTTTCACGAAGCGCTGCGAAAGCTCGACGAGGTTCTTAACATCGCTCCGGACGACGTGGTGACACTTGCTACGAAGGCTGCCATCGTACAAGCCCAAGGCGATCTGCCGGGTGCTGCGGCGCTCCTGACACCTCTGCATCCCTCCGCCGACTTTGTCGGCGCGTTGAAAACACAGATTTACCAGGCGATCCTGGAGCGGCGCCCTGAAGTCGTGGTATTTCGGCTAAAGGAGATACTGGTCAACTCTGATCCGGCATTAGGCTTTTACAATGGCGAACTGCGCTTTTGGTTAGGGTGGGTGCAAGAAATGGCAGGCGACCATGCCGCGGCCCGGGAAAGCTGGCGGCAGGCGCGGAGCGAGCTGGAACCTTTTCTCAAAGAGCAGCCGAAAAATCACAACCTGATTGGCGATCTCGCCCTAATCAATATGGGCCTTGGTGACAAGGCCGCCGCGTTGGCTTTGGTCGACCGTGCCATTGCCGCGAATCCCATTGAGAAAGATGCCCTAACTGGTGCCAGTCCGATTGAGATCCTTGCCCGGGTGGCAGCGCAAATGGGCGAACCAGACCGCGCCATCGCCGCTTTACAAAAGCTACTCTCGACACCGTATGCTAGTCAGGTGGTCAGACTAAATGTACCGCTCACTCCTGCGCTGCTCCGGCTCGATCCCATGTTCGACCCGCTGCGCGGCGATCCGCGATTTCAAAAACTTTGCGAGGAAAAGAAGCGGTGATCAGTGTAACCAGGCGCTGTCCAAAGTGCGGAGCGGAAATCCCCGCCAACGCGCCGGACCTCGCACTCGGGCGCAATGCTGATGCTCTGCGCCTTTCTAAGCAGGCGACGGATTCCCTGCCCGTCGAAAAAGATGCTATGGAGGGTCCAAATTTCCAAGTCGGCCTCGCGCAAATCGAGGCGCGTACAGGCGCACCCGAGGAAGCCATTAAGAGGCTTCAACGTTTGCTCTCTATCCTGGCGGGCGGGGCAGTGTCAATCGCTGCATTGAAGATTAACCCAGTCTGGGACCCCATCCGTAAGCGTCCGGATTTCAGCAGCTGCTCTCAGCTCCGGAGCAGATCGGAGCTAACAAGTAACACGAGTGGATCTTGGAAACTTCTTTGCCCAACTCAAACGGCACAACGGTTACAACGTCGCAATCGCCTGTGCTCTTGTGGCTTGTTTGCTAATGCAGGTCGCTAGCCAGATCTTTCCATTTTTCGAAAGTCCGAATGGGCAGTGCGTCTGGTGGTGCTGTTGCTCATAACTGGTTTTCGGTGGCATTGATCCTAGCATGGGCGTTTGAACTGATGTCGAAAGGTTTGAAGCGAACAGAGTCCGCTGACGATTTGCCAGCAAGATCAACCGGTAATCGCGTATGGAGTTATGTCATTATCGTCGGGGTCGCGCTTTCGATCGGTTTGTTTTTCGTGGGCCGCTATACAGGTCTACGACAGGCTGGGACTCTCCCCTCGCCGGCGAAATCCATTGCAGTGCTGCCGTTCGAGAACCTCAGTCGCGATCCAGATAACGCGTATTTCGCAGACGGCGTGCAGGACGAAATTCTAACCAACCTGGCCCGGATCGCAGATTTAAAAGTGATCGGCCGGGTCTCAGTGATGCAATACAAGAGCGGCATCGCGCGGGATCTCCGCAAAATCGGCCAGCAACTCGGAGCGGCGAATGTGGTAGAAGGAACTGTCCAGCGTTCCGGCAGCCGCGTGCGTGTCAACGCACAATTGGTCGATGCGCGCAGCCACCGGCAGCTATGGGGACAGACGTACGACCGCGAGCTTGCGGACGTGTTCGCAATTCAAAGCGAGATCGCAAAGACGATCGCCAGCCACTTGCAGGCCAAGCTCTCGTCACGGGAAGAGAGCGCCATCAAACGTCCCCCGACAACTAACATCACCGCTTTCGAACTGTACGCTCAAGCCAAAAACATTCTGGCCATCAGGAACTCGAGAGAGAATTTGCTCCAGGCGGCCGATCTGCTTAACCAGTCAGTCGCACATGATCCATCCTTCTTCCAAGCGTATTGCCAGCTCGCACATACTCATGATCGCATTTACTTCCTCGGTTACGACCATACGCCTGCACGGCTGGCATTAGCTGAAGCGGCTATCGCGGCAGCGTTTCGTCTCCGCCCGGATGCAGGTGAGGCGCACTTGGCGCGCGCGCAAGATCTTTATCGAGGTTACCTCGAATATGACGCCGCTTTGGCTGAATTGGAAGCTGCTGGTCAGACCCTGCCTAACAATGCCGGTGTTTTCGAGCTAAAAGGTTACATCCAGCGTCGCCAGGGTAAACAAGAAGAGGCCGTGCGCAGTCTGGAGCGCGCCATTGAGCTCGACCCGCGCAACATTTTCACGTTGCAGCAGATTGGACTCAGTTACCATCATCTCCGGCGCTATGCCGAAGAAAAATCAGTATTGGACCGTGCGTTGGCCATCCAGCCGAACGATGTTGATACCGAAGTAGCGCGCGCGTTCGTGGAATTCCATTGGAAAGCCGATACTCGTCCGCTGCATCAAATGCTCGATTCAATTCGGGCCACAAATCCCGCCGCTACGCAAAATATCGCCGATGGTTGGCTCATTTGCGCACTGGCTGAGCGTGACCCCGACGCAGCAAACAATGCGGCGATCGCTGCGGGCGCCAACCCACCTTTCACTGATGAGGCTGTTAATTTCAGTCATCCGTTCGTAGAAGGCATTATCGCTCGTATGACGAAAGATGAAGATAAGACGAGATCGGCTTTCACTACTGCGCGTGCCGAGCAGGAGAAGATTATCGAAGCTCAACCCAATTACGGTCCGCCGTTATGTGTCCTTGGTTTAATCGACGCCGCGCTTGGGCGAAAAGAAGAAGCGCTGCGCGAAGGACGACGCGCGGTAGCACTTCTTCCCATGGAAAAAGATCCAATCAATGGTGTCGCGATGATTAAATATTTGGCCATGATCGCCGCTTGGGTTGGCGACAACGATCTCGCCTGCGAGCAGCTGGCGGTCGCCGTCCACCCGCCAAGCCGGCTCACGTATGGCCAATTGAAACTACTCCCTTTTTGGGAACCACTGCGTGGCGACCCTTGCTTTGAAAAAATCGTCGCCTCCCTTGCACCGAATTAAGAGTATCCCCTAGATCGCACGGCTACAGAAATAAGTCAGAAGGGAATGGCAGGGGCGCGACTGGCCAGAGCGTCGTCGGCAGTTCATTTGAAGTCTCGACGCAAGTCTGCCCACTTTTTTCAGATTCCTAAATCTGGAGTTGGCTGATAGTCTTGTTCGTCGCACTCGGATTTCCGATTGCATTGATGACTCCCTGGGCATTTAAGCTGACGTCGAAAGGTTTGCAGCGGACAGAGTCGAATGACGATTTACCTGCAAGATCATCCGGCAATCGCATATGGGTTTACGTCATTATCGCAGGCGTCGCGCTTTCAATTGGTTTGTTTTTTGTGGGCCGCTACACAGCTCTACGACAAGCTGAAAGTCCCGGCTCACCGGCGAAATCCATTGCAGTGCTGCCGTTCGAGAACCTCAGCCGCGATCCGGACAATGCCTATTTCGCGGACGGCGTGCAGGACGAAATTCTAAGTAACCTGGCCCGAATCGCCGATCTAAAGGTGATCGGCCGGGTCTCGGTGACGCAATACAAGAGCGGCATCGCGCGCGACCTCCGCAAGATCGGCCAGCAACTCGGGGCGGCGAATGTGGTAGAAGGAACTGTCCAGCGTTCCGGCAACCGCGTGCGTGTCAACGCTCAGTTGGTCAATGCGCACACCCACCGGCAGCTATGGGGAGAGACGTACGACCGCGATCTCGCGGACGTGTTCGCAATTCAAAGCGAGATCGCAATGGCGATTGCCGACGAGCTTCATGCAAAACTCTCGCCAACTGAGAAGAGCGAAATCGAGCGTCCTGCAACGAAGGATCTCAGCGCTTTCGATCTCTACACCCGCGCCAGGAAGCTGATTTTGACGCCGAGCTTTGGCGTTAGCGAAAAACCGAATTTGCTGCAGGCAGCCGATCTGCTCAACGAGTCAGTCGTCCGTGATGCATCGTTTTTTCGCGCGTATTGCCAACTAGCCTTTGTTCATGACGCGCTTTATTTCTTTGGTCACGATCACACATCAGCGCGTCTGGCTCTGGCAGAAGCAGCTCTTCAAGCGACCTCTCGGCTCCGTTCCGATGCAGGCGAAACGCACCTCGCCCGTGCGTGGAATCTTTACTGGGGATACCTCGATTACGATGGTGCGCTGGCTGAGCTGCGAGTTGCCCGGCAAAGTCTGCCAAATGATCCGCAGATCTTGTTTCTTACGAGTTTGATCCAAAGGCGTCAGGGGCACTGGCAAGAATCCACCCGAACATTTGAGGACGCCGCCGCGCTTGACCCGCGCAACTTTGGCGTCCTGCAGAGCATTGCGGGAAATTATGCGACTCTTGGGCGCTATGCTGAACAACAAGTGTGGTTAAACCGGATACTGGCTTTGGAACCCAACGACGCCGTTACGAAAGTAATACTTGCCGAGGTCGATTTTCAGTGGAGAGGCGATACCCGGCGGCTGCATCAGACGATTGATTCAATTCGGGCTACAAATCCTGGTGCGCTTTCAAAAATTAATCAGTGGCTCGTTTTTGCACTAGCCGAACGCGATGCCGCCTCGGCCAAAGCTGCCTTGGTCGCAGCAGGCAGCGAGAATTCGATCACTCTGGGAAACGATGTTCTTTGTAATCGTCAATTTGTAGAAGGTGTTATCGCCCGAATGCAGAATGATGATGACAAAGCGCGGTTGGCTTTCAACACGGCGCGTGCCGAGCAGGAGAAAATCGTCCAGGCTCAACCAGATTTCGCTCCCCCATGGTGCGTGCTGGGACTAATCGACGCCGCTCTTGGCCATAAAGAAGAAGCGCTACGTGAAGGTCGACATGCGGTTGAGCTTATGCCTATAGAAAGAGATGCCATTAGAGGTCCGGTGATGATCAAATATCTGGCGATAATTGCTGCCTGGGCTGGTGACAAAGATCTTGCCTGCCAACAGCTGGCCATTGTCGCCTCCCCTCCAAGTCCCGTCACATATGGTCAATTGAAACTCCTCCCTTTTTGGGATCCGCTGCGGGGCGATCCACGCTTCGAGAAAATCGTCGCCTCCCTGGCACCCAAAGGGAATTAATCACGGATCGCACGGATAGGTAGGGCGCGACCGCCGGGAATGCCGCGGCAAACCGGCTGAAGAGCAATCGCCGCGGCGACTCGGTTTCGGCGGCTTGTCGAAACATTGTCTTCCACTAGACAACACGAAGGGAGACATTGGCTTCCTCTGCCCTTTGTCAAAAAAGCCACGCGTAACAACCGCCCAATCCGTGGTTCGCAACTCTCTTGTATTTCTCGCGTAACCTCGCGCCGGATTTTACGCACTACCTCAGTGAAAGGCCGGAAATGACTCCATCAGGATGAAGAAGCCAAACGACGGCCAAAACAAAGGAAAGCAGGAATTATGAAAAATCAGCTGACGAAAACAAGGTTTAACGCTGTCCTTGGCATAGCCAGTCATTTGTTCGGCAGGGCAGCATCATTGGGAGCGATCATTCTGATATGCCACAGCGCGACGGCTCAGGATCTATACGTTTCGGCCCGGGATGACAGCGGTGGCAAGGTCCTCAGATTTAGCTGGGACGGATTGCAAAGCACCTTCGCCCCGGCTTTGAGTGACCCTCAAGGTCTGGCCATGGACAATGCAGGCAATCTGTTTGTGGCGGATGTTGTCGGCAACGATCCTGTCATCAGCTTGATCTATAAATTTAGTCCCGACGGAATGCGAAGCACTTTCGCCACGTTCGCCGGTCTGCCAGCGGAGCTGGTCTTTGATGCCGCGGGTAATCTGTTTGTGACGGATTACGGCAGGGGCAGCATCTATGAATACAAGCCGAACGGATCCCGAGCCATCTTTGCCTCCGGATTGAATCGGCCTCAAGGGCTCGCCTTTGACGGGGCGGGCAATCTCTTTGTCGGGGAGACGACCTATAACGGCCATATATATAAATACAAACCGAACGGAACACGGACCACCTTTGCTTCCGGCTTCTCCGGCCAAATGCACCTGGCCTGTGACCATGCGGGAAACCTGTTTGTGTCGGGGAGCTTTGGTGACATCGTGGGCGGCAACGTCTACAAAATTACTCCTAACGGCGTGCGAACCACCTTCGCTTCCGGGATGTATACGGCTGGAAGTCTGGCCTTTGACTACCGGGGGAATCTGTTTGTGGTTGATTTAGGGATTCCTGGGGTCCCAAGCGTTATCTATGAGTTTACTCCAGCCGCAAAGCGAAGCATCTTTGCGAGGGCGGCGGCTTCCCGTGAACGCGGGTTTGAGTTTAATTATCTCGCGTTCCAGCCACTACAACAAATACCACCACCTCCGCCGATACCTGGGAACTGATCCGGTGAGCTACACATCGGACCCAAGAGCCTCTTCGGTCATCGTGAAGACACGCCGGAGAGGCTCCTGGCATTCGCCGCCACCATTTCTGTTGGCGTACAAATATGTTCGATTGCAATCCGGCCGTTTGTGCTGGAAACAGCTTCGACCGATCGCTAGGAACCATTAAAGGTCAGTTCCGGGACACTAAGCTGATGAACGGATTCTCGCCGCGCTGGAACAACCTACCTGGACTCTTAGTCAGTTTGTGTGCATTGCGCGCCTCGAAATAATCGTCGTTGATCGTCGGACAATTTGACTACCAATCGCACGGATACACGGCTAGGGAGGGGGTGCGAACGCCGACGGTGCCGCAGGGATACTGACTGTGGAGCAGTCACCGCCGCAACTTGGTTTCGGCGGCTATCCGAAACATCCTTTTTCTAACAAAAGGCAAAGCAGGCAGACATAAGACTTCTTTCCTTCTGTCTTTGTCGGCCGCTTCTTATCCGTGTTATCCGCGTAATTGGTTGGTTGACAAGTTCCCAGACTTTCCGCGTAACCTCGCGTCGGCTTTTACGCATTACCTCAAGTGAAAGGCCAGAAGTGAGTTCTCAAGACGAAAGTTCACCGAAGGCCAAAACAATGAAAGGAAATGAAATAACGTGAAAACAAAAATCATCAGCAAAGTCCTTCTTAGCCTTGGCTTGGTGTTCGTGCTTGGGAGCGCGATCACTCAGGTACGTGGCGATGGTCCCGCAATGCCTCCTCCTGGGCAAGCCCTAGTCGTTACTATTCATAGCAGCGGAGATGTCACCCGGGGCAAAACCGGTTCGTTCGTCCTCAGGCAGGCTATGCTCAACGAGCAGCCTTACTACCCTTACTACCCTTACGTAAACTTCTCTGTTAGCGGCACCGCTATCCCAGGGATTGATTACGTTCCGATTGTCTCCCCGGCCCGGGTCGGCCCCGACGGCTACGGAGTAATCCTGGTCAAAACCTTGCTCGATCCCAGAGGATCATCCTTCCGTCAAGCGTACAGCGTTGTGATAACACTGGAGTCTAGCTTGGGATATACCCTGGGGCAACCTAGCACGGCTAAAATGATGATTAACCCTTGACCTTCGGTTTCGACACGCGACAAGAAATGCGCGCCGCGTTGCCCCTGAGAACTTGTGGGCAGCGCGGAGTCGCTATGTTAGTGCGTAACGTTCCGGTAGCGGTGGCGTTCTCGTTCATCATTGCAAGCCTTAGCGGAAGTTTCGAGGTATTTAACAGCGAGACGGATGGAATTTTTGTTCCAGGGGGGAGATAGCCTAATAACAATTGATTACTGGTGACTTAGCGACTGCGCAGGTAAACACCGCTCGCAATCAGCCGTCACGTTCCAGCCGATTGACGGCCTCTTGTTTCGAATAACACCCGATAACAGGTGGTTCTGTCTAGAGCCGTGAAACCGGCGGAATCCGTGGTTCCCAACTCTTGTGCAATTTTTCGCGTAACCTCGGGGCGGATTCTGCGCATTACCTCAGCGACGACAGTCGTTCATGGGCGGTGGAAGCCAGTAAACAGTGACTTACTGACTTAGTAATTACGCAAGTAAGCACTGCAATCCAGCCGTCACGCTCTACCGAGTGTGGCGGCTTTTTGCGCGACAACCAACAGCTGCGCCTTCACACAATATGTTAGCTGCCGCTGTCGCGACTGGCCGTGGTTTTGGCCAGACTCATCTCGTTGATCTTGCGATGCAATGTTCGGCGGCTGATGCCGAGCTTTTTGGCTGCAGCGGTTATGTTGCCATCGGTGGATGCAAGCGCCTGGGCAATCAATTTCTTTTCCGTTTCGTGCAGGTCGAGCGGGCTCGTTTTTTCGGCGAACGCTTCGGTCGCTGAGATGCCGCCGGGCAATTTCGTCGGGGCTGCCTGGCGCACCGCGATCGGCAAATCGCGTAATGTAACTTGTTTTCCGGTGGCCATAACGACGCCGTGCTCGATGGCGGTGCGCAGCTCTCGAATGTTGCCCGGCCAGTTGTACGTCAACAGCGCGTCCATTGCATCCGACTCAATATCAACAACTGCCTTGTCGTTTTCTTTTGCAAAGTGGCGAAGGAATCCCCGGATCAAGATCGGGATATCTTCCTTTCGCTCGCGCAACGGCGGCATGACGATGCGCACGACGTTGAGACGGAAGAAAAGGTCGTCGCGGAATTTTCCTTGGCGCACCATTTCCTGGAGATTTTTGTTTGTGGCCGCGATTAAGCGCACGTCTGCGCGCAAAGTTTGATTGCCGCCGACGCGCTCAAAAGCTCGTTCTTCGCTCATTATTCTCAATAATTTGACCTGCGTGCTTGGATCGATCTCCGCAATTTCGTCCAGGAAAAGCGTGCCGCCGCTGGCCTGTTCGAATCGCCCGATGCGGCGTTCGTGCGCTCCCGTAAATGCGCCCTTCTCGTGGCCAAACAACTCGCTCTCGAGAAGTTGCGGCGAAAGCGCTGCGCAATGCACGACTACAAATTTCGCTTTGTTACGCCGGCTCAAATTATGAATGGCATGCGCAGCCAATTCCTTGCCGGTACCGCTCTCGCCTTCGACGAGCACGTTGGCGGATGAAGGCGCGACCTGCTTAATCGTGTCGAGCACTTCATGCAAAGCCGCGGAGTCACCCCAGATGTTTTCCAGTCCGTAGCGCTCGTCGACCTGTTGACGTAGCGCGCGATTTTCCTGCTCCAGTTTCCGACCTTGCACCGCCCGCGCGATGAGCAATTCGACCTTATCGAGGTTGAGCGGCTTCGTCACAAAATCGTAGGCGCCGCGCTTCATCGCCGCGACTGCGACATCGACGGAGCCGTATGCAGTCATCATGATGCAAATTGGCGGACGCGGCATTTTCAGCGCGCGCTCGATCAAGACCATTCCGTCTTCGCTTCCCAGCCGCAGATCCGTGAGCAGCACGTCGACTTGCTCGCGCTCCAGCACATCTATCGCGCTTGCGACATCGGCGGCCACGTACACGTCGTGATCGTGCTCGAGCAAACTTCGCAGCCCGTCGCGCGTATGCTTCTCATCGTCGACGATGAGAATCGTTGCCTGAAGATCCATAACGAGACCAATAACTAACCGCAGAGAACGCAGAGTTCATGGACATTCAAAATATTTCTGTGACTCACGCGAGGTCACACGCTGTGAAAGAGCTGGTGATTCTGTGGCACTCGCGCCGGAAACGTGTATCATCGCGCGTGCGTCAGCGCGTCTTCCGGGGTCTGATGTCGATCGTTTTTGCCGGCTGTCCTGCACTGGTTGCTGCCGAGGATGCAGGCAATACAGATACGAGTTGGAAGCTAATTGCTCACGACAAGGACCTTGAAATCTACAGCCGGCCGCACCCAGGTTCGCCGCACAAAGAATTCAAAGCAGTCGGCCCGATTGATGCGCCGACCCGTAGTGTGGGCGCGGTGATCGACGATTTCGAAAATTATCCAAAGTTCATGCCGTTCACGACTGAATGCCGGCTGATAAAAAAAGATGGCGACACGATGATTGGATATCAGCGGCTGTCGCCGAAGATTTGCGCAGATCGCGATTACACACTGCGGGTTTCGAAGAAGTCATCGCCCGTCACCGATGGAGTTGTCTATACGAGCCGGTGGTCGCCAGCGAATGAACTCGGTCCGCCAGAAACGAAGGGAGTTGTGCGCGTAAAGATTTGTGAGGGCAGCTGGCGGCTCGAACCTGAAGGACCGGCAAAAACGCTTGCCACCTATTCCATCTACACGGACAGCGGTGGCGCTTTGCCGGCATTCATTGACAATCGTGTAAGCCTGACCGGAATTCGAAGATTGTTCGTGGCGGTTCGCAAACAGGTGAAAGATCCGAAATACGCGGCGGCAGCCGCTTCCGCACCAGCGACCGCAGCGCGGCCTTAGCGAAATCGTCTTGCACTGAGCGAGAACCGATCTCTTTTGATACTCATGCAAGTGCTTCGTTTCTTGTTTCTGTTCGGCGCCATTGCTGGACTTGCGTCCAATCAAGTCGCCGCCGTCACACCAGCACCGGAGACTCCAAAGAAAGCAGTTTCTATTGAGTACCATGGCGTCAAAGTGGAAGACCCATATCAATGGCTCGAAGAAGACAACGACTCGAGCGTGAAAGGATGGTCGGACGCGCAGAATCAGCGGACGCGGCAGTACCTCGACGATCTGCCGGACCGCACGGCGGTCGAGAAACAGTTGACAGAGTGGTACGCTAAAACTTCGCCGAATTACTATTCGCTGGTCTCGCGGCCGCGACTTCTTTTCGCATTGAAATTCCAGCCGCCAAAACAACAGCCATTACTGGTGACATTAGCTTCAGCTGATGATGTTAAATCGGAAAAGGTAGTACTCGATCCAAACGTCCTCGATACCAAAGGCACGACTGCGATCGACTGGTTTGTGCCCTCACGCGATGGCAGGCGCGTTGCCGTGTCACTCTCCAGTGGTGGCAGCGAAGACGGCACTCTGCATTTTTACGAAACGGCGACAGGCAAATCCCTGCCGGACACGATTGCACACGTCCAATATCCCACGGCAGGAGGGAGTGCTGCGTGGAACGTCGATGGCACGGGAATTTATTACACGCGTTTTCCCAGAAAAGGTGAGCGCCCGGATCCTGATTTGAATTTTTATCAGCAGATCTATTTCCACAAACTTGGGACGCCGGACACCGAGGACACGTATTCGATTGGCAAAGACTTTCCGCGAATCGCAGAGATTGCCCTTCAAGCCTCGCATGAAGGCAAATACATCCTCGCAACGGTGGCGAACGGCGATGGAGGCGAGTTCGCGCATCATCTCCTCGGACCAGGTGGAAAATGGAAGCAGATCACGCAGTTCAGCGACCAAATCAAACTCGCCCGGCTGGGTCGTGACGATGCGCTTTACCTGGTTTCACGCGCAGGTGCGCCGCGTGGCAAGATTCTGCGCCTGCCGCTCGACGTGCCGGAACTGAAAAACGCCGCGGAGATCGTCGCTGCCGGAGAAGCGGTGATCGAACAGATCGTCCCGACCAGTGACGCGCTTTACGTCGGCGATCTGCGCGGAGGGCCATACCAGATCCGGCGCTTCGATCTCAACGGCAAAAGCCAAACAACCATTCCGGTCCCACAAATTTCTGCGGTGCAGGAAATGCTCGCGCTGGAAGAGGGATCGCTTCTGTTTCGGGACGTGAGTTACACCGAGCCGGCGGCGTGGTTCCAGTGTCCCAATGGGAAAACGGAGCCGGTGAAGACTGCACTGCGAAGCACGTCGCCGGTTTCCTTCGCCGATATCGAAGTGCGACGCGAGTTCGCCACTTCAAAAGATGGCACGAAAGTTCCGCTCAACATCCTTTTCCGCAAAGGAATCAAGCGCGACGGAAACAACCCGACGCTGCTCTACGCGTACGGCGGCTACGGAATCAGCATGTCGCCGAACTTTGATTTTACCCGCCGGCTCTGGTTTGACCGCGGCGGTGTTTATGTGGTGGCGAATATTCGCGGGGGCGGTGAGTTCGGCGAAGAGTGGCATAAGGCCGGCAACCTCACGAACAAACAGAACGTGTTCGATGACTTCGCAGCGGCCGCGGAGTATTTGGTCAAAGAGAATTATACGCGCCGGGACAGACTCGCGATCCAGGGCGGAAGCAACGGCGGCCTGTTAATGGGCGCGATGATGACACAGCATCCCGATCTGTTTCGAGCAGTCGTGTCCTCGGTGGGTATTTATGACATGCTGCGCGTTGAGCTGGCCCCAAACGGGGCGTTCAACGTCACCGAATTCGGCACAGTGAAAGACGCCGACCAATTTAAAGCGCTTTATGCCTATTCGCCGTATCACCACGTTGTAGACGGCACGAACTATCCCGCGGTTCTGATGATGACCGGCGCAAACGACGGACGCGTCGCGCCATATCACTCGCGTAAAATGACGGCGCGCCTCCTTGAAGCAAACAAATCCGACAATCCGATTCTCCTGCGGACGAGCTCGGCTGCGGGTCACGGAATCGGCACCGCGTTAAGCGAACGCATCAAACAGTCGGCTGACATTTATGCGTTTCTGTTTGCGCAACTGGGAATGGCAAAGGAAATGCCGAAGCACTAATCGGAAGTAATGAAGGAACCACAAAATCCGGATGCCGAAGCAAAGCGGCATCGCCATTAGGGGCTGCCTTGATTGCCCGGTGTTTGTTTTCCTGCTTCCAACATGCGAATCCGCTTCTCGATGTACGGCAGGCGAATCGTCAGGGTGAGTCCCTTATTCTGGCTGCTCTCGATGGAAAGTTCGCCGCCGTGTTCGCGCACAATGCGCCGCACAATCAATAAGCCGAGACCGGTTCCGGACGGCTTCGTCGTGAAATAAGGCTCAAAGGCGCGACTCAAGTTCTCGGCGGACATCCCGCCGCCAGTGTCCAAAAACCTGACCACGACGTGCGTGTCGTCCAGATCTGTCTCTATCCGCAAAGCGCCATGGCGTTGCATCGCTTCCAGACTGTTTTTGATGACATTGTAGAAAGCCTGCTTCACCTGATCACGATCCACCTGAAGCAAAGGCAGATCAGAACGTAGTTGTTGTTCGATGGTAATCTCACGGTCGTGAATTTCCGGCGTGAAAAACCGAACTGTTTCTTCGATGATCGTGTTTAAGTTTTCCGGACGAAGTTGCGGATGTGACGGGCGGATGGCGCGCAAAAATTGCGTCACGATTGAATCAAGTCGGTCCACCTCAGAACGCGCAACGTCAATCGACTCTTGGAGCTCAGCTTTTGCGCCGTCGCTGAGTTTTTGTACGCTGCGCTGCATCAATTGCAGATGGATGTGCAGCGAATTAAGTGGATTGCCGATCTCGTGCGCGACACCCGCCGCGAGTAATGTCAGAGCATTCAAGCGTTCGGACTCGATGGTTTGCTGCGCTGTGCGCCGGCTTTTCGTGATGTCGCGGAGGATCATTACATGCCCAACCTCTCCTGTAAGAGGAATCGTTGACCCCGGCGGACCGGAATCACTGATGCCGGATACAGAATTCCGCTGCTCCATCACGAGCGGCACGATGTAAAAATTAATGTACCGATTTTGGGGATAAAAAATTTCAAGGTCGCGACTGACCGGTCCGCTACTTTTCGTAAGCGACTGCCAATCAAGACCTCTCATTCGATCGTCGAGCCGTTTGCCGATTGCGTCTGCTGCGTCTAGCCCAAATAGCTCGCATGCTGCATCGTTGACGTAGCTGATTCGAGCGCTGGCATCGGTCACAATGATGCCTTCCTGGATTGCGTTGAAGACGGTTTCCAGAAACCCTTTTTCCTGTGCCAGACGCAGAAAATAATTCTGAACGTCTTCCGGCCCGATGCGGCCGAGTCGCTCGATGAGCTTTTCCAGAAAGCCTGATTTCATGACGCTCGTCAGGATAAATGCTCAGAGAATCGACCGTTACAACGGAAAAGCTTTGTTGGCTTAACGGTTCAACGCTTCAACCGGTTGGGTTGCGCGCGGCACCTCAATGGTGAGCATTTCCACGCGCAAATAATTCAGTACCACCGGCGCGAGAATCAGTCCCGGGATGCCCATCAGCCGTTCACCGATGATCAGCGCGACCAGTGTTAGCCAAACAGGGTTGCGAATCCGTTCGCCGATGATTTTGCTGTTGAGCAGATATTCGAGCTTATGCACTGCAATCAGAAACACCAGCGCCCCAATTGCCAATTTCAGAGACACCGTTAAGGCGACGAAAACGATGATGGTGTTGCTTACGAGGTTCCCGACAATCGGCACCAGACCGCAAAGAAAAGTAACTGCGATGAGCAGCGTCGTGTGCGGCAGTCGCAGTGCCATGAGAAAAATTGCCGTCAAAGCCGTGTTGATCAGCGAGATTGTCAGCTGCGCCCCCATAACGGTTGCGAAGCTGCGATAAAAGTCGCGGAATCGCGTGGAAACTTCGTCACAGCAAACCGAGTAGAGATTGTTCTGGAGGCGGTGCGTGCCGCGATGCGGATC
>DATBDJ010000014.1:0-123965 GCA_036269995.1 Candidatus Udaeobacter sp.
GATGGTTCGATGGAGGCGCTGCATCGTTGCAGACCGACGAGACGCTCGCGTGGCGGTGATTGTGCATGACCATTGGCTTTACGCGGCCGCGCTTGTGTTTGGCTTAGCCCTGGGCGTTCACCACGTGACTGTGGGATTGACGCTGCCGGCTCTGGCTATCCTCGTTTACAGGACACAGGGCCTGAGATTTTTCACGAGCCGCCGGCTGCTGTGTGCCGCCCTAATCTCGATCGTCGGGCTTGTCGCTGTTTACGCCTATTTGCCGTTTGCAGCGTCGCGCTCACCCGCAATCAACTGGGGCAATCCGCGTTCGCTGCAGGAAATCTGGTGGCACATAACTGGTCGCCAATATCGCGTGTTCCTCTCCTTCAGTGCCTCGATGATGGGAACGCAATTTGTTGAATTTTGCCGAATGCTCCTGCGCGAATTTGGACCCGCGTGGCTGCCTTTATCTCTCGTTGTGGCTTTTGCCGGATTTCGCAGTGCCTTCAGGCAGGACCGCACAAGTTTCTGGTTGCTGCTGTTCATCATTATTGCCGACGTGGCTTACGGCATCAGCTATGAAATTGCCGAAGATAAAGACGCGTATTATTTGCCGACCTTCATTTCCGTCGCGATTGCCGCCGGGTTTGGTATCCGTTGGTTGATTCAGCTGAGTACATCCAAGGCAATAGCGTTACAAAAAACGTACTGGGTCGCAGTAGCTGCTGTTCTACTCACATCTGCGACAGCATTCGCGGCGAATTGGCCCTTTAATGATCGGAGGCATTACTTCATCGCAGCGGATTATGTCCAAAATCTGCTCAGCACGATCCAGCCGAATGGGCTGTTGCTTACACAAGATTGGCAGGTCGCTGCCCCAATGCTGTATGCACAGGAGGTGGAACAACTCCGGCGCGACGTAAAAGTTATCGACATCAATCTGCTGCGCCGCTCGTGGTACTTCGATTATCTCAAACGCGCTCATCCCAGTTTGGTCGAGCGGTCGCGCGACAAGATTGAGCCATATGTTGCGGATCTCAAAGAATGGGAAGACGATCCCGCGGCTTTCGCTCAGAACCAGTCCCTCACTCAAAAGATAAGCGCGGCTTTTCTGGAGATGATTCGGTCAATCGTGACGAACGAAATGACGGGCGCGCCAGTTTACATAACAAATGAACTGCTAGCCGCCAACCAATTGAACGGTTATCTGATCCAGTGGATACCTCAAACGTACCACCTCGTTCCGGAAGGTCTCGTTTTCTACCTCGCGAGCGACCAGACTTTTCGCGACTCACCAGACCCGCACCTGCAGACCCGCGGTCTGGCAGATGGGACCGTGCGATTCGAGAAAGATGACCCCGTTAATCTAAAGGTGTTGCCGACCTACACGAGTATGCTGGTCAACAGGGGACGTTATCTCGCGTTATTCAATCAACACGAGCGCGCCATGCTTGCATTTAAGGCGGCGCTCACACTTAATCCCGGCCTTGCAACCGCGCGAGAAGGGCTTGAACAAAGTGCCGCGAAACTTCGGCAGCCTTAGATACTAGGATACTAGGTTGAAAATGCGCTGTGCGGCGTTTGCCCATTCCTTTCTTGCCAGCGTACTACATCACTTCTAAACGAGCGGGATGAAAATCACATCTCGAATTTTTTTAGTTCTTCTGTGTTTCGACGTGTCGGCGGTCGCGGCCGATCAATCAATCGTGCTCAAAGCCGCGTGGATGTTTGACGGCAAATCGAACGCACTGATGCAAAATCCCGTCGTTATCGTTCGCGGCGACAAAATTGTCGATGCGGGAATCGACTTGCCGATTCCCAATGACGCACAGGTAATCGACCTGGGCGACGCGACGCTTGCGCCCGGGTTCATGGATGCGCATACGCATTTGACAGCCGATTATTCGGGTAATTACAACGAAAGGCGACTGCAAGAAGTCGATCTGAACGTCTCCGAACAGGCGATCCGCGCGACAGTCTTCGCGCGCGCGACTGTTGAAGCCGGATTTACAACCGTGCGCGATCTTGGCAGCCGCTTTGTCGGCAGCCGCGAATTTGTCGATGTCGCGCTGCGCAATTCGATCAACAAAGGCCTGGTCGTCGGCCCGCGAATGCTGGTCGCTACCAAAGGCATCGGCGCCACTGGCGGACATTTTGATCCCACCAGCGGGTTTCGCGATTTTCTTTTTGGACGCGAACCGGACTACACAGAGGGCATCGCGGATGGCCCTGATGAAATTCGAAAAGCAGTGCGGTTTGAGGTGAAGAATGGCGCCGACGTAATCAAAGCCGCAGTTTCTGGTGGCGTGCTTTCGCTGGCGGATGAAGTAGACACTCCACAATTGACGCCGGCTGAAATGGCGGCGCTCGTCGACGAAACGCATCGCTTACGCAAGAAGGTGGCTGTGCATTGTCACGGCGATCAGGCGGCACGCGAGGCGATTGAGGCGGGCGTCGATTCGATTGAGCACGGTTCGTTTATGAAACCAGAAACGCTCACCATGATGAAAAGGAAGGGGACATTTCTGACACCCACGCTAATGGCTACGGAATGGATCATGGGCAAACTCGACAATTACCCGCTGGCACTGCAGGCCAAAGCCAAAGCCGCTGCAGCCGCTCGCTCGGATATGTTCCGCAACGCGGTGAAGATGGGCGTGAAGATTTCATTCGGAACGGACGCGGCAGTTTTTCCACATGGGCAAAACGCAAGAGAATTCAAACTGATGGTCGATCTCGGTATGACGGCCATCGACGCGTTGAAATCGGCCACGGCGAACGACGCCGAGCTTCTGGGTATCGCGCCAAAGGTCGGCACGTTGGAAAAAGGAAAGCTGGCCGATATCGTTGCCATGCCAGGCGATCCGACTTCCGACATCACCGCTACCGAGCGCGTCTCATTTGTGATGAAGGAAGGCAAAATTATTCGAAACGGCCCGCCAATAGAGCGACGAGCTGCAGAATCAGCGATGCCGGATGTGGCATCGCCAATCGATTGACGTGTGGTGTGCGTAACGCTTTGACAAGACGAAGATAGCCGCTATTTTCCGTGCTCCGCTTGCTGGATTGGCGGACACCTTTAAAGCAGGAGCCTCGTTGCTGTGCCAGGTAACCGGGCATTTGAACTGCACTAAAATGCAAACGAATCGAAGCAAACGTTATCGCGCAGCGGCTGACCAGGTCGATCGAATGAAGACGCACAGTCTTTCCGATGCTGTCTCCACGCTGAAGAAATTTCCGCCAACAAAATTCGACCAGACGGTGACCTTATCGGTCCGGCTCGGAGTCGATCCGAAGCAATCTGATCAGATGGTTCGGGGGACCTGCCCTCTTCCGCATGGCAGCGGCAAGCAGGTGCGCGTCCTGGTGTTTGCTGAAGGAGACGCTGCCAGGGCAGCGAAGGAAGCCGGCGCGGAATACGTCGGAATGAAAGATCTGATTCAAAAATGTCAGGAGGGTTTTCAGGATTTTGATGTCGCTATCGCCACGCCTGCCGCGATGTCGGAGGTGCGCAAGCTCGGCAAAGTGCTCGGGCCGCGTGGACTCATGCCGAATCCAAGAACTGGCACGGTCGCCGATGATACTGCCAAAGCGGTCCAAGAGGTGAAAGCCGGCCGCGTCGAATTCAAGCTCGACAAGAACGGCAATGTCGCGGTCCCGGTCGGAAAATTTTCTTTCGAAGAGAACGCGCTGGTCGAAAACGGAAATGCGGTAATCAATGCGGTGGTGCGAGCTCGTCCGGCAACAGCGAAGGGCCGGTATCTTGAAGGAGTGACAATTAGTGCGACCATGTCGCCCGGCGTGCGCGTTGATCCGGCGCCGTATCTAAACGCCTAACCGAATAGCGACCATGCGACCAGAAAAAGCCATCATCGTTTCTGATTTGTCGGAGAAATTGAAGACTTCGCCGTTTGTACTCGTCACCGATTACCAGCGTATGAAGGTGGCGAATTTCAGCGAGCTGCGGAACCGCCTCGCACCAACAGGCGCAGAAATGCACGTAATCAAAAATAACTTTCTGAAACGTGCGATGGCGGACTCCGGATTTCCGGATGTTGGCGATCAGCTCGCTGGCCAGACAGCTGTTGTCACCGGGCTAAGCGAGGTGGCGCCCGTCGCCAAGATTTTCAAAACATTCGCGACTGAATTTAAGATCGCTGCTCTCAAGATCGGCTTTGTTGATCGAGCGGTCCTTTCTACGGCGCAATTAGAGACGCTGGCGGAATTGCCGCCCCGCGAAACATTGCAGGCGCAATTGCTGGGACTGTTTTTATCGCCCGCCACCAAGTTGGTGCGCTTATTGAACGAGCCCGGCGCGGCATTGGCGCGATTGCTGAACGCAAAAGCGCAAAAGGACGGAAAAACCGCGGAGGCAACTGCATAGAAAATTTCGCGCCACTTCAGAGCGGAGCGATTAATCAAACGAAAACTGACCGGGTTGGCGGCTGTCGACTTTAAATCTTCGAAGGCTTTCGGAGGCGGCAATTGGAGGAAAAAACAAAATGGCAGATACAGACAAATTAGTGGAGCAACTCAGCAACCTTTCGGTTCTGGAGATTGCCGGATTGGTGAAACAGCTTGAGGAAAAATGGGGTGTAAGCGCGGCGGCACCAGTAGCAGTCGCCGCCGGTCCGGCAGCGGGCGCTGCTGGCGGAGCGGCAGCTCCGGCAGCTGAGGAAAAGACAACCTTTGATGTGATCCTCACCGAGATGGGTGCCAACAAAATTGCGGTAATCAAGGAGGTTCGCGGAGCAGTGCCTGGCCTTGGTCTGGCGGAAGCGAAGGCACTTGTCGAAGGGGCCCCCAAGACAATCAAGGAAGGCGTGACGAAGCAGGAAGCCGACGAGATCAAAAAGAAGATCGAGGCCGCAGGAGCCAAAGTCGAAATCAAATAGCAGCTTGGTTTTGATTGACGATCGCGGCACAATTTTGTTGCGCAGCGACTGACGTGCGGTAGTATTGGAAAAGGTTAAAACCACGTAGAAGTATTTTTAACCCGGCGCAAAAAGGAAAAGCACAGGCTTGGCAACAAAATGGGGGGCGAATTTGACAGCCCGCCATTTTGCTGTCATTTTTATGCCCCTCGCTCGTCGCTGAACGGTACATCATACCCCGCGTCGGCCCGCGATTTGGTGGTCGCTGCGAGGTTTTAGCTCTTCGTCTTAATTATTATGTCCGAACGCATTTACTTTGGAAGCATCAAGGAGGGCATCGAACCTCCAAATCTCATCGAGGTTCAGGCGAATTCATACGTCGACTTTCTGCAGAAAGACGTCCCGTACTCAAAGCGGAAGAATCAGGGACTACAGGCTGTTTTTAAAGAGGTTTTCCCGATCGAAAGCTATGAAGAGAAAGCCGTTCTCGACTTCAGCCATTATGACATCGGCGAGCCGAAGCTAGCCGCTTTGGAAGCGCAGCGCGAAGGGCAGACGTACAGCGCGCCATTACATGTCACGTTTCAGCTGCGAGAAGAAAAAGGCACCAAGGAAGAGAAGGTTTACATGGGCGAAATCCCGCTCATGACGCCACAGGGTACTTTCGTAATTAATGGCGCCGAGCGCGTGGTCGTCAGTCAGCTGCATCGTTCTCCCGGGATCGCTTTCGAATCAACCGTTCACGTCAATGGCAAAGTGCTCTACAGCTTCCGGATCATCCCCGATCGTGGCTCATGGATTGAAGTGCAGTTCGACACCGCTGACCTTCTCTACATTTATCTCGATCGACGCAAGCGACGCCGAAAGTTTCTCGCCACTACCTTCCTTCGTGCTCTCGGTTACGGCTCCGACGAGGATGTCATCAAGCTCTTCTACACCATTGAGACGCTCAAGCTGAGCGACAAAATGGATGAAGAAAAGCTGGCGACCAAAGTGCTCACGGCGGAAATCCGGGACGGTGAGGTGACGGTCGCCCGCGCTTTCGAACCGCTCACCCTTGCCACTGTGCGGCAGATCATGGCGCTCAACATTCACGAGGTGCAGGTGATCGACATCTCAAACGATGACACAATCGTAAAAGCGCTCAGAAAAGATCCGGCTCACGATCAGGAGGAAGCCCTCAAGGACATCTACCGCCGTCTGCGCCCAGGTGATCCACCGACGGTCGCGAACGCCCGCGCTTTGCTCAAACGGCTCTTCTTCGATCCGAAGAAGTACGATTTGGGCCGCGTCGGGCGCTACAAGATCAATCAAAAACTCGGAATTAACGTCGATGCTACCGAGCGTATTCTGACCGACAAAGATTTCATCGCAGCGATCAAATACCTGATCAATTTGCGTCGAGGTGAAGGCACGCTGGATGACATCGATCATCTCGGAAGCCGTCGTGTGAGAACTGTTGGCGAATTACTGGCGAACCAGTGCCGCGTCGGACTTGCTCGCACAGAGCGCCTGGTCAAAGAGCGCATGACACTGTTCGACATCAACGTCGATGGAATGACGCCGCAAAAGCTGATCAATCCAAAGGCGCTGAGCGCTGTAATCCGGGATTTCTTTGGCCGCTCGCAACTTTCACAGTTCATGGATCAAACAAACCCGCTGGCGGAATTGACCCATAAGCGGCGTTTATCTGCTCTGGGTCCCGGAGGTTTGAGCCGCGAACGTGCCGGATTTGAGGTGCGTGACGTGCATCCATCCCACTACGGGCGCATTTGTCCCATCGAGACGCCGGAAGGACCAAATATCGGACTCATCAGTTCGATGAGCACGTTCGCGCGGATCAACGAATTTGGTTTTATCGAGACGCCGTATCGCAAAGTTCACAACGGCCGAGTCTCGGAGGAGATTGAATATTTGACTGCCGATCGCGAGGAAAACTTCCTCGTAGCACAAGCTAACGCGCCAATTGATGGGCGTGGGCATTTTACGGGAGAAAAAGTCTCCGTGCGCTATCGCGGCGACTTTCTGGAGGTGGATCCCACAAAAGTAAATTACATGGACGTGTCGCCGAAACAGCTCGTATCAGTGGCGGCCGGCCTGATTCCATTTCTGGAGCACGACGATGCAAACCGGGCACTCATGGGTTCAAATATGCAACGGCAGGGCGTGCCGCTGATTGTTTCCGAGGCTCCGTTTGTAGGCACCGGTCTCGAGGAAAAAGTCGCGCGAGATTCGCATGCTGTCGTCCTGGCAGTCGATAGCGGCAAGGTCGCATCGGTCACAGCAGACCAGATTGTTGTCACGAAGCATGGTCATCTGCCTGAGAGCAAACGGAAGTTGAAGACCGATCCGGAAGAAGGCGTTTACGTTTACGAACTTCGCAAGTTCATGCGGTCAAACGCCGGCACATGCGTGAACCAGAAGCCAATCGTACGTAAGGGCCAGCACGTAAAACGCGGCCAGGTAATCGCTGACGGCCCGAACACCGATCACGGCGAGCTCGCGCTTGGCCGTAATGTGCTCGTAGCATTCATGCCTTGGAATGGGTATAACTTCGAGGACGCCATCATGATCTCTGAGAAGGTCGTGAAGGAAGACGTGTATACGTCTATTCACATCGACGAGTTCGAGATCGGGGCGCGCGACACCAAGCTTGGGCCGGAAGAAATCACGCGCGACATTCCTAACGTCAGCGAAGAAGCTTTGCGCAATTTGGGTCCAGATGGCGTGGTGCGCGTCGGCGCGGAAGTGAAGCCGGGAGACATTCTCGTGGGCAAAATTACACCCAAGAGCGAGACCGAACTTGCTCCGGAGGAACGCCTGCTTCGGGCCATATTTGGCGAAAAAGCAGCAGACGTGAAGGACACATCGCTGACAGTTCCATCTGGCACATACGGAATCGTAATGGACGTGAAGGTCTCGTCTCGTCGCGAAGTGTCCCGGGAGAAACTGACGCCGACAGAAACCCGAAAACAGCTCAAGAACATCACCGAAGATCACAAGCGCAAGAAAGAGGGACTTGTCGAACAGCTGACCGATTCGCTTTCGAATGTGCTATTGGGCGAAAAAGTTCCTCTGGATGTCGTAAACGCGAAGAACGGCGAAATTATTATTCCAGCTAATCGCAAAATCACTAAGACGCTGTTGCGAAAGTTAGCGACAGCGCATGATCACATCGAAATCGATCCTAGCCCGATCCGTAACAGGATCCGCGAAATTATTGCTTCGTATGAGCACAAGTTCGCGGAGCTGGAGCTTGAGCGAGATCGCGCGACCGACCGCGTCGAGAGCGGAGACGATATCGATCCGGGCATCATCAAACAGGTCAAAGTTTATATTGCGAGTAAGCGCAAGCTGAGCGTCGGCGATAAGATGGCTGGACGTCACGGCAACAAGGGTGTTGTTGCCCGAATCGTTGCCGAAGAGGACATGCCGTTCCTGCCAGATGGAACGCCCGTCGAAATCGTCCTGAATCCCCTCGGTGTGCCCAGCCGTATGAATGTCGGACAAGTTTTGGAAACGCACCTTGGCGTGGCCGCCAAGGCGCTGGGATTTAAAGTTGCAACTCCGGTGTTCGACGGAATCAAAGAAGAAAAGATTCGCGAATACCTGAAGGACGCGCGAAAGAAAGAAGGCTTCACCTGGACTCAGGAAAACGGCAAAGCGCGCCTTTTTGATGGACGCACCGGGGACGCGTTCGATCAGGAAGTCGTCGTCGGCTACATCTATATGATGAAACTCGGTCACCTGGTCGCCGATAAAATTCACGCCCGCGCTGTTGGGCCATACTCGCTGGTCACGCAGCAGCCGCTTGGCGGCAAGGCGCAATACGGGGGTCAGCGCTTTGGCGAAATGGAGGTTTGGGCCCTCGAAGCGTACGGCGCTGCCTACACGTTACAGGAACTACTGACTGTGAAGTCGGACGACGTGCAGGGCCGAACTCGCATCTATGAGTCCATCGTCAAGGGCGACAACTCGCTTGAAGCGGGGACACCGGAATCATTCAACGTTCTTATCAAGGAAATGCAGAGTCTCGGTCTCGACGTGAAGGTTGGCGGCCAGGCGCCCACATTTCTGGAGAGCGTCGCGTAATCTTTCAATTCAGAAGTCATTTGGAGAAATCATGAACGAACATTCCTGGCGTGAGTTAGTGGGCGAAGAGCGCCCAGTGGGTTTTGATCAGGTCGCGATCGGCGTCGCGTCGAGTGACACGATGCGGTCGTGGAGCAAAGGCGAAGTCAAGAACCCCGAGACAATCAATTACCGGACGTTTAAGCCGGAAAAGGGCGGTTTATTTTGCGAACGCATTTTCGGCCCAACGCGGGATTGGGAGTGCTCGTGCGGAAAATACAAGCGGATCAAACATAAGGGAGTGATCTGTGACCGTTGCGGGGTCGAGGTCACGCTTGCGCGTGTGCGTCGCGAACGCATGGGTCATATCGAACTGGCGGTGCCGGTGTCGCACATTTGGTTCTACAAGTGCATGCCTTCGCGCATCGGGCTCATGCTCGATATGAGCGCGCGCCAGCTTGAGCGGGTGATTTATTACGAGGATTACATCGTCATTGATCCCGGCAAGACGCCATTGCAGAAAACTCAGCTGCTCAACGAAGTCGAATACCGTGAAGCCCAGGAGCAATACGGTGAAGATTTTGTTGCCGGTATGGGCGCCGAAGCGATCCGCAAGCTCCTGGCAGAGATAGATCTCAGCAAGCTTAACAAAGAGCTGGAGAAATCGATGGGGGCCACGAAGAGCAAACAAATCCGAAAGAAACTCGCCAAGCGTCTGAAGCTCGTTCAAGGCTTTCAAAATTCACATGCGCGTCCCGAGTGGATGATTCTGGATGTGTTGCCCGTAATCCCACCCGATTTGCGACCTTTGGTTCCGCTCGAAGGCGGCCGTTTCGCGACATCGGACCTGAACGATCTTTACCGCCGCGTCATCAACCGTAACAACCGGCTGAAAAATCTTCTCCTGCTGAAAACGCCGGACGTCATCATTAGGAATGAAAAGCGAATGCTGCAGGAAGCAGTGGACGCGCTGTTTGATAATGGGCGTCATGGTCGCGCCGTTACAGGCGCCGGCAATCGGCCGCTGAAGTCTTTAAGCGACATGCTCAAGGGCAAGGGCGGACGGTTCCGCCAAAATCTCCTCGGCAAACGCGTCGATTATTCGGGACGCTCGGTTATCGTTATCGGACCCGAACTGAAACTGCACCAATGCGGTCTGCCAAAGAAGATGGCACTCGTGCTTTTCGAGCCATTCATCATTCGTCGGCTGAAAGACCTCGGCTACGTCCATACGGTGCGCAGCGCGAAGAAGATGATTGAACGACAGACGCCCGAGGTGTGGGACATTCTCGAGGAAGTGACCAAGGGTCACCCGGTGCTGCTGAATCGCGCACCTACATTGCACCGCTTGTCGATTCAGGCGTTTGAACCGCAATTGATCGAGGGCGAAGCGATTCGGATTCATCCGCTCGTTTGCACCGCCTACAACGCAGACTTCGACGGCGACCAGATGGCCGTGCACGTGCCTCTATCGGTGGAGGCGCAAATGGAAGCGCGCATGCTCATGCTTGCTCCGAACAATATTTTCTCGCCCTCCAGTGGTAAGCCGATTACGACGCCTTCGCAGGACATCACTCTGGGTTGTTATTATCTGACACAAAACCCGCGGGGCCAAAGCAAGGACGGTCACCGTCTTCCGCTTTTTGCAGATGCCACCGAAGTGGAATTTGCCACGGGCGAGGGCACAGTTCACACACACGACCGCGTTCGGATCAAAAATCCGGACCGTGGGAAGGAAACCATTTATGGCAACGCTGAGGCCAAAATAATTGAGACCACGCCCGGCCGCGTGATTTTCAATCAGATTTGGCCGAAGGAGCTCGGATTCTTCAACAAAGCTGCCGGGAAAAAGCAGCTCAGCGATATTATCTGGCGCTGTTATCAAATCGCCGGCCCTGCGGTGACGGTCGCGACACTCGACAAACTCAAGGAGCTCGGTTTCACCGAAGCAACGAAAGCCGGTATCTCGATTGGCATTTCGGACATGATCATTCCCAAAGAGAAACAGACAGAGCTTGAAAACGCGTACAAACAGATTCGGCAGGTCGAGCAACAGTACCGCAGAGGCATCATCACAGATGGTGAGCGCTACAACAAGGTAATCGACATCTGGACTCACGCTGGAGACGAAATCTCCAGCGGCATGTTCCGAACTCTCGAGCACAATGAAGGTCGGAAAGAATTGAACCCCGTGTATTTAATGGTGGACTCAGGCGCGCGTGGCAATCGCCAACAGGTGCGCCAGCTCGCAGGCATGCGCGGTTTAATGGCGAAGCCTTCAGGGGAAATTATCGAGCGACCGATTACGTCGAACTTCCGCGAAGGACTCACCGTGCTCGAGTACTTCATTTCCACTCATGGCGCGCGCAAAGGTCTTGCCGACACGGCGCTTAAAACTGCCGACTCCGGTTATCTCACGCGCAAGTTGGTGGATGCGGCGCAGGACGTGATCATCAACGAACAGGATTGCGGTACTGTTAATGGAATCGTCGTCCGCTCGATTTATGAAGGCGACGAGGAGGTTGTGGATCTCGGTCAGCGGATTATCGGACGTGTCAGCTGCGAGGCGATCGCAGATCCCGTGGAGAAGAAGAAAAAAATTGTAAAAGCAAACCAATACATCGACGAGAAAACCGCTGCAGACCTTCAGCGCGTCGGAGTTGAGAGCTTGAAAATTCGATCTGTGCTTACGTGCGAATGCGGCCGGGGAGTCTGCGCCATGTGTTATGGGCGCAACCTTGCGACCGGACAGTTCGTTAAACTCGGCGAAGCCGTCGGCATTATCGCCGCGCAATCGATCGGGGAGCCTGGAACACAGCTGACCATGCGCACGTTCCACATTGGCGGAACCGCCAGCCAAACTTTCAAGCAGCCGATCATCAAGGCGAAGAACGATGGCACAGTGCAGTTTAATGATCTCCGCACTGTGCAGGCTCTCGACGGCAGCTGGATCGTTCTGAACAAGAACGGCTCAATCAGCGTGCATAACGCCGAAGGCCGTGAGCTTGAGCGTTACAACGTCGTCATCGGTTCAATGATCTCGAAAGGCGACGGAGCCACAGTCAAAAAGGGCGAGACGTTTGTGCAGTGGGACCCTTACAACGTGCCGATTCTCACAGATAAGAGTGGCAAGGTGGAATTCCGCGACATGATCGCAGGCGTGACGATCAAGCGCGACGTCGACGAAGCGACCGGTCTGCTGGGGACCGTAATTATTGAGCACAAGGAGGACTTGCACCCGCAGGTCGTCATTGTCGATGACAAGAAGGAAGTGCTTGCGAGTTATTCTATCCCGGCTGGCGCTCACGTTATTGTGGAAGAAGGGCAGAAAGTGCGCGCTGGCGCGCTGCTCGCCAAGACCCCCCGCAAGGTCGCAAAGACAAAGGACATCACTGGAGGTCTGCCGCGCGTCGCCGAGCTATTCGAGGCGCGCCGTCCAAAGGACGCGGCTGAGATCGCGAAGATCGATGGGATCGTCAACGAAATGGGCGGAACGATTCGCGGCAAACGACGCCTGATTCTGAAGGATCCGGAAACCGGAGCCGAGGAAGAGCATCTGATCCCGCTTACCAAACACATCATTGTGTTTAAAGGCGACTTCGTTAAGAAAGGCCAGCAGCTCACCGAAGGTCCGATCGTGCCGCATGAGATTTTGGAAGTCTGCGGACCACAGGAATTGCAGGAGCATCTTGTCAACGAAGTGCAGGAAGTCTACCGGCTTCAAGGTGTTGAGATCAACGACAAGCACATCGAGATCATCGTGCGCCAGATGCTGCGAAAGGTGAAAATTACAGATCCGGGTGATACATCGCTGCTCTGGGGCGATCAGGTGGACAAACTCGATTTCGAGGAAGAGAATAGGAAAGTCGTCGAAAAAGGTGGTAAGCCTGCCGAAGCCGTTCCTGTGTTGCTCGGTATTACGAAGGCGTCTCTGGAAACCGACAGCTTCATCTCTGCGGCATCGTTCCAGGACACAACTCGGGTGCTTACCGAAGCGGCGACACTCGGCAAAGTGGACAAGCTGCGTGGCTTCAAGGAGAACGTCATCATGGGGCACTTGATCCCAGCGGGAACCGGTTTCCCGGACCATCGCCAGATCAAGCTGGTTGAAAAGGGCGAACCGATTGGCGCGCCTGTGATGGAAGAGCCGGAGCCGCAGCCTGCTATTGGGTAACTGCAATCGTGGCGTGTTGGAGTGATGGATCAAAGGAGTAATCCCTCTTGCAAGAGGGCACTACTGCGCTTCTCCTATCCTCCGTTTACGCGTCGCCTGCGCTGAATGTCGATCGTAACCAAGACGGGCGACACGGGCGAGACGTCGCTTATGTACGGCCGGCGAGTGTCGAAAGCCGACCCGCGAGTGGACGCCTACGGTTGTGTCGATGAGCTAAACGCCGCTTTGGGACTGGCACGGGCCTTGTCCCAAGACTCGTTGGTTTCCGATCAGATTCTGGCTGCACAAAAAGATCTCATCGTCGTGATGGGCGAACTGGCGACCGCGCGCGAAGATGCGGATCGCTATCTCAAAGATGGCTTCAGTCTGACAACAGCCGCGATGGTGGACCGTCTCGGTGCCGTTATAGTGGATATCGAAAAGGACAAGTCTCTCTACCCAAAAGATTGGGTGATCCCCGGCAAAAATCCGGCCTCAGCCGCTCTCGATCTTGCGCGCACCACCTGCCGCCGGGCTGAGCGTCGCGTGGCCGCGGCCAAGAATGCAAATTCGGAGATCCTGCGCTATTTGAACCGTCTTTCCGATCTTTGTTGGATCCTCGCGCGCTACGCGGAAAAGGATCTCCCCGCGCAAGAAGGGTCCTAATTGCAAGGGCAATTGATCGCTAAAAATTAGCAACGCTCCGGCAGCCAGCTCTGTTTTGTTCCGTTAGGCTTCGAGCAATGAAGCTGTTGCTCACTGTTTGTTGCGCCATCCTTGTAGTCGTCAATTTGTCTTTTGCCGAATCCTCCGATCAGCAAACAGCCGGTAACGCCGAATTGCTCAAGGAACTGAAAGCGCTTGAAGCAAAAGTTGCTTCGCTGGAAAAGCGCCTTGAGCGTTATGAAAATGGTGAGCTCCGAAGCGAAAAAACGGCCGCGGCTCCGACCACAAAGAAATCATCTGACAAGGCAACGCTGATTTCAGCCGAGAACAACGCAGTCGCGACCGGCGAAGCAATCAGTTCCTCATCGAGCCAGCCCTTTTTTGGACTTGGCTATCGCAGTCACGCTGTTTTGAGCATCGGCGCTTATGGCGAATTGAAATTCGGCGGCCAGGAGGCGCCGGGCGGATGGAGGAACGGATTTGATGCCGGACGCATTGTGCTACTGCCGACGTATCAAATCACCGATAACATCATTTTCAATGCCGAGATTGAGTTTGAGCACGGCGGCATCGCTGACGACCCAGATGACAAGCTGACTGGGGCGGTAGAGCTCGAACAAGCTTACATCGACTTCAAGTTTAACGATCACTTCAACTGGCGCTCGCCCGGTGTTGATGTCGTGCCTTTCGGCTTCATCAACCTTTTTCACGAGCCGACGCAATTTTACAGCGTGGATCGGCCTGAGCTGGACAACGGCCTCATTCCGACCACCTGGTTCGAAGGCAGCACCAGCATCTACGGAAAAATCGTCGATAACCTTAATTACCAGTTCCAGGTCAACACAGGGTTGGAAGATATCGGTCAAAACGGCGGCGTCCCTGATGATGGCTCGGCTTACGAAGGCGGAATCATCGGAACCGAAGCGCTCGGTCTCGCTCGCACGCCGATTGGCGACTTCAATCAAACCAAGAATGCGCCTGGCTTTGCGCTGCGTCTGAGTTACACGCCACCGGTTATCCCCGGCTTGGGTGGAAGCTCGAGCGTTTTCTTTACCCCAAACGTCACGCCGCGCGGTGCGTATGGCGATGACGGACATTCGTTAGGCCATAACAGCGTGACGATGCTTGATACGGAGGTGCGTTACCGTGTGCCGCGAACCGGTTTCGAGTTTCGTGGCGAAGTGGTTGACGTGATCATCGGCACGCCGAGCAATCTCCGTGCGAACAACGATGGTGATCCGGAAAATAATGTGGGTAAACATCTCTGGGGTTTTTCGCTGGAAGCGGCATATCACATCGATCTGGCCGACCGCTTCCGCAATGGTTGGGAGCTGGTGCCGTTCTATCGCTACACTTACGAAAATTTGCAGACAGGCGGGTTCGCCGGAGTCGATGACAACTTGCCAACCGGCCAGGGTCGGCGTCAATTTCACACCTTCGGCCTCGCTGTTTTCCCCACGCCACAAGTTGTTTTGAAAGTCGACTACCAGTTCGCGCTCGACAATGCGCCGGACTCGCCCCGCGCGGATCACCTGCTGGGCGCGGTCGGTTTCTTTTTCTAGAATCGCCTCCGAATCCTCTCCGATATGGACCAACTACCGCGCTGGATTTTGCCGGCCGCGATGAGCGTCACGGTGCCGCTGCCTTGCTACGCGGTGCAGTACCTGACAGTTCCAGCCGCACAAAAACTGTGCTTCCCCGATTCCGATCGCTTCACCGCCGCACACGTGAAATTCACGCCCGCGCAAATTCAGGCGATCGAAGCTGCCAGCGGGCAAAAGGAGTTGCTTCGGGGCCAGGAAATTTGGCGGGCCATGCAAGGCGGGAAGTTGCAGGGCTTCTTCATTGTCGATTACGTCATTGGCAAACATCTCGTGATCGATTATGCCGTTGCGCTTTCGCCAGAGGGAAAGGTTAAGCAAATCGAAATTCTGAATTACCGGGAAAGTTATGGCGGCGAAATTCACAATGCTGATTGGCGAAAGCAATTTGTCGATAAAGGACCACGCTCGCGGTTCGCCCTCAACGAGGGCATCAATAATATCAGCGGTGCAACGCTTTCCTGCCGGCATGTGACCGACGGCGTGCGACGCGTGCTCGCGACTTATGAGGTCTGCCTCAAATAGAGTGCGGCGGGCCCGTCCCTCTCTCGGCACGTTTGTAGAGATTACCGCCCGCGGCGACAACGAAGCAAAATTGCACGACGGTATCGATCGTGCGTTCAAGGCCATCGCCAGAGTGGACCGGCAAATGAGTTTTCACCATTCGGCCAGTGATGTTTCGAGAATCAATCGTGAAGCATTTCAGCGCAAAGTGACAGTCGATCCCTGGACATGGCGCGTTTTGGGAGCGGCACAGGAATTGTCGCATGAAAGTAACGGCATTTTCGACATCACGGTCGCGCGGAACCTGATGGAATGGAAGTGTCTTCCGCAACGCTATCGGAATGTGAGCAAGGGGAACTGGCGCGATATTGTTCTCGAAAAAAATCGCACGGTTCGATTTCGACAACGCGTGATTGTCGATCTTGGCGGCATCGCCAAGGGTTTTGCGGTTGATCGCGCGGTCGAAGCTCTGAAATGCGCCGGGGTTCCATCTGGAGTTGTGAATGCCGGAGGCGACCTGCGTATTTTTGGATCGAAATCGGAACTCGTCCATTTGCGCCATCCGGCCGAGCCAATGCGACTGGCGAGCGCGATCAGGTTGCGTGAAGGTGCCCTGGCGACCTCCGGAATTTACTTCACTCAGAAACGACGTGGCGGAGCGGTGGTCAGCTCGCTGCTCGATGGCCGCACATGTCGATCCTCGCGCAAGTTAATCAGCGTGAGCGTAGCGGCGTCTGCTTGCATGATAGCTGATGCTTTGACCAAAATTGTGTTCGTCCTACGGGAGAAATCTGCGCCCTTGCTCCGCCGATATCATGCGGACGCATTGTTGCTTGAGCGCGATGGCGCGCCATTATGGATGTTTCATTCACCATGCGACACCCGCGACCAGACTCGATTCGATTAAAGTGCTTGCAGAGATATTTTCTCCATGCCGTGTTGGCGCTGGTTTTTTTGAGCGGAGTGGCATGGGCATATTGGAATTATCTTGTTGCGTCGCCTGATGATTTTGAGATGAGCGCGAAAGCCTGGGCGATGAAAATTCATGGCGCTGCGGCGATGGCAATTTTAGTGCTAACCGGCATGCTGTTGAACGCGCATGTGAGATTCGCGTGGCGCGCGGGTCGCAATCGGACAAACGGATCGCTTTTTCTGGGTGCATTAGCAATTTTGATCATCACTGGCTATGGCCTTTATTATGCGGGTGGCGAAAGACTGCGTGCTTGGACGAGTTGGATCCATCTCGCCGCAGGGTTGGTTTTGCCAATTTTGTTGCTGATGCACATCTTTCTGGGAAGGAGGACCCGCCCCTACGGTTGAATCCTCAACTAAATTGCGCTTTGCGTCTGGAGGCGTTGAGGACCGACATCCAAAATCTCGTTATTACCAGTCCCAACGCGGCTCTTGATGGGCAGTAGCGAGCTGAATTTCACCTTGCGCACCCGCGAGGCCTGTAGCATCTTCACCCTCCCCGCTCTGGAAGTTCGCCGCTTCGCGGAATTTCTCTTATGGCAGATACGACAGAATTAGTACCTGAATTGTTGGAAGCTGGTGTCCATTTTGGGCATCAGACGAAGCGTTGGAATCCGAAGATGAAGCCGTTCATCTTCGAGCAGCGCAACCAAATTTACATCATTAATCTGGACGAAACTGTGCAGCAGCTTCGACGCGCGACAGAGTTCCTCCAGGAAGTCACGCGCCGCGGTGGCAGGATCTTGTTTGTGGGCTGCAAAAAACAGGCGCAGGAAGCAGTGAAAGAGGCTGCTTTGGCTTGCGCGCAGTTTTACGTGAATCAACGCTGGCTCGGCGGAACATTGACGAATCTGGCGACGATTCGAAAGAGCATTGGACGATTGAAATACATCGAAGAGATCGAGCAGTCGCCCGAATACAAGAAGATGGGCAAACAGGAGCTGGCGGCGCTGAATCGTGAGGCTGCAAAGCTTCGGCGCAATCTTGAAGGAATAATGGAGATGGCGCAATTCCCCGATGCTCTGGTGGTGATCGACACGATCCGCGAACAAAACGCGGTGAATGAGGCGCGCCGCCTTGGAATTCCGGTAGTCGCGATTGTGGATACCAACGCCGATCCCGATATCATTGATTACCCGATCGCTGGCAACGATGACGCAATTCGTGCCATTCGCGTCATCCTGCAAAAGCTGGTGGACGCGATCGTTTCGGCAACTAACGAATCGCGCATCCGTGAGCAGGTCGAGATGGCTGGCGTCTCGGCGTAGCAGTTGCGTCCCCCTCGCGACGCAACGCTCTGAACACTTCGGAACTTAAACATTCAATGAACACAACGACTGAAATTGATCCAAAATTGGTGAAGCAACTCCGCGAAAAAACCAACGCGGGTTTTATGGATTGCAAGCGCGCACTTGTCGAGAGCGGCGGTGATCTGGCAAAAGCCGAGACAATTTTGCGGACCAAAGGCATCGCCAGCGCCGGCAAAAAAGCGTCGCGCGTGACCAAGGAAGGCATTGTTGCTTCCTACATTCACCTGCAAGGCAAAGTCGGCGTGCTTGTAGAGGTGAATTGCGAGACCGATTTCGTGGCGCGGAACGAGAATTTTCGCGAGTTCGTAAAAGACATTACGCTGCACATCGCGGCGGCGCACCCGCTCTACGTCAACCGCGCAGATGTTCCGGGTAACCTCGTCGAAGCGGAGCGTGAAATTTACAAAGCGCAGGTCAAAGATAAACCGGCGCACGTAGCAGATAAGATCGTGGACGGCAAACTGGAGAAATTCTACAGCACCGTCTGTCTGCTCGAGCAGGCTTTCATTAAAGATCCGGACGTAACAATCGGCGATCTGCTCACCGCGAAAATTGCTGAGCTGGGCGAAAACATTGTAGTTCGCCGCTTCGTGCGCTATCTCGTCGGGGAGCCGCTGCCAAACGAAGGGTAAGTGTTGTAGCGGCGGTGGTGTCAATCGCCGGGTTCTAAAGCAGACGCCTGCGGCGGCCCGCGCCTCTACAACTTCACGTGCGCTCTGGTGATCTGCAGCTACGTTGCAGCGAAATGGCGCTTGAGGAGTACAAGCGAAAACGGAATTTCCGGCGTACCGCCGAGCCGGCGGGAAAACCGTTACCGAAAAAAGTTAAAGGCGCGTCGCGCTTCGTGATTCAAAAGCACGCTGCGCGCCGGCTGCACTACGATTTCCGTTTGGAGATGGAAGGTGTGCTGAAATCGTGGGCACTGCCGAAAGGGCTTCCATGGAAACGCGGCGAAAAACATCTGGCCGTAGAAGTGGAAGATCATCCCATCGAATACGAAGCCTTCGAGGGCATTATTCCGGAGGGACAATACGGCGGCGGCACAGTGATGGTGTGGGATCGCGGCATATATTACGTTTTTGGAGAACAGCCGCTGAAGTCGTTGCGCGAAGGCAAACTGCACCTGGTCATGGATGGCAAAAAAGCAAAAGGCGAATGGACACTCGTGCGGATTCGCGGTCGCGAAGGAGAAAAAAATCAGTGGTTGATACTGAAAACCGGAGCCGATGCGAAGCCAATTTCAAAAAAGGTGGAAGATCAATCGGTCAAAACAGGCCGCACGATGAAGCAAATTGCCGACGAGCGCGATGCCGAGTGGGAATCGAATCGTGAAGTCGATGAGAGTCCGACGTCGAAGTTGAAAACGCGAATTCGAGAGGCGATTAAAAAAAAAACAGACGATGAAGTTGTAGGGCAGGCGCACTTGCCCGCTGCAGCCTCGACGAAGGCGGCCGGCCTGACAGCCACAAAGGCGGACAACCGAAGCGGTCGTCCTACGGTCGCGTCATTGCAACATCTGGCGCCGGCAAGCGCGCGGTTCATCGAACCGATGAAAGCGAAGCTCGTCGAGAAACCACCGACAACCGGCGATTGGCTGTATGAGCTGAAATTCGATGGCATCCGTCTGATCGCAATCAAGAACGGCAAAAGAGTCTCGATACTTACGCGGAATCAAAATGAGCAGTCGGGACGATTCCGGGAGATTGTCGAGGCGATAGAGACTCTACATGCGCGCGAATGCGTCATTGATGGCGAAGTGGTCGCGCTCGACGAAGAAGGCCGTTCGTCGTTCCAGCTTTTGCAAGCTTTGGAGATGGAAGGCCGAAAAAGCCCAATTTATTTCTACGCGTTCGATCTGCTCCAATTGGATGGAAAAAGCTTGTTGAACTTGCCGCTGGAGGCGCGAAAGAATGTTCTCGAAAGAGTCTGTGGCGACGCAGGAGATCCAATCCGGTACTCCGGGCCACTTGGCGCCGACGCCAAACCTCTCCTGCAAGAAGTGAAGCGCCGCGGGCTAGAAGGCATTATCGGCAAACTGCGCAACTCAGTTTACGAGCCCGGCCGCCGAAGCGGCGCATGGATCAAGCTTAAATGTGTCGACGAACAAGAGTTTGTAATCGGCGGATACACTCCGCCGCAGGGTGCGCGCAAGCACTTCGGCGCGGTGCTGGTCGGTTACTATGACGATCAAAAACTGGTTTTTGCAGGGAAAGTCGGCACCGGTTTCGATGGAAAGATGCTGTCGCTGTTGCACAAGAAATTCAGAGATGAAGAAAGGAACAACTGTCCGTTTGTCGATCTGCCATCAAAACAAAACGGGCAATGGGTGCAGGGAATTACGCCGTCAATGATGAAAAAGATGCATTGGGTGAATCCGAAGTTTGTCGCCCAGGTAAAATTCCTCGAATGGACGCGTGACGGAAAATTACGTGCACCCGTTTTCATTGGTCTGCGCGAAGATAAGAAGCCTGCTGACGTTATTCGCGAGGCGTGAGAAACAACGCTGTCGTGTCATTGCGCACGTGCTTTGAGCCAAGTGGGCCGAACCGGACAATTTTGAACAACGCGATCAGATCAAGCTGTTGGAGATGAGTGCGTGATGGCCAGAGAAGTTATCCGCATACGAAATGAATTTTACATTCGTTCGTCGTCGCCTCGCGTCGATGTTCGTACCCGAGTCCTGAAACAGGGGGACACGTTTGCTGTGTTTGATCGATTCGGCGACATCGAGTCTTTCGGCACGGGCGAACTTGGCCTGTATTATCAGGATACTCGGTTTTTATCGCGATTAACGCTGAGACTTGGAAAAGACCGGCCGCTGTTGCTCAGTTCCACTGTGCGGGAGGACAACGCAGTGATGGCAGTGGATGCGACGAATCCGGACACCTGGCGTGACAGCGAGATCGTCATTCCGCGAGGAACGGTACACTTCTTTCGCTCCAAAATCTTGTGGGAAAGGACTTGTCAGGAGCGCCTGCGCATTCACAACTTCGGCCGGGCAGCCATCGACTTATCTTTTTCAATCGAATTCGATGCCGATTTTGTTGACATTTTTGAGCTGCGCGGAACGAAGCGAGAGCGTCGCGGCCGCCGCTTGGAAACGCAGCTTCAGCATGCCGAGCTTGTCCTCGCTTACGAAGGGTTGGATCATTGTCTTCGCCGGACGCGAATCGTTCTTGACCCGCCGCCGGCACGGCTGACCGAATCTCTTGCGACGTTTGAAATCCGGCTCGAACCCGGCGAAGCACAGACTTTTCGATGCGCGATTGCATGCGAAGTGAATAGCGATTCGCGCGTCCATATCAGGCCATCTTACGAAGCAGTTGTACAGGAGGCGGCGAACGCGCTCGAACGCCAGCGTGCCGAAGAAGCGCAGATCTTTACCCAAAACGAACAGTTCAACGATTTGCTGAACCGCTCGCTGGCCGATCTCCACATGATGCGCACACAAACGCAATACGGGCCATATCCTTACGCCGGAGTCCCGTGGTTTAGCACCGTGTTCGGCCGGGATGGAATCATCACTGCGCTCGAGTACCTGTGGGTAGATCCGTCGCTCGCCCACGGAGTTCTCGCTTATCTGGCAGCGACTCAGGCCGATTCGGAAAGGCCGGAGCAGGATGCTCAGCCTGGCAAGATATTGCACGAGATGCGCGCGGACGAAATGGCGATAACGGGGGAAATTCCATTCAGGCGATACTACGGCACCATCGATGCGACTCCGCTTTTTGTGATTCTCGCTGGCGCGTATTATAGTCGCACCGGCGACCGGGCATTTGTTGAGTCGATCTGGTCAAACGTGGAGCGTGCGCTGGAATGGATCGATCGGTACGGCGATTCAGATGGCGACGGCTTCGTCGAATATGCTCGAAGATCAAAACATGGTCTGATTCATCAGGGCTGGAAAGATTCTGTCGATGCGGTTTTTCACAGCGACGGCAGTTCTGCCGAAGCACCTATCGCCTTATGCGAAGTGCAAGGATATGTTTACGCCGCGAAATGTGCTGCCAGTGGGCTGGCAAAGATGCTCGGCGACACCGCTCGATCCCGAGAATTATCTAAACAAGCAGAAGCGCTCTCGCGCCGATTTGAGAAAGCTTTCTGGTGCGAAGATCTTTCGACGTACGCGCTTGCATTGGACGGCAACAAGCAACCTTGCCAGGTTCGAGCGTCGAACGCGGGACACTGTCTTTTCGCGGGCATTGCCCAGGATGAGCGTGCGCGGCGTGTAGCTGCAACTCTGACCGCTGAGACATCCTTTTCCGGATGGGGCATTCGAACCGTGGCCAGCAGCGAGGCGCGTTATAATCCCATGTCGTACCACAACGGCTCGATCTGGCCGCACGATAACGCTATAATTGCCGCGGGATTTTCGCGCTACGACCTGAAAGGCTCGGCTGCGATGGTCCTTGCAGGTTTGCTTGACGCCAGTCTTTTCCTCGATTTGCATCGTTTGCCGGAACTGTTTTGCGGTTTCCCGCGGCGGCCCGGTGAAGCTCCAACGCTTTATCCGGTGGCCTGCGCGCCGCAGGCCTGGGCGTCCGGTGCGGTGTTTCTCTTGCTCGAAGCTTGTCTCGGCTTGAGCCTCTCAGCTCCGGACCAGCGGCTGATATTTTCGAAGCCGCTTTTACCGGCTTTTCTTCCCCAGGTGACAATTCGAGATTTAAAAGTTGGAGATGCGCGCGTTGACCTTTTGCTGACCAGGCATAATGAGGGTGACGTAGGCGTCAACGTGCTCCGCCGCGACGGTGAGCTCGAAGTGGTATTGTTAAAATAAGTATTTCCACACGCGAGTGAAGCTCGGCAGGGATCGCGCTTGTTCGCGTTCGCAGCCGGAATATGATGAGCTGATGCGAGCCAAAGTCATCGTGATGCCAAAGACGGCGGTTCTTGACCCGCAAGGCAATGCCGTCCGCGATGCGATGCGGCACCTGGGCATGCCGGAGGTGCGCAGCGTCAGGATCGGCAAATACATGGAGATCGACATTGACGGGCAAACCGCAGATCTTGAATCGCGATTGCACCGTCTATGCCGGGATTTGCTGTCGAATCCAGTGATTGAAGATTACGCGCTGGAAAAAAACGAATCGGTCGGGGCAAAAAAAATGCCCAAGACGCAAGCTCGAACATCCACCTCCGATAAATCGCGAGCAGGCACTCAACTGCAGAACCCAAACATTCGCAAAAACAAATGAAGGCACTTCGGTATTTCTTCTGCGTTATTTTTCCGCCGCTTGCCGTGCTCCTGACGGGTCGCATCGCGAGTTTTTTTCTCAGCGTCCTATTGACTTTGCTCGGCTGGATCCCGGGAGTGATCCACGCCTGCCTGGTTGTAAACGACTATCACGCTGAACAACGTGCAGCAGCGGCGGCGCACTAGATGAAATTCGCTGTTATCCAGTTTCCAGGTTCAAACTGCGATCAAGATTGCGTGGCTGGTATCAACGGGTTGGATGGATTACACGCCGAGTACGTTTGGCATAAGCAGACGTCGTTAGACGATTACGACGCCATCGTGTTGCCGGGCGGTTTCGCATATGGCGATTATCTGCGTTGTGGGGCTATCGCGCGTTTCTCGCCTGTCATGAAGGCTGTGATCAGCGACGCGCGGGCAGGCAAACTGGTGCTCGGGACTTGCAACGGTTTCCAGGTCTTGTGCGAAGCGGAGCTTTTGCCAGGCGCGCTGGTGCGTAATCGCACGTTGCGCTTTGTGTGCGACACGGTCATCACACGCGTCGAAGTAGATGATTCGCCATTTACGTACGATTGCCCGAAAGGCTCGCTCCTACGCTTGCCCGTGGCGCATGGTGAAGGCTGCTTTTTCGCGGATGCACGAACGTTGGGCGAGCTAAACGCTAATGAGCAAGTGATGTTGCGTTACGCCGATAAAGAAGGTCGCATCGTTCCTGAGGCCAATCCAAATGGCTCGATTGAAAACATTGCGGGCATCTGCAACCGCGAACGCAATGTGTTTGGTCTCATGCCTCATCCGGATCGGGCATCCGACGCGCGGCTCGGAAGCGCAGATGGCGCAAAGATTTTTCGCTCAATGATGCAGGCGGTTTGCGCTAGTCGTCCGACGCCTGCGACCGAGCGCGTAAAACAGGTCGCGTGAGTCTCTTCATTACCGGGACAGATACCGGCGTCGGCAAGACATATATTGCCGTACGGCTGTTGCATCTGTTGCGCGCGTGCGGTGTGCGCTGCGCAGGGATAAAACCGATATGTTGTGGAGATCGGCGCGACGCCGAGGCGCTGCTGGCAGCGGGGAGTGACGGGTTGAACATCGACGACGTCAATCCGGTGTGGTTAAAAACGCCGGCGGCACCGATTGTGGGCAGCTTGTTGGAGAAAGTCGCGATCGATGTCGACCGTATTCTGGCTGCATTTTCCGTCCTGCAAGGTGACGTCGAATATGTGATCGTGGAAGGCACAGGAGGCTGGATGGTGCCACTTCGGTCAAATTACTTTGTCGGTGATTTGGCAAGCCGCAATGAAGTTACAAGTTCTCGTCGTGGCGCGGAACCGCTTAGGCTGCCTCAATCACGCGTTGCTCACTTTGCGGAGCATTGCTCCGCACCGGCTGTCATGCGGAGGCGTCGTATTGAACAGCGTCGTGGCCCCGTCGGATATTGCGGCGTCTACCAACGCAGATATTTTGGGGCGTATTCTGGATGTTCCGCTGCTCTCTGGACTAGGAGAAAACCTTACGGAACTGCCTGATGACTCGAGAGTTATCCTCGGTCCGGTCTAGGGTGTCGGGTCGATACAACGTTGTAAAAAAACCGAACACATTTGGCAGCTCCGGCCGACCAAGCGCCATGGGAACAGGGGTTGGCATCAGTGTTGCTTAATGGGAGCTGAAAACCTAATTCCTATGCTCCTACAAAAAACCTTACACATGAGTCAATCGTTGGCGGAGTGCAAAGCTCGTCTCGCCAGCATCCAGTCGTATCGGCGGCAGTTTTTAATGGTCACACGTGCGACTGTGACGTCATCAAAAACAGTCGATTTCAGCTTTCGCGGCCCTTTTGGGTTCGAGGCGCACACGGTCCTTCTTTCAGTCGATAGCGACTCGCCGGACCAGTATGCATTCGAATCTGTAGGCGGCAACATTGCCACAATGGGCATTGTGGATTTCGCTGAGATCCGGTCAAACTGCACGGAGGTGACGCTTGCCGTCCATTACGAAATCAAGAACAAGTTGTTTGCGTGGCTGGACCGGCGTTTGCATTTCGTGGACAGCTTCGTAACGGCCGAACTGCGCAGCATTCGAGCCCATTTCGAAGGCATTGCGGCAAGCCATCTGGATCACGTGCGCGTTCTGCCCGTTCTCCAGACAGCTACGGCCTGACTCACTGAAACGTCAAAGCAAGCCGCGAAGTCATGCTTCGCGGCTGCTTTACGTACCTGGCGCATTATTCTATCCGAACGGCGTGCTTTCGATCGAGGCGAAGAATCTGGCCCGACTTCAGCGCGATAGTTGCCCTGGGGTCCTGAATCTTTGCTCCATCGACTTCCGCGCTCCCCTGCTTTATCAGCCGTGAAATTTCGCTGCGGGATTTATCCAATTTAAAGACCTCGCGGTAAACGTTAGAAATCAAGATGACAGCGGCAACCGGCGCGCCGTCACCAATTGAAAAACCGGGCAGATCAGCCTGTTGCAGGTCGCGTTTACTGAAGCGGGTGTTCCATTCATCCAGGACCTTGTGAGCGATGCCAACCGAGTGGTACGTCTGCACAATTTCGAAGGCGAGCTGCTTTTTCGCCTCGAGTGGGTGAACGGCAGTCGGCACTGTTCGTCCGAGAAGCACTTCGTAATAGCGCGCCATCAACTCATCCGAGATGCTCATTAACTTGCCGAACATATCTGCGGCCGGCTCATCGATGCCGATAAAGTTACCCAGACTTTTGCTCATCTTCCTGGCGCCATCCAAGCCTTCGAGGATCGGAAGGAGAAAAACCACCTGCTGCGGCAGGCCTTCTTCTCTCTGAAAATCGCGTCCGATGAGAATATTAAAAAGCTGATCGGTTCCACCGAGTTCGACGTCAGCTTTTACCATCACTGAATCCCAACCCTGCATGATTGGGTACTGGATCTCGTGTGCGCGGATGGGTTGCTGGTTGTCGATTCGCGCCCGGAAATCTTCGCGCTGCAGCATCTGCTGCAAAGTGACACGGCTGTTCAACCGAATAACTTCTTCGAACGACATCGTACGAAACCAGTCGCCGTTGCATACGGTCTCAGTCCGTTCGGGATCGAGAATTTTGAATGCCTGTTCGCGATACGTTGCAGCGTTTGCGCTTATCTGCTCATAGGTAAGTTGTGGCCTGGTTACCGAACGGCCACTCGGATCACCGACCATCCCGGTGAAATCACCAATGATCAGAACAGCCTGGTGGCCTCGGTCTTGGAACTGTCGCAGCTTTCGCAACACAACGGTGTGTCCAAGATGAATGTCGGAGGTCGTCGGATCGACGCCGAGTTTTACACGCAGCGGCCGGCCGAGCATGAGCTTCTCGCGCAACGCATCTTCGCTGATGATCTCAGCCGCGCCTTGCTTTAGTAACGTGAGAGCTTTGTCCGATTGCATCTCAACTCCAGAATAGCGCATCCGTTTGAACCGGACGAGCGCGCTACTTGTTTTTGTTCAGCAGCTCGCGCACCTGCTCGATCGTGAGCGGTTCGTTGTGTTTGTTGAGCGATTTCTGACTTTTGCCCTGGTCCAGGAATGGCCGGTTCTCCGCATATCCGCGGATGGGAATTTTTTTGTCCGACTGCGGGACGTCGCGGACACCAGGTGCAGTCTGATTTGCATAAGGGGACTGAGAATTTATCCCAGGATGCTCCAATGAACCTTCGTACGCGTTATGTTTGCCGCGATAGGAATGAGAAGTAAACGGACGCGCCAGGAACTCCCCGATTGCCAGAAAGCTCTTCGAGTTAGATTTCTTTTGCACGTAAAAGGTTCCTACGTTGGCCCGTTTGTTGATCGAAGTTCCATCAGCAACAAACTTTTTGTTCTGCTCGCTGCCTTGCAGTGTCATATCCGGCTTGAGCAGGCGGTCCACGAGCTTTTTTTCCTGTTCCTGACCGCGTGCGGCCGAAAGAGCCGTCAACATGGACAGGCACACCGCAAGCAGCTTTTGCACGGTGCGAGGCTGCCTGAGTTAGAATGCCCTTGTAAAGCAAATTTGCCGGTACGGGCGCCGTGCTGCCGCCTGTACGCGCGGAGTGCTGAACTAGCTGAGCTCTTTTATTGTTTTCCAGTCACAGGCGCGAAATAATGCAGCCATGCCTGATCACGTTTATAAAAAAATTGAGGTCGTAGGTTCGTCGGAAAATGGATTTGAAGAGGCGGTGGAAAACGCGCTGGGACGCGCCAAAAAGACCGTGCGCAACATGCGGTGGTTCGAAGTTACGGAGATCCGCGGAAACATTGATGACGGGAAAATCGGCGACTGGCAAGTCACAGTGAAAATTGGCTTTACGCTAGACGAATAGACATGTCGCCTTCCGGCCGAATGTGCCCTTAGAGATTCCAATCGCTGCGGCTTTATTCCTGGTCCTGCGTTCTCTGGTACAACTTCGCGGCGCCGTACACCAAAATAGCGGGTTTCAACGCGAAGATGAGCAGTCGAATCAGTCCGCCAACCACTCGCCCGACCGGTAACCTGTTCAGGAGGAAACCGGCCACGAAGGCCCAGACCAGCGACTGGGCCGGCTTCTGACGCACATAATCTCCCGTATCGCTCACGACCGTCTCAAATTGTTCTTTCACCCATTGCGCGCCGCGCTCAGGGAACTCAGCGACCACTTCAGCAGTTGATTGATTCATTGCGTCTAATGATTCGCATTGTGAGGGTGTCTTGCGCGCATGAAGCGTCATCGAAGCGTTAGCCATATGAAACTTGCCCCGGCGCCGGGTGGAAAATCGGCCAGCGGCGGCGGCCGATGAAATCTCGCGGCACGGCGCGCTTTCTTAAGACAGTAACGGGCCATGACTTCCAGCGCCGGCTCGCGAATCGCTGAGCAGTTGGTCGATAGTAATACGTGGCTGTCTCGCTCCGCCAACGGAAGAGCGTCGAGGAGCAGCGCTTCGAAATCGTGTTCGACTTGAAAGTTTTTCCCGCCGGGCAAACGCGAAAAAGTTGGCGGGTCCAATATGATGGCGTCGAATTTCTCGCCTCTTCGCGCCAGTCGCGGCAGCACTGCGCGCACGTCGTCTGCGACGAAGCGATGATCGATTGTTGGCAGACTGTTCAGTGCAAAATTTTCGCGCCCGCGGGCGAGATATTTCTTCGAAAGATCGACATTCAGCGTGGCTGCGCCGCCGGCTGCTGCACAAACGGAAAAGGAGCACGTGTAGGCAAAACAATTGAGCAGACGTTTGCAGCGCAGATGACGGATGTAGTGCCGATTTTCTCGTTGGTCGAGAAAAAGGCCAGGGCAATAGCCGGTCGCAAAATCAAGCCCGAACCTCAAGTGCCGCTCGGTGGCGACAGTGCGTAAATCTTCGCTCGCGTCGCCACGTATCAGTCGCGGCGGTTCGCGTTCTTCACTTTTCCGTGACACAGACCTGGCAAAAACGCGATCGATCTCAAGGCCGACGGCAGTTGACCATGAACGCAATTCCGCGATAAGCCGCTCACGAGCCAGCACCCGTCTGAACGAGACAAGAACGTCGTGTCCGAAACGCTCGATCCAGCCACCCTCGAGTGTGCAGAGGCGATAGGCATCGGTCCCCTCGGCTTGAAAATCCCGAAGGAGGCTTCGATCAATCCACCCATTCATCGTGTCTGTAGCTCTAACCGCGTACTTCGAATCCGAGTCACATAACGGATCGGTTGCCACGGAAAACTGCATTGCTACACTGCCGCGTCGTAGAGCACCATCGCGAGCATGCCTGCGTGCTTGCAGCGCTGTAGCACTGCGGGCAGCGGCGACATTACCTATGCAACGAGTTACTGTCCGCGTTCCAGCAAGCACTTCGAATCTCGGCCCAGGCTTTGATAGCCTCGGTATCGCATTGCGCATTTATAACAGCGTCACGATTGTGCGCGGCGCGTCGCGCAGCCAGGATCATCCACAAATTGTTGCCGAGGCCGCGGATCGGTTTTTCAAAAGGACGCGGCGCCGCGCATTTTCGTTTTCGTATTCGACGGCGGAACAAATCCCGCGTTCACGCGGCTTGGGCAGCAGTGCAGCCGTTCGCCTTGGTGTGTTGCTGGCGCTCAACTTTCTCAGCGAGAATGCACTGGGCCGGCTGATAATATTCGAAATGTGCAGCGAACTCGAGGGACATCCCGACAATGCTGCACCGGGGATTTTTGGCGGTTTCACTGTTACAGCGTCCGGCCGCTTCGGCGACTCTCGAAAGTTTTCGGGACAGCGCGGTGACCGCACCGTTCAGCGCTTTCGAGTTTCGCCGCATTTGAAGTTTGTGCTCCTCGTTTCTCCTATTGAAATTGCAACGTCCGCGGCACGACAACTTCTGCCTTTGAAAATTTCGCATGCAGCAGCGGTCAAGAGCTGCGCCAATGCCTGTGCGCTTACCGCGGCTTTCGCGGCGCAAGACTATGACAAATTGAGCGGGGCCTTCGATGATTATTTGCACCAGCCTTTTCGAACGAAATTGATTCCCTTTCTGCCAGGCGTCATCGCCGCGGCTGAGAAGGCTGGGGCGCTCGGCGCGTTCCTCAGCGGAAGCGGATCGACGGTCGCGGCTGTTACGCTGCGCGCGCCGAACAAGGTTGCGGCTGCCATGGCGCACGCTGCCAAAGTGTGCGGGCATACCGTCATCACCCGCGCTGACAATCGGGGCGCCCAAATTCTCACGAGTCACTGATCACTTCTCCCTAGTCACTATTCTTCATGGGCCGCCGGCTTGAACAACTGGAGGAATTTGGGATCGACGTAGTTCTTGGGCGCCGTCACGGCGTTCGGGCTGGACTGCTGCGCGGAATTCTTTATGCGCTTTCACTCGTCTACGACAGACTGGTGCAGCTTCGGCTTTATCTTTATCGCAAAAGAATTTTCCGGGAACGCGCACTCGGATGTTTGGTCATCAGTATTGGAAACTTAACTGTAGGCGGCACCGGAAAAACGCCGATTGTTGAGAAGTTTGCTCGGGCTTTACAAACAGGCGGTCGCCGCGTTGCCATCCTGACCCGTGGTTACAAAAGCGTACCTCGCAAACGCGGGTGGCTGAGCAGGCTTCGCGGAGACTACGAGCCACCGCGCGTTGTTTCTGATGGAAAATCGCTGCTGCTCGACTCTGTGACGGCAGGCGACGAGCCTTACATGCTCGCGCACAATTTGAAGGACGTCATCGTCCTCGTGGATAAAGACCGGGTGAAAAGCGGCCGATTGGCCATCGACAAATGGGAGGTCGACACATTGTTGCTCGACGACGGATTTCAATATCTGCATCTCAAACACCGGCTCGACATGGTGCTTGTGGATCGGCAGGCGCCTTTCGGGAACGAATTGTTGCTCCCGCGAGGGACTTTGCGCGAAAGACCCCGCAATCTCCGTCGCGCAAGCTATATTTTCATTACAAAGAACACCGGCGAGTCCAATTTCGAGCTGATGCGACGCATCCGGCGCTATAATCGCACAGCCGAGGTGATAGAATGCGCGCATAAGCCGCTTTATCTTCAGAACATTTTTACCGGGGAACAGCTCCCGCTCGAGGTCTTGCGCGGTGCCTTCGTTGGTTCGCTCTGCGCGATCGCCGCGCCGGAAAGCTTCGAGAACGCGTTGCAGAAACTTGGCGCCCATGTCGATCTGGCGAAGCGCTATATTGATCATCATTATTACACTGAGGCGGAACTGGTCAGCTTTATCAGTCGTTGCATGCGTCGAGACCTGGCAATGATTGTGACTACCGAGAAAGATTCAGTGCGAATGCCCCGACTTCCGGAGTCGGAAGTGAAGGTGCCAATTTACTTTTTGCGTGTGGAGATCGAAATCCTCAGCGGGCACGAAAGTTGGGAGCACTGCGTCGCGCGCATTTGCAAGCCAAAGCCTGTGCTGTCGCCAGAACGTTTCTTCGCCTGAAGGCCCTCGGACAAACACATAAGGATCGCCAGGACAAAGCAGATGTTCAGAAACTTTTGCGTCCTTTGTGGACGTCGTGCGAGGTTTTAGACCGATGTCGCAGAAAGCGCAGCTTGATGTTGAAGGAAAGAAGCTTGCGATATCGAACCTGAACAAGGTTCTTTACCCGAAAGCCGGCTTCACAAAGGGGCAGGTGATTGATTATTACATCCGCATCGCGCCAGCGCTTTTGCCGCATCTGAAAGATCGACCCCTGACGATGAAGCGCTACCCGAACGGCGTTGAGGGCGAATTTTTCTACGAGAAGAATTGCCCATCGCATCGCCCCAAATGGGTGCAGACGGCCAAGGTGTGGAGCGAAGGTAACCAGCGGATCATGCATTACTGCCTCGCGAACGATCTGCCCACGCTCGTTTGGGCTGCCAACCTCGCCGATCTCGAGCTGCACACATCGCTCTCGCGCAAAAACAAGGTCGATCGGCCTACGATGATGGTGTTTGATCTCGACCCTGGCCCGCCCGCTGACATCGTTCAGTGCTGTCAGGTGGGCATTTGGCTTCGCGATCTGCTCACTAAAATGAAATTAAAGAGCTGGGCAAAAACCAGCGGCTCAAAAGGCTTGCAGGTGTATGTACCGCTCAACACGTCAGCCACGTATGACGACACAAAAACTTTGTCGCGTGCTCTAGCTCAACATCTGGAGCGCGAGCACTCCGATCAGGTCACGTCCAACATGTCCAAAGCCTTGCGAAAACAAAAAGTGTTCGTCGATTGGAGCCAAAACGACGAACACAAAACCACCGTCTGCGTTTACTCTCTTCGTGCAAAGGAGGAACCGACCGTTTCGACCCCGGTCAGGTGGGAGGAAGTTGAAAACTGTCTGAAAAAGAGAAACGCGAACCTCCTGAAATTCAGCTCAGATCAAGTCCTCGCACGTGTGGAAAAACACGGCGACCTGTTCGAAGTGGTTGAAGAACTCAAACAAAAGCTGCCAAGGAAATGGAACCTGTGATCCGCTTCGCGAGGCAAAGGTTCGAGCTATGAACAATCAACTGTGGTTTGATGCGATCGGATGGGCAGGTGCAGGTGCTCTGCTTGTAGCATATGCAATGATTTCGGCTAAGAGACTGGAAGGGGACTCGACAGCCTATCAAGTGCTAAACATCAGCGGCAGTCTGCTGTTGGCCGCAAACACGATTTTTTATGGCTCCTATCCCTCCACTTTTGTGAACCTCATCTGGGCAGGTATCGCTCTTTTTTTCATCACGACGAGAAAACGAGTCGCTTCTCGCTAAGCGGACAGCGATGAGGTAAGGGAGCTACTTCATGCGCAAAGTAAATCTCAGGGATGTTCCCGAGCTGGAGCGGAAATCGCCGAATGGAAAGTTTGGGAGATTCACGAAGAATATTTCGATTGCGCTCGGCAGGGAGGCGCAGTCGCTCGATTTGTCAAAGCGGCACCCGTTTGATCTCGCGCTAGTACGAATACCCAAAGGCAAAACGCTTTGCCCGTATCATGCGCACGCCGCTGAATCAGAGCTTTACCTCGTTGTGTCTGGGCGAGGCAGTGTGCGTGACAAAGACGGTTCAATCGAAGTTGCATCAGGCGACGCTTTTTTCTTTCAGCCCGGTGAAGCGCACCAGCTCAGCAACGCGGGTGACGAAGATTTTGTCTACTACGTGATTGCTGACAATCCACGCAGCGGCGGGACAACCGGTGATTCTTGTTATTACCCCGACAGCGGCAAATGGGCTGTGACGACCGATGGGCGTGAAGAAATCGTCGTTAAAGGAACTGAAACTGACTACTTCGATGGCGAAGAATAATGCGTTGTCATGTCGAGCCAGGTCGAGACATCTCTCGATCCCCACTCGCTTTCGGAAATCTTTAGAGATTCCTCGACTTCGCTCGGAATGACAAAGGATGAAAAAGGTAAACATCAACAACATCAAAGAAGAGACATGGCAATCACCCGGCGGAAAATACGCCGCGTCCTTTAAAGGAATTTCTGAGGCGCTTGGACGCGATCCCAGGTCGCTCGATTTGTCGAAGCGTCATCCCTTCGATCTGGAGTGGACTCGCGTGCCTGCGAGCAAACCTAATTTTCCTTACCACGCTCACTCAGCTCAATGGGAACTATATTTGATTGTCTCTGGCACAGGTACTGTTCGGCACAAAGACGGCAAAACTGACGTGGGAGCCGGGGACGCCTTCATTTTCGGACCCGATGAACCGCACCAAGTGATTAACTCAGGCGGTGAAGATCTCGTTTACTACGTGATCGCCGATAATCCAATCGGCGAGTCAGCGTACTACCCCGATAGCGGGAAATGGAAACTGAACAAATCGTCTGCCGCAGATCGCGTCGTCATAAAGGGTGAGGAGACGGATTATTTCGACGGAGAAGAATGAATCAGGAAAAGAAAAACCCAGGGAAAGCGACTCAAGATTTTCCGTACAAAACTTATCTTAACCTTCTGCACGGACCGCTGGAACTGATCGACGTGCAGAGACTGGCCGATGCCTGCACCGACAAGTGGTACAATCAAACGCTTTGCAACGTGAACGATTCTGTCGTCAGAATGGCAGTGATCCAGGGCGAGTATCACTGGCACCAGCACGATGATATTGATGAATTCTTTTTCCTACTCGATGGACGGTTCATCATCGACCTCGAAGATCGCACAGTGGATCTCGCTCCGAGACAAGGTTTCGTTGTTCCGAAAGGTGTACGCCACCGCACCCGCGCGCCTGAACGAACGGTGATCCTGATGGTCGAGCGCGCGGACATCATTCCGACCGGAGACTGATGCACCGGATCTGGTGAAGATTGTTTCCGGTGGTCAAACGGGAGTAGACCGTGCGGCACTCGACGTTGCACTCAAACATGGAATCGAATGCGGCGGCTGGTGTCCGGCCGGACGCCTTGATGAGTTCGGTCGGATTCCCGACTCTTACCCAGTTTGGGAATTGCAAGCCGGCGGATTCACCGAGCGCACGTTGCAGAACGTTCAAGACTCTGATGCAACGGTGGTCATTTATTCAGACGAGCTGGTCGGTGGCAGTGAGCAGACAGTCGGCTTCTGTGTTGAGCTAAGGCGACCGTATCAACTGATAAACGCCTCAACAATCTCCGCTGAAGACGCTGGCAAATCGATAGCCGATTTCGTCCGTAATCACAATGTCGAGGTGCTCAACGTCGCCGGTCCGCGACGGAGCGAATGGATCGACGGGTACGACTACGCTTCGCGCGCGCTGAATGCTTTTCTCAAATTGTAGCGGCGTTTGTGTCAAACGCCGAACGACCAGCAGGCGCCTGGCAAAAGCGCCTCTACGACATTACTCGTAACGAAGCGCTTTAACCGGATCGAGACGCGCCGCGAAGTACGCTGGAATCAGCGCCGCGATTGAGCAGATCAAAAATGCGCTAACGCAGATAATCGCGACATCTCGCGGAATGACCTCCGCCGGGAGCGATGAAAACTGATAAACTTCGCGAGGGAAAACCTCGATATGCAATGTCGATGCGAGCCATTGACTAAATTCGTTCCGGTAACGAATCAGCGTCATGCCGAGGGCAAGGCCGGTGAGAGTTCCAAACAGCCCCACAATTGTGCCCTGGCCGAGAAAAACCCAGATAATTTGGACGATATTCGCCCCAAGCGCCTTCATAATGCCGATCTCGCGTCGCTTTTGAACTGTCACTGTGATCAGCGTGCTCATAATTCCGAAAGCGGCGACCACGACGATAAAGAACAGAAGAAAGAACATTACCGTCCGCTCCAGTCGGACAGCTTCGAAATACTGGTGGTTCATGTCGATCCAGGTCTGTGCGTATTGTGGCGGTTCGAGAAATTGCTGGATCGCCTGTTTTACCCGTTCGGCGCTGTACGGATTATCAGTTTTAACGGTGACGCCGTGCAAGGCGTCTCCAAGTCCATATAACTCCTGTCCCACGTAGATGGGCACCAGAAGAAACTCGGAATCATGCAGGTAATGTCCGGTCTCAAAAATGCCGGTAACGTTCAATTCCTTCGGAAGAATGACGTCGCGCAACTGGTCGATTGCTTTTTTTTCTTCTTCGCCCTTGGCGTTCTCAAGTTGCTTGATGCTGTCGAGCATCTGGCCAAGGTTACCGGGCGAATAAACGGTGATCTTGTCGCCGACGCTCACCCCAAGTTTTCGCGCAAGCTCAATCCCAAGGACCGCTGACTCGCCTTCCAGATCGAGCTTGCCGAATTTGATGAATTTTTGCAGCGGAATTACTTTTTCTTCCTGCTGAGGATCGATGCCGCGAATAAGCGGGGCCAGGCGGCGGTTTTGAAATTCGACGATCACTGGTCCTTGGATGTATGGCGCGGTTGCAATGACACCGGGCGTGTTGTCGATCTTCATTCTCAATGCTCGCCAATCGCGCAAAACATCTTCCGAGCTCACCAGAATGTGCGCATCGAAATCGATGACCTTCTGGCGAAGTTCTCGATCGAATCCCGTCATCACGGAAATTACGAGGATCAGTACTGTGACTCCCAGCATCACGCCGAGGATGGAAATCAACGTGATGATGGAGAGGAATGTGCGCTTCGGTTTCAAATACCGCAGCGCCAGAAAAACACTAAAGGGCAGTTTCAATTGGCTAGCGTGGAGGCAAACTCGCTATGATTCAACCGCGTGCGCTGAGCCTGTTACAGCGCGTGCGCCTTGAGTTCTTCCAGTGTCACAAACTCAAGTGCGGAAGCGTGCGTTGCCGCGAGATCAACAGGCGCGGCCCGATTGTGATCGAGCGCGTCTTTCCATCGCGTGACGCACACGCACCACTTATCGCCGGGTTTTAGACCCGGAAAACCGAATTCCGGGTGGGGCGTAACGAGATCGTTGCCGTCGAGCACAGAAAAATCCAGGAATTCCTGCGTAACTTTCACGCAGACCGTATGCAGGCCGACATCTTCGGGGCCTGTGCGGCAATAACCGTCGCGATAGAATCCCGTCATGGGATCCTGGCAACAACATTTCAATTCTGTTCCCAGAACGTTCGTGGGCATACAACAATGTCGCTCGGTCGTGTTCAACTTACCAAAGGAGGAAACAATGCCAATCCAAGCCAAATATGTTCACACAAATGTAATCGCGAGAGACTCGAAGAAGCTGGTTCGATTTTACGTCGAGGTATTCGGATGCGCACCCAAGGGACCCGAACGCAATATGTCTGGTGCGTGGCTGGACGAAGTCACTTCAATTCCCGACGCGCATCTCACAGGCGTTCACCTGCGTCTGCCTGGGTATGGAAATGAGGGGCCAACCCTTGAGATTTTCAGCTACAACAAACTGGTCGAATCCGATTCGTCCGCAGCCAACCGGTGCGGGTTTGCACATATCGCGTTTGGTGTCGAAGACGTGGACGAGGCGTTACAGGCAATGATCGCGGCGGGCGGCAGCGCAGTGGGAAAGGTCGCCACAACCGACGTCCGTGGTATGGGTAAGCTTTGTGTCGTATACGCGCGCGATCCTGAAGGCAACATCATTGAACTACAAAAATGGACTTATGCGTAATGAAGTGGAGACCCATCGCGCGGAGACAAGCTTTTCGAGTTCAAGGCCAGAAACAGGTTCATGATTCCTGTCGGCATCAATTCAGAAGACGCTTCATAGCAAAGACTGGCGCTTGAAATTCAATTCGCCTTTGCAGCGCACAGCGCCTGCCGTTAGAACGGCCGTGTGTCGCAGCGAATTGTCATTGCCTACTGGCTCATTCCTGCGGAGCCCAGGCGCAGTATCTTGCAAGCTTTAATCGCTGACCTCGCGCGACGACACGATGCGGCGGTGTTCGAGCCGCACTTGACGATCTTTGCTGGCGCGAATCATCCTGAGGCAGCGCAAAAAGTGCTCTCACACGTCGGGCGACATTGCGCAGCGATCACGCTCGACGCACTCGAGATCCGTCAGTCCAACGAATTCATCAAAACATTGTTCGTGCAGTTCGCGCCGAGCGCAGACTTGGAGCGAATCAAGGATGCGATTCGCAGCGCAGCACGAGATTCATCGGACTACGATCTTAACCCGCACCTGAGTCTGCTTTACAAGACGTTGCACATCAGCGTGAGAAGCGAACTTGCGAACTCTATCAATCTGCCGTTTTTGAAAATTACTTTCAATGCGATAACGGCCGTACGCTGCATCTCGCCGACACAAACGACTGCGGATATTGCAGCGTGGCGGGTGATCGGTACGACGCCCCTCTCGACATAGCCGGCGCATCGGCTCACATAGATCGCGGCTACAGCTCGACGATGCGATACGGTTTGCCGGCTTTGCGCAGCACTGGCGCTGATACGTTGTAAACAGGAATCCCAGTCGACGTTTTACCTTCAACAACGCCATTGTGCGCGTGCCCGTGAAACACCGCATTCACGCGGAACCGATTGATCGGCTCTTCCAGACGGCTCGATCCCAGAAACGCATAAATTTCCGGGTCCTCTCCATGCAGTGTCTCGCGAATTGGAGAATAGTGGAGCACAACAATCCGGCGTTGGGTTTGCAACTTTGCCAGCGCCTGCTCGAGACGCACAGCATGACTGATGGATTCTTGAACGAACTGCTTGATAAGCGGTTCGCCCCAGGCGTTGAGCATTCTCCGGCCGAAACCGCCGCCGAAACCGCAGACTCCAGCAAAGGCAACTCCGGCAATCTCTATGGCTTCACCGTTGAGCATGTTTACACCTGCGTCATCGAGAACTTTGCAAACCATCTCCGACTGGCCTGATTCGAAATCATGATTACCGAGAACGCCAATGATCGGAATCCTTACCGCTGCTCGAATGTCGGCGACGAGTTCTTCGGCTTCCTCGGCAAGCCCGTAGTCGGTGAGGTCTCCGCAGAGTAGCAGCACATCGGCAGCCCGTGAGATTTCGGCAAATGCTTCGTGCAACGCGCCGCGAGAATGTTTGGCATAGTGCAGATCCGCAGTAGCGGCAATTCGTAACCTTTGGTCAGCCATTTGATTATGTAACGGAATCGCTGCTGGCAGTGGACGTTTCCTCCGGAAACGTCTGCACCGCGGTCATGCACGCATAGTCTGGTCGACTTGCGTTATTGTGAGTGATGATTCCAAGGAGAGCAGCAGCCTCGAAAAGGAAGAGCAGGCTGAATGATTTTTACCTCAGATCAATGGCAATACTTCACGATGCCGATGTGCCGTTTTTGATTGGCGGAGCATATGTGGTGGAAGCATATGCGGCTGTGTCGCGAAGAACGAAAGACTTCGATCTGTACATTCGGCCGCGCCACGTCGATGCAGCTCTCGATGCGCTAGCGTCCGCCGGGTTCAAGACTGAGGTGACATCGCCACATTGGCTGGCCAAAGCGAAGCACGGTCGGGACTACGTTGATCTGATTTTTCGCGCGGGCAATGGGTTGTGCGAAGTGGATGACTCCTGGTTTGACCGCGCAAAGGACCACGAACTTCTCGGGTTTCGTACCAAACTCTGCGCGCCCGAGGAGATGATTTGGATGAAGGCGTACATCATGGAGCGCGAACGATTCGACGGCGCCGACATCGCCCACATCCTTCTCAAGTGCGCCGACAAACTTGATTGGCCGCACGTGGTTCGGCGCTTCGGACCGGACTGGCGCGTCCTACTCAGCCACCTCGTGTTATTTGGGTACGTTTATCCTACTGAGTTGGGACGAATTCCCACAACCGTGATGGATGAGTTAATCGAGCGGTTACAACAAGAAACGCCCGCTGCTGGCGACAAGCCCGTCTGCCGCGGAACGCTTCTCTCGCGCAAGCAATATTTGATCGACGTGGAAAACTGGGGATTTCAGGACGCGCGGATCGAGAAGCGTGTGCACATGTCTTCAACAGACATCGCACACTGGACGAAGGCTGGCGCAAAAGACGAGAACGCACCGGACAAGGCCGCATGATTCCATTTTGCTCAGGCGACCGAATGAATTTTTCAGTGTAACAAGAGGCTGAGCGCCGGGTTTATTCAGCTTGCGCAGGAGAAATCGTCGGGGAAGGAACTGCTGACGCAGCCGCCAACCTGCTTTTTGCTTCCTCGAGAAGTTGTCGTTCTTCGGGATAAATCTGTTCATCATCAGCGGCGGCAATGTAGTCCTTGGCTGCTTCACTCTCATCCGCCTCAGCAAATAACAGCGCAACGTAAACAGCCGCGTGCGCGTCCTTCAACTGGTCAGCCGGCAAGGCTTGTATAATCGCAAGCGCGTCGCCGTTTTTGCCAAGGCGCGATAAGGAAAACGCGTAAGTTACAGCGCAATTAACCTCCTTTGGAGCGCGCTCATACGCCTCCTTTGCAAGTTGGTGCCAACGCTCGACGTCTTGCCCAAGATTGATGCCGAGCCGAGCGAGATCCGCTGTGATCGGCGCCTCGTTCGGCGAACTCTCGTGCAGACGCTGGAGAACATCGTAAAGCCTGGCTGTTTCATTCTTCTCCCGATAGAACTTGCGAAGATTTTCAAGTGCTTCCCGACGAGTCGCAGGGACTTCGGACAGACGCCACCAAAGCTCCTTGGATTCCTTCTCGAGTTCCCATTTTGACGCGAGACGCGCCAAAACAAGTTTGTCTTCGGGCCGGTGCGTTGTGAGTTGCACCGCAGATTGCCAGAGGCTTTCAAAATCTTCACTGGCAGTCCCGCCCGTGCGTGGTCGTGATTTCTGCGTGGCAATTGCATGATATGCGAAACGCAAATATTCGGATTCGCCCCACGTGCCAGCCTGTGTCCAACGTTTCAGCCGCGACCAAATTTTTGTCGCCGCATAAGCGTCCGCGATTGCGACGGCTGTTGGCGGCGAGCTCACGTGTGGCGGCGGCAATTTTTCGATCCACTTTACGACATCGCCAGCGAGGCCGTTTTGGTTCATCCAATCGATCAATGACGCGAGTTCAGTCGGGTCGCGCGCAGCAAAGGGCTTTACCTTCTCGAGTAGCAGACGGAATTTTTTCTGGTCGAGCTTCCGATAAAATTTCAGACAAAGCAGATAATCGCCGAATGTAATCTCGGGCGACATTTGGAGTTGCTGCGCAAAATTGTCGGCCGCGGCGAGGTCGTTGCTCGTGACCGCATCATTAAGCAATGCACGCAGAGAGCCAATCCGATAATCGCCGACCGTGCTGAGCCGCTGGAGGGTCTCGAGTGCTTTCGCCCTCTTTTCCGCATCGTGTGAATGAATTTGGAGTGCCGCGAGATTGAACTGATACACATCGTTCCTCGGCTCTTTTTCAACAGCGGCCGCGAACTGTTCCTCTTGCTCGGCAAAATTTCCCTCAGCGCGAGCCAGCCAGCCTGTGACAACGTGAAAAGCTGCCCGGTCCCGATCGTTCGGAGCAACACGGTCAAGTGCCTGGCGCGCGACGTCAAGTTTTCCGAAACGCAACGCGGCGGATGCCAGATTGAGCTGACTATCGTAATTGTTCGGTAATACTCGCGCTATCTGTTGTCTCCACGATACCGCTTCTTCCAGATTCTCTCTCTCTGCTGTTTCGGCCAAAACGTACAGCGCCGGCAGCGAATCAGGTTTTTGTGCCAGAAGTTCGTGCGCGGTTTTCGCTGCTTGGCTGAGTTTTCCTTCTTGTAGCAGTGCAGTTGCCCGTTGGGCCAACCGTGTCGCGTGCCAGTCGTGATACAATTTCAAGCTGTAGCTGAAGACAACAGTGGCGAGCAGCAAAATGATTATCGAGGTTGCGGCGGTGGCAAAGACACCCCCACACCACAGCCGCCGCCGCGATCGACCTTTCGGTTCGACAAAGAAACTACGAGCTCTTCGCGCGCCAACCTTTTCGGTTGCCGCTTCTTCTTCGTGTTCTACGCGCACAACGTCCCTTTGTTGCTCCCAGGAATGCTCATTGGCGTGGCTAAGGAGGAGTTGCCAGCTCGGCTTCTTGGACGGCAACGGCTGCTTCGGCCGACTCCAGTGTCTGTTCCCGCAAACGCAGACCCCAAACGTAGCGCGCCAGCAAAACCTTCATTGTCGCCGTGAGCGGCACTGCGAGCAGCGGCCCGATCACTCCACCAATAATCAGACCCCAGACAAAGATCGACACGATGACCGTCATTGGGTGCAACCCGACGTAGTTGCCAACAATTCGCGGAGCGTAAAATATTCCCTCGAGATTTTGAATCAATATGAAAATCGCCGTCACGATCATCGGATGCGTCCAGTCGCCCCATTGAAACGCAGCGATGAGAACCGCAGGTACCCAGCAAATGATAATGCCGATATACGGAATCATTGTAAGCACGACCACTAGCGCGCCAATTATCGGGGCAAAGTTGAGACCAAAAATCGTCAACGCGGTTCCGATCAGAATCCCATCAACCAGACACACTAGTAATTGTCCCCGGAAATATGCGGTAACGTAACGATTGATATCCGACAACAAGTCGGCGACCTCATCTTTGAGAGGCGACGCGCGCAGCGGCAGGTATTCGCGCCATCGCCTCTGGATGCGCGGCTTTTCGTTCAGCAGGAAAAATAGATAGATCGGCACGAGGATCAGACTGAGTAGAAAACCGGTGATGCCGAGAAACCCGCCGATGCTTTTTTTCAGAATATCCCAGAGCTTTTCCAACAGTGTCGGAAGCGCTTGCTCCAATTTTGGCATCTGCTTTTCCACGTAAGCTTGAATGCGCTGACGTTCAGCCGTGGTCAGCTTTGGCTGACTTGGAGCAATGACTTCGGTTGGAGGCGCGCTCGCTTCAGGAGAGGCGCTGGGACTCTCCGTGCTTTGTGCGCGAGCAGAAGGTGATGCTGCCGGGCCGATAAGCCAGTTCGTCAGGTTTTTGGATGCCGCTTTTCCATGGCCGCCCCCGAACAAGCCAAAACTGTGATCAAATCGATAGATCAAATCCACCATGTAATCCCGCGCTCGATCGGTGTACGCGGGAACCTGTCTGGCGAAATTCGCGCTTTGTACCGATATGCTTGGAATCAGCCACGCGCCCAATCCTGCGAGCGCAAAAAAAGCGATCGTAAAAACCAGAGCGACGGCCTTGGTACGGGTGAGCGTTCCGCGAGACATTCTCGTGACCAGCGGGTCGAGGAGGTACGTGAGGATCACTGCGATGGCCACGGGGATGAGAATGGGCTGCAGGAAACTGATTACGCTGGCCGCTGCCCAAATCGCGGCGCCGATAACGATAACCAGAACGACCACGAAAAACGCAGTAAGCGCCGCCCACATCGTCTTGCGCTGCCAGGGCGTGGGATAATCAGTGATCATTACGGCGACGCTCGCCTACGTCGGATTTATCTTAACAGGCAAATCTTTGCTGAGTCTCTTCTTGGTCCCGTCGATCTTGTCTGCGAGATTTTTGTTCTGCGGATCGAGTGCCAGCGCTTTCTGCCATGCTTCCAATGCTTCCTGCATTCGGTTCAACTTTAAGTAAGTGTCGCCGACATGTTCGAACACGACCGGGTCCTCGTGCTCCGCCGCTTTAACTGCGCGAAGGAGATCGTTCAAGGCTCGATCGAATTTACCTTTTCGGAATTCTACCCAGCCCAGACTGTCCAGATACGACGCGTTGTTCGGTTCGCTCTCCACGGCGTGTCTAATCATCGCTTCGGCTTCGTCCAGATTCATATTGTGGTCCGCCCACATGTACCCGAGAAAATTGTACGCTTCTGCCGAATTGGAGGGATCGAGCGCAATGGCTTTGCGAACTAACTCAGCCGCTTTGTCGTACAAACCGGCCTGTTCGGCAGCCGCCCCATAATTGAAGTAAAATTTCGCATTAATTACGTCGTCATCCTCATCGCGTTGAGCCTCGTGCAGCGCCTCTTCAAAAGTCGCGACGGCTTGCTGGCTTTGTTTTGCCTCGCGCTGAGCGATCGCAAGGTAATAGACGATCTCCGGCGCGCCTGGAAACCGGCGGCGCGCGTCGGTCAGCAATTTCACGGCGCGATCAGCGTTCTTTAACGGCCCAAGAAGCAGCTCCGCCAAACGCAGATACGTGCTGGCGTGATTTGGATTGATCAAGAGACTTTGTTCGTAATTGGCGGCTACTTTGGCAAAGGCCGCTCTGGCTTCCTCCGGCCGATTTCCGCGCTGCAGCGATCGCGCTTCATCATCCAGCACCTGCGCCAGTAAATCATACGGCTGATATTTATCGGGATGCTGCTTAATGATTTGCTCGAGCATCTCAACGGCTTTTCCGCGTTGGTTTGTCAGGATGAAACCAGTGGCTAGTTTCTCCCGCGCATTTGCGTCGTCTGGTTGCAACTCAAGGACGCGCAGGTAGAGCGGGATAGCTTCCTTCAACTGCTGCGATGCTGCGTAATAATCCGCGACCTCCTTGAGGATGGCCGGATCATCGCCCGCGTGTGCCGCTGCTTTGTCAAAAATCTCGTTCGTCCTTTTGAATTCGTCGCGTTTCGGCTGCGACTCGGACTTGAAAAGAAGTGCCACGTAAAGTTTTCCGAGCCGCGTCCAGAAACTGGGATCGCTGCTGTCAATCTTTGTGGCGCGGTCTAAAATCTCGAGCGCTTTCTTTTCCTGCCCCGCTGCAATCTCAATCTCCACCAGGCGCTGGTAACCTTCTACGTCTGCGGGATTCAGAGCGATGGCTCGGTTGGCATAATCGACGGCCTGGTCGGTTTTCTTGAGATATTTCGCGTAGATGAAAGCCAGCTGCTGATATGGCGCGGCATCCTTGGGGTTCGCTTTGATCGCATCCTTCAGCACGTCGATGGCCTGCGGAAATTCCTCCTGCTGTATCAGCAAGCCCGCCACCCGCGAGGCCAGCTGCGACTGGCCGGGATCGACATTGAGCACCTTACGGTAAGCCTCGAGCGCCCGGTCCATCTCGCCGTTTTCTTCGAACGCCATGCCCTCGACGAAACGCGCGAGCGCGCCGACTTTGCGTTCGCCGCCTGCACGCAGGGCCAGATCGGGAGCTGGTTTGGATCTAACTGAATCGTCCTGTCGTGCACTTTGTTTGACCTGGTGTTCACGCAAATTTTTTTGTGGCAAAGTTCGCGTCGTCGATTCGGCGAGTACGCTCCCGAGATTGACAAGGATAAGCGCAAAAACAATTCGCCAGCAGACGCTAACACCGCGCTTTGTGCGCTCCCTCATTTTAAGGAGTCTAACTTTTGGCATAGCCCTCCGCAAACAAGCCAAGCGTTTCCGCCGTCGGTCGCCAGGTGCCCAGCGACAGCCCTTGTATCTGGGGCTTGAGTGCCTCCGCGCGAGAGAAGCGCCTGAGATTTACAGCTTGTACCGCAGGCGCTTCTTGTGCCGATGCAGCTTCATGCGTTTACGCCGCTTGTGCTTGGCAATTTTTGCTTTGCGCCTTTTTTTAAGAGAGCCCATTCAGATTTCGGAATTTGCAGCTCGCGAGTGAACCATTTAACAGGTTGAATTGCAACTCACTTTCACTAACTCCCAGCAAGAGTAACCTCAAGGCAAACCCGCAGCCAGAGCGGTTGAACTCTCAAAGACGCGAACAATACCGCGGCGCTTCTCGAAGCCATCTTCGATGCGCACGCGAGAATTAAACGCAAGTTCCGATGGCAATTCTTCCCTGGAGAAAAAGCCGACTTCCGAAATTCCCGGCGGACAAGCCCGCGGATTACCACCACTTAATGTCGCGGCAAATGAAAGGAGCAGATCGTCGCGGTACGGTCTGGCGTACACACCGATAAGATGCGAGATCCTGACGTCACACGCGATCTCCTCAATCGCTTCACGTTTCAGCGCCTGAAGCGGAGATTCACCAGGTTCGACGCGACCGCCCGGCGTGCTCCAACGGCGCGAACCGTATCCCTGGCGCACGAGTAAAATGCGGTTCGCCTCGTCGAAGATCGCCGCGAACACGCCGAAAGAAACCATGTGCGCAGTTACTGAAGCATGAGTCGCTGGTGATCACGGTCACCTGCGTTGGTGCGGCAGGCCAGCGGGAGCTTTCTTATTTTCTTGCGGCGCGATGCCGATCTTTTTTAGGAACGGCTGGACCGATTGTTTACGGCCGAGGAATTTTTCGATCGAGACGGTGACGTCACGAGAGTCGCCGGGTTCATAGATTTCATGACGCAACTTTAAACCCGCTTGTTTGTCGAGGTAGCCGTCCTTCGCCTTTTCAAACACGGTTGCCATGTCCGCAGCGATCGCGTCCGCCCATGCGTAGCCGTAATAGCCGGCGTCGTAGCCGTTCAAGTGACCGAAATAGGACACGAAAGTCGTGCTTGGATCGATTGGTAGAAAGACTTTTTCGAGAATCGGATTCGAAATGGCGATGCAATCATAAGGCATGTCTTCCGGGTGTGGATCGTGCAGGGCAAGATCGAGTGACGCGAAGGCGAATTGGCGACGATAATAAACGCCGGCATTAGCGAGCTTGGCGTCATTCATTTGTTTCACAATGTCGGCTGGGATCTTCTTTGATGGATCGTGGTAATCGGCTGCGAACGTGTCGAGCACTCTCTTGTCCCAGACCCAATTCTGCAGCATCTGAGACGGCGCTTCGACGAAATCCCCCGGCACATGTGTCCCTGCGAAACGTCCGTACTTGGCACGAGTGACAATCGAATTCAGACAGTGACCGAACTCGTGGAACAGCGTTTCCACGTCCTGGTGGGTCATCAACGACGGCGTGTCGCCGTTCGGCGGCGGAAAATTGCAAAGCAAAGCGACGGTCGGCCGCTGGTATTTGCCGTCTGGCAACAGTTTACCGCCGACAATTTCAAATTCCGCGAAGTGATTGAATTTTCCCTGGCGCGGGAACATATCGAGGTAAAACAATCCCAGCGGCTCACCCGTGTTGGAATCAGTTACGGCGTGAAGCTGGAGATCGTCGATCCATTTATTAGCGGCGGCGATCTTCTCAAATTTCAGCCCGAAGATGTTCTGGTAGATGTTGAACATACCATCCAACACTTTTTGAAACGGGAAGAACGCGCGCAATGCTTCCTTGTCGACAGAGTATTTCTGTTTGTCGCGCTTGTTGCTGTAGTAACGCCAGTCCCACACCATGAGGCGCGCCGTGGGATCATTCGTCTCCTCGGCTTTTAATTTTTGTAATTCAGCCACTTCGCTGTCGAACTTCGGCTGGCTGCCGGTGACCAGATCGTTGATGTATTTTTCCGCGTTCCCGCCGGTTTTGGCCATTTTGACTTCGGTCTGGTAGTCGTCCCACGATTTGTAGCCGAGCCGCAACGCAATCTTGTTACGTAACGTGAGCATCTGGTCGAGAACGGAAACGTTGGTGTCTTTGGCGAGTGTCTCGCGAATCACGTAAAGCTGTTTTCGTGTCGCTTCGGGCTTCGCATTTTCCTCCACAGTGTTGAATTGCCAGGTCACGTTTGCCATCACGGTGTAAACGTCGTCTCCGGTCTTGATACCTGACGAGCCGAGAAAGCTCTCGGGAACGCCATTCAAGTCAGCCTTTGTGAACATAACGGGCGCGATCGCCTTCATGATGTTGCTGTCGAAATCGGTGCCGAGCTTCGACAGTTCTTTACGTAATTCTTCGACTTCATTCCGTTGATCAGACGGCAACTCCAGACCGGCGCGTCGATAATCGCGCAACGTCTCCTTGAGCAGTTTTTCGTCTTCACCGGTGAGTTTCGGATGCGTATCGGCAAAAGCTTTGATCGCTTTATAAACGTCCTCGCGATAATCGACTCCGACCGCCCATTCCTGGTACGTCTTGACGGCATTTTCCGCGGCGGCGCGCATTGCCGGATTCGTGTTTGTTTCTTTGATAAGCGCGGCTCGGTTCGCAGCATTTGCAGCCTGATAGGTCAGGTCATCAAGTGCGACGACAGTGCTCGTAAACGTGACCTTGCCGAGGTCCTGCGAACCGATCTTCTCCAGGGCGGAATTGGCCTTTGCGATCGCAGCTTTCGTTGAAGCGTCGACTGCTTCCGGCGTCTGTTCCCAATCAGGAACTGTCAGTATCGCGTTTGCTTTCGCAGCAGCCGCGCGAAAATCATCAACCGTTTTTTCCTGGGCGTGTGAAATGAGTGGGCAAATCACTGCCGTCACGACCGAGATACTAAGCAACAAATCTTTCAGTGAGTTTTTGAACATAAGAGTGTGAGAGCTAAATCGGGCCAAAGATTTACACAGTTTTCGCCAGATGGCAGAAGGAATTTTGGTGAAACCCTCTCTTGTCTGTGTTCACCTGTGGCGAGACACGCTGTTTGCGTTGGATGCGCCCGCCATGATCCACAAATTCTTTGTTGCTTTCATCCCGATTTTTGTCGCAATCGATGCAATCGGACTTGTGGCAATGTTTATGGGTCTCGCGGGGAACGCTTCGCGCGAAGAGAGGCACCGCCAGGGATTAATAGGAATTTTCACGGCGCTTTGTATTGCCGTGGGTTTTATGTTCCTCGGCAAAATAATTTTCGTCGCGCTGGGGATAACCGTTGCGGACTTTCAAGTTGCAGGCGGTCTGATCCTGCTCGGGCTGGCAGGCCGCGAATTGCTCAACGTCGGGTCAGTCGACCGTGGGGCGAGTGAAGACTTTGGCGTTGTTCCACTCGGGATGCCGTTAATCGCCGGGCCGGCGCTGCTAACTGCATTGCTGATTCTCGTGGATACAGTCGGTTTAGTGTTCACGCTGATCTCACTTTTGATCAATCTTGCCTTGGTTGCGGTCGCATTTTGGAATGCCGATTACGTCGCGCATTGGATGGGCAGGCAAGGCTTGCGAGGCGTATCGAAAATAGTCGCGCTCCTTCTAGCCGCGATTGCCGTCAGCCTTATTCGCCGCGGCTGGCATGGCGTTTAACACACCCGAACGCCTCTGGGCGTCCAAACTAATTGGCGCTCCGACATCTGTCGGCTGCACGACTTCGATCTGGCTAAAACTAAAGCGTCTCGAAACGTGCGCCGCTGGCGATGTGTCGACGTGACGAGGGCCAGAACTCCTTTAACTCGGCGCTCTTGTCACCGCTTTGATAACGACGATTAAGCTCGGTTTCAATCGCCTTAATCTCATCCTGCTGAGGCAGTGGCATCCCGTTGTAGATATACGCCGGCACCTCGTTGCGGTTCCGCGTGAAAGGCACTGTGGCGTACAAATCCAAGCGACGGTGCTGCAGTGCTGCAGTGGTCCAGTTTCTGTAAACCGGATTTACATAACCCCAAGCCTCCGGCGTTCTGGCGTAACGGTCGTACGGATAGCCGCCGGTCACTGCGGGACCCGGAGGTGGCGCAGGCTGTTCGGCGCAGCCGAAAACGCTGGCGGCTACTGCTGCTAAAAATAATTTCTTCATGTTGCTTTATAGCTCCCTTCTAGAGACAGACTTGCAGGCATTTAACCACACAAATCCCCTGCGGTCGCAGCTTTATTTGCTTTTCGACAACCGGCAGTGTCGTTTGCTCGATTAAAGTCCAAACGAGGGTCGGTGGTCGATTCAGATTAGCACACTGAGCAGTTGGCTCGGGGTGTTGACACACTGGAACGCCCTGTTACTATCCTCGCTCCTATGAGGTTTCCGCTCCCACTTACAGCGAAAATCGCGGCATACGTGATCGGCCATAAACTCCGTGGCACTAAGAAATTCGCCACGGTGCTTCAGTTGGAGCCGTTGCACACGTGTAACCTGACGTGCACCGGTTGCGGGCGGATTCGCGAATACTCCACCTCGCTCAAGGATATGATGAGGTTGGAGGACTGCCTGGCCGCTGCGATGGAATGCAATGCCCCAATGGTCTCAATCTGCGGAGGGGAGCCGCTCATCTATCCGCATATTGAGGCGCTGGTAGATGGGTTGCTGGCTCAGAAGCGAATCGTTTACATCTGCACAAATGCCATGTTCATGCGTAAAAAAATGCGCGAATGGCTGACGAAAGAATTGCGGAATGCCGACACGCGCAAGCGGAAGGATTTGCATGAGAAAATCGCGGCGTTGCAATCGCAGGCCCTGCTTTCGGAGAAGGACGCATCAGCAATTCGCAATCCGCAAACCGCAGTCCGGGATCATGTGATCGCTCCAGGCAAATGGATGTATTGGAACGTGCACGTCGATGGGCTCGAGCGAACGCACGACCTGATCGTAGAACGTGAGGGAGTTTTCAAGGAATGCATTCTCGCGATCAAAATGGCGAAGCTGCTGGGGTACCAGGTTGCGACTAACACGACAGTCTACAAGGAAACCGATGTGCGCGAGATCGAACAAATGTTCGACTACTTGTCCGATCTCGGCGTTGATGGGCACACAATTACACCCGGTTACGACTACGACGCCGCGAAGAAAGACATGGTCAAGCGGCTAAGTTTGCAGCCTGAAAACTTCTTTCTCACCCGTGCAATGACAATTGAGAAGTTTCGGAAAGTCGAGGAGTGGATGAAGCGATACACATTCCTCGGCACACCGGTGTATTTTGAGTTTCTCGCAGGGAAACGTGATTTGACCTGTTCAGCATGGGCGATTCCGACCCGGAACATCCGCGGGTGGAAAGGGCCATGTTATTTGATGACCGACGGACATTTCTCGACTTACGCGGAGCTGTTGGAAAAGACGGAATGGGACAGGTACGGCGTCGTTAACGGCGTGGCTCGTGACAGCCGCTGCGAAAATTGCATGGTGCACTGTGGCTATGAACCGACGGCCACCCTGGGGTTGCAATCCCAACGCGGCGACACGTGGAAAACCATCAAATTTAACTTTGGTCCGAAACCGAAACGGAGTGGGCGCGGGAGTGAAGTTCTCGCCTTTAACGGGGTCAGTTCGGGAAATGGTCACGCCAGCGGCGAGCGCGCAGAAGCACGTGCGCAAGCTTCGTGATGGCTGACGGCAGCCCAATCGGTAAGCGAATGCGCTCGGCCGACGTAATATCATTGGCAGCCACACGGCCAGATCTGACGGAGTCTTACTCCCCGAATGAGGAAGAGCTTTCGGTGGCGATCAAGCGCGCGCAGGACAATTTGCTACGCCAACAAAAATCTGACGGCCACTGGTGTGGCGAGCTCATCGTCGATAGCACACTTTGCTCGGATTACGTCTTGTTCATGCATTGGTGTGGCGAAGTAGACGCACAATTGCAGCGGCGCTGCGTCCAGCACATCCTCAAGCGCCAGCTGCCCGATGGCGGCTGGAATATTTACCACGGCGGCCCGAGCGAGATTAATGCATCGGTAAAGGCGTACTTTGCGCTGAAACTCGCCGGTTGTTCACTGGATGCGCCTTTCATGCGCGAGGCCCGGGCCAACATCATGCGCCGCGGCGGCATTCCGCAGATGAATACGTTCAGCAAACTTTACCTGGCGTTACTCGGCCAATTTCCGTGGAAATATCTCCCTGCGATACCCGTCGAGATGGTGCTCTTGCCAAGCTGGGCGCCGTTTCACATCTATAAAATGTCATCGTGGAGCCGGGCCATGCTCGTTCCATTGGCAATCATCAATCATTTCAAGCCGACGCGGGTTTTGCCCGGCGAAAAGCAGTTGCATGAGCTGTACCCGCTTGGCACTGAGCAGAGCGATTTGCGATTGCCGCGCAGCGAAAAATTTTGGACGTGGCGCAATTTCTTTTTGCGCTTGGATGATTGTTTCAAATTCTTGTCACCGCTGCGGATGAGGCCGCTCAGACGAATGGCGCTGGAAGAAACGGAGCGCTGGATGTGTCAAAGGATTGGGGAAGGCAGCGGTGGGCTGGCCGCGGTTTATCCAGCGATGCTCAACTGCATGATTGCGCTGCGCGTGCTCGGTTACACGAAAACAAATCCGGTTTACGTTAAGGCTGAAAAAGACTTCGCCGGACTCTTTGTCGATGATCAGGAGGACTTTCGCATTCAACCTTGTTTGTCTCCCGTCTGGGACACCGCCATCAGCGTCATTTCGCTCGCGGAATCCGGGCTTCCGGCTGAGCACCCTGCATTGCAGAAAGCGGGTGACTGGCTCATCGGCAAAGAAGTGCGGATTCGCGGCGATTGGGCAGTAAACAATCCGTATGCTCAAGCGAGCGGTTGGGCGTTCGAGTACAACAACGTTTATTACCCGGATACCGACGACACTGCGATGGTGTTAATGGCATTGAGGCTTGTTCAACCGAAAGAGCGCCAGTCACTCAACGAGCTCTTTCGGCGGGCTTTGGGCTGGCAGTTGAGCTTCCAATGTCGCGACGGCGGCTGGGCAGCCTTCGACAAGAACGTAACGACGCCTTGGCTTGAAGACATGCCGTTTGCCGACCACAACGCGATTCTCGATCCGACCTGTAGTGATTTAACTGCGCGAACGCTTGAGCTGCTCGGCTATATTGGCTTCGATCGTAACGCCAAATGCGTCCGTGATGCGATCAAGTACCTCATCGATACTCAACATGATGACGGCTCGTGGTATGGGCGCTGGGGCGTCAATTACATCTACGGCACGTGGCAGGTGCTTCGCGGCCTGCGCGCTATCGGCGAGGACATGACCCAGGACTGGGTTTTGCGCGGCCGTGACTGGCTCGAGAGTTGCCAAAACAACGACGGCGGCTGGGGTGAGACCTGCGGCACTTATGAAAATCCGTCGGGCAAAGGAATTGGCGATAGCACGGCATCGCAAACGGCATGGGCCGTTATGGGTATTTGTGCCTGCGGCGATGTCGACCGGCCAAGTATTCAGCGAGGATTGGATTACCTGCTTCGCTCGCAAAAATCCGATGGTTCGTGGGACGAGGAGCAAATCACGGGGACCGGTTTTCCGCGCGTGTTTTATCTGAAATACGACATGTATCGCCAGAACTTCCCGCTGCTCGCGCTCGCCACTTACGTCAATTGTCGCAATGGCGATCGGCCCAGTTTCTACCGCTGCGACAATTAAACTTTCATTGACACCGCGCTTCAGCGCGGTGCGACACTGAAAGGATTGCCGCGACCGCTTCAGCGGTTTCCACCGTTTGAGCGACTGCTAAAGCAATTCGAAAGCCGGAGCACAGAGACGACGCCTCGCTGAAGCGCGGTGTTAATGAAATAAGCTGTTGCGCTGGGGTAATTCGATCTGACTGTAAACATTATGGCTTACGAATTACCAAAATTACCTTATCCGTACGATGCCTTGGAGCCGCACGTTGATGCGCGCACAATGGAAATCCATTACACAAAGCATCACCAAGCTTACGTCGATAATCTGAACAAGGCCGTCAAAGGCAAAGCCGATCTCGAAGGCAAACCGGTGGAAGATTTAATCAGGGACCTTAGTGCCGTACCGGAAGACATCCGCACAGCGGTGCGCAATAACGGCGGCGGCCATGCTAATCATTCGTTCTTTTGGAAAATTATGGGATCGAATGCCGGCGGTGAACCGACAGGCAAACTCGCCGATGACATGAAATCGACATTCGGCAGCTTCGATGATTTTAAAGAAAAATTAGCCACCGCTGCAGCGGGCCGCTTTGGCAGCGGTTGGGCCTGGCTGGTCGTGAATAATGGGAAGCTGGCGATTTGTTCCACTGCCAATCAGGACAGTCCTCTCATGGGCAAAGCCGTTGCTGGATGCGAAGGCAAGCCGGTGCTGGGCATCGACGTGTGGGAGCACGCTTACTATCTGAAATACCAAAACCGCCGTCCTGATTACGTCAAAGCCTGGTGGAATGTGGTGAACTGGGACGCCGTCGCGAAGAATTATTGATTCCGGATTAGGCGTTTTAAATCGCGGCGGTCTGTGACCGCCGCGAAAGTTGTACGGCCTCAGCGGTTATACGCCTCGACTACAGCAAAATGGCTTACTTGAACGAAAACTATCTGAAGCTTCAGGCTGGATACCTGTTTCCCGAAGTCGCACGCCGCGTGCGCGAATTTTGCGAATCCAATCCAGAAGCTGCAAACAGACTAATTCGTTGTGGGATCGGTGATGTGACTGAGCCGCTACCACCGGTCGTGATTGAGGCGATGAAACACGCCGTCGATGAGCTCGGCCGCGACGAAACATTTCGCGGTTACGGTCCTGAACAGGGGTACGACTTCCTGCGATCGAAAATTGCGCAGCACGATTATCGCGATCGCAACATGGAGATTGCTGATGATGAAATTTTTGTCTCCGACGGATCGAAATGCGATTGCGGTCACATCCTCGACATTCTCGGCGACCAAAACAAAGTTGCGGTGCCCGATCCGGTTTATCCTGCGTACGTCGACACAAATGTGATGGCCGGTCACACCGGGCCAGCCAGAAAAGACGGGAGCTATGAAGCGCTGGTTTATTTGCCGTGTAATGCTGAAAACAATTTTGTGCCGGACCCGCCACGGGAGCACGTCGATCTCGTTTACCTTTGTTTTCCTAACAATCCGACCGGCGCGACCGCCTCGCGCACGCAACTGTCGCGTTGGGTCGACTACGCGCGCGAGCATGAGGCGCTTCTGCTGTTTGATGCTGCTTATGAGGCCTACATTTCCGACGAGGAGATTCCGCATTCAATCTTCGAAGTGCCCGGCGCGCGCGAATGCGCCGTCGAGTTCCGCAGTTTTTCCAAGAACGGGGGTTTCACCGGTGTGCGCTGCGGGTTTACTGTAATGCCGAAATCAATCGTCGCGCGGACGGAGAACGGTCGCCGACTACCGCTTCATCCACTTTGGAACCGCCGTTGGAGCACCAAGTCCAACGGCGTCAGTTATCCGGTCCAACGCGGCGCCGAGGCGTTGTATTCACACGAAGGCCGCAAGCAGGTGCGCTTGCTCATCCGTCATTACATGGACAACGCAAAACTACTCCGCGACGCTGCAACAAGTGTTGGTTTGGACGTGTTCGGGGGGGTAAACGCCCCTTATCTGTGGGTGAAAACACTCCAAGGCCTTTCGAGCTGGGAAATGTTCGAGCGAATGTTGCGCGAATTGAATGTGGTCATAACTCCAGGCGTTGGTTTTGGAGCGCAGGGCGAAGGGTATTTTCGCATTTCCGCGTTTAACAGTCGCGCAAACGCAGAGGAGGTATCGCGTCGGTTGCGCGACCTGCAGTGATGCCGCAGGAGTCGCTGTTCGCTGTGTCGGCGCATCGGTTGACCAACCCTTGTCGATCATCAGGACCCGCGTAGAGTGCGCAGAATTTTGGGCGTGCCGGATCGAAAACAAAATCTGCCGCAACTGTATCGTTTGTGTTTCCTGATGCTGGGGGATGCGGCCAAGGCGCAGGAAGTGTTTCACACCACCCTGCGCGAAGCCGCCGTACGCGCCGCGCACGGGGAATTGCCGAAGGAGAAGTTTTGGCTTTTCCGCGACGTGCGCTGGCGTTGTCTCGAGGCAACTAAAACCGATTTGCAGCCGGAGCCGCTGAAGCTCGAGGAGAAGGACCTCACTGCCCAGGCGGCATCGCAGGTGGAGCGACTCGATTCCGCACAACTCGCAATTTGGATTTCCGCTGCGCCCGACCCCCAACGGAGCGCGCTGGCGCTTTTTTACCTCGACGAATTCGATTATGCCGAAATTCTCGACATCGCCGAGCTCAAGCTGGGCGAGCTGTCGCGCCTTCTAGCCCAGGGCCGCCGGCAGTTGCAGGCATGGCTGGACGCGAGGTTTGCTGAATCACGTAGCGTATGAACGAAGTGCCGCGGCTGTCGCGCCGAAAGCGCGCTCTATTGAATTGTGCGCCAATCAGCCATGAGAATGTGACTGACCGCGCGATGCGTGCGGTACTAGCTCGGGTAGCGGACTCGAGCGAGTTTATTAATCAGCAAAATTTCGATCGCGCTGTCGCCGAACGGGTTCGCCTGATCCCAATTCCACCCGAAACGGCTGAATGGTTTTCAGAAAAAGATTTGCCTGTTGCATCAAAGTGGACGTGGAGAAACATGATCCGGAATCCGGCGGTGCTTGCCATCAGCATCGCGGTCCTGGTCATCGCGGGAGTTTTCGTGTGGCAGCTTTTTGCTCGTCTAAACGAGTTTCCAGGCTCGGCGACGGCCCAGAAATTATTGACGGTGGCCAGTTCCACGCGACCGGTCATGCTTGACCCTATAAGCACTGAAGCGGGTACGTTGAGCGACTTGTTTTTTATGAAACACGGGCTGGAACACTATGATGTTCCCGATGAATTTGCTGATTTCCGCACCATTGGTTGTCGTGTGTTCGAGGATGAAAGCTCGCGTCGGATCGCCCAAATCTGGCTCGCTGAAAAGCGGATGCAGTTATTTCTGTTTCCCGCCGAACGGGACACGAAAACAGGCGCGGTGCTGAAGTTCCCCGGATGGCGCTACGTTCATCAAGAAGGGTGGGTTGGCGCCGTAAAGGAACAGAGCGACGTGTGCTTCATGGCTGCGGTCCGAGGCAATGACAAGGACTTACAGCCGTACGTCGGGAAGCCAAAAGAGTAGAAGATATTCTCTCTCCTCTTCCGCTTCTTCTCCGTACTCTCGCAATCTTAGGGCAACGAAACCGTGAGACTAAGAGGAAGAGGAATGCGAGGACGGCCGCGGTGCTTGTCGCGTTGACAGCCGATATCACGCGATTGACCTTTGTCGCCGCCGATTTCGCCAGGGTAGCTCAGTGGTAGAGCAGGGGACTCATAAGCCCTTGGTCGGGAGTTCGAATCTCCCCCCTGGCAATTAATTGGGCGTTGGAGGTTGGACGTTTACAGTTCGACGTGGGCAAGGCGATCCTGGAAAAGCTTTATGCCGCCGGAAATTCCTACTGGCTGACGCGCTTTGTCATTCTGCGATTGCTCGGTTTCGTATACGCCGTTGCTTTTCTTGTTGCCGCACAGCAACTCGTCCCATTGATAGGCGAGCACGGCCTGACGCCGGCGCGTCAGTTTTTGGCGAGCATCGAAACGCAACTCGGCTCGCGAACTGCCGGAGTGTTGCGGGAACCCACTCTGTTTTGGCTTGGCGTTTCCGATCAGGGTCTATCAACGTTCGCGTGGATCGGACTGGCCCTCTCGCTTGTCGTGGTAGCCGGTTACGCGAACGCCATTATTCTCGGCGTTCTTTGGGCGATGTACATGTCCATCGTTCACATCGGACAAATCTGGTACGGCTACGGTTGGGAGATTCAGCTGCTTGAAACCGGTTTCCTGGCGATCTTTCTCTGCCCACTGCTCGATGGCCGGCCATTTCCAAAGTGCAGACCGCCGATTCTGGTCATATGGCTGCTTCGCTGGCTTGGCTTCCGCATCATGATCGGAGCAGGCCTGATCAAGTTGCGCGGCGACCCATGCTGGCGCGATCTCACGTGCCTTTACTATCACTATGAAACGCAGCCGATCCCCAGCCCGGTGAGCCGTTATCTGCATTTTGCGCCGCACTGGGCCCACAAATTCGGGACTGCATGGAACCACTTCGTCGAACTCATAGTGCCATGGTTTTCATTCGGACCACGGCACGCGCGGCACGTCGCGGGTGTCGTGCTGGTAACATTCCAAATTTTTCTGATCATCAGCGGCAATCTTTCGTTCCTCAATTATCTCACCATCATTCCGTTCCTGGCCTGCTTCGACGACACCTTCCTGTGCCGCCTTTTACCGAGAGCTTTGGTCAGCCGCGCTAAACACGCAGCGCAGGAATCAGAACCGTCACGCATCAACAACAGTGTCGCAGTCGCGTTATCCGTTGTGGTGATCTACCTCAGTGTCGCGCCGGTGCTCAACCTCATTTCCGGCCGACAAGTCATGAATACATCGTTCAACAGATTTGATCTGGTGAACACTTACGGCGCGTTCGGCTCTGTCGGGCGACAACGGGACGAAATAATTTTCGAAGGCACCCAGGATTCGATCATCACCGGCGACAGCAAATGGCAGGAGTACCAATTCATAGCCAAACCGGGGAATCCCGATCGCAGGCCGCCGTTTGTCGCCCCGTACCAGCCGCGGATCGACTGGCAAATCTGGTTCGCCGCGATGGCTTCACCCGCCGATTATCCGTGGACACTGCATTTCGTCTGGAAACTTCTGCACAACGATCCGGGCACTCTCTCGCTTTTGGCGAACAATCCATTTCCCGACGCACCGCCCCGTTACATTCGCGCGCGACTGTATCGGTATCAATTCGCGCCCCTTGGCGAGAAGGCGTGGTGGAAGCGCGAGGTGGTCGGCGAATGGCTGCCTGCGCTTTCCACAGAAAATGCCGAGTTCCGTGAGCTGCTCCGCGCGATGGAATGGATGGACTGACTAAAAAACATTCAAAGCAAGCTGTCCGTGAAAATACCGCCGCTTGTCAGGAAAACTTTTCTCGAGCGAATTGCGGACGCGAAATTCAATTTTCTCGTGGCGAGATCACGCAGTCAATTGCAGCAACGGATCGTAATCATTCGCGTCGCCGGTGAGCGGCTGTGCATCTCGCGAGCAATTCGGTATCTGTCATTGTTGATCCGTTGCCTTCGCTGGGAAGATCTGTTGCGCAGCGGTTGCCAGCAACTCGCGTACATCTTCATCACTGGTCTGCGAGAAATCTTCGTAATACTGACCGACCGCCTGAAAGAATACAGGCATGGTTAGACAGATCGTCTCGTCCACCAGCTGTTCAAGTTCCTGGCAAGTGTCCGTCGGACCGACTGGAACGGCGACGACGATTCCTGCCACGCCGCGCTCTCGCAGTGCCTTGACCGCGGCTCGCATGGTTGCACCAGTGGCCAGCCCGTCATCCACCAGGATTACGGTCCGGTCGCGCAGCTCCGGAGGCGGGCGACCTTCACGATAGATCTGTTCGCGCCGTTCCAATTCCGCTGTCTCCCGAGCCGTCACCGCTTCGATTGCCTCTTCTGCATGCGGTAAGACGCGAACGACTTCGTCGTTCAGCACGCGCACTCCGCCCGATGCGATCGCGCCGGCAGCCAGTTCTTCAAAACCGGGCACACCAAGTTTTCGCACGATGAAAACATCGAGTGGTACACGCAGACGTTTCGCCACTTCATATGCAACAGGCACGCCGCCGCGCGGCAATCCGAGGACGATTACATCGTCGCGCCCTGCATATTTTTCGAGCTTCTCCGCCAGTTGTCGGCCGGCTTCAGCTCGATTTGTAAAAGGTCGCGCCATGCGGCCAGATTCCCCCTGCTGAAATGCGGGCAATCGGTTCTCCTAGATTTCGCTTCTCGAGGGCGCCTCGCGTGTTTTCAAGTTAAGCGGCGCCATCACGTTCGCAGCGCGCGCGCGACGCGGCTAGGCGAATTGGACCGGCCACAGGCCGGCTACAGCATGGTTGAAATTGTTCTACGTTCCGCCAGCGGGATTGCGGTTTGGCCACGGCGGAGGCGAAGGCAGATCGTAGCGTTTTGTTTTTAGTTCGTCCTGTATTTCCTGAATGGCCCGATCGAGTTGCTGATCTTCCCCTTTAAATTCCTTACCAGGGTCATTATCGACCACGATGTCGGGATCGACGCCGTGACCTTCGACGATCCACTGTTTGCCGTCTTTTGAATAGATCGCAAACTCCGGTTTGAAAAACTGCCCGCCATCAACAAGCGGCAGCGACTGACGAATGCCAACGACGCCGCCCCAGGTGCGTTTGCCAATCAGCTTGCCGAGGCCAAGCGCCTTGAATCGATACGGAAAAATGTCGCCGTCGGACGCCGAGAATTCGTTGATTAACGTTACCATTGGGCCGGTGAACGCTTGCGGTGGGTCGGTTTGCGGCATGCCATTGCGAGCAATGCCGACCATCATAAATGCGCGCCGCAATCGCTCGATCACCAGTGGCGAAACAAAACCGCCGCCGTTGCCACGAACGTCAACGATGAGCGCGTGTTTTCTGATTTGTGGAAAGTAAAGTTTCGTAAACTCGTCCAGACCGGGCCGGCCCATGTCGGGAATGTGCAGATAGCCAACTTCGCCGCCGGTTTTTTTGTTCACGTAATCCATATTTTTTTGCACCCAATCGAGGTAGTAAAGCGGCGCTTCGTCCTGGGTTGGGACGACTGTCACGTCGCGTGCGCCGTCGTCCGCGGGTTTTGAATTGACGCGAAGGACCACTTGTTTGCCGGCGGTACCGATCAACGCGTCGTAAAGATTCGGCAGGCCCGAGACTGGCGTGTTGTTGATCGCGAGAATGTAATCGCCCGGTTTGACGTTCACGCCGATTTCCGTGAGTGGCGAACGGGTCTGTTTAGTCCAATTTTCGCCGGGTAAAATCCTCTCGATGCGATAGGCGCGCGTAGCGGCATCGCGCGAAAACTCCGCCCCTAGCAGGCCGAGCTTGATACGCGGCGTGTCTGGCCGTTCGCCGCTACCGACGTAGGCGTGGCCGTTGTTCAATTCGCCGATTAGCTCCCCCAGCAGATAAGTCAGATCATTCCGATGATTCACGAAAGGCAGGAGCGCCGCGTATTTGTCACGCATTGCCTTCCAATCCACGCTGTTCATGGTTGGCGAAAAGAAGAAGTCGCGCATTTGTCGCCAACACTCGAAGTAGATTTGGTGCCACTCGGCGTGGCGATCTAACTGCATGTCAAGACCTTCGATTTTGTGTTCGTGATCTTTCGTCTCCAGCTTATCTTTGGGCACGTCGACGATGGCGTAATCTTTTTTGATCTTCACCAGCATCTTTTTGCCGTCGAAAGTGATCTGATAATTATTGGCGTCGCCGAGCACCGTTTCCTTGCGCTCGTCGAGGTTGTAAGAGCAGAGATGCGATTTTCTGTCCCTGTCAGAGAATAAATCCTCTTCGTCTGCGCCGACCTCATCGGCAGCAGTGCGACGCAGGTAAAAGATGCGCCCGTCATCGAGCATACGGAGATTGCGATAATTGCCGGGCGTGATTTCCAAGCCAACAATCCGGTTCTGAATTCCATCAGCGTCGACTTTCACCGCGACTGCTTTCTTTGGTTTTTCTTCGCCTTTAGTCGCGCTCGGACTCGGTTCCGATTTTTTCGGCTCAGCTTCTTTTGCTTTTTCTTTCTTGCGTTTTTCCTCCGCTTTGCCAACCTCGTCGCTCTTCGGTGCGAGCGGATTCGGCGTGTCCTTCGCCAGCGTCACGAGATACACGCGCTCCATGTCGCGGTAAACGTTTGCGAATTCCTGGTCGCCGAAACTCGGCTTGAAATCGCGAGCGGAGGTGAGAAGCAAATATTTTCCGTCGTCGCTGAAGGCCGCTTCGCCGGATCCGTACCAGTTATCCGTCACGGCGCTCTGCTGTTTATTTCCGAGCGAGTAAATATAAACGCGCGGCATCCCGTTCTCCTCGGGCCGCACCCAGGTGATCCACTGGCTGTCGGGCGACCAGTTGTAGTCTTGGATCTCGCCGTATTTGTCCTGGTCGACTTGGGTTACACTCTTCGTGGTAACATCCACATAGCGCAATCGCTGCAATCGGTCGCTCCATAGCAGTTTCTTGGAATCAGGCGACCACTTCGGCGTGTAATAATAAGTGTCGGCGCCGTTGGTAATTTGCTGCGGGTCGCCTCTGCCGTCTTGCGGCCGCACATACAATTCGTTCTCGCCGGTCGCGTCCGAGTTGTAGGCAATCCATTTGCCGTCCGGCGACCAAATAGCGTCACGTTCGTGCGCGCCTGAAGTCTTGGTCAAGTTGCGCGGCGTGCCGTTCTTCGCCGGCACAGAAAAAAGATCGCCGCGCGCGACTACGATCGTGCGCTCGCCGTCCGGCGCGAGGTTTACAGATTCGAGATGCTTCGATCCGTCGACCAATCCACCACGACCGCTATCGAAATCTTCCTTGATCTCGATTGGCACAGGCGCGGCCTGTGCCGTAGCGAGATCGTAACGCCAGATCGAGCCCGCCTGCTCGAACACAATCGAGTCTTTGCCGATCGACGGGAATTTGATGTCAAAATCGGTGAAATGCGTCAGCTGCTTTGTCTCCTTCGTCGCTGGATCGATCACGAACAGGTTCATCCGATTATCGCGATCTGAGATGAAGTAAATTTTGTTGTCCGATGCCCACATCGGGCAGATGTCCTGCGCGGGGTCGTTCGTCAGGTTTTCGGTGGCGCCAGTTTTGAAATCATAGATCCAGATGTCATCCGCCATGCCGCCGCGATAATGTTTCCAAGTCCGGAATTCCCGAAACACACGGTTGTAAGCCATCTTTGAGTCGTCGGGAGAGAAAGAAACGAATCCGCCGCGCGGCACCGGCAATTGCTGTGGCAATTCTGCATCGAGACTAACCGCTAACAGCGAGCCGATGAAATCGTTGAACGAAGTCATGCGCGAGCGAAAAACGACCAGCGGTTTCGTGTTTTCCCACGTCATCACGATGTTATTTGGTCCCATTCGGTCCGAAATGTCGTCGCGTCCAAGTGTGGCCGAAGTCGTAAGGCGCTTCGGCGTGCCGCCATCCGCAGGCATCACGTACACTTCACGATTGCCGTCGTACTCCGAAGTGAAAGCGATCTGCGTTCCATCCGGTGAAAAGCGCGCAAATGAGGTGTAACCCGGCCCACTCGTTAGACGCCGGGCGGTACCGCCGCTTTTGTCAACGGCATACAACTGGCCGGCATAGCAAAAGACGATCTGCGCGCCATTCGTAGTCGGAAAACGCAGCAGCCGCGCCGTGTTGGGCGCGCCACCCTGATTTGCCGTTGCCGACGGACTTTGCGCCGAGATCGATGGAACGAAGGGTGCAGCTTGCGCCAACAAAAAAAGAACCACGAAAGACCGGAAAAATATGTTCATGAAAAAAAGGTGAAGTCAGCAAAGTGCCGTTGAACACGTGGCATGCAACCCACGAGTTGAACTAACAGGTATAATTTATCATCGCTTTGAACATCGGATGCGCCGCGGCATTCAATCAGATTCAAACAAAATTGAATTGAGTTAGGTTCTCGTCATAGCGCGCAAGTTGGCGACACACACCAATTTGTCTGCGTCAGGCTACTCGACCCGAGTTGCCATTCGGCGTTGGATGTTGGACGTTGGGCGTTCGGCGTTTCTTCTGCTTTTGAGGAAGGGTGGCTGAGTCCGGTTTAAGGCACTCGACTCGAAATCGAGCGTGGGGAAACCCACCGTGGGTTCGAATCCCACCCCTTCCGCCATCCATTGTCTGCGTCACTTCCGTGCAAAAAATGTTACAATTTTTATCTTGCCACCTGCGATCGGCGGGCTGCATATTGTATGTCCACTGGGCAGCCACGCTATTAGTAGTTGTTGACTGGTATTCACAGCTTGTTGGCGCCGCTGTTCACCGTTATTCGCACACTATTTGGAACCTCAACCCTCCTTCGCCGCCATGATTCAATTAAAACCAGGAATTCAGCCCGCATCGCTCACTTCGTCACTTCGCTCTGCAACGCGCCAAAAAACTGCCACTGAGAAAAAGAAAAATGCCGGACTGCGCTTTGACCGCGTGTTCAGCGATGCTGCGGTTGCGCCTTTTGATCAAATCCAATGGGAGGAGCGTACGGCCGAAATCACCGACGACGGTGGCAAGGTTATTTTTAAGCAGGAAAATATCGAGGTGCCGAAGAGTTGGATCGAATTGGCGACAAAAATTGCCGTCTCAAAATATTTCTACGGCGATATCGCGAATGGCACCGATCCCTACACCGGCGGACGAGAAACGTCAGTGCGGCAATTGATCCACCGCGTAACTCGAACGATCACCGACTGGGGAATCGCCGACAACTACTTCGCGGATGCCCAGGCTGCTGAAAATTTCTACGACGAGCTGACGTGGCTGTGTTTGAACCAGCACGGCGCATTTAATTCGCCGGTTTGGTTCAACGTTGGCTTGTTTCACCAATACGGCGTCGGCAAAGGCGGCGGCGCAGGGAACTACTTTTACAACCGCGAAACTGGCAAAGCCGAACGTGCGCCATCGCAATATGAGTATCCGCAGGGCAGCGCCTGCTTCATCCAGAGCGTAGGCGACACGATGGAAGACATCATGCGCCTGGCCATGAGTGAGGCGATGCTTTTCAAGTACGGCAGCGGCACGGGAACAGATCTTTCGTCGTTGCGGTCAACGAGAGAAAAATTGAGCGGCGGCGGCAAGCCCAGCGGGCCGCTCTCGTTCCTGAAAGTTTACGACCAGATTGCCAATGTCGTGAAAAGCGGCGGCAAAACCCGGCGCGCTGCCAAGATGAACACGCTGAAGGACTGGCATCCCGACATTGAAGAGTTCATCGAGGCCAAGCAAAAGGAGGAAAAGAAAGCGTGGGCCCTGATCGAGCATGGTTACGACGGCAGTTACAATGGCGAAGCGTACGGCTCCGTGATGTATCAGAATGAAAACGTCAGCGTGCGCGTGAGCGACGATTTTATGGACGCGGCGCTGGCAGACCGTGAATGGTGGACGCGTCGCGTGACAGACGGTCAGCCGTGCGAGAAAAAAGAGGCGCGCAGTTTGCTGCGCAAAATCGCTGAGGGCACATGGATCTGTGGCGATCCTGGAATGCAATTCGATACCACAATTCATAAGTGGCACACCTGCAAAGGAACGGATCGACAAAATTCCACGAATCCGTGCAGTGAGTATCTGTTCCTGGACAACACTGCGTGCAACCTTGCTTCGCTAAACCTGATGAAGTTCAAAACCGCGGATGGCGATTTCGATGTCGAACGGTTCAAGGCTGCGGTGCGAATTTTCATCACTGCACAGGAACTCATCGTTGATAATGCCAGCTATCCGATCAAAGAGATCGCCGAAAACTCACATGTATTTCGAACCCTCGGACTGGGTTACGCCAATCTGGGTTCGTTGATCATGAGCTACGGACACAGTTACGACAGCGAGGAAGGCCGGGCGCTTTGCGGCGCGATCACCGGCATCATGACCGGAGAAGCATACGAACAAAGCGCGCGCATCGCACAGGCGATCGGGCCGTTTCCTGGTTATTATGACGCACGCGCCAGCGGCGTATCGAAGCCAGTGGCCAAGGACAACGTCGAATCAACGCTCGACGTGATTAAACTGCATCGGCAGGCAGTGCGCGACATTTCCGACGCGACACAATTTGCCCATCTCAAGAACGAAGCTGCAAAAGTCTGGGATAGCGCGGCGGACCTCGGCAAATGCTACGGCTACCGGAATGCGCAAGTGACCGTACTGGCGCCGACCGGCACGATTAGTTTCCTGATGGATTGCGACACAACGGGAATTGAACCCGACATCGCGCTGGTCAAATACAAGCTGCTCGCCGGCGGCGGCATGCTCAAGATCGTCAACCAAACGGTCAAACTCGCTCTGGACAAGCTCGGTTACAATTCCGAGGAGATCGAGCGAATCATCGCGCACATCGATGCATTCGACACAATCGAGGACGTCACTGACACCGACGGCTCAAAAATTTCATCCGGCCTGAAGCCTGAACATCTGCCGGTGTTCGATTGTGCATTCAAGCCATTCAAAGGCGAGCGCTCGCTGAATTACATGGCGCATCTGAAAATGATGTCGGCAGCCCAGCCATTCCTCAGTGGCGCGATCTCCAAGACTGTGAACATGCCGGAATCAGCAACGGTGGACGACATCATGAACACCTACGTCGAAGGTTGGCGGCTCGGTTTGAAATCGATTGCCATCTATCGCGAAGGCTCAAAACGCTCCGCGCCTCTGAACACTCGAAAGACAAAAGACATGGGCGCTGTAGCCGCTGGCGATGACAGCGGCCTTTCCGTCGAAGCAGTCGCGGACGCTCTGCAAAACCGTATTCTGGAACTTGAACACGAACTCGCGAGCTTGCGCACTCGCGCTGACCAACCGGTACGTCATCGGATGCCGGATACGCGGAATTCCATGACACATCGCTTCGAGATCGCTGGCCACGAAGGCTACATCACGGTGGGTTTGTACGAAGACGGCCAACCGGGCGAACTGTTCATCACAATGTCCAAGGAAGGCAGCACGATCGGCGGTTTGATGGATACAGTCGGAACACTCACGTCGATCGCATTGCAATACGGTGTTCCGCTGGAGAGTCTCGTGAAAAAGTTCGCGTACCAGCGATTTGAGCCGAGCGGCTTCACAAAAAGTCCGCACATTCGTCACGCAACTAGCATTACCGATTATGTTTTCCGCTGGTTAGCCTGCGAATTCATCGAAGGCTATAAGGAAGCGACTTCGCCGAACCGCACCCAGCCCGATCTGCCGCTCAAGGAGATTTCTGACATTGAGAAGAAAGCTATGAACCGCCCCGTTACCGATCTGGCGCATACCGCTGACAAAGCGGTCATCGACGTAATCACGAGCAACGCGTCCAGCAAGGCGGCCACACACGCGGGGCAAAGCGGAAACGGCAACGGGCACGCCGAGCGCGTGAGAGTGGCGCTGGGGAGCATCTTCATGGGTATCACCTGCTCCGTGTGCGGCAGCGACAAAGTCATCCGCGCTGGCGCCTGCGGCGTCTGCACCGAATGCGGGACGAGCCAAGGCTGTAGCTAAGGCGCGATACTTCATTCAACGAGGCGACGCTCGCCGTTATTGGACAGGCGCTCACGCAGAGCTACAGTGCGTGCCGCTCGCTTCTTCGGCGACGCATTCACTTAAATGAACAAACTCGACGCGGAGAGACAGAAAGAGATTCAACAGGCTGAGGAACTGCTCTTTGCAGGACCGCAGGCGATGGGTTTCGCCAAGGGACTTTTTCAGGGACATTTCGTTTCTGATTGGGTGATGCCGTATCCCCGGGTTCCCGCGGCGCAACAGAGCGAACTGGAGCAAACGCTCGCTGAGCTGCGCGAATTTCTCGATCGCGGTCTCGATGCGGCGGAGATCGACAGGCAGGCGAACATTCCGCGAAGCGTGATTGACGGGCTCGGCCGGATCGGCGTGCTGGGAATGACCGCGCCCAAGGAATATGGCGGGCGCGGGTTCTCGCAGATCGCGAACTGCAAGGTGCTCGAAGAAATCGGGCGGCGTTGCGCGTCTACATCAGTTTTCGTGAACGCCCATCATTCGATCGGGATTCGCGCCTTGCTGCTGTTTGGCACCCATGAGCAAAACCAGAAGTGGCTTCCGAAATTAGTTACTGGCGAACAGTTGGGCTCCTTCGCGCTCACTGAAAGAGAAGCGGGATCGGATGCGGCAAACGTGCAGATGCAGGCGCGTCCCAGCGAGGACGGCTCCCATTTCATTTTGAACGGCGAGAAACGCTATATCACGAACGCGGCGATCGCGCACGAACTCACGGTGATGGCGCGCACGCCAGTGCCCGGGTCGGACAAAACTGCGATTACAGCCTTTCTCGTCACACCCGACATGCCGGGATTCGAGATGCTCGAGGAGCGAATGCCAAAGATGGGAATCCGCGGCACAGCGACTGGCCGTTTCGCATTGCGGGACGTTAAAGTTCCAAAGGAAAATATTCTTGGACCCTTTGGCAAAGGTCTCAAAGTCGCGCTCACGGTGCTCGATTTCGGTCGCACAACTTTCGGCGCGTGCTGCACAGGCGCGGCGAAGACATGTCTCGAGCTGGCAGTGCAGCACGCGAACACCAGGAAGCAATTCAATAAGACGCTCGGTAATTTTCATTTGGTGAAAAAGAAAATCGCTCGGATCGCTGCGGATGCCTATGCGATGGAATCCATGACGACCGTCACAGCGTCGTTCATCGATCGCGGTCTGGAAGATTACATGCTGGAGACTGCAATGTTGAAGGTGTTCACAACCGAGCGGCTGTGGGAGTGCATTAACGATGTTTTCCAGATTTATGGCGGCTCCGCGTACTTTCTAGATCTTCCGCTGGAGCGAATGATGCGTGACGCGCGGATCAACCAGATCGGCGAAGGTGCAAACGAAGTGCTCACTTCGTTTATCGCGCTGGTGGGAATGCGCGGACCGGGCATGGAGTTCAAGGAAATTTACGACACGATGATGAAACCATCGCGTGATCGGATGAGCAAAGCGTGGGCCGCGGGAAAGAGCCGGTTCGGTGCGACGATTCGCGTGCCTGATGTGCCGGTGCAGAGCGATCAGCTTCGTGGCCATGCGCGACAGCTGGGCCGATTGATCCGGCGTTTCAATTTCGCTGTGAACCGGGCGCTCATCACCTATCGCGAGCCGATTCTCGATATGCAGCTCGTCCAGGAGCGCATTGCGAATGCGGCGATGGATCTCTTCGCCTCAACTTGTGTCGTCAGCCGTCAGGACAGCGAAATTCAGTTCGCGCGGCGAAACGGAGATGCGGCTGCGCCGGATCAAGCCGCCGCCGATCTGTTCTTGCGTCAATCGTTTCGTCGAATTCGCAGTTTCCTTGCAGGACTGACGGACAATGACGACAAATCGGTGCTTGCGACAGCGAACTTAATTCTCGATAGGCCAGGCAGCTAGCTCCGAAAGCATTTGCGACTAAAAATTTCTGGTCGCGTTAAAGCGACAAAGACGCCGATTTCCGTTGGCTGAAGGAGAAACATGCGCAGCGTTAGGTTCGCCCGCACAACGTCGAGCACGCGCTCGAATCTCAGGGACAGCGGCTTGGCGCGCAAAAATATAAACCACGTCCGCGCTGCCGTCGGCAGCACGCTATTACCGGCGAAATCGTCGGAGGTTTTGGTTATGGGCCGTTACGGTGGCCCAAAATATCCAATGCGCCATGAGTGGTCGGAATTGCAGAGAGCCGATCGCAAGGTTGCGGAATGCGGGAGCCCGCGGCCACAGTGTAGCATATCTTTTTCGAGGTCTTGACGACCCCTTGTGGTTGTGGCCGCAGCACGACGTTCTTGCTCGGATCATTAGCAAATGCCGATGCGCAAAATGCCAGTGCCAGCACGGTACATGCGCATCGGACCGACCAGCCGCAGCTGCGACTGAGTCTTGTTTTCATTGTAGTGTGGATTCTGGTCTCGCCCCGAATTTTTGCAAGCTTATTCGACTGTCATCTGGGACAGAGATCCGGCATTGCGGGCCAGCCGCATTAAAATGCTGCGCCAATCAAGTTCAATCCGTCCAAAGAAAGTGCTCCAGGCGAAGATTGTTCAGGCGCGCTTTTGCTTCTTCGCTGCGACTTCCACCGCTGGCAACGAGCCTGTCGTAGATCGCAGCGGCGGATTCCCATTTCGAATCCTCCTCCAATAATCGCGCAGCATTAAATCCAGCTTTGTAAAACCAAAACAGTTCACGCTGTTGATCGGGCCGCGCTTCGCCGTCCAATATTGTGTAAAAAGTCGCAAGAGCGCCGGCCCGATCGCTTTGCTTTTCGAGGCAAAGTCCCTTTTTGAACAGGGCCTGGTTGCGCCAGTGAATGGGAGCGTCGTTGTCGGAGGCAAGTTGATCATAAATTTCGATGGCACGCTGATAATTCGCCGAATCGCTTGCGCTCATCTCGAGAAAAATGTCGCCTTTGCCGCAAAGCGCCTCACGTTTTTCAGCTGAGCCGGCGTTGCTCTTCAGCACCTCATCGTATAGGGCGAGAGCATCATTGGGTTTTCCGAGCTTGCGCTCGATCACCGCTTGTTCATTGCGCGCGGGCCAGCGCAGCTCGCCATTTCTCTGCACGACCTGATCAAACAGAACAATTGCTCGATCCAATGCGTGGTCCCCCATGCTCGACATGGCAGATTCGGCGGCGAAAAACAGTGCTCGTTCCGCCAGAGAACCCTCAGGATGCTGTTGCGCGATAATTTCAAATTGCGTCTGTGCGTTGGCGAAGTCCTGACGGCGATAATAAAGTTCTGCCAGTTTCATTCGGACTTCAGCAGCAAATGCTGCATCCGCATGCTGCTCCAGAAATCTTTTAGCAAGCTCGATTACTTGGGGTTCGTTTCCGCCCGACGCTTCTTCTATCCATATGCGCAGGTAATCTGCACGCTCCGCGGCCGCGGCCGTCGGATTGGTCTCGGCAGCGTGATCCAGACTTCTGCGTGCCTCCTCGAGCCGAGGCGGTGACGAGTGAAATGCCAGCTCGGCCAACCCGACCCATGCTTCCGACACGCGCGGATTTTTTGGGAAATCATGAATGAACTGCTGAAACGATCGGGCTGCCGTCTTGTCGCCTTTTTCCGCCTGGGTCAACGCTTCCTGTAACTGCAAACCAGCGCGCGCGTCTTCGTCGCCGCCTTGCTTGTCCAGCTCCTTATAATCCATGAGGAAGCGAGCGTGATTACCGAGCTGCAGCCAGCCGATCGAGGCGTTGAACACTGCAGCTTTGCTCCATGGCGAATCCGTATGCGCGATTTGTTCAAAAGCCGCTGTCGCCGTGTCGAATTGCTTCGACAGATAGCGCGATTGCGCAGACAGAAAACCGATGCGTGCCAGCACGGAGGGCTCCGGATGAAGCAGGCGCGCGTCGTCGAAAATTGCGATCGCCTCGTCGAAGTGGTGCTCATCCATTTCAAAGCGCGCGAAGTCGACGTAAGCCGGCGCGAGCGCCGAGGATTTGATAACAGCGCGTCGCAAATCGGAGAATAACTGGCTGGCTCGCTCTCTACGGCCAGCGCGAATTTCGAGCCGGGCGAGATACCACCGTGCAAATGTCCGGCGTGGTTGTTCGGGGCGGCGTACCCACTTCTCCAGTTCGTTTCGTGACGGTTTGTGCTCGGATCGATACAGTTCATCCAATTTGGCGAAAAGGACCGGCAGGTCTGGATCGGCAGGATGACGGTCAATAAATTGCTCGAGGACATCATCGCCGGCTTCGGGCGTTTTGAGTTGCAGATGTGCTACGGCTATGCCGACCAATGCGGCAATTAGCGTGGGATGAGCAGTTCCCTCCGGCCTTTTCAATAGCGCCTGGAACATTCCCACTGCTCGCTCTGGTCTGTGTAAGATCAGCTCCAGGCGACCACGCAGTACGCGCCGTTCTCTTCGATCCCCCACTGCGGCCGGCTTCATTTCCGCTAGTAAACGCTGCGCATCAGGAGCGTTGTTCATGTCGATGAATAACTCCGCTCCGCCCAATTGCGCTCGCGTGCTCCATTCACGGTCGCGGAAAAGAAGTTTGAATTGTGCGAGAGCTTGCTCACGTCTGCCTAGCGCGCGCAGCATCTCAGCTGTGCAAAAGATCGCTGCGTTGTGAAGAGGCGATCGCTCATCGCTCGCTAACTCCTCGTAGAACGGCAGCGCGTCGGCCCATCGATGAAGACAAGCCAGTGCTTGGGCACGCCAAAACTTTGCCCATGGCAATTCACGGACGCGAGCGTCTGCCACCAAAACCAGAGTAGCCTCCGGCTCTTTCGCAGCGACCTGAGCTTGTGCCAGTTTCTCCGCGACAGCGCGCCAATCTGCCTCCGGCAAATCTTTGTTCAGCAACGCCTGCAACCGCACCACCGCGACCTCTGGCACGCCCTCATTCATCGAAGCGCTCGCGTGGGCGACATCGGTGGCAACGTCCGCCTGCACGAAGTGCGCAGTGAAACAAATTATTGCTAGCCGACCAATTTGTCTCATTTCCTCTCCAACAACGACTGCAGGGACCTGCCAGTGTAACTGGTTCGCAACGCAATGATTTTTTCCGGTGGCCCGGCACCGACCAGGTCACCGCCCGCTTCGCCGCCTTCTGGTCCCAGATCGATGATCCAGTCTGCGCACTTGATCATTTCCAGATTGTGTTCAATCACGATCACGGTGTTGCCGGCCTTGCGCAGCTTCATTAGCACTTCAAGCAGCTTCTCAATATCGGCGAAGTGCAAGCCGGTAGTCGGCTCATCAAGAATGTACACGGTGCGGCCGGTGGCTTTTTTCGCAAGCTCCGTAGCCAGTTTCACGCGCTGGGCTTCTCCGCCCGAGAGAGTTGTTCCGGCCTGGCCGAGCCGCAGATAACCGAGACCCACATCCAGCAGCGACTCGAGTTTTTCTGAAACGCTCGGCACGTTGCGGAAAAATCGTGCTGCCTCATCTACGGTCAGCTCGAGAACGTCGGCGATGTTTTTGCCTTTATAAGTGATCTCAAGTGTTTCGCGGTTGTAGCGCTTTCCATGACACACTTCGCATTCCACATAGACGTCCGGCAAAAAATGCATTTCAATTTTGATCAGTCCGCCACCTTCGCAATTCTCGCAGCGGCCACCTTTGACGTTAAAACTGAAGCGGCCGGCGTCGTAACCGCGCACCCGTGCAGCAGGCAATTGGCTGAACAGTTCGCGGATTGGCGTAAATGCGCCCGTGTACGTAACTGGATTTGATCGTGGTGTCCGCCCAATCGCGCTCTGGTCAATCACGATTGCCTTGTCGATTTGCTCCAGTCCATGAATCGCCCGGTGCGCGCCCGGCTTGTCTTTGGCATTGTAAAACCGGCGAAATAGCGCGCGGCGAAGAATGTCGTCCACCAGAGTAGATTTGCCGCTGCCCGACACGCCCGTGACGCATGTGAAACAGCCAAGCGGGAATGAGACGTCGATTTTCTTCAGGTTGTTCTCGCTTGCGCTCAGCACCGTAAGCCATCCATCGGGTCGCGGCTGCACACGTTGTTTCGGTACTGCGATGCGTGCACGTCCGGAAAGATAATCAGCTGTGAGGGAATTCTTAGCCGATAGGATTTCGGCGAGCGTCCCTTGGGCGACGATTTCGCCGCCGCGCGGGCCGGCCCCCGGACCAAGATCAAGAACGTAATCGGCGGCGCGGATCGTTTCTTCATCATGCTCAACAACAATGACGGAATTGCCAAGGTCACGCAGACGTCGCAGGGTGCCGAGGAGCCGTGAGTTGTCCCGCTGGTGCAGTCCGATGCTGGGTTCATCCAAGATGTAAAGAACTCCGGCAAGGCCTGAGCCGATCTGCGTGGCCAGTCGGATGCGCTGCGCTTCGCCACCGGAAAGCGTCCCGCTCTGACGATTCAATGTTAGATAATTGAGCCCAACTTCGACAAGGAAATGCAAGCGCGACTGAATTTCACGTGCGACATCCAGTACTACGATTCGCTGCTGCTCGCTCAGCTCAAGCTCTGAGATAAACCGGGCCGCTGCTTCGATCGTGAGCTCGCTAAACTGATGAATGTTGAGCTCACATGCGCTCCAATTCTTGATCGTAACGCCAAGGATTTCCGGTTTAAGCCTCGCGCCATCGCATCCTTTGCACGTTTCGCGCGCCATAAATGCGCGAATACGATTGCGCGTGAATTCGCTCTGCGTCTGTTCATAAAGCCGCTGCATTTGCGGAACGAGGCCCTCGAACGGTTTTGCAATCTGCTCTTCGCCATTGTCGCCGAAATTCATCTCGATAGGCGTCCCATTCGTGCCGAAGTAAAGCGCTTGCTTGAATTGTTCCGGCAGATCGCTAAACGGCACGGTCTCGTTGATGTGAAAATGTTGCGCCAATGCCTTTTGCAGGTGCCGATAATATGCCTGCATGCGTTTTGTGCCGCGGCGCCACGGTGTGACTACCCCTTCGGCCAGCGTTTTCGTCGGATCAGCAATCATCAGGTCCGGATCGCACACCAACTGTGTGCCGAGTCCGTGGCAGACCGGACATGCACCGAGATGGCTGTTAAAGGAAAAGTGTTTCGGAGTCAGCTCGCCTAATGTAAAGCCGGTGTCCGCGTTGCCATATTCAGTGGAATACCGCTGTTCTTGCCATCGTTCAGGTTCAATGTTGGACGTCGGATGCTGGGAGTTCGGCGTTGCTTCTGCTGCTTGCAACACCAGTACCTTGTTTCCGCTTAATTTTAGCGCGGTCTCGATTGAATCGGTAAGCCTTGCGCGAATTCCCTCGCGAACCATCAATCGATCGACAACCGCCTCAATCGTATGCCGCTTGTTCTTGTCGAGCCGGATTGGCTGAGCCCGATCCAACTCCACCAGCTGCCCATCAATGCGCGCGCGAACAAATCCTTCTCGCCGGAGCTTTTCGATAACATCGCGAAACTGGCCGGATTGATTTTCGACCAGCGGCGCCAGCACAATGATTTTGCATCCGGATTCATAAGCGGTGATTTGGTCAACGATCTGCTGAGGCGTCTGCCGACTTAGCGGTCGTCCCGTAAACGGATCGTGCGGCTGGCCGACAGCTGAGAACAAGACCCGCAGGTAATCGTAAATTTCCGTGGTCGTGGCGATAGTCGACCGCGGATTGGCGCCGGCGCTGCGTTGTTCGATTGCAATCGCGGGGGAAAGTCCCTGGATGAAGTCGACGTTGGGCTTTTCCATCTGATCGAGGAATTGCCGCGCATAAGCAGAGAGACTCTCAACGTATCGCCGTTGTCCTTCGGCATAAAGAGTATCGAAAGCGAGCGAGGATTTTCCCGAGCCACTCAGGCCGGTAACAACCACTAACTTCTCCCGTGGAATCTCTAGGTGCAGATTCTTCAGATTGTGCTGGCGGGCACCACTAATTTTGATAACTTGAGCAGGCATTCTGACGAGGAATGTCGAACCTATCAGTCAAGCACAGCCGTTCCTTTTCTCCAGCGAAATCGCGTCATCGACAGTACGCCAGAGTGCCTTCCCGGGTGGAGTTGCGCTTCGGGTCCAAAGATGAAAGTCTCAATCGTAATCCCTTGTTACAATGAAAAAGATACGATCGAAAAAATCGTTCAAGCCGTTCGCAACGCCCCCGTTGAAAGCAAAGAGATCATTGTGGTGGACGACTCTTCAGACGACGGGACGCAGGCAGTGCTGCAGGACCGGGTTTCGAATGTAGTCGATCGCATCATTTATCATCGGGTAAATCAAGGGAAGGGAGCGGCCTTACGAAGCGGATTTGCCGCAGCGACTGGTGAATTGATTCTCGTGCAAGATGCAGACCTCGAATACAGCCCCGAAGATTATCCGCTGCTTCTTGAGCCGCTCATCTCAGGCAAAGCCGACGCGGTTGTTGGCTCCCGTTTTATGGGCGGACGACCGCACAGGGTGCTTTTCTTCTGGCACATGGTTGGTAACAAATTTTTGACGCTGCTTTCGAACATGTTCACCAACATTAATCTGACCGACGTGGAGACAGGCTACAAAGCTTTCAGAGCCCCGCTAATTAAGTCGATTCGGATAGAGGAAGATCGCTTTGGAGTCGAACCGGAGATTATCGCCAAGCTCGCCCGCACCGGATGCAGAATTTACGAGGTAGGGATCTCGTACAGCGGACGCACTTACGCGGAGGGCAAGAAGATCAATTGGACAGATGGCTTTAGGGCGGTTTATGCCATCTTCAAATACAACCTGGAACGTTCGAAAAGATGAAAGAGGCCTTGGTTCAAAACGCGACGGCGCCTTTGGCTGAAGATAGTTGCGCGTCGAACGCAATCGCCGGCCAAGCTTTGCTTGCAACCAGGTCGGATGTAAGGGCTGAGACTTGGGGTCCGGCGGCGCTTGAGCAAAGACGCGAACGCACCCGTGATCATTTGGCTAGGATTGCTACTCGCCGAGAAATCTGGATCAGTCGTAACAAGTACTACTACGAACTGCTGAGCCGGCTATTTCGTTTTTTGGTCGAGCCACAGAAAAGCGTTCTCTCGGTTCGCTGCGGCATCGGGAATCTTTTGGACGTGGTGCGGCCAGCTAGAGCCAAAGGTGTCGATATCTGCGCTGAGATTGTGGAAATTGCGCAGCAACGAAATCAGACGTTCGAATTTGCGGTGGCGTTTCCAGACAAGGAAGAATTCCGGCACTGTTTCACCTCGGATGAAAAATTCGATTACATCCTGTTTAATGACATCGGCGACACCGTGGATGTACTCCAAGCCTTGCGCAATCTGGCGCCCCTTTGCCAGAGACACACCCGCGTCTTGATAACAACTTACAATCATCTGTGGGAACCCTTTGTTACTTTCGCCGAATGGCTGGGAATGAAGGTGCCGCGCATGGAGCAGAACTGGCTTTCCACGGCTGATATTCGAAATCTGCTGAAGCTCGCCGGGTTTGAGGCGCTTGAGACGCATCGAATTGTCCTTTTGCCGAAATACTTGCCCTTGTTGTCTGGCTTTCTTAATCGTTTTTGTGCGCGCCTGCCGTTTTTAAGCAAGCTCTGCATGACTCAGGTGGTCGTCGCGCGATTGTTGCCACGGCCGGTGCCGTCGGCACAGTTTTCCGTGTCCGTTGTCATTCCATGCAAGAATGAGAAAGGGAATGTCGAGGATGCTATCCGGCGCATTCCCGCGCTGGCGAGCCGGACAGAAATAATTTTCTGTGACGATCGCTCCACCGATGGAACGGCTGAAGAAGTCTTGCGGGTACAGTCAGTATACCCGCAGAAGAACATTCGTCTTGAGCATGGGCCTGGTGTTTGTAAGTCGCGAAACGTATGGACCGGTTTCAATGCTGCCACAGGCGATGTTTTGATGATTCTCGATGCTGACCTAACCACAATTCCCGAGGAACTGCCTTACTTCATCGATGTTATAGCTTCTGGACAGGCTGAGTTTGTGAATGGATCGCGCCTTATTTATCCAGTTCCACAAGGGGCAATGAACGGAGCAAACATGCTGGGTAACAAATTCTTCAGCGTCGCGTTTACCTATCTGCTCGGGCAGAGGGTGAAAGACACTCTGTGCGGCACAAAAGTTCTTTGGCGAAGCGACTGGGAGAGAATTAAACCAATGCTCGGGAGCTGGGGAACCGAAGATCGCTGGGGAGACTATGAACTGTTGTTTGGGGCTGCAAAATTGAACCTTAAGATTCTCGACTTACCTGTGCACTACCAGGAACGGATCTATGGTTCGACAAAGATGACCAAGATCTTTCGAAACGGAATTGTTATGCTTAAGATGTGCTGGCATGGCTTTTTGAAGTTGAAACTCGGATACTAACTCTTGTCAGCTCCTGGATGTTCAAACTGCGGACGCGGGCTGCCGGTTTCAATTCACAGTCAGTCCACTGGGTGAGAGTGTTCTAGTGCAAGACCGCATTGCCAAAGAAATTCAACACGGCAGGTTTCTGGCCAAACACGGGGCAGGGAAGATTTGGAATTGGGAAAGTCCAGCCGGCAAACTGCGCTGGGCGAGGCGCGTAAAGATGCTAAGCGAGCATCTCGGACCGGGAATGAGTGTTCTCGAATTGGGCTGCGGCACAGGGTATTTTACTCGTGAACTGGCTCGCTCTGGAGCGGAAATTGTCGCGATTGACGTCTCACCAGAGCTCCTGGAAACCGCGAGGGTGAGTTCTTCTGCGCCGAATGTTCGTTACGAAATCCAGAACGCCTATGATCTAAGCTATACTGATGCCGCTTTTGATTCCGTTGTCGGCAGCTCGGTCTTACATCATCTAGAAATCCAGCAGGCCTTACGCGAAATTTTCCGGGTTTTGAAGCCCGGCGGCAGAATTTCATTTACAGAACCGAACATGCTGAACCCGCAGATCGCGCTGCAGAAGAATGTACCTTGGATTAAACGAAAACTTGGCGACTCACCGGATGAGACTGCTTTTTTTCGATGGTCGCTCCGGCGCCTTCTTGAGATAACGGGCTATCGTGAGGTTCGAATTACCCCGTTCGATTTCCTGCATCCCAAAACGCCTAATCAGCTAGTTGATCGGTTGAACTCCGTCGGGCGATTCCTCGAAAGCGTGCCGGTAATGGCTGAGTTCGCCGGCTCCCTTTACGTTCGCGCCGTAAAATGAGCACGATCACTATGCATAACGAGGAAGCGAAAGATCGCGCGGCAACGTTGCGTAATCGGGCACACCTCGGCGCGAATCAGAATCTTCTTTTTTGGTATCGCGAACTTTACTGCGATCAATTCAAGGATTTTCCAAACCCGTCGGCGCTGTCGATCTTAGAAATAGGAAGCGGCACTTCGCCCCTTAAACAATTTCTCTCAAACGTAGTAACCAGTGACGTGCTTAATCTGGGGTACCTCGATCTTGTGTTTGACTGCCATGAAATCGACAAGTTGGACGCGATAGAGGACAACACTCTTGACGTTATCACACTCACGAATGTGTTGCATCACCTGAAGAGTCCGATTTTGTTTCTAAGTCGCGCGGCCAGTAAGTTGAAATCCGGCGGCAAAGTTATTGCGACCGAGCCTTTTTTTTCCGACGTATCAACTCTCATATTTAAGTATCTGCATCACGAACCGGTCGATTTCAGAATTTCCCACCCCGAACTTAGCCATATGCAGGGACCACTGTCATCAGCCAACATTGCATTGCCGTGGCTAATTTTCTGCCGGACACCCGAATGGCTCCAGCCGCTGAATGATTACTTCGATCTCACGAGAATTTCCACGAGACCGTTCAGTGCCGTCTCGTACATGGTTACTGGTGGAATATCGCACAGGTTGCCAGTTCCCGCTTTTCTCTATCGCATGTTATTTCGCGTGGACCTCGCCCTTAGTCGTTGGTGTCCGAGTGTCTGCGCGAGTTTCTTTACCGTAACTCTGACACGACGCTGATGTTCGCGATGTCCCTTCTTCGCGGAGTCGGGAATAAGGCTTACCAATATACCTTTCCTGTCTACCGCCTTTGTTATCGCGCTTTCAAAGCTTACACTGATCGTGCGGAGCGGCTACTGCTGAGGAGCATTTTGTCGGAGGGAGCGGTCGTGGTGGACGCGGGTGCGAACATTGGGGTGTATTCGCAGTTTCTTTCCCGCTGTGTTGGTCCGACCGGCGTTGTTCATTCCTTTGAACCTTCGCCCGAAAATTTTAAGCGCCTGCAGTCTGCTACCCGCAACCTTGCAAACGTCCGCCTGTCTCAAGCTGCGGTTGGAGAATGCAGCGGAAGGTCCAACCTGTACGTTTCGGATCAACTAAATGTGGATCACCGCACCTACGCGACCCGCGGCGATTCGCGCCCCACTCTCCAAATCGATATCATAGCGCTCGATGATTATTTTGAGCCGGGCGAGCGCATTGATCTGATCAAAATGGATATTCAAGGATACGAGCTTTACGGCTTGCGAGGCACTAACCGTGTTTTGGCTGACAACCCCGCAGCAAAGTTGCTCCTGGAATTTTGGCCTTACGGCCTCAAACAGGCTGGAGCGAACTGGCGTGAATTGATTGATTTGCTGCGAACTAAAAACAGGTCGGTTTTCCAGATAACAAATTATGGGCTCGTCCCGTTCCGCTCCGATTCAGTTAGGGTCAGCCCGGAGTGGTACGTGAATCTTTTCGCCTTGTCGAAATAACATCTGTCACCCTGTGACTGGCATTCGCCGCAATCGAGGTTTCGGACGCGTCGATGGTTCACTGCCTGCCTGGTAAGAGCAAAACCAGCCCGCCAGCTTCGAGAACGCGATGCCAGCCGGGATCAATCGATTGAAGCGTCGCCAAGACTCGCTGGCTTTGAGATTCTGGAACTGCAACGGCGTTTGCGCGATTGGTTTCGATGACCTGACGAAATTGCGGTTCGAACAGTTGAAGCCGTTTAAAACGGTCGGCATTGTCGCCCTCGATAAAAACCTGCGCCTGGCGGCGGAGTTTGCCTTCCGCCGGATTGCCTGCGTTGGTAAAATAGTGAGTGACAAGGCGGGGCGCCACGACTTTCATTGTGGGAAATAGTAGCGGTAACTCGCAACCAGCCGTCCACGTTGGCACGAGTAGTTTACTCTGATCGATATACTTGCCGGCGGCCAGACCGAAATCCGTGTTCTCTTTAACTAACTGATATTCGAGAGGCGTTTTCCATGCAGCCTGTCGGCTAATTGGCGTGATCGAGAGTGCACGATAGGTGCAAAAGAAAGTAACTACGATAGCCAGTAGCGCCGCCACAAGTAGGGGCCGCCGTCCCACAGGAGTAACCGCCGTCTTTCCGAACAACCGCGGACCTGCTGTGGGCAACATGGCGCAAAGCAATGGTAGCGGCACCAAATAATTCAACCGAAAGTAACACAAGGCCATGATGTGTCTCATCCACCAAGGCGCAAGCAGGGGGTTCAAGCAAAAAAGCCACACCGCGCAAGCATAAAAGAAGAGAAAAAGACCGATCTTCCCGCGGACGACGATGAGCGGCACAGCAGTCATCAGCAGAATATTTCGGACGTACCCTGCTGGTCCGCCCACGAAAAACGTCATGGCTTGGCCCCATGGCATGTATGTTGACCCGTACATGCTTATATCGATTGGCTTCGGAATTATGTTAACAAGCAGCAAAACTAATATTCCGACCGGATAGACGAGTGGTATTATCAGGAGCAGCCCGCGAGCGATGTGTTTCCGCAAGTATTCGGCTCCCCCATTTTCAAATAGCTGAGTCGTAAAAAAGGCCAGCCAGGAGCACCCAATTACCGCTGGGATCAAATAAAGAGCCGTATTAGCTACACCAACACTAGCGATGCTCAAAAGAGTTAGCCACACGAGATCACTTCGGTTGCCGCGACTCAAAAATCGATAGCTGATGGCAAGACCGAGCGGCAATAACAAAATGAACACGATCGATCGCCCTTCCCAGAGATAGCCGGCAGCCATCCCAAAAGACCAGTAGCGGGAAACAGTTCCAATCACCGCCGGTCCAGGATTGTCCAATAGCAAAAACGCCACGGCGAGTAACGTACCGACGGCGGCTGGCCAGCGAGACAATCCGAATTGTCGGACGCACCAGTAAAAGACAAAGGGGATCAAAAATGCGCTCAGCGCATGGCCGATGATTTGATAAAAGTATAAAGGATCGATACCAAGGTAGTGACTGAGGATCCCCAAGAGCATCTCGTAGCTGGTCGCCAGATGAACCGGAGAGAATGCAGCGGCGTCGAGATCGACGCTCGTTTCGCGCAGGTAGATGGGCTGCTTAAGATCCAGCAACTGGGACAGAACTCTATGGAAATAGACGACATCATCTTGATTCGGCCGCCGCACGAAAAGGACTGTAGTTGCACATGCAACGCCCACGACCACAAGAAGGATGTGAGGCAAATGGAACCGATAGTATTTGCCAGGCATCGCGTTTGTCTTTTTCCACAAACGCGCAAGCAAAAAGAAACCGCCGATGACCAAAGCTAGAAAGCACCATGTAATCGTTGCCGCCGGCCATCTTACGACAAGCACAAACTGGTAGGCGAGGGTCCAAAATGCGAATAGCGCGACTGGCAGAAGCACGATGTCAGCGGCTCGAGATTCGGCAGGCTTTTCGGAAATCAGCATTGTCGGATCACACTTTGAGTTTTATTAGCTTGATGTGATAACCGACGTTCCAACGAGCTGGTGGTCAACTGGGAATTCTTGCCCGAAAAAGCAGAATAGTTGGGAACGGGTACGTCATATCTTGAGGAAAACGCATCAGCCCGAACTCGTGTCCCCAAATCCGTACTGGCACGCGATAGCTTTTTGCATATTGAAATTTTCCCTGTGCCTCCACCTGCCGAATAGATGCGTTCATCTGCTCAGGGCTAATTTCAGTGGGGAATCCTACCAACAAGAAGTCAGCATTTTCTTCAGCGTTCTGAAACTGGACGGCTACTGTCTCGCTCTCTAATGGCTTGGCTCCCGGCATTGCGGTATAAAAGGACGGTCCGAATTGCAAAACGCCGATTTTCGCCGGACCCGCACCAATCAATGTTTGAAGATCCTCCCGAACAATTTCGCGAGCGTCCTTGCGCTGCATGGCCCCAATGTATGCAAGGTCGAAAATAAAGGATGGCACAAAGATCAGCAGGAGCGCGACGCCCAAAACAATGGTTGTCGTCCGTTTGTTTTGCACCGCCAGTTGTATGTCGCCGCAGACAATTCCAACAAGTACACAGAACCCAGGAAACAGAATCAGGGTTATTCGCGCGAAATAAGGACCCAGGTACCCCTTGCCCATCAGGTAAAGATACAGGACTGAAAAAATCAGTATTGGAGCGGAAAGGCCGTAAAGGTTGCGCCTAAAGAGAAGATACAATATTGCGCAGTAGGGGGCCAACCAAAGCACGGGATACGTCGCTAACGGAATCACGTACGTAATATACCTCCAAATAACCGATAGATTTAGCACCTGACTCCTGCTGAACTCATGCAACGACGCATATTTTAGGGTTTCATTGGTAATTGCCTTTATAACGCTCGCTGAATCTAAGAAGAGCATCGGATGACCGACGAACAGGCCAATTCCAAAGCCGAAACCAATGAACCAAACCTGGGTGGCGACAAAACTTCTTGCCCGCTCTGCAAATCGCGCGGCAGTGCCTGGTGACTCGTTACTGCCGTCAAATAGCAAATGCAGGCAGGGAATCACGACAATGATTCCAACAGGATACCGTGTCGCTGCTCCTAAACCAGAAATTAGACCGACAAGAACAAGCAGGTGCCACGATTGAGATTTCCGAAGCTTGAATGACAACCAAATGACTAAAATGCACAATAGATTGCTGAGGATGTGAGTCCTCATAAAATGAGCATAGATCACCTGCATTGGCAGAACTGCGTAACAAAGCGCCCCGACTAGGGATGGGTAGAACCACTGGGTCGCTTCTCGAATCGCGAGGAACACAACCACGACTGTGCAGAGGTCGAACAGGACAGACATCCATCGACAGATGTACAAAAGCACAGACTGGTCCCGTGTATTCCCTGGCTCGCCCCCATAACGGGCTTTGTTGCCAAAAAGCTTCAATATCGCTTGTGGCATAGCCCACACATAATAATTGAACGTCCCCTCAAAGTATGCTCCTGGGGCTTTAATATGACCTGTTAGTAAATCCAGTTGGCGGACGCCTCTAAGGCTTACAAACTCGTCAGGCTGAAAATTCAGGTCGTGTCCGTACCCGCTGTTGAGACCCCACGCCAAGCCGGCTACTCGGAAAAAGGCTGCCAACAAGAGCACTCCTGCGAATAACGCGGGTCGAAGTGCTTTTGCCGTAAATCGACGTCGCGCCGTAGCATCTCCGGAAAAAGCTGTCGATCGCATCACTCGGACGCCGTTGATGCCTGATCAGAAGCGACGGCAGTAAGCGTTAGGATTGCCCCACTATCTTGAGCGCTGTTTAGAGTGTGCCACTCCCACCCGACAACCTTTGGCAGGCGGAATTGGTTGGTGGCGGCTTCGTCTTGGGATGTAAATAGCGCGTAAACCGGGAGCGACTGCTGCAAGCCATGTTCGACAAGGGCCATCGCCTGTGGCCGATGATAATGCCAGGTGTCGCTCCACTTGTAATGATGCTTCCCATCGATCGGAGCTGCCACGAATGAAGGTCCCAAGAGCGCGTTCAAGTAGACGGGATCAATGTCACTAAGCACGATGCCAGGTTGCCGGCTTACAGCTTTGGCGAAGTTTCGTTGGGCGACAAACTGGATAGACTGACGAGGTGGAGTCGTAAAATGAAGAGCGTCCCACGCTTGAAATCGGCCGATTCCATGCGCGTTATAGCCGGAGCGCGATGGGTAGCCGAGACAGGCTGCGGCGAATAGAAGGAAAGGAGCCAGACTTGCAATGAGTCGTTTGCCAGCAAAGACGTTATTTGCAGCCCACATAATGGGCAGAACAGCGATCGCTACAACAAGAATTAAAAGTGGCAGATACAAACGTCCATCTGCGCCAAAGAGATAGCACACTGTCGCCCCAAAAGAACTCAATCCAGATAAGAAGGCACAGCAAACGAACCAACTGAGCCGGATCAAAAGGAGACCGGCGCAAATCAAAAGGACGAAGGCCGGCACAAAAGACGTGCCCGTCCCGAAAATATTGGCAGCATCATATCCGTGTGGCTGCAGTGTAAATTGCTGCCACAACATGCCGACATTGTTGATGACATAAAAAACTGAAAACAAAAGGTGTTGCGTACTAAGATACGACGCCCAGAAGTCGTAACCGGTTTTGAATGGTGAACGGAACTGGATCGTGTTTAACACGAGCACAGGGCTGGCGGCCAAAACAAACACAACGCATACCGCAGCGCAACGGAGCAACAGACGCCAGCGACGCCCTTGTACTGGAACCACGGCTATCGCCAGCAACAATGGAGCGAAAAAAAGCGACTGGAGCCGCACGTTTACTGAAAGCCCTACAAAAAGCGCCGCTAAACAGATGTTACACCAGCGTCCTTGCCTAACACCCAGATAGGAAAACATAAATGCCAAAACGATAAGCAGTGAGGCACTTACCTCGCTAAGTGACGAACGACAAAACGTAAAGAAACCGGGCAGCGTAGCCAATAACAACGTCGCAACCCCCCCTGCCAACGGCATCGCTAGATACGCGTAAAAAACAAACACTGCCAAAAGCAACAGAAGTCCCATCGTTTGGCTCGTACGAAGCGGCGCCAGCACGGCATCCGCCGCCGGCAGAATCTTCAGCCACGGAAGCATCAACACAGGGTACCCAAAAGGGTATCTTGATGGCAATTTCTCATAGGCGATTTGTATGAAAGGCCAGCCATGTCGTTCCAGAGCTGCTGCCTGCGCGAAATATTCCGTGGCATCCGGATGTGGAGCAAGATTGAGCAGGGTTGTCTTGCTGTAATCAATCCTAAGCACCGCGAAATAATAAAACGTCAAGGCGCAAACAAAGAGTAGTGTGCCAATTAAGAACGGCGGAACAATAAGCTTCGCCTTGAGGCCTTCTCTCATAAGTACGGAACGGACGAAGATTGATCGAGCAGCACCTACTCCAGGACGCGCTCGAGCCGCCGGCCAGGTTTAGTATCGTTTCTTAAAAAGATAACGCTATTCGCTTCGCCGCAGCGGTACTCCTTGTAGCCGCATTGTCTCAGGCGTGTCCCAAATTTCTGATAGAACCAGTCCCACCGATTCTGCTCCTGGTATGGTGGAATAATGACGGCTGAGATATCCAACCGAGTAAGATACGGAGGACAGTTGTCGCTATCGTTAAGCTCGTGAAACAGATCTTGATATCGCGCTGGCCCAAAATAGTCCCCTACACTGACGATGTTTGCTATTTTTCGAAAGTAAAAATGTAGCCGCTCAGTTCTCAAAACAAGAACGTGTGTCTGCTTCTTGTGTTCGGATGCAAGCGTCTCAATCACAGCCTCGCTGGCGGGATAACCAGAGAGATTCTTCTCCAGATAACGTTCTGGGTCCCCGCCAAGGCGGAACAAATCAAATGTGCTCGCATAATAATCACGGTAAAATCCTAGCCACCCATGCTTTGAGTTGGGTACTAGGAGAGTTGGACTGGGAATGATCAGCGCCCCACAGAATGCGATCGTAGCCGCACCAAGCGTCAATGTTGCCAGCGGCGAACGCCAAACTGCGTTTGCGCGGGCGTAGACATATGAAACAGCGACGCCTATCCAAGCCGCGAGCACGGGGTACCAGTGAAGCGAATATCTCCCCAAGGAGCTGAAAAACCACGGAATTGCCAGGTATGTAGCTGCAGCAGATAAATAAGTGAACTGGCGCGGCCACTGCCATCGCTCCCGCAAAAATGGCTGCGCGGCGACAAACAAAACTGGCCCATACAGCAGTATTATCATTGCGCTTATACCCCATTCTCTGAAGTCTTTTGACGCGGGATCCGCGAAGAATTGGAATGGCAAGAATAGTAGATGCCATGGCTTTTGCTGAGTAATCGTATCACCGGTGTAAAGCTGCGCGTCCGCTTTCGTAAAGACCGGGTCAGGGCGGTTGAAATACAAATTGAAAAGAGGTGGGGCGGGGTCATGGGCTTCAAGTAGGTTTCGCGCATACCAAGGGAGGCTAAGTGCGACCAAAAATACACAGAGCAGCGCGATGTATCGTGGTCGCAGGCGCCGCATGGACGCGACACACAGCGAGACAATAAAAAACGGCAGGTGACCGATGAGTGTAAGCTTCATCCCTGCGCAAAAACCGGCGATCACGACAAGCTCGCGTTGGAATCCGTGATGTGATGACGTTCTATAGACGCAGAGAACAGAGAGAAGAAGAAAAAGTCCAATAGGCACATCCACGTAAGCAGTGTTCAAATAGCGAAGGAAGACCGGAGACAGGGCTACGGCTAGAGGGATTAAAAATTGCTGGGGATAAAAACGGCTCCCAACATGGATATTGGCAGCAAAATCAGCTTTAACCGGACCGAAGAAGGCCACAATTCCCAAGCAGGTAAGTAACCCACAGAGCCAGGTCAGAAAATGACAATAGTCTCCTAAACTCAGAATAAATAAGGCACTGTATAGAAGTAGAAAGTTATTTGCGTAATACGGAAAACGCAGAAAGGGATCAACATAGATGTGGCCCGCATTGGCCCAATCGACGGCATATGCCAAATGATAGGCCACTGAATCGAAAAGGGTTGGGGGAAGAACCGCCGGTATTCCCAATACCAGAAACACTACGTAAATGAAAAATGCCGAGCTCGTCCAAGCCTTGAGGAAGCGGCTAGACGTCGTTCGCCAGAACGACGATGACAGCCAGCTATCGCCTTTCAGCTGCCAAAATAGAATTCCTTCAGCTAATATTGTTCCCAACAATCCGAATCCATTAAGTAAGTGTGCGAACCCCAGGAATAACAATGCGAATCCAAATAACGCCATTCCCGCCACGGATGTAATGACAAGGTCGGAAAGCGAAATGCCATCCGCTTTATCGGAAGTCTTTGGCCTAAACAACTGGCCGGTCGTAAAGAAGTAAAACCATGCAAAATGAGCTGCTGCCAGGCCGACGAAATAGCTTTGAAGAATTTGCATCTACCGGCGCGTAATCGGTCTTACCTATGTGGCTAGCAAGGTATCAATCAGGTGAAGAGGCTTTTGCTGAGGAAGAAACTCGACATTATGCGCAATCAGCAAGCGACTCATCGGTCGAACAGCGAAGCACTGGCGGGAGCGATTCCAGTGGAATAGACTGTCATCAACCTAGTCGAGATAATTCTGCAGGAATAACTGCATGATGTGCTGCGCTCCGGCGCCTCTGACGTGTCTCAGATCATCCTCCCACACAGCGCCGCGATCAGAGTTTTGCACGATTTCGTAACTTGGAAAGTAATCCACGTTGGGATGTGCGCTGGCCCACTCCTGAGCCACTGCTCGCAAAAGCGATTTGGCCCAAGTGTTGGCCACCACAATATCCATGCTTGAAAAGGTGTTCATCAAAGGAACGGGAGAAACCGTGACTACAATGTGAAAGTCGGAATGTCCATGGAGAGACAACAACATGTATATGGCTTCCAGATTAGCGAGGTTGTGAGCAAAATTAGTTAGATGAAATTCGTACCGCCCTGGTTCAGTCTTGAACAAAGATGGAATAGGAGTGCAATTTAGAAATACGTCTGCCTGAACGTCGCGCCAAATTTCTGCAAGCCCGAGCGTGACGATCACTGCGCGACAGCTCTGGATGCGCTTTGTTACCAGTTGCATCAGCGCGCGACGCTCCAAGGTCTCCTCCAACCCCACGAAGTTTAAGGTGGGGGTCGTATGTGGGTCATACCACGTTATGTTTGTTAATGGCACAATGGACTCCCGAGGGAATTCTGCGTCTGGATCAAGCGCCCACCGAAGTTCGTTCAGTATTGAATACGTGTTGTACTTATTGGTGAATCCGAGACCGGACCTTTCTCTGTTAGCCGACTGAAGCTTCGCAAATTCGGGCGCTGCGCTTTCAACAGCTAGTTTGCGTCCTGCGAGTGCGTTTTCGAGCCCGCGCGCAAAACACGACCCGATCGCATAGAATTTATCGTCTCGGCGAAGTTTGAACTTTGGATTGATTTGAGGTGTAAACCAGGTGTCACGCAATCGCTGGAAAGCGTATTTACGAGGCTGATCAGTGAGCCCAACACCGTCCTTGTACCAAGTTCTTGCGGCGTTGGTCGCATAATTCTTCATCGCCTCAGCGGCGGCCATGACATATGGGGATTTGGTCAAGGCCGAACGATTGCCTGGTGGAGCGACAACCGTCCTTTCGTTAAAAAATGCCCCAGACATGCCTACAGATTCTCACCAATTTATCGCTGCGCGAGCAGATAAATCGCTATCAATGTGAGCAGAAAGTAGGGAACAAGGACCGCTGCTCCAGCGTACTCTTTTGCCATTCGCTGGCCGAAGAAAAGCGAAATAACCGCCACCGCAGAAATGACTGCACCATAGTATGCGACGGTTGAATCGTGCAAGAACATCACCGCCAGGCAGCCAATAGCACTCAGCGCGCCTGCTGCGAGTTCGAGAATCGTGATTACCGTCACCAACGCCGGTACAAATCCGGCTAATGGACTTTTGGCAAAATGTCCCTTTAGCCATTCAAGGTTTCCACCGCGGTCGATGATCTTATCAATTCCCGATTGAAGAAAAAGAATCGCCAGAAAGGCGGATGCGAGAATCTGCATCAGATAAATTGCTTGGCTGAACGTGTGCGAAGCGGGCATACCACACGGACGTTAGCCGGAAACCCTCGAGTTTGTCCACCTGCTCAATCGTCTTGGGCGGCGGCGTCCGCGAATGCGACCTGCCGCTTTCTTATGTCCAGGTCGACTTCGGCAGGCGTCCCAAATATCCGCGCGCGGGAATCCTCGAATTCGCCTTCCCATCGAGCGACCACCACTGTGGCCAGGCAATTGCCGATCACGTTCACGCACGTTCGCCCCATGTCCATCAGTTCATCGACGCCGAAAATGATTGCCACGCCGATTGGTCCGAGGCCTGACGGCACAAAGGAGTTCAGCGCCCCCAACAAAATGACTAGCGATGAGCGTGGAACGCCGGCTACGCCTTTCGACGTTAGCATTAACGTCAACATCATGGTGACTTGTTGGGCTATCGGCATGTGCCAACCCATGGTGGTCTCGGCCGCTTGCGCCACGAACACCGAAGCCATCGCGAGATATAACGTCGATCCTGTCAGGTTAAACGAATAGCCGGTCGGCATGACGAACCCCACAATGTGCGGTGGGACACCGAAGCGCTCCATCGATTCCATCGCTTTCGGCAGCGCTGACTCGCTACTTGTTGTCGCAAAAGCAAGAGCCGCGGGTTCGCGCACGGCCCTGATGAACTGCCGCACCGGAATCCGCGCAGTCCAAATCACGAGGCCAAAGATCAACGTCACGAAAATCACGAGAGCGAGGTACAGGGAGCCAATCAATTTCCCGAGATTTACCAGCACGCCTGCACCCTGCGTACCGATCGTATGTGCCATTGCTGCTCCCACTCCAATTGGCGCAAACAGCATCACGTAATTTGTAAATTTGAACATGATTTGAGAGAGACTCTCCATCGCACGGATGATGGGTTTGCCTTTTTCGCCAACGGCGGACACGGCCAGCGCGAAGAGCACGCTGAATGCGACGATCTGCAAAACGTCGCCGCGTGCCATCGCGTCAACAAGGCTGGAAGGAAATGCATGTACGATTGTTTCGACAAAAGTTCTTGGATGCGTTTGCTCAATCGTCTTGATGACATCCGTATTCGTTGCGACAAGAGTCACACCGACGCCGGGTTTAATGAAATTCACAACGGCCAATCCGATGAACAGCGCAGCAGTCGTTACGATCTCGAAGTAAATTAGCGCCTTGATTCCCATGCGCCCCACTTTGCGAAGCGCACCGGCGCCTGCGATGCCAACGACAATCGTTGAGAAAACGAGGGGCGCGATGATCGATTTGATCAGGTTAATGAAAATGTCGCGCAAAAAATAAACCGCATTTCCCCAATCGGGGCGCAGCCAGCCGATCACACCGCCGACGACCAAACCGATGAAGATTTGCACCGTCAAAGATGGCCGGTACCATGGGCGGCGAACCGGTCGAGAAGTGGTAGCGGTCATCGCCTCGTCATTAACACAAACGCGAAATTCGAAACAGGCTGCAAAGCTCCAAAAGCCGAGCTCCAACATTCAGAGAAGCTCCAACTTTCAACATTCAATCAGGCCGCCGTTGGATCTTGGCGATTGAAAATTCTCTGGAGCTTGGATATTGGGATTGGAGCTTTTAATCGATCATCCGCCGATCGAGTCCGCTGTAGGCATCAATTCTGCGATCGCGCAAAAACGGCCAGTGAGTTCGCTGTTCGTTGACGCGCGCCCAATCAATTTCCGCGGTTACAATTTCCTCCTGGGCCACCGAAGCTTTGGCAATGATTTCGCCGTCCGGTCCGCAAACAAAGCTTTGCCCCCAAAACTCGATGCCTTCGCCACCGGCGGGCGCTTCATGCCCAACACGGTTCGCAGCCGCAACGTAACAACCGTTCGCAATCGCATGTCCGCGCTGGATCGTCTCCCATGCTGAGTGCTGCGCCTTACCAAACTGCTTCTTTTCGCTCGGATGCCAGCCAATCGCCGTTGGGTAAAAAAGAATCTCCGCTCCGCTTAGCGCCGTGAGGCGCGCCGCTTCCGGGTACCATTGATCCCAGCAAACGCAGACGCCGATTTTGCCGCGTTGCGTGTCCCACGCGCGAAAGCCGAGATCGCCCGGCGCAAAATAAAATTTTTCGTGATACAGCGGATCATCTGGGATATGCATTTTGCGATATTTGCCCAGGAAGGTGCCGTCTGCGTCGATGATCGCGGCAGTGTTGTGATAAAGCCCGGCACTGCGTTTCTCAAAAAGTGACGCAATGATCACCAACCCTTGCTCCTTGGCGACGGCTGCCAATGCTGCGGTTGTCTTCCCTGGCACTTCCTCTGCCAACTCGAAATTCTTGTGATCTTCACTCTGGCAAAAATATTGCGACCGAAACAGCTCCGGCAGGCAGACGATCTGCGCGCGTTGGTTGGCCGCGTCGCCAATGAATTCAATCGCGCGCTCTAGGTTCTTCTCAGGCTCGGTGCCGCAGCGCATCTGTATCAGGGCGATTTTCGTTTTGTTAAAACTCATTTCGGATTCTCATTAACACCGGGCTTTAGCTCGTTGACTGCGACCGCGCAAGCGCCTGTGAGCCGTTTCAACGGCTTATGTCCGCAGGGAAAGCCGTTAAAACGGCTGGTGATGATTCATGCATTAACACCTGGCTGAAGCCAGGTGTTAATGAAGATTTTGCACCATTATTTCACCGAATCTGCCGGCACGATCTTGATGCTGTTGATGACTACGCGCTTTGTCGGCTTGCTCGATTCGCCTTGTGCATTTCGATCGACGGGTGTGTTGCCGATTTTCTCCAACACATCGTCACCTTTAATTACCTTACCGAACGTCGTGTATTGATGATCGAGCCGGCGCACAGGCGCGAGGCAGATAAAGAACTGCGAGCCCGCTGAATCGGGATCGGCCGAGCGCGCCATGGAGATCACACCACGATCGTGCGGATGGTCATTAAATTCGGCGTTGACTTTGTAACCTGGTCCACCCAGCCCGTAGCTGTTTTCCTTTGCAGGATCTTTCGAATTCGGGTCGCCGCCCTGAATCATAAATCCTTTGACGATCCGGTGGAAAATGGTGCCATCATAGAAACCCTGACGTGCCAATTTCTTGAAGTTCTCGACGGTATTTGGCGCGGCATCAGCCCAAAACTGCACCACCATATCGCCTTCGCTGGTTTTAATCACTGCAACTTCGTTTGATGAATTCATGGGAGTCTTCTCCTCCTTCTTGTCCTCGGCCGCAAATACAGCCGAGCTCAAGAACAGAGCCACAACAATCAAAGATTTCATGCAGACAAGTGGCACCAACATGACGTCATGTCGAGCGAAGTCGAGACCTCTGCCATGAATTAGAGATTCCTCGACTGCGCTCGGAATGACAGAAAATGCTTCGTTAAACATTGGACGTTAAGCGTTGAGCATTCGCCATTTTGGATTTGATTCGTCATTCGTCATTCGAATTTCGTCATTCACGTGTGGTATTCCTGCAAAGTCCGCACCTGGACTTTGCGTTTCTGCAGGGAACGGATCCCGTTCGCGCTCGCCAGCGCCGCCCGCACAGTCGTCATGATTGGAATTTTCGCGGCCAGCGCTGCATTACGGATCACCACTTCGTGCTCGCGCGGAATTTTGCCGCTCGGCGTGTTAATGATGAAGTTGATATCGCCGTTCTTGATACGGTCGAGAACGTTCGGACGGCCCTCGTGAATCTTGAAAACCTTCGTGATCTTGATCTTTGCTTTCGTTAACGCGGTCGCTGTTCCACTTGTGGAAATAATTTCAAAACCGAGATTCACGAACTCGCGCGCCACGGGAATCACGGCCTCTTTGTCGGTGTCTTTCACGCTGATGAAGACCTTTCCTTTCCTCGGCAACGGCGGCGGTGCGGCCATTTGCGATTTCGCATAAGCAAGTCCGAGATCGACATCGATACCCATTACTTCGCCCGTCGATTTCATTTCCGGCCCGAGCGAAATATCGAGACCTTCGTAGCGCAGAAACGGGAACACCGCTTCCTTTACTGAAAAATGCTTGGGCACGATTTCTTTTGTGAACCCCAGTTCGCGCAATGGTTTTCCTGTCATGACCTTGGCAGCGAGTTTTGCCAGCGGAACACCGATTGCTTTGCTGACGAAGGGGATCGTGCGCGAGGCGCGTGGATTCACCTCGAGCACGTACACGTCCTCGCCTTTGACTGCGAACTGCACGTTCATCAATCCGCGGACATTCAGCGCGCACGCCATCGCTTTTGTCGCCGCTGAAATCTCGTCGAGCACTTTTTTAGACAACGAGAACGTTGGGATCACACAGGCGCTGTCGCCACTGTGAATTCCAGCTTCCTCGATGTGCTCCATGATTGCGCCGATCACGGTTGTATCGCCATCCGAGATACAATCGACATCGACTTCAATCGCTTCTTCGAGAAAACGATCGACCAGCACAGGCCGTTCAGGGCTGACTTCGATCGCGCTGGCCATGTAGCGGCGCAGATCGTGTTCGTTGTAAACGAGCTCCATGGCGCGGCCGCCGAGAACGAACGACGGCCTGACCAGCACTGGGTATCCAATCTTATTCGCTATGCCGACAGCTTCCTCGGTGCTGACCGCTGATCCATTCGGCGTCTGTCGCAGACCGAGCTTATCGAGCATGGCCGCAAATAGCTGGCGATCTTCTGCGATCTCGATGCTTTCGGGCTGCGTTCCAAGGATCGGCACGCCTGCTGCCTGCAATCCTTCGGCCAAATTTAAAGGCGTTTGCCCGCCAAACTGTACGAAGAGGCCTTCCGGCTTCTCCTGATCATAAATGTTGAGCACGTCCTCGAGCGTGAGCGGCTCAAAATATAACTTGTCGCTGGTGTCGTAGTCGGTCGATACCGTCTCCGGATTCGAATTGACCATGATTGTTTCAAATCCGAGTTCGCGAAGAGCAAAAGCGGCGTGAACGCAGCAGTAATCAAACTCGATGCCCTGGCCGATGCGGTTCGGTCCGCCGCCCAGAATCATTATTTTGCGCTTGCCACTCTCGCGCCGCTCGTTCTCGTCGCCGTAAGTGGAGTAGTAATAAGGCGTGTACGCTTCGAACTCCGCCGCACAAGTGTCCACAAGTCGGTAAGTGGGTAATGTGCCTGACGACTTTCGCAGCGCGCGGATTTCACTTTCAGTCACACCATTGGCCACCGCCAATTGCCGATCGGAAAATCCGAGTTTTTTTGCGCGGAGTAAATCCTTCAGCGGTAACTCAGGCATCCTGCCTGATCTGTCGCGCATGCTTCCAGCTTGCCGCGTTTCCTCCACAATCTGCTGCACATTCTGCAAGAACCACCGGTCGATTTTCGTCAACTCGTAAATCTCATCGATCGACGCGTTTTTGTTGAAAGCTTGCGCGATGTAGAAAACGCGCTGGGCATTGGGGATGGCCAGCTTCAACCGCAGCGTTTCAAGATCAATTTCTCTGTCGGCGCCGTCGCCTATTAAGCCGAAGCGTTTGATCTCCAGACTGCGCAGCGCTTTTTGCAACGCCTCCTTGAACGTGCGTCCGATCGCCATCGCTTCGCCGACGCTTTTCATTCGCGTCGTCAACGTCGCGTCTGCCTGTGGAAACTTCTCGAATGTGAAGCGCGGCACTTTGACCACGCAATAGTCAATCGTCGGTTCAAAGCATGCCGGCGTTTCGCGAGTGATGTCGTTTTTGATTTCGTCGAGCGTGTAACCTACCGCGAGTTTGGCGGCGATTTTTGCAATCGGAAAACCCGTTGCCTTCGAGGCCAGCGCACTGGAACGCGATACGCGCGGGTTCATCTCGATCACCACCATGCGGCCGGTGTCCGGGTGCACTGCAAACTGAATATTTGAACCGCCGGTTTCCACACCGATCTCGCGAATGACGGCAAAAGCTGCGTCGCGCATGATCTGGTATTCCTTGTCGGTAAGCGTTTGGACCGGTGCGACGGTGATGGAATCGCCGGTGTGCACACCCATCGGATCAAAATTTTCGATGGAACAAACGACCACGCAGTTGTCCATCCGGTCGCGCATCACCTCCATCTCAAATTCCTTCCAGCCCACCAGCGATTCTTCGACCAAGACTTCGTGCACCGGTGACAGGTCGAGTCCGCGTGCAGTCATCACGTCGAGCTCCTCGCGGTTGTAAGCGATCCCGCCACCGGTTCCACCGAGAGTGAACGCTGGTCGAATGATGAGCGGGAACGTTCCGATTTCAGCGACGATCCGATCGAGATCCGCTACCGATCGTGCGACGCCGGAGCGCGGGACATCCAGCCCAATTCGCAACATCGCTTCCTTGAACAACTGGCGATCTTCGCCTTTGGCGATGGCCTGCGCATTTGCGCCGATCAATTTCACTCCGTGTCGGCCGAGCGCGCCTTTGCGGTTCAACTCCATCGTCGTGTTCAGCGCCGTCTGCCCGCCCAGCGTTGGCAAAATCGCGTCGGGCTTTTCGCGTTCGATGATTGCCTCGACCACTTCAGCAGTGATCGGCTCGATGTACGTCCGATCAGCGAACTCCGGATCGGTCATGATTGTCGCCGGATTCGAATTGACCAGCACGACCTCATAGCCTTCTTCACGCAACGCTTTGCACGCTTGAACGCCGGAATAATCAAATTCGCAGCCTTGCCCGATCACGATTGGACCGGAACCGATCAGGAGAATTTTCTTGAGTTCGTTATTCCGCGGCATCTGCGCCAGCGCGGACAGTAAACGAAATCACACGAACGTCACGCAGGAAGATATGCACCGGAGGTCAACGATGCTGGTTGACTCCGCCGTCGGGCTTCTAGCCCGGCGTTTCGTTCACGTGACACGATAAGCTGGAAGCTTATCTGCCGAGTTCGGCTGGAAGCCGAACTTCCTCGCCGTTACGCCACCTGCGCCATGCGCTGGCGGTCGAGCCAAACTTTGCAAATACTTTTGATGCGCGTGAGAACATAATAAACCGTCTGGCTACGGATGCGCAGCAATTCCGTGCCGACGATGCGTGTCACGAAATCGCTGGGCAGATCGAGAATCTCCTGCGGAGTTGAACCCTCGAGACCTTTGCTAAGGATCGATGCCATCGAGCGCGTCAGCGTTTGCACTTCGGGTCCGAGCGTCATTCGAATATGTGCCTTTCCATTTTCATCCACGTGCAGATAAACGCCCACGGTGTCCGCGCATTCCTCGTCTTTTCGTACATCAACCAGCTCGAACTTCTCGCTCTGACGCGGCTCCTGGTTCTTCGCAGTGTCCGCATAGGAGACGAGCGTCTCGCGTCGCTCATCCTCTGGCAGCGACTCGAACAGATTGATGATCCTGTTCAGTTTGGGCGGATACATTGATGATCAAAATTTACCGCTGATTTCCTTTCTGTCACTGCCAGCGAAGCGGAGGAATCTCTTGCTCTCAACGAGGTGTTCATGGCTAATTGCGCCATGAAAACTCCGATTAAAGTCGCAGTGACTGGCGCCGCCGGGCAGATCGGTTACGCACTTCTCTTTCGAATAGCCTCGGGACAGATGTTTGGGACCGATCAGCCGCTCCGCCTGCATCTGATCGAGATTCCTAATGTGCTCAATGCCCTCGAAGGCGTGGTGATGGAACTGAACGATTGCGCATTCCCGCTGGTCGAGGCGGTGATACCGACCGCCGATCTCAATCAAGGTTTTCGCGATGTTAATTGGGCGTTGCTCGTCGGAAGTGTGCCGCGCAAAGCCGGCATGGAACGGAAGGATTTGCTCGGGATCAACGGCAAAATTTTTATCGGCCAGGGACAGGCGATCCAGGGGAACGCAGCGGCCGATGTGCGCATCCTCGTCGTCGGCAATCCATGCAACACGAATTGTTTGATCGCGATGAACAACGCCAAGGAAATTCCGCCCGACCGCTGGTTTGCAATGACGCGACTAGACGAAAACCGCGCCCGCGCCCAACTCGCGCATAAGGCGGGTGTAAGAATCACCTCCGTAACAAACATGACGATCTGGGGCAATCACTCCTCGACTCAATATCCAGATTTCTACAATGCCAGGATCGACGGCCGTCCTGCGAACGAAGTGATCGGTGACGAAAAATGGCTGAAGGAAGATTTCATTGCCACTGTTCAGCAGCGCGGTGCCGCAGTGATCAAGGCTCGCGGCCTTTCCTCCGCGGGCTCAGCCGCGAACGCCGTTATCGACACCGTCGTTTCGCTAACACACGACACGCCGGCCAACGATTGGCACAGCGTCGCCGTTTGTTCAGAGGGAAGCTACGACGTGGAGAAGGAATTGATCGCTTCCTTCCCGGTCCGGGTGCGCGCCGGAAAATGGGAAATTGTGCAGGGAGTGCCGATCAATGATTTCAGTCGCGCGAAAATCGATGCGTCTGTTGCGGAGTTAAAAGAGGAGAAGTCGCTCGTGGCAGAGTTGCTCGGCAATTAATCATACCGGCTGTCATCCCGAATGAAGTGAGGGACCGCACCTACGAAGGCTGTGGCACACGACGCCTTCGTCATTACCGGTGACCAACCACAGTAAACAGCGTGTACGGCTTCCCGCGGTGAGGCTGTTGGTGCTGCGATACATCACAGGAGTTGAATCCCATTACAGCTAAAAATTGCGTGAAGTATCGCGTGCTGAAATGCCACCACGTGTCCCAGAGAAAATTCTGCGGGCTCGGAGCCAGACGGCAGACCGGAGCTCCTTCCAATTCCGGATAGAACATGTCGGTGATAACGAGCAGCTTCGCCATCCTTGCGCATTGCTGAACGATTCGGAGCGGGTCGCGGCAGTGCAGCAGCACTGCACCCATGAGTGCAACGTCGAACTGTCCGAGCGCATCAGGCAAATTGTAAACGTCGCCGTAATACACCTTCGCCTTGGAACCATGAGCGGCGTGACTGAACCAGTACGAGTTCTTCAATTGTTCTATCACGGTTCGACGCGGCGCGAATACTTCCTGTAATTTTTTAGCAGGGTAAGGCACAAAATCCCAGCCGTGTTCCGCTGTGACTTCAACCGAAACAACGTTTGCGCCGCGCTTCTCCATCTCAAACGTGAGAAACCCACTCGCGGGACCAATTTCCAAAACGCGTTGGCCGGTGAAATCGACTTGGCCCAGGTATTCATCCACTCCGGCACGCAAATCCCAGTCGCACCCCTCAATGATTCCGTGGCCGGGGACCTCCATTGTGTGATAGAAGTAACAATCGGCCACATCTTTCACTTTCTGTGGCGCTGCAAAGATCTGCTTCTCGGTCACGGATGTTGTATCGGCCGACGTTTTTGCGTTAGCGCCCTCTCGAGTGCTGTGTTCCAGGTAAGCGGCTGAGTCTTAAGCCAACTCGAATCGAAGTTTGGCGCAGCGAAGAGAGCCCATGTCTGCCGCGGATGTTTCCAATCGAGAATTTCGAAGCGCAAATTCACATCTGCGGCCGCGCGCTCGAGCGTTGACGGCCGGTAATTGACACATTGGGGATATGCCCAGCCGGTCCCGTTGTAGTCTTTGTCGGCAGGCAAAAAAGTTGCAACCAACGCTCCGTCTTGCGCCAGCGAACGCGAAATCGCCGACAACCATCCTTTGATCAAATCGAGTCCGCAATGGCTGAAGATCGATTGAGCTACGGCGAAATCGAACGATCTGTTCGCCTCAACAATAGCGGTAGGCGAATCGGTAAAGAAAAACGTTGGCCGCTTCGTTTGAACCACCGCTTTGCCGAGTTCGTGCTCGATTCCCTCCGCAACGAGCCAGTCGGCAGGCTCGATGCCGAAGTATTTTCCGCGGTTCAAGTACGGAATTAAAAGCCGTCCAATCCGGAGCGAACCGCAACCGATGTCAATCAGCGTGTGATGCTGCCGCAGACCGAGAGTCGTCAGAAGATTGAAAGTCATTGCCGCGATCAAATCGTAATCCTCAGGCGGCCCGACATACGCGCGATAATGCGGATCGCCCGGCTTTAAGCCGAGACCTAGATCTGGCCCTTCAGAACTGTTCTCCATTTACTTCACTCGTTTCAAAGTGGTGGGATCAAAATCTTTCAACGCGTCATTCGGCTTGTCGGGAAATCCGGTGACGCCGCGGGATCGATCGAATTGGTAGATGCGAGTTCGTGGACGTTGGCGGAAAGGAAATACGCGAAGTTTATCACCGTCGAGCGCCTCCATCGCACCCGGAACGCGGCATACTTTTACAGCCAAAGCGTAAAGCTCGTCTTTGGTTGCCGAAGACGAACTGACGCAGTTCGACAGCTCATTGGGATCGTGCTTGAGATTGAACAGCTGTTCGCGACCGCCGTTGGCCATAAAAATATATTTCCACTCGTTGGTTACGACCATCACCTTGAAGTCGTGCGAGCCGGGAACTTCTACCATGCCGACGAGGTATTGGCGTGGCGCGGATTCATCTCGCAGCATCTTTAGAACATCGATTCCTTCTCGCAATTCGCATGCGCCCGCAGCTCCAGTCGCGATGCCGAAAAGGTCTGCCAGGCTGATCAATTCATTTCGCACACTGTTGGCCGGCAGCATTGCAGGCCAGCTCAGCAGCAGGGGAAAGCGGCACGCCGCCTCGAAAAAGTTTTGTTTTTGCCACCCATGATGATCGCCCAGTAGATCGCCGTGGTCGGAAAAAAAACAGATTAGAACATTCTCGGAATTCGACCGTGCTTCGACTGCGTCCAGGATTCTGCCGAGGCAATGATCGAGGTAGGTAATCTCGCCGTAATAACGGGCCTTCACGATTTTCGTCAGCGCCGGGTTAATGGCATCGGCCCAGATCGCATAACGCATGAAAGGGATTTCTTCGTCGAGGTGATCTTGCTCGACGTCGCCGAAGACCGGCTCTGCCATCCGGTCCGGATCATACATTCGGTTGAACGGAATCGGAGGAGCCAGTGGCGGATGCGGCCCGACAAACGAGACGAACCCGAAAAACGGTCGCGAGTCATCTGTTTTGCCAATCTCCTCAATCGCACGAGCGGCTGCCCAGCACTCGGCGCCTAATTCTGCGGGCAACGGACTGCGTTGAGGCAAATAATACATCTCGGTCCGTTCACCGAGCGGTTGCTCTAAAAAATTGAATTCCGGGTGCTTGCGCGCCAGCCACGCGGCATAATCATCGCCTTCGCGTGTGAGCGGCCGATAATTTTCTTCATTCCGCCATACCGTTTCGTAGCCGACGTCTTCGTTCCAAGGCTGCGTGTGGAATTTTCCAATCGCGAAGGTGCGGTAGCCAAGGGCCGCCATGGTTCGCCCCAGATACGGGCCGCAACGTGTTTCCATTTCCTTCTCTTGCGCGGCGACCGGTGCCGCTTTGGCGTTGCTGAACACGCGCGTCGTTATCGGTTCGCAGCCTGTCCGAATTGTGTATCGCGCAGCCACGCACACCGGGCATGTGGCGTAAGCGTTTGAAAAACTGATTCCCCGTCGCACCAGCCGATCCATGTTCGGCGTGTAAATATGCGAATTGCCGAGGCCAGCAATGGTGTCGAACCGCTGCTGGTCGGTCATGATAAACAAAATGTCAGGCCGGTTCAGAGGCATTTCTTGTATGCCTGCACACGACTGGAAGGCCGGTGAATCAGTCTAAGGCATTTCATAACTGTCATTCTGAGCGAAGCGAAGAATCTCTGATATTCATAGAGCGGTCATCACCGCATAAAACAGAGATGTTTCGCTCCGCTCAACATGACACAGTTATGTACGCGATTGGCTCAGGCGCTCGCGAGCTCGCTCCCTGTTAGCCGGCGAAATGCTTCGAGGTACTTCGCGGAGCTTTTTCCAATCACATCCTTCGGCAGCCGCGGCGCGGGTGGCGTCTTGTCCCAGTCGAGTGTCTCGAGGTAATCGCGCACAAATTGCTTATCAAAACTCGGCGGGCTTTGTCCAATGGCGTACTCGTCCTCCGGCCAGAAACGTGAGGAGTCCGGCGTGAGACATTCGTCAATCAAGAGCAGGTCTCCGTCGACCGTGCCGAATTCAAATTTCGTATCGGCGACGATGATTCCGCGATCAGCAGCGTAATCGCGGCCGCGCGAATAAATATCCAGGCTCAGGGCTTTAACACGCTCGGCGAGTTCTTCACCGAGAATTTGAAGGCAACGGTGCATGTCAATGTTTTCGTCATGGCCTGTCTCGGCTTTCGTTGCCGGCGTGAAGATTGGCTCCGGCAATTGCGACGCCTGCTTCAGATTTGGCGGAAGATTAATCCCGCACACGCTCTGCGATTGTTGATACTCTTTCCAACCAGAACCCGCGAGATAACCGCGCACGACGCACTCCACCGGCAGCGGCTTGGTCTTCTTCACGATCATAGAGCGACCTGCTACCTGCTCACGGAACTTCCGCAGCTCTTTCGGGAATTCGTCGAAATTAGCTGTGACGAGATGGTTTGCAATGTCGTGGAAACGCTTGAACCAGAATGCGGAAATTTGGTTCAGGACAGCACCCTTGTACGGAATGGGGTCGGGCAGGATGACGTCAAACGCCGACATGCGATCCGTCACCACGAACAGCAGGGTATCGCCAAGGTCGAAGACTTCGCGCACTTTGCCGCTGCGCAGTTTTTTTATTCCGGGAAGCTCGATTGCGGATTGAACGTCAGTTTGCATAACAGCTGTGATTAGTGAGAAGTGAGACCTGAAAGATAAATTTACTTCTCACTATTCACTTCTCACCTCTCACTTCAACTCATGGCTGGAATCGTTGTCAAACCGCGCGCACGAATTTTGCACGGACACGACTGGGTGTTTTCAAGTGAAGTGCTTAAGACTTTTGGGAACCCGGCCGACGGCGACATTATTTCACTCAAGGACGGCAAAGACCGCTTGATTGGCAGTGCGATCTACAACTCGAAATCGCAAATCGTTGCGCGCCGTTTCTCACGGCGCAGGCAGGACCTCGATATTGACTTGTTTGAGCGCCGCCTTGCGCAAGCGTCCGAATATCGCGACCGGCGAGCTATCGATGCAAAATTGCGCCGCGTTGCCTGGAGCGAGAGCGATGGCCTTCCGGGGGTAATCGTCGATCGTTATGGAGATCATTTCGTTTTGCAGACGCTGACGAAGGCGATGGACATGCGAAAAGACTTGATCACCTCCGCGATCGTTGACCTGTTTGGCGAAGTTACAATCATCGAACGAAATGATGCGCCGGTCCGCACAGCGGAAGGCTTGGAATTGCGCAAAGGGATTCTACGCGGAACTTCTTCGCAATTTGCAATCGAAATCGAGGGCGTGAAGCACGACGCCGATCTTTTGCATGGGCAGAAGACCGGCTTCTATCTCGACCAAAGACACAACTATGCGATCGTCGCGGCGTACGCCCGCGACCGGCGTGTGCTGGATTGCTTCACTAACCAGGGAGCATTCGCGCTGGCATGCGCGCGAGTCGGCGCTGCGGAGGTGACTGCCGTTGAAGAGAATTGCAAGAACATTGCCGCCGCGAAACGAAATGCGGCGCGCAACAATTTAAACGTGACATGGATCGAGCAGGATGTATTTCAATTCCTGCGTTCCAGTGAAAAGGCACGCGCACAGTACGATCTAATTATCCTCGATCCACCTTCATTCACGAAAGCGAGGAGCCGACTCGGCGATGCCTTGCGCGGTTATCGCGAACTGCACACGCGCGCGTTCAAGCTGTTGGCGAAAGACGGTTTGCTGGCGACGTTTTCCTGCTCACATCACGTGAACGATGACGCATTCTTGCAAACAGTCACCGATGCACTTGTCGATGCGCGACGTTCAGCGCGGCGCATCGGCCGTTTCGAGCAGGCGCCTGACCATCCCGTTCTGCCTACGATCCCTGAAACGGAATATTTCCGGGGCTTTTTGTTGGAGATGATGCCGGGGCGCTAATGAATGCCTGTCATCCTGAGGGAAGCGAAGAATCTCACCTGCAAAGTTTGCCTTACACTGGGCACTCAGGCCTAAGCCGTTGTCCTGCGGGAGGTCCCTCGCCCCACTCGGGATGACCCCTTTGTAGACCAATACCGTCGATCAAAATTTTTTCGCGCCTCGCGATTGAAATCTCTGGAATTCTCGAGTGACCCACTTAATATGCGCAACGGTGAGCGCGGGGGCAGGCTGATTTCTCATGGCAGAAAAAATTCGACCGATCGAACCAATGCTCGAATTGAACGAGGACGACAGCGTTTCTGCAGAGCACTTGGACACACAGGTGCAAAAAGCTCAGGAGCAACTGCTGCAGCTTAAGCGCCAGCAGGAGCAAATCGAACGGCAGAAACGGGAACTGGAAGAACTTAGCCGCCGCCAGGAGGAACTGGAAACCGGCCGCGCGGAAATGGCCGATAAACTGACGCGCGCGTTGGTTGTGCTCGAGCGCGAAGCCTACACGACTCAGAATCGGCTGGAGCAAATCCGGATCGCCCGCGAGAGCTTTTCCCAACATCTGGAGTTGGTTGAAGCCATCGATCCCAGAAGTTGGAACCCATCAGATTTGCATAAGGAATTGAGCCGCGCTTTGAGCGGCGTGGACGACGCGCGCACGGAGTACGCAGAGCAGCGCAGCCGGTTGCAAGCGGCAGGCGCGACGGCTGGCGATGCCCCTTTGCCAGATGTTACGCCGGATGCTTACAGCGGTGGCGAGGGGCGTTCTTTCACTCAGTGGTTGCAGATCGGCGTCGCACTCACGTTGCCGCTAATTATCTTTGGGGCTGTCGCTCTCGCCCTTTTCGTTTGGATGGCAAGCCGGTGATGGGAATCTTCCGCCGTGCGCCCAGACCAACGCCGCCGATTCGCCACAGGCAGGAACAAATAGCACGTCAGGAAGCCGAGTTGCGTGAGAAGCTCGAACGGCTCGAGCATATGGTCACACAGAAGCAAGCCGGCGCACCGAATAAGCGTTCGTCACGAGGAGGGGAATTACCCGGCCAAAACAGCAAGACCGAAAAGCGCTTGAATGTCTCGCTGGCGATGGACGAACACTATCCGGTCCCAAGCCGAACCACCGTAAGGCGGCGTCCGTTGCGCAAAGAGCGAAGACAAGGGCAGATCATTTTTCTGTTCCTTTTGGCTGCGCTCGGGGTCGCGGTGATGTGGCTCATCAGCCACTTCCACTCCTGACATGGCGGCGACTTCAGAACTCGATGTCGCGCACGTTGCGAGCCTGGCGCGAATCAATCTCACCAAAAGCGAGGCGGAAGTTTTTCAAAAACAGTTGAACGACGTTCTTCGCTACGTCGAAAAGCTACGTCAGGCTGACGTGACTGATGTGGAACCGGCCGCGCATCTCCTTCCGGTGTTTAACGTGTTTCGCGAGGACGCGCCGCGCGAGTGGTTCACGGCAGAGCAGGCGCTAAGTAACGCGCCGCGGAAGGCGAACGGTCTTTTTATCGTCCCGAAGGTCGTCGAATGACGGCCAAAAATCTGCCGGCACTCAGCGTCGCCGATCTGCAGTCCTTGTTGCGTTGTCGCGAAATCTCACCGCGCGAAGCGCTAGATGCACTGCGCGCCCGCGTTGAAGAAGTCGATCAACAAATCGGCGCGTATCTCTCGTTTGATGTTGATGCTGCTGCCACGCAGGCTGACAAAGCGAATGTGGATCTTCCACTCGGCGGCGTGCCGATTGCAATCAAGGACATCATCAATGTAACCGGTGAGCCGTGTACATGTGGGTCGAAGATTTTGCAGGGCTACCGCGCTCCCTACGACGCCACCGTGATTCAAAAACTGCGTGCCGTTGGCGCGATACCATTTGGCAAGACCAACCTGGACGAATTCGCGATGGGTTCCTCGACGGAAAATTCTGCGATGAAAGTAACGCGAAATCCATGGGACCTGTCGCGCGTGCCGGGTGGCTCCAGCGGCGGTTCGGCGGCAGCTGTTGCCGCTGATGAAGCATTTGTGGCGCTGGGCTCCGACACGGGTGGCTCGATTCGGCAGCCCGCTGCGCTTTCAGGTGTCGTAGGGCTAAAGCCAACTTATGGCCGCGTCTCACGATTTGGCTTGGTTGGCTTTGCTTCATCGCTTGATCAAATCGGACCGTTGACGAAAACGGTTCGCGACGCAGCCCTGATCATGAATGCGATCGCAGGTCACGATCCGCAGGACTCCACCTCTCTGAATGAGCCGGTGCCCGACTACACCGCATGCCTCGGTGAGGATTTGCGCGGCATCCGCCTGGGTTTGCCGAAGGAGTACATAGTCGAAGGAATCGATCCGCAGGTAAAACGTTCAGTCGAGGCTGCGGTTAAACATCTGAATTCGCTAGGAGCCGAGATTGTCGAGATTGCATTGCCTGCGACTGAATACGCGATTGCAGTCTACTACATAGTGGCCACCGCCGAGGCTTCAGCTAACCTCGCTCGATTCGACGGCGTCCGTTATGGATATCGGACGGAAGATCCGAAAGACACGCTCGATCTTTACGGTCGCACGCGCGAAGACGGTTTTGGACCCGAAGTAAAACGGCGCATCATTCTCGGCACTTACGTCTTAAGCTCGGGGTATTACGACGCCTACTATTTGCGCGCACAAAAGGTGCGCGAGCTGATTCGCCGCGATTTCACCAAAGCATTCGAGAAAGTCGATGCGCTGGTTTCACCGACGTCGCCTGTGTCAGCATTCAAACTGGGCGAACGCGTGGCCGATCCGTTGCAAATGTATCTCGCAGATATTTTCACTATTGCCGCTAATCTTGCGGGAATTTGCGGAATCAGCATTCCATGCGGTTTTGCTGAAATCAATGGGAGTCGTCTGCCCGTTGGTTTGCAGTTGTTAGGCAAAACGCTGGACGAAGCGCGGATTTTGCAAATCGCCCATGCTTACGAGCAGAGCACAGACTGGCACAAGGCGCGTCCGCCGCTGGCCGCCACACAATGATGCGGAGTGGACACTGTTTAGGGACGGCGAAATTAAGAGCGCTGTCCCTGTCATTCTGAGCGAAGCGAAGAATCCAGCTACTTCAATGCAGGCTTAACGCGGCAAACTCAAGAACATGTCGGCCTCGCGCATGGATAAAAAAACTTCGCAGGTGAAGTAGCTGGATGTTTCGCTCCGCTGAACATGACAGACGTGAGGTCTCAGTGGTCGCGTGGTGGTCGACCTTGAATCGCAGGTTCAACGGTCCCATTGCGGTTCTTACATTGCTGCTGTTGTTCATTCTAACCGCGCTGGTGTTTTCTGCGCTTCCATTGCTGCGATATCTCCGTGGCGGCAGTACGTTTGATTACAAGCTCTGGTACGAGACGGGCCAGCATGTGCTCGTCGGTCATGAAATTTATTTCTTTCGTTCCGGGAAGTATGATTTCATGTATCCGCCGCCTTGCGCGGTATTTCTGGCCGTCGCGAGTTTGCTTGGGCAAGGCGGACTGATTCTTCTCCTCGTCGCGATCAACACCGCGGCATGGTTTTCCAGTGCCCGGTTCAGCGCCATTCTCGCCGGCGGCGACATCGGCGCAAAAAAGCCGTGGGTGTATCTGGTTCCAAATTTGCTTGTGATCGTTTACGTCTGGTCGAGCTATCACCTCGGCCAGCCAAGCCTCGTTTTGCTCGCACTGATGCTCGGCGCGTTTGTTGCATTGCACGCTCGGCGAGAGATTCTCGCCGGTGGATTGATTGCAGGCGCCGCTGCGATAAAGGCTTTTCCCATCCTTGCGCTAATCTATCTGCTTTACCGTCGTTACTGGACAGCAGCAGCCAGTCTTATCGCGACGCTCCTGTTTTTAGTTCTCGTGCTGCCGGCGCCGTTGCGAGGATTTGGACAAGCGTGGCGCGATGTTGAAAAATGGAGCGCTGGAATGTTGAAGTACAGTGAGACGAGTGTGGGCCAGCGCCCGATGCGCAGTTACACGTGGAAAAATCAGTCTCTTGTTGGGGTCAGCAACCGGTTGCTCCGTCACGTTGATGCCGACGCTGCTTCTGCTCCGCACACGCCAATCTACGTCAACTTGGCGGAGCTAAGGTTTGCGACCGTTAATATGATTGTCGTCTCCGTCGCGCTGGGATTGGGTTTACTGTTTATCGCGGTGATGCCTCGCTGGGATGCCCGAACTCCCGAGAGCGATGCAATTGAATTCAGTCTGCTTCTTTTGCTGATGCTTATGGTGACACCGCTTTCATTCGGTTACTTCTATTCGTGGCTCATGCTGCCATTTGCCGTGATCACACGACGAATGCAGGAGGGTAAAAACTTCGGCATTCTATGGTGGAGTCTGGCCGCTCTTGCCTTGCTCGCGCTCGGCCTCATCCGCCCCCGCGGCGCGCAGTTTTACGGCAATACACTTTTTGCCGCGCTCCTGCTGTTTGTCGCTTTGTCGATTGAGCTTTGGCGCTTCAAACGAAAGAGCGCCGAGACACAATTGCGCCGCGCGGTGCCAATCCGATAAGCATCTGGTCGTCTTTCTAGCCGGCAATGATCGGTTTTTGCCGGCAGCAGATCTCCAGTTTGTTGCCGTCGGGATCTTCAAAGAAGCAGGCGTAATAGCCGGGACTGTAGCTGCGACAAAGCTCCGGGCCTTCCACATTTTTGCCGCCGATTTTGCGCACTAGCCGTGCGAGCCGGTCAACTTCTGCGCGGTTCTCAGCCCAAAAAGCGATCCTTGTGCCGTTGCGTTGATGACGTCGATCCTGGTTGAAAGCGAAGAACGCTTCGGGTTTATCTCCGCCAGCGGCATAGAAGATTCCATACCGTCCACTCGAGCGGTCGCGAATAAACCCGAGCGCAGGCAGCAGTTTGCTATAAAACTTCTGCGCCCTCTTCAGATCGGTTACGCGCAAGTCAATGTGATCGAGGTATCGTGTCTTTTTCATCTTTAATTGATATCGATTTCGCTGCTCGCAACAAAGACCGGGTTAATCCGACCTAACGGCAGCTTTGGGAAGTGAGACATCAAAATATCAGCAGTCGATTGTGGAAACTAAATATACTGGATTAGTTTCCGCATTGTGATAAGACTACCAACGGTTATGAGCCGGGTACACAAACCGCGGCCACGAAGCCGAAAACGCGATCCAAACCGGCACCGGATTGTCGATGCTGCACGGGTCCATTTTTTCAGTCACGGATTCCGCAGCGTGACGATGGACGATCTGGCGGAGGAATTGGGAATCAGCAAAAAGACGCTTTACGCGCATTTTCCAGGCAAAACCGATCTACTCGAAGCTGTACTCACGGCGAAATTCGCAGACGTCGAGGTGATGTTTAAACAGGCGACACGCGCGCAGTTGGGCGATTTTTCGGCGACTCTAAAAGACTTGCTGGCCGGAACGCAACGCGAATTGGCTGAGATCAAACCGCCGTTCGTGCGCGATATGCGCCAGAAGGCGCCGCAGCTGTTTAAGCGTATCGAGCGTCGTCGAGCCACACTCATTCAGCAGTATTTCGGCAAGTTTTTTGTCGAAGGCCAACGAGCCGGGATGGTGCGCAAAGACGTTCCAGCGAAACTCATCATCGAAATTTTGCTGGCGATCGTTCAGACGATCATGAATCCGGCGAAGATGGAAGAACTCGGCATGATGCCGAACGAAGGGTTCGCGGGGATTTTAAAGATTGTTCTGGAAGGCGCCCTGACTGCAAAAGGCAGAAAAGCATGAGTGCCCGTGTCGCAAGCCATAATCGGCAACACGGCTGGGTTGGTGCGCTGTCGCGACGATGGGCCGCAGCGCGACATCCCTGTGTTGCGGTAGCGGGAGCGCTGCTATCACTTCTGTCGCTTGGGGGCTGCAACGATCGCACGAACGCTGTCTCCGGAACAATTGAAGTGGACGAAGCCCATGTGGGTCCGCGCATGGGAGGCCGCGTGGAAAAGATCCTTGCGTGGGAAGGTAATCAGCTGAAGGAAGGGCAGACCATCGTGCAACTCGATGCGTCGGAGTTGCGGGCGCGTCGGGATCTCGCGGCGGCGCAAATCGACACAGCGATTCATGACGCGGATGCGCAACAGGCGCAGCTGCAGTTCCTGCAGGACGAGGCACGGCGCCAGCAAGACTTGCTGAAGCGCAGAGTCGTTTCACCAACTGATGCCGAGCGCGCCGACAGCGCGGCCAAGTCGCAGGAGAAAAACGTCGCCGCAGCGAGGACGCGTGTAGCGCAGGCGCGCGCACAACTGGCCGACATTGATGCGCAGTTGGCGGAAATGCAGGTCGTTGCTCCAGCCGATTCTATTCTCGAAGTGCTGAGCGTGAAGGTGGGCGACGTGCTGCCGGGAAATCGCGAAGCCGCCACGCTGCTGCTGACGGGACATCTGTGGGTTCGCGTTTACGTCCCAGAATCGTGGCTTGGACTGATCAAGCTGGGCGAGCACGTCCGTGTTCGTGTCGATTCATTTCCTGGCAAAGATTTCGACGGGGTTGTCGAGCAGATCAACCGCCAGGCTGAGTTTACTCCGCGAAACGTTCAAACGGTTGCTGATCGGATCAAGCAAGTGTTCGGCGTGAAGATTCGGCTGCCGAGCGACGACGATCGTTTGCGCGCCGGAATGGCTGCGGACGTTTATTTCCCAAATGTGAAATGAATGTCATCCCGAACGAAGTGAGGGACTTCACAGAGTGACCTCGAGCACGCCAACAGTACTTTGTGTGATCCTATATTCTGTGAGAGGTCCCTCGTCGTCTGCGCGACTCGGGATGACCGTTGTTTTTAGATTGCCATGGAACCGATGATCCAGTGCGAGGGATTAACCAAGCGCTTCGGCACATTCACTGCGGTCGATCACGTTTCGTTTTCGGTCGGAAAAGGGTCGATTTTCGGCTTTCTCGGTCCGAACGGTTCTGGAAAAACCACGATGATCCGGATGCTCTGCGGAATTCTGGAGCCAAGCGAGGGCACGGCACGCATCGGCGGCCATGATATCGTGCGTGATTTGGAGCCGATCAAGGAATTGATCGGTTACATGTCGCAAAAATTTTCGTTGTACGATGAGCTGACGGTGAACGAGAACCTGATCTTCGCCGGAAAACTTTATGGCCTGAGCGGCCGCGAATTAAATCAGCGCCGGGATGAAATGATCGCAACGACGCATCTCGAGCCGTACATCGATAGACGCGCTGCCCAGCTTTCCGGCGGCTGGCGCCAACGTCTCGCGATGGCTTGCTCACTGATGCATCGGCCGAGTGTGCTGTTTCTCGACGAGCCTACCGCCGGTATCGACCCGGTCGCGCGTCGCGAGTTATGGGACTTGCTGTTCCAGTTCGCCGGCAAAGGCATGACCCTTTTCGTCACCACTCATTACATGGATGAAGCAGAACGCTGCGATCACGTCGGCTACATTTACATGTCGAAATTGATCGTCTGCGGCGAGCCGGACGACCTGAAACGATTGCCGGAAGTGAATCCGCCGGGAACGCGCCGTCTCGATGTGATCTGCGATCACGTGACAACGGCACTGCACGCCATGCACGAGATGCCTGGCGTGCGCAGCGCCACGGTGTTCGGTCAATCGATGCATTTGCTCGTCGATGACAATGTCAAACACGCGCAGATCGAGGAACAGTTGCGCAAAGTCGGCGTGAGCCATGCCGAGATACACGAAATGGGTCCATCGCTCGAGGACGTATTTGTCGAGCTTTCCAACAAGCACGCAGCTGAACGAAAAGCAGCATGATGTTTACGCGACTCGGCGACAGTGCGAGAGGGCGAACCGGCGATGTTAACAACGCCGATTCAACGGTTCAGCGTTTTAACAGTTCAATGCGGCGGAGCGCAGCGCAGCCATGAAACACAAACCATTTCGTGGGCTGAGCGCCATCTTGTTCAAGGAATTTATCGTCGTCTGGCGCGATCCGCTGACGCTGTTTTTCTTTTTCTTCCCGCCGCTGATTGAGATGATCGCGTTCGGGTACGCCCTCGACAATGATGTGAAACACATGGCGATGCTCGTTCTCAATCAAGATCGTACGGTCGAAAGCCGCCAGTTGATCGATCGGTTCGTAAATTCACAGTCGTTTCGCGTAGTGGGTGAAGTGCAAAATCTGGAGCAACTCAAGAGCGAGATGCGCAAAGGCCGCGCGTACGCTGCTCTCGATATCCCGCCAAATTTCACACGCGACCTGCTGGCAGGTCATTCCGCGCAGGTGCAATTGCTCGTCGACGGATCCAATTCCACGACGGCGCTCCAAGCGCTTCAGACCGGACTCGGCGTGGCGTTGACGCAGTCGATGGAGTCACTTTTGCGTGAAACCGGGCGGGAAGGGATGCCGGTCGACGTTCGTCCTCAAATGCTTTACAACCCCGCGATGCGTGCGCCAAATTTTTTTGTGCCGGGGGTCATCGGCGTTGTGTTGCAAATCGGCACGACAGTAGCTGCCGCCATGGCGCTGGTGCGCGAACGGGAGCGCGGCACTCTGGAGCAATTGTTGGTCAGTCCATTGAGTCGCGCGGGACTGATGCTCGGGAAACTGGTTCCATATCTGTGCATCGGTATGGCGATGGCGTTGGTTTTGTTCACGATCATGCGCTTCGTCTTTTTTGTGCCAATCGAAGGAAACGTCTTCGCGATGGTCTTTTGCACAGTGGTGTACGTTTTCGCGCTGCTCAGTCTCGGTTTGTTCGTCGGAACAAAGGCAGAGAACCAGATGCAGGCGCTGCAGATGTCGATGGTGTTCCTGCTGCCGAGCGTTTTCTTTTCCGGATTTATCTTTCCGCGGGAAACCATGCCGTGGATTTTTTATGCGCTCGGCGCGCTGTTCCCGACGACCTATTTCATTGCGCTCATGCGCGCCATTATTTTGCGCGGCGCAAATTTCCTCGAGTATTGGCCCAACCTTCTCGTTCTAATTGTGATGTCGAACTTGCTGTTCATTGTCTGCGCGTTGCAATTTCGCAAAAAAATCGCCTAAACGTATCGAATCTCGCGCTGAAGCGATCATGCGCGCGAGATGCCAACAGCGATTGCGACGTATCGAAGCCGTTGTGCGAGTTGCCCGCCGTCGGCAACATGCCGGCGGGAGCGAGCAGAATGCTCGCGCTCCCCTTTTCTGATCGGGTGCGAAGTCCTTTCGCGCGCGCTCGCGCCGTAGTTGATTGCTTCTGTGTTCAACAAAATTCTCTTCGGTGCGCTGCGCATTGCCATCGCCGTCGCCGCGATTCTGGCGTTACTCTGGTGGTTTGGAATGAGAATGCCCGGCAAAAATATTTCGAAGCCGGGACCGCTATCGCCTGACGAGGTTAAGCTGCGCGAAGAGCTACGTGCTGATGTGCAAAAATTGGCGGGAGAAATCGGCGAGCGAAACATGTCGCATTACCAACAGCTGAATGCCGCCGCCGATTTTATCGACGATTCTTTTTCGCGCGCCGGTTTTCATCCGCGGCGGGACAGCTACGATTTGCGTGGCCAGGCCTGCCACAACATAGAAGCGGAGATTCCCGGCGCAGATCGCAGCATTCTTTTGATCGGTGCGCATTACGATTCCGTGTTCGGCTCGCCGGGGGCGAATGACAACGGAAGCGGCTGCGCCGCGCTGCTCGCCTTGGCGCGCCGTGCTGCCGGAACAAATATGAAACACACTATCCGTTTCGTTGCGTTTGTGAACGAGGAGCCGCCGTATTTTTTATCCGGTGAAATGGGAAGCTCCATTTACGCCGGCCGCTGCAAAGCGCGTGGCGATAAGATTTCCGCCATGATCAGCCTCGAAACGATCGGCTACTTTTCCGATGCACCAAATTCGCAAACTTACCCGTCGCCGGGCCTGGGCATCTTCTACCCGAAAGTGGGAAACTTCATTGGATTCGTGAGCAACGTTCAATCACGAGCTCTTCTCCGTCGCGTGATCGGTCTCTTTCGCAAACATGCAAAGGTTCCCTCGGAAGGCGCAGCACTTCCCGCGTTCATCCCCGGTGTGAGCTGGTCCGATCAACGTTCATTCTGGTCGCACGGTTACCCCGGAATCATGGTCACAGACACCGCACCATTTCGCTACCCGGATTATCATTCGTCGACTGATACACCCGACAAACTCGACTACGACCGCTTCACGCTCGTGGTCAGCGGCATGGAGAAAGTGATCGAAGAGCTGGATCACTTGTAGGCGCTGCGAAGCATATTAGATTCAAGCTCTCATTAACACAGGCGTTCACGCCGGTGTGTCCACCAGAGACGGGGATTCAAGCCGTTTAAACGGCTTTGCGTGCGCTGCGTCGTGGCCTCACCGGCCTCGAAGGCCGGTGTTAATGAGGGTGGCTAAATGAAGGTATGCCGCGACCGCGTAGCCGCGGTCGATGTGCGCGGCTACAGCAGCACACCGCGCATGATCACCAGCGCAATGCTGAAATAGATTATTAATCCGGTCACATCGACCAGTGTGGCGACAAAAGGTGCGGATGATGTCGCCGGGTCGGCTCCGATTCTGCGCAGAAGAAAGGGAAGCATCGACCCGGAAAGCGTTCCCCACAGCACAACGCCGACGAGCGCAATGCCGACAGTAAGCGCGACGAGGGGCCAGTGTGGACCGTATGGTTGTCGATGAAAATATTGTTCCAAGATCATGGCCCAGGCACCGACGCGCACGACGCCGATCGCTCCGAGGATTCCGCCTAACATGAGACCGGCTTGCACTTCGCGACCCATCACCCGCCACCAATCGCGCAGGTTCACTTCACCCAGCGCCATGGCGCGAATCATCAGAGTGGACGCTTGCGAACCGGAGTTGCCGCCGCTCGAGACGATCAGGGGCAAAAATAAAGCCAGCACAAGTGCTTTGGCCAATTCTTCCTGATAATTCGCCATCGCAGTCGCAGTCAGCATTTCTCCCAGGAACAAAATTATCAGCCAGCCAGCACGCTTGCGCACCATTCGCCATAGCGGCATTCGCATGTACGGCTCATCCAGTGCTTCCATTCCGCCGAACTTTTGGATGTCTTCGGTCGCTTCTTCCTCGGCGACGTCGAGCATGTCGTCGCTTGTTACGATGCCGACCAGCACCCCGCCGGAATCGACCACCGGCAACGCGGCGCGGTCGTACCTGCGGAAGATGTTCAACGCGTCCTGTTGTGAATCGGTCGCGTTCAACGCCACGAAGTTTTCGTCCCGAATCTCGCTCACTTTTGCTGTGAGCGGCCGGAGCAGAAACTCACGGATGCGCACGTCGTCGATCAATTTGCCGCGATCATCGACCACATACACGAAGTTCAGCGTTTCGCGATCACGCCCGTGATCGCGGATGTAATCGAGCACTTGCTGCACAGACCAATCCTCGTGCACTGCGATGAAATCCGGCGTCATTAAACGGCCTACGCTGTCTTCTGGATAGCCAAGCAGCGCCGTGGCGACGTGGCGTTCCTCTGGGGTAAGCAATCGGATCAGCTGTCGCGCGGCTGCGCTTGGTAATTCTTCCAGCAGCGCCGTGCGATCGTCCGGCGCCATCTCGTTCAAAATCGCGCCGACCTGCTCGTGAGCCATGGCGCGCAACAGCTGCTCTTGCGCCTCGAAATCGAGATATTCAAAAACGTCGGCTGCCAGCGCGTGCGGCAGAACGCGAAAGATAATGACCTGTTCGTCTTCCGGAAGGTCGAGGATTACCTCTGCAACATCGGCTGGCGGCCATTCACGAAACACCTCTCGCAGCGCGCCGAAGTCACGCGCTTCGATCAAGCTCCTGATTTCGGGTTCTAGAATTTTGCCGACCACGCCGCGTTTCTAACACTAGCGGTTGGCCAAGGCAACGGAGCAAGAAGGAGCTACGGAGTGCTGGGGTCGAAACCTTCTTCTTGTCATTCCCAGCGAAGTCGAGGAATTTTTAAATTGTTCCTTCGGCGGCACGGACTTCTTCTCCGCTTGGAATTGGGCAAAAAAGAGCCAAGATATTTTCTATGCCTGCGGTTGCGACAGCCCCAATGATTCGCCGCGAAATCGGCGACGACCACATTTGCGTAATGACGTTCGATCGCGCGAAATCCGGCGCGAATATTTTCGACGAGGCCACGCTTGATCAACTGAGCGAGCATCTCGATTTCCTCGAAAACGACGCTTCGGTGCGCGGGTTGATCATCGCTTCGGCGAAAAAATCAATCTTCATTGCCGGCGCTGACTTGAAGACGCTTGCGGAACAGGCGCAAAGCGGCGAAATGCGCGCATTCATCGCTAAAGGGCAACGAATTTTTAATCGAATTGCCGATCTGAGAGTTCCAACAGTTGCTGCGATCCACGGTGCTGCGGCTGGCGGCGGGTACGAGGTCGCGTTGGCTTGCGATTATCGGATCGCCACCGACGATCCGGCGACCAAGATTGGCCTGCCGGAAACAACTCTCGGTTTGATCCCGGCGTGGGGCGGTTGCACACGCCTTGCACGTTTGATCGGGAATGAAAAGGCAGCTGAAGTGATTTTGAACGGGAAACTCTATTCCGCGCAAGAAGCTCTGAAGCTGGGGCTGATCGACGACATTGCGGCGGGCGATCAGCTTCTCGATGTGGCGCGCGACAAGCTGCGCGCGGGCAAACGAAAAATTGAGGGGCGAGCTCCCGCGAGCCCGGCGTCACAGGAACTCCCCCCTCCAAACCAACATGGAAACGCCGCACCAGAACGTGCTTATCAAGTCATCAACAAGACCTTGTCGATATCTGCGGAGGAGTCGTCGAGGCTCGAGTTGGACGCAATTGTTGAGCTTGGCGAAACGGAATCGACGCAGAATCTAATCCGCAATTTCTTCCTCGCTGAGAAGTACAAGAAAGGCGCGCCGTCGAAAACCCCCGCTGACAAAATAATTCACGCCGCTGTCATCGGCGCCGGGGTAATGGGTTCGGGAATCGCGCAATGGCTCAGCTCTCGCGGCGTCAGCGTAATTCTCCGGGACGTGGGGTCCAAGCAGATCGATCGCGGTCTGGCCAACATCGAAAAAACCTACGCGAACGCAGTGAAGCGTGGACTAATGACGCCGGAACGAGCAAGTGAAGGCCGCGCGCGCATTGTGGCGTCGACTGCCCCCATGGAACTGCGCGACGTGCAAATCGTCATCGAGGCCGCCTTTGAAAACATGCAGGTCAAGAAGGAAGTCTTTCGTGAACTGGCCATGGAAGCGGGGCCGAAAACGATTGTTGCTACCAATACTTCAGCGCTGTCGGTCAGCACGCTGGCGGATTTAACGGTTTCGCCGGAGCACGTGATCGGAATGCATTTTTTCAATCCGGTGAGCCGGATGAAACTTGTGGAAGTTGTTATTGCAAAACAAACGTCCGACAACACGCGCGAGCGCACGCTATCGTTTGCGCGACAGATCGGAAAACTGCCGGTAATCGTGCGCGACAGCCCGGGTTTTCTGGTAAACCGGGTTTTGTTTCCTTACCTGCTCGATGCGGCAGAGCTTTTTGAGAGCGGCTTGCACCCGGCAAAGGTCGACAATGCGCTTCTACAATGGGGCATGCCGATGGGTCCATTACGCTTGATCGACGAAATCGGTGTAGATATCACCATCGACATCGCGAATACGCTCGAGAAAGCGTACGGACGGCGTGATCACGTTCCCGCTGTTCTCCTGTGGCTCCGCGATCGTGAGATGCTCGGGCGAAAAACCGGCGCCGGGTTTTACACATACGACGGCAAGACACAAACACCTAGCGAATCGCTGATTGAGTGGAGACGTGGCTTGCATGGTGAACCAGAAGGCGGCGAAGGTCCGAACATCCCACCGGATTGGCATCGCGATCCGCGGTTGCGCTTGGATGAAGAAGATCTGGCGCGGCGCCTTATTTTACTGATGGTCAACGAAGCTGCGCGATGTGTGGAGGAGAAGGTTGTCGATTCGGCGGCGGACGCCGATTACGGGATGATTTTGGGGACAGGTTTCGCTCCGTTCCGTGGCGGGCCACTTCGATTCGCCGAACACCTCGGTTTGAAAAATGCCGTTAAAGAAATGGAACAGCTGGCGCGAACCGAGGAGAAGTTTTTACCGTGCGAGATTTTGAAAAAGCATGCGCGTGATGGCACAAAATTTTATCGGGAATGACCAATAAATGAATCACCGTGATTCGTTAAAACGTTACATCGTTACATCGGGTCTGCGATTTAACGATTTAACGATTTAGCGGCGCGAAGCTATGAAAAGCCCACTCGAAGCGCCCGAAAAACAAATCGCTGAAGAAACGAGCGCGAAGCCGGAAAGGCCGGTGCCTGCGGCTGTCATCGACACTTCGAAGATGTCGAAAGGTCAGCGCGAAGCGCTCGAGCTGGCCGAGGCCGCGCGCGATCCGCTGGAGGACCGGGGCAGTTTCGCCAGCAACCTCTTCGTCGGGCGCTATGATTTTAATCGGATCCATCCATATCCCGCCCAGACTGCCGAAGATCGCGCTGCGGGCGAAGATTTCGTTCGCAAGCTCGAGAGTTATCTGCGCGAACATGTCGATCCGGACGAGATCGATCGCACCGGGGAAATTCCGCCGGAAAATTTCAAGGGACTCGCGGAGATCGGCGCCTTTGGCATCAAAGTTCCGAAGAAGTACGGCGGCCTCGGTCTATCGCAATCCAATTACGGGCGCGCGGCGGTTTTGCTCGGCAGCTGGGATGGAAACGTCGCCGCGCTTGTTTCTGCGCATCAATCAATCGGTGTCGCGCAGCCGCTGTTGTTGTTCGGGACCGAAGAGCAGAAACAAAAATATCTGCCGCGCGTGGCAGGCGGCGAGATCTCCGCATTCGCCCTGACTGAAGTCCACGCAGGCTCCGACCCGGCAACACTGAGTTTGAAAGCTCAGCCAAGTGCAGACTGTTCGGAGTTCGTTCTGAACGGCGAAAAACTTTGGTGCACCAACGGAGTAAAGGCGGGCGTGCTGGTTGTGATGGCGCGCACGCCGTCGAAGATGGTGGGCGGCAAAGAGCGCAAGCAAATCAGTGCCTTCATTGTAGATGTCGATACGCCCGGGCTCGAGATCGCCTATCGCTGCCGCTTCATGGGGCTGCGCGCTCTTTATAACGCTGTCGTGAAGTTCACGAACGTGCACGTTCCGCGAGAGAACATTATTTTTAAAGAAGGCGCAGGATTGAAGGTTGCGCTCACGACGTTGAACACGGGTCGCCTTACGCTGCCCGCTGCATGTGTCGGGCTTTCAAAACGGCTGCTGGAGATCTCACGAAAATGGGCGGGCGAACGCATTCAATGGGGCGTGCCCATCGGCAAACACGCCGCCATTGCCGGAAAAATTGCCGAGATGGCGGGAAACGTTTTTGCCATGGAAGCAATGACGTTTCTCACGTCGTCGTTGCTCGACCGCAAAGTGGGCGACCTGCGAATCGAGACCGCCATGTGCAAAATGTGGGCAACGGAGACGACGTGGCGAATTGCCGATGAAACGATGCAAGTCCGCGGCGGTCGCGGGTACGAGACAGCGCATTCATTAGCCGGGCGCGGCGAGCCGCCCATCGCGGTGGAAAGATTTTTGCGGGATTGCCGCGTGAACACAATTTTCGAAGGCTCCAGCGAGATCATGCGGCTGTTCATCGCGCGGGAAGCGCTCGATCCGCATCTAAAGGTGGGCGGCGCGATTTTCAACACGCAGCTTCCGATGTCCGAGCGCGCGAAAGCCGTCTTCAGTTCTGGAAGATTTTATGCCGGCTGGTATCCGCGCCAGTGGGTGCCAAACGGAGCGGGTAAGATCGACAATCTGCACGAAACACTCGGGGGCCACGTCAACTACGCAGCGCGGACGAGCAAACGGCTGGCTCGCGGGTTGTTTCATGCGATGGCGCGCTTTGGTCCGAAACTCGACCGGGAACAATTGCTGCTCGCGCGATTTGTCGGAGCCGCGACCGAGCTGTTCGCGATCAGCGCGACGTGTTCCTATGCGCAATGGTTGCTCGGCCAGGGCAAACCGGCTGATGAAATTCTTTCCGTCGCAGATTATTTCTGCCGCTCCGCGCGAACAAGGATCGATCACCATTTTGCTGGCACATCACAAAATGTAGACAAGCGCGGCTACGATCTCGTGCAGGAGTTACTCGCCGGAAAACACGAGCTGCTGCGCGACGGCATTGTGTAAACTGTAGCGACGGTGCTGTGTCGCCGTGTTTGTGTTCGCCTCGACACAGCGAGCCGGCTACAACTGCGGTCTGTTACCGGGTTGTATCCGACTCACGCACTTCCGGAGTTACCTGGCTGCTGCGATTTACCTACAGCTGTGCTAACGGCCACGGGTGAGGCGATGGGTGCGGCGTGGAGGTCGAAAATCGTTCCAAATCGGAGAATTCAACGTTTGGTATAGGGTCGCTTTGTTGACCGGGCCGTTCGTCAAAGCTAATCTCAACAATGAGTATCGCACCCGTCCTCGCGGAGAAACCTTTGAGCCGAAACCGGGCCCCCAAGAGCGAAAAACAAAACAGAATGGCGCCTGCGAAAATTCTGCAGACGATCGAGCGGCATGTCTTGCTGGACGGGTTTAAGATCGTCATGGATCTCGACAAAAGCCACGGCTCGTACTTGTACAACGCGGTCGGTGACCGCCGACTGATAGACTTCTACGGTTTTTTTGGGTCGATGCCGGTCGGATTTAACCATCCGCACTTCGACGAACCAGAAGTGCGACGCGATCTTGCACGCGCAGCGAAAGTGAAGATTGCCAACTCGGATATTTACTCGGGTGGCTATGCTGAATTTGTCGCCACGTTTGAGCGCGTCGTCGGGTTACCGCCGCTCCAGCATTATCTGTTCATCGAGGGCGGCGCGCTAGCAGTGGAGAATTGTTTGAAGGCAGCGATGGATTGGAAGGTGCGCAAGAACATGGCCGCGGGTCACGGCGAACGCGGCACCCAAGTTTTGCATTTCAGGCATGCGTTTCACGGGCGGACGGGTTACACGATGAGCCTGACGAATACCGATCCGCGTAAGACGGATTTGTTTGCGAAATTCGATTGGCCCCGCGTCTCGTGTCCTTCCATTGATTTTTCGCTTCCGGAATCGAAACGCGAAGCGGACGTGATCGAGCGCGAACAAAAAGCCGAGCGCGAGATCCGCGATTTCATCGAACAACGCAACATCGACATTTGCGCCATCATCATCGAGCCGATCCAGGGCGAGGGGGGCGACAATCATTTTCGCGGTGAATGGCTGCAAAAACTGCGAAAAATTTCCGACGAAAACGACATTCTGCTGATTTTCGACGAAGTGCAATGCGGCATGGGCGCCACCGGCCGCAATTGGTGCTGCCAACATTTCGATGTCTTGCCCGACCTAGTGGCGTTCGGGAAAAAAGCGCAGGTCTGTGGTGTGATGGCAGGCCCGCGCATCGATGAAGTGAAAGACAACGCGTTTCGCTTACCCAGCCGTTTAAACTCAACATGGGGCGGAAACTTCACCGATATGGTGCGCTCGACGCATTATCTGCGCATTATCGAGGAGAAACGTCTGGTTGAGAACGCCGCCAAAGTGGGCGCCTATTTTCTCGATCAACTGCGCAATCTGCAAACGGAAGAACCGCTGATTTCCGCTGCGCGCGGCCGCGGAGTTTTTCTCGCCTTCGATCTTCCGGATGCAAAGACGCGTGAAGAATTCTGGCACGGCTTCTTCGACCTGGGCGTTCTTACGCTTCGCTCCGGCGAGAATTCGGTCCGGTTTCGTCCGGCGCTGGATATCACTGCGGAAGTGATCGACGAAGCGACGGAATTGATGCGCAAATATTGTCGGCAGCGACGCAAGTGATGAAGGTCGAAGGGCTGAAGCGTGTAATCCTGTCATGTTGAGCGAAGCGAAACATCTCTGACTGTTTTCGAGACGGATGCGCAACCACGATTACTGGGTGTACATTCTTACGAACAAGCATTGCGCAACATTGTACATCGGAATCACAAACAACATTAATCGCCGTTTGTACCAGCATCGGTACGGAGAGGTGGAAGGTTTTACGATGCGCTACCGTCTACACCGCCTTGTATGGCTTGAGCACTTTCGCAACGTCAACGACGCGATCGCGTGCGAGAAGAGATCAAGAGTTGGCGCCGCAGTAGGAAAATTGCTCTTATTGAGCAAACGAATCCACGCTGGCTCGACTTGAGCGACGACTGGGAACAGCAGCCAAATGTGTATGACCGCCCGTACAAGGTGGAGGAACTGATCTGAGATTCTTCGCTCCGCTCAGAATGACAGTATTTTATTGTTTATGAAAACACCTCTGGAAAAACTGGGTCTCACAGACGATAACGCCGGCGTGTTCGATGGCGAATGGCGCGGCGGTGGCGCGATGATTGACAAAATTTCGCCGATCGACGGGCGGCGGCTCGCCGGCATCCGCACCGCTTCCGACGACGATTACAACCAAGCAGTTTCGCGTGCGCACGAAGCCTTTCTGAAATGGCGCGTCACACCCGGGCCGGTGCGCGGCGAGACGGTTCGTCGCCTCGGCAACGCGTTGCGTGAGCTCAAACATGAGCTCGGCCAGCTTGTGACGCTGGAGACGGGGAAAATCATTGCTGAGGGCGAAGGCGAAGTGCAGGAAATGATCGACATTTGCGATTTCGCCGTCGGCCAATCGCGAATGCTTTACGGCCTAACGATTCAATCGGAACGTGCGAGCCACCGTTTGATGGAACAGTGGCATCCACTCGGTGTCGTCGCGGTGATTACCGCGTTCAACTTTCCGGTCGCAGTTTGGTCTTGGAATGCGGCGCTCGCTGCAGTGTGCGGTGACGCAACGATTTGGAAGCCGTCGGAAAAGACGCCGCTCACCGCAATCGCGGTCACCAAAATTGCCGAGCGCGTCTGTGGCGAAACTGGTGCTGACCCGGCGATCTTTACCCTGCTGGTGGGCGATCGTAAAACGGTGGGCCAAAAACTGGCAGACGATCCGCACATTCCGTTGGTATCGGCTACCGGCTCGACCAATATGGGATTTCATGTCGCCAAAGCGGTTAACGGACGGCTGGGTCGAACGATTCTGGAACTCGGCGGCAACAATGCGCTGATCGTCACGCCGAGCGGCGACCTGGAGATGGCGGTGCAATCGATCTTTTTCGGCGCCGTGGGTACAGCGGGACAACGTTGTACTTCGACACGTCGGGTCATCATGCACGAGTCAGTTGCATCGAAGGTCCGCGATAAACTCCTTAACGGTTATAAAACGCTACCGATTGGGAACCCACTTGATAACAAGACCGTTATGGGTCCTCTGATCGACAGGCAGGCTGTCGACACCGTGCAAGATTCCATCCAGCGCTTAAAAGATGAAGGCGGCCAGGTACTTTATGGCGGCGAGCGGCTCACGGTTCCCGGCGACGCTTACATGAAGCCGTGTCTTGCTGCTGCGAAACCAGATTTCGAAATCGTGAAACACGAAACTTTCGGGCCATTGCTTTACCTGATGACGTATCGCGACTTCGACGAGGCGATGGCGATTCATAATAATGTGCCGCAAGGGTTGACCTCATCGATTTTCACGAACGATGTGCGCGAAGCGGAAAAATTCGTCAGCGCCGTCGGGAGCGATTGCGGAATTGCCAACGTAAATACTGGCACGAGCGGCGCGGAAATCGGCGGCGCGTTCGGCGGCGAAAAGCAAACTGGCGGCGGGCGTGAAAGCGGCAGCGATTGTTGGAAGTACTATATGCGGCGTCAGACGAACACGATCAATTTCTCAACCGAGCTGCCGCTGGCGCAGGGAATCCAGTTTGGAGCAGGCGAGGGAAGCGGCACGGCCTGATCAAAATGACGAATGTCTAATGAATGACGAAGTCCGATTGACCAAACAAATTGGCCAGCGGGTTTTCGTCATTTGAACATTCGGGCTCCCTTCGTCATTCGTGGTTCGTCATTGTTAGTTCCAGAAGTTCGTCAACAGTGCCGGCAGCGTCGATGTTCATGATGCACTTCCGCAATTTCTCGCATCGCTCTTTTCCAATCACGTCGCCGCCGAGCGCGTTGAATTTCACTGCAATTTCCTCTTCGGTCATTGGATCCCGCGGATCGCCCTTGGGCACATCGACTCGCGTGGAGTACTGCTTGCCATCACTTGTCGTGATGGTCACGCGGCTCGGCTGGAATTTTGGAAAAAGCGCTTCGAACTCCTCGTTCGCGACTACTTTTATCTTGTCCATGATCGGGATAAGCGATTTGTCCAGGACGCGTTGCTCCTTGAACTGAAGCGGCGTCACCATGCCGTCGACAAGTCCGACCGCCATGCAGTAAGGCAGTGAATGATCAGCGGTTTCCTTCGAGTCGGGTCGATACTTGTGGGGATCGCCAAGAATATCCGCGGCGCGTGCGATTACTTCGACTTTGATCTCTTTCACGTCGTTGGCCTTGATCTTGTTCTCGTTGACGGTTTTCATCATCGCCGTCAGCGGCGCGTGACTAAGCGCCTCGATTGGAAAGCTCTTCATCCCGCAATCGAGAATTCGATAAGGCGACTTCGGCGATGCCGGCAAATCTTTGACCAGAGCTTCGCCGTCAAAACTTGCTGGTTGTCCCTTGTATTGCACATGACTGAACACCGCGAACAGACCTTCCTTGCCATCAATCATGTGCTCGGGTCCGGAGAATCCTTCGCGCGCGAGCAAAGCGCTCTCGGCGCCCATGCGACCGGCCCATGGATCGACGGTGTTCTTCATGTTGGTCAATTTCCCGGCCGTGACCGCCCCCGGGCAAAAAGTTCGTGCGGCGCTGATACCAATGGCTGACACCATTTGCTCGCGCGTGAGATTGAGCACGCGCCCGGCGGCAACCGGTGCCGCGAACGCGCTCAACGTTGCATGATGCCAGCCGTATTCGCGCACTCCCGGCCGCCCGATTTCGCAAAGCCGCATTTCAATTTCGTAGGCGATGATCGTGGCCAGAATCAGATCTTTGCCGCTCAATCCTTCGCTTTCGCAGAGCGCCAGCGGCGCGGCGATGAGGTCGCTCGGATGGCACGGGTCGGCCTTCCAATAGATGTCGTTGTAATCCATCGCGCGAATCATGTGGCCATTCATGAATGCTGCGTCGACCGGGTTCGTTTTGAAGCCGGAAACCAATGCGGTGGCTTTTCCATTGCTCCCGCCCATTGCGCGGTAATGGTTCAGCAAGATCTTTGCATCCTCCTGCTGACTGCCGCCGAGCGCGCAGCCGATGGAATCAAACCAAAACAATTTTGCAGCCAGAATCGCCTCTGGCGAAAGATGCTCGTATTTCAGCGCGCAAGCCCACTCCGCGATGATGTGTGACAGTAGCCGCTTCGATTCAGTTGGTTTTCGTGACATATAATCTCCTCTCCTTTGGTTTATGATTCGAGGCGAGTTGTCAATCCAGCGGCGCCGATAGACCTAAATCTCGTTCAATCTCCGAATCACATTCATCCAACTGAGAGCTTGCCGTCTTGCGATTGGTGTTTGCCGGGTCACAACATCCAGATATTTGTTTTTGGGACACGATTCTGACGGCAATTCCGTATGTTACCAACAGAACCAATTGGAAGTATCCTCATTCCTCCGTTGCCTCACCTTTCCTGTCGCTTGGAATGCCGTCCGCTTCATCAACCTCGATGAGTCTGCCCGCGGTAAAGATCGAATCGCGCAGCGACGCGTCCGATGAAGATCGCGAAGCGGAGAAGGTTGAATCGCGCGCTCGATCACGCGTCGCTGAACTGTCGGAGCAACCTTTCGATCTCAGATCGATCGCCCTCACTGGTCTATTCATTCTGGCGGTCTTCTACACAATTTATTTCATGCGTTCCGTCCTGCTGCCGGTGATTCTCGCACTGATGCTTAGCTATCTGTTAAGGCCGATAGTGCGTGGACTCGCTACATTGAAGGTTCCGCTGGCGGTGAGCTCCGCGTTTATTCTTCTCGGACTTCTTGCACTTGTAGGTTGGGGAATCTCAGCGCTGGCCACTCCCACGGCGGGATGGCTTGAGAAAGGACCGGCTGGTTTTGCGGAACTGCAACACAAGCTCATGCCCGTAAAGAAATCGGTTGCCCAAGTCACACAGGCCACCGGCGAAATCGAGAAGCTTGCCACAACTAATGCGGAGACTAAGGCCGTCGAAGTGAAGCGGCATCCCATCACCGAAACGTTTGTCACGCGCACACCGGAATTTATCGCCAGCGCTGTTTTCCTGGTGATTCTGCTGTATTTCCTGCTTGTCTATGACCAAGTCTTCATCGCCAAGCTAGTCAAGTTGCTACCCACGCTCTCAGATAAGAAGACGGCCGTCGGCATCGCGCAGGACATCGAATCCCAGGTCTCGCGCTATCTATTTACAATCACGGCAATTAATGCCTGCCTCGGATTGGCCGTCGGAACCGCTGTTGGCCTGCTCGGTCTGCGCAACCCGGTGATGTGGGGCGTGATGGTGGCGCTGCTGAATTTCGTTCCTTACCTTGGCGCTTTCACAGGGATCATCTGCATGACTATTGGGGCTACTTTGAGCTTCGACAGCCTGGGATACGCCTGCATTTTTCCTGCCGTCTACCTCGCCCTCGGCACATTGGAGGGGAGTTTTATTACCCCATGGATCATGGGACGTTCTCTGACGTTAAACCCTGTGATCATCCTGCTCTCGCTCACTTTCTGGGGCTGGATGTGGGGAATTGTCGGAATTATTTTAGCCGTGCCGATTCTGGCCGCTTTCAAAATTTTCTGCGGGCACATCAAGCCGATGGAGCCGCTGGCAGAATTTCTTAGCTAAAAGGGCCAATGAGGCGACTAGATTTTTAAGCGCTCTCCCGGCCTGAGTCGGCTTCAGGCACGCGTTCCCGGAGGAACTGGCACGAAGCTGAGGCGCGGTGCACGTTGATCGTGCCATGAACCTCCGGCAGTTCTTTGCCGAACTGAAGCGGCGCAACGTTTACAAGGTCGCAGTTGCGTACGCCATTGCGGGCTGGGCTCTCGCTCAGGGCCTGGCGCAGGTCTTGCCCGTTTTCGCCATTCCGAACTGGATCATTCGTTTGCTTGTTCTGCTGATTATAATGGGTCTGCCCATTGCGCTTGGGTTGGCGTGGGCATTCGAGCTGACGCCGGAAGGAATCAAGCGAACCGAGGAATTCGATAGAGCACCCGCAAGGCCGTCCCACAAAAAACGTGCCTGGCTTTATGTCGTGGTCGCCGGCGTGTTTGTATCGGTTGGGTTATTTTTCCTCGGTCGCTACACGGCGCCGAATCGAATAACCTCAGCCGAGGAAAATAAATCG